>NZ_JALJVC010000013.1 GCF_022967985.1 Acinetobacter lwoffii | reverse complement strand
GATCTTCCTTTTTAAACTACTCATGCAGGATCACTGCATGAGCACTTGGGTTTAACTATGAATTAGTTTGGGCTTATAGTAATCGAAAGATTACTCGTCGTCACCTTTTTTACCGCCAGACTGGAATTTAGAAATGATGCCTTCAGCCACGTTACGTGGAGTTTCAGCATATTTAGCAAATTCCATAGAGTATGTTGCACGGCCTTGAGACATAGAACGCATTTGAGTCGCGTAACCAAACATCTCAGCAAGTGGAACTTCAGCTTTAATTGCTTTAGTACCACCAGGTAAATCGTCCATACCCTGAACCATACCACGACGACGGTTTAAGTCACCCATGATATCGCCCATGTAGTCTTCTGGAGTTTCTACTTCAACTTTCATGATCGGTTCAAGAAGGATAGGATCCGCTTTCATGAAACCATCACGGAAGGCATAAGAACCCGCCATTTTGAACGACAATTCGTCAGAGTCGACGTCATGGTAAGAACCATCAAACAATGTCGCTTTAATGCCAACTACTGGGTAGCCAGCCAAAACGCCATTCTTCATACGTTCTTGAATACCTTTGTCAACCGCACCGAAGAATTCTTTAGGTACAACACCACCTACAACTTCTTCAACGAATTCGTAATCTTTTTCAGATTCAGGATCCATCGGCTCTAAACGTACGTATACGTGACCGAATTTACCTTTACCACCAGTTTGACGTACGAATTTACCTTCTTGCTCAACAGACTTTTTGATCGTTTCACGGTAAGAAACCATTGGCTTACCAATGTTCGCTTCAACACCGAATTCACGCTTCATACGGTCAACAATAATGTCAAGGTGAAGCTCACCCATACCAGCAATAATCGTTTGACCAGATTCTTCGTCTGTACGAACGCGGAATGATGGATCTTCTTTCGCCAAGCGACCTAAAGCAACTGACATTTTTTCTTGGTCAGCTTTAGTTTTTGGTTCAACAGCCAATGCAATTACTGGCTCTGGGAATTCCATACGCTCAAGTGTGATGACATTTTTCTCATCACAAAGTGTATCACCTGTAGTTACGTCTTTAAGACCTACACACGCAGCGATATCACCCGCACGAATTTCTTCAACGTCTTGACGATCGTTCGCGTGCATTTGCACGATACGGCCGATACGTTCACGTTTAGATTTAACTGGGTTATAAACAGAATCACCTTGTTTAAGAACACCAGAGTAAACACGTACGAAAGTTAAGTTACCTACGAATTTGTCGTTCATGATTTTGAACGCAAGTGCAGAGAACGGAGCTTCGTCAGATGCTTCACGAATCGCTTTAGTTTCAGCCTTATCGTCAAGAACACCTTCAATCGCTTTAACTTCTGTAGGCGACGGTAAGAATTCAATTACTGCGTCCAACATACGTTGAACACCTTTGTTTTTGAATGCTGTACCACAAAGCATTGGTTGAATTTGACAAGCCAAAGTTTGGACACGTAGACCAGCAACGATTTGTTCTTTAGTCAAATCGCCATTGTTCAGGTATTCATCCATTAACTCTTCAGAAGCTTCAGCAGCAGCTTCAACCATGTTTGTACGCCATTCTTCAGCAGTTTCTTGAAGTTCAGCCGGGATTTCACCGTATTCAAACTTCATACCTTGTGAAGCTTCGTCCCAAATGATCGCTTTCATTTCGATCAAGTCGATTACGCCTTGGAAGTTTTCTTCAGCGCCAACAGGGATTACTACAGGTACTGGAGATGCACCTAAACGTGTTTTCATTTGTTCAACAACACGGAAGAAGTTGGCACCAGTACGGTCCATCTTGTTCACGAATGCTAAACGAGGCACTTGGTATTTGTTCGCTTGACGCCATACAGTTTCAGACTGAGGTTGTACACCACCTACAGCACAGTAAACCATACACGCACCATCAAGAACACGCATAGAACGTTCAACTTCAATTGTGAAGTCAACGTGTCCCGGTGTATCAATTACGTTGATACGGTGTTCAGGGAACTGTTTAGACATACCTGACCAGAATGTAGTCGTAGCAGCAGAAGTAATGGTAATACCACGTTCTTGCTCTTGCTCCATCCAGTCCATTGTTGCTGCACCATCGTGTACTTCACCAATTTTGTGAGATACACCTGTGTAGAACAAAATACGTTCTGTAGTTGTGGTTTTACCCGCATCAATGTGCGCAGAAATACCAATGTTACGATAACGAGAAATTGGGGTTTGACGTGCCATGATTTCTAGCATTCCTAAATTTTGTTGTTTAAAACAGGACGCTTTAAGCTGCATAGCAACTTAAAGCGCTTTGGTGACAAAACCATGACGGTCTTGTCACCCTCCTGAATAGGGCCTGTTTTATCTGCTTAGAAACGGTAGTGAGAGAAGGCTTTGTTGGCTTCAGCCATACGGTGCACATCTTCACGTTTCTTAACCGCAGCGCCTTTGCCTTCAGATGCATCAAGCAACTCGCCAGCAAGACGTAAAGCCATAGTTTTTTCAGAACGCTTAGCAGCAGCATCTACTAACCAACGCATCGCTAGAGCAGTACGACGGGATGGGCGTACTTCCATAGGAACTTGGTATGTAGCACCACCAACACGGCGTGCTTTTACTTCGACCATAGGACGAACTTTTTCAAGAGTAGTCTCGAAAAATTCAACTGGGTCTACTTTAGATTTTTCTTGAACGCGGTCTAAAGCACCGTAAACGATACTTTCAGCAATAGATTTTTTACCATCTTGCATTACGTGGTTCATGAATTTAGCGATTGTTTGGCTGCTGAACTTAGGATCCGGAAGGATTTCACGAGCAGCGACTACGCGACGTCTTGGCATTTTAAACTACCTATAAAGATGACACTTCAGGTTTATCCAGCATGAGTACAAAGTGTCATGTACTACTCGCTGGCCTTACTATACGTCGCTTGGAATTTTCACAAAATTAATGCAGAAATCAGACAAGCGAGACGATAAAGGATTGCGGTTCTACGTTCTTAAAATTTAATTCTTAACGAATTATTTCTTAGGACGTTTAGTACCGTATTTAGAACGAGACTGGTTACGATCTTTAACACCAGCACAGTCTAAAGAACCACGAACGGTATGGTAACGTACACCTGGTAAGTCTTTAACACGACCACCACGGATAAGAACAACACTGTGCTCTTGTAGGTTATGGCCTTCACCACCGATGTAGCTAGAAACTTCGAAACCTGAAGTTAAGCGAACACGGCAAACTTTACGCATTGCTGAGTTAGGTTTTTTAGGTGTAGTTGTGTAAACACGTGTACAAACACCACGGCGCTGTGGACAAGCCTTCAACGCAGGAACTTTAGATTTTTCAACTAAAGTCGTACGACCCTTGCGGATCAACTGATTTGTTGTTGCCATTTGGCAATTCTCCCGTTAATAAAAAGCCCCAAAAAACTACTACTTTTTGAGGGCATGCAATTGTAATTCAAGATGCAAAATTGGTCAACCTACTCAAGCCAAGCAAATGCCGTTTCTCACGACATTTGCTTGCTTTTATTTACCTTCAAAATTCGCTTATTTTTTTGAATTTTTACCAGCTTTTTTGGTCACGTCTTGAGCTTCAGATTTAGTTTCCGAGTTTTCTTGATCCTCTGCACCCTGCTGTGAAGTCTCTGTAGCAGCTTCCGCCTCGTCAGCAGCTTCTGGATGCAGTTCAGCTTCGATTTCCGGATCAAATGAAGTTTTGGATAAAGCCGGTTGTTGCGACTGCTTGTCTGCCGCAGGTTCAACCAACTCATCGTTGAGCGCTTCTAGCCCTTCACTCACCTTTTCATCTTTCTTCACTTCTGCTTCTTCAGAGCTTAGATCATTCTGCTCTTTTTTGACCAGCTTGACTTGGGTAATCGTGTTATTGCCTTCGATCGCAATATCTTTATCCATGATCAGATTATCTTTCGCAGGCTCAACTTCGTGAGAGGCACCATTTAAGAGTTTCGGAGTTGCCTGTTGCAACAAACTAACTGCTTTTTCATAGGCAGCATAAGGAGACAATTGCGAATCCTGATGCTGAATCAGGTATTGGCGTGCATGCGAGAATGCTTCCTGAGCTTTCTGATTTACATCCTCGACAAAACGATGGCTATATACAGCCCCAATACCAGCACTTGCCAGAGGCGTCAGTTTGGTTAATCGCTCCAGAATCGAAATTTTTGGCAGATGATTCATCCATTCCCATTTAGCCTCTCCCTCATGACGACTTAACCATTGCTTGATGGCGCTGACATCATTATCAGAACCTAGCATGGCTTGTAACTGCGAGATATCATGAGTTTTAAGTGTATTACTTAAAGCTTTTAAACCTAATAATAAGGTCTGTTTTTCCGCAATCAGGCTCAGGTCAATCTGTCTAAAGATATGCTGAACGATTTCCTGATCATCTTCTTTACTCAGGTCAAAACCATAAGAGCGACCGACTTGATAGATGGTACGCAATGCCATGAGCAAAGAGGCTGGAATATCAATGGCAGTACCAAGCATTCCTGAAGCACCACTCACTGCACCCTGCACCGTTGCAATCCATTTGTTTTGTTCACCTAAAGCCTGTGAAATTCGCTTGGATCGATCAACATCCTGAGTCAATTCCTCTAAATCTTTCGCTCCCGCTTCATTCAGAATGGCATCCACCGAACTGGTTTGATTACTGAATTGATTCAGACGGTCATAAAAGTAGTTAGACACTTTTTCGGTTAAGTCTGGAGAAACAAAATGCGCGACATTATTCACGGTATTAAAGCGGCGCCCGAGAAGTTGACGAGAGACATTTGGAAGATGCTCGCGAAGCATTTGCTGAGGATTATCATATTTTTTAGCTGAAAAAGCGCTTTTCGTCTTCGCCGAACCGTCAATCACCTGATCGGAGTTAGAAGGCTTCAGCGCTTTAGTCACCGAATCCGGCGCAACATGATTCAACAAATCCAATCCGGTTGAACTGAACTTTTTCGCCACTCCAAAGGCATTCGAAATCAGACCATTAGATTGTTTATTATTAGCATTTACCATTTTTTACCTCAGCATTCATGTGCTTGTATTTGGTATAAATACTAGGTGTAGTCAGCGTTTATCTCAACTTTATTCTGTTTCATTTAGTAAAACCCCTACATGCCGACTCACAAACTCAACCGACTGTCACACGGCATAACATTTGCCATAAGATTTCAAAAGTCTTTCTGCTATCATGTTCCCCATCATGAAATAAGGCTAAGCGCTGGATTGGGCGATTTTAAAACCCAGATATCTGCCGCTGAGCATAGAGCAAACTATAAGGATCTGTAGATGAAACGTGTTGTCATCACTGGCATGGGTATTAACTCATGTATTGGTAATACATTAGAGGATGTAAACCATTCTTTACAAAACGGGATTTCAGGAACACGTTTTAATCCGACTTATGCTGAACTCAATTTCAAAAGTCATGTTAGTGCTGCAGCCGAGCAGGATTTCGACGGGATCGACCGAAAACTGAAACGCTTTATGGGCGTATGTGCGATGTATGCATATAACTCAGCCCTTGCTGCAGTTGAACATGCAGGTTTAAAAGTTGAAGATCTAGCTGGCAACCCACGCTATGGTATTGCGGGTGGTTCAGGTGGCGGTTCAACTGCTTCCGTTATTGAAATGAACGAATTATTGCAAACCAAAGGTGCACGTAAAGTCGGTCCTTTCTTTGTACCACGTAATATGACCAACACCATTACGGCTAACGTTGGCGTTGCATTCAAATTACAAGGCGTGGCACATACCATTACTAGTGCATGTGCAACCTCTGCCGATGCGATTGGTTATGCTTACAACCTGATTCAACTCGGTAAACAAGATTTAATGCTGGCGGGTGGCGGTGAAGAAGATCACTGGTCACAAAGCTTGTTGTTTGATGCGATGGGCGCACTTTGCTCTAAATACAATGACAGCCCTGAAACAGCATCACGCCCTTATTCTGCAGACCGTGACGGTTTCGTGATTGCCGGTGGTGGTGGTTTCGTGATTCTTGAGTCTTTGGAACATGCGCAAGCGCGTGGTGCCAACATTCTTGCCGAAGTCGTAGGCTATGCAGCCAACTCGGATGGTGCCGACATGGTTGCACCATCTGGTGAAGGTGCAACGCGTTGCGTACTAATGGCTTTAGAAGAAGCAAAACAACACGGTGTCGATAAAATTGACTATGTAAATACGCATGGTACTTCTACTCCAGCGGGTGACATCACAGAACTTAAAGCAATGGAACGTGCTTTTGGTGAAGGTCAGGTTCCTCCACTCAGCTCAACCAAGTCAATGACAGGTCACAGTCTTGGTGCTGCTGGTGTTCAGGAAGCGATTTATTCAGTTCTGATGATGCAGAATGACTTTATTGCTCCAAACATCAACGTGACCGAGCTGGATGAAGGCGCGAAACCGTTTGATATCGTGCTTGAAAAACGTGACGCAAAATTGAATACTGTGATGAGTAACAGTTTCGGTTTCGGCGGCGTAAATGCTTGTCTCATTTTCAAAAAGTGGGAAGGCTAAGCTGCCCAATTTAGGGTGACTTGATGGATGCTCCTTCTGATGCTTTCTTGTGGGTAAAAGCATTACATATTATTGCAGTGGTTTGCTGGTTCGCGGCTTTGTTCTACTTGCCACGGCTGTATGTTTACCATGCCATGAGCGAAGATGCCGTCAGTCATCAACGCTTTGAAGTCATGGAACGTAAGCTGTACCGTGGCATCATGTGGCCAGCCATGTTGGCTACCTTGATTACGGCGCACTTTCTGGTCGACTGGGGTGATGCAACGCGTCACTATCATGAAGCCTTATGGTTTTACCTTAAAGTCGGCCTGGTCGGTTTATTGGTGATTTACCATCTGGTGTGTGGTTATTACCGCAAGAAGCTGATTGATAATGCACATTACAAGTCACACAAGTTTTGGCGTTATTTTAATGAGATGCCAACCCTGATCTTATTTGCAGTGGTGATTTTAGTCGTGGTTAAACCTACTTTCTAATTCACCTGCTAAATAAAAAATCCCCGATCAGTCGGGGATTTTTTATGTCTGAATATTTAAGGATTACCACGCTGACGCATACGCGGCTTATACAGCAAACGATAGGTCACTGCCAGAATAATCAACCATAAAGGACTGATCATCAGAGCCTTTAAGGTATCGGGTTCCAGACTCAGAATAATCAAGGCGAATAACAGGAATGCCAATACCACATAAGACATCCCTACTCCACCCGGCATCTTAAAGGTCGAAGCTGCATGCTTTTGCGGTTGCTGCTTACGATAACGGATATAGCACACCATGATGATGCTCCAGATACTAATAAACAGAATCACACACAGCGAACTTGCCAGAGTAAAAGCTTCCATGGTGTTTGGTACGAAATACTGAAATGCTGCCCCCAACATAATAAAAGCACAGGAGAAAAACAACCCCGTGGCTGGTACAGCCCGACTAGATAACCGCGCCAAAGCTTGAGGTGCCTGTCCATCACGTGCAAGACCAAACAACATACGGCTGGTCGAGAATACGCCACTGTTCATAGAGGACATCACTGATGACAATACCACCAGGTTCATGATAATGGCTGAAGTTGGAATACCGGCATACAGGAACAAACTCACAAATGGACTTTGATCCGCAGGAATCAAATGCCATGGTGTAACCGACATGATCATCAGCAATGACAATACATAGAACAGAATGATACGCGTAGGAATGGCATTGACCGCTTTGGGTAAATTCTTTTCTGGATCTTTGGTTTCTGCCGCCATCGTACCGAGCAGTTCCACCCCGACAAAGGCAAACATGGCAATCTGGAAACCTGCCAGAAAGCCAGTAAAGCCTTTGGGAAATAAACCACCATGTGCCCAGACATTACTAAAGCTGGCGACGGCGCCACTCGGTGCCTGAAAGCCGCTAAACACCATATAACCACCGACAAAGATCAAACCAAGAATGGCTAAAATCTTGATTAGTGCGAACCAGAATTCAATCTCACCAAACAGTTTTACCGTGACTAGGTTAATCGCGAGAATAAACAGCACACAGCCAATACTAATCATCGCCTGCCCCATCGGGGTAAAGGCCATGCCTTCGGGCAGCCAGAAACTCAAATAGTTAATAATCGCCGCGAGATCGGCAATCCCTACCAGCACCCAACCCAGCCAGTACGACCAGCCAATATAATAGCCAGCACCCGGCCCGATCAGGTCATGGGCCATATCAATAAAAGATTTGTAATGCAGATTGGATAGCAGCATTTCACCCAACGCACGCATCAGGAAGAAGAACATGCCACCAATGATCATATAAATGATCAAAATTGAAGGGCCTGCCAGGGAGATGGTTTTTCCCGATCCCATAAACAGGCCGGTACCGATACAGCCACCAATGGCGATTAACTGCAAATGTCGGTTAGAGAGTTTTCGTTGCAACTCATGCGGCGACGATTTTACGTCTTCTGTGCCCGGGGTGGTTTTCATTTTTACATCCTTTTTAATCTTTACAACAGCATCAAGCTGAATTTACAACGTTCAGTCCTCGAACGCTTATTATGATATTTTCATACTTTTTACTGCGCTGTTCAGTGAGATTTACTGCACTAAAACGACTTAAATCATTGCATGGGAGATTTCAATATCAAAAATTCAATTAAGCTTGAGCTGCAATGACTGCAATTTCAATCAGCCAGTCCGGATTAACCAAATCTGCCTGAATCGTGGCACGTGCCGGCGTGCCATGACCTTGTAACCATTCCACCCAAAGCTGATTCACAGTTTGAAAATCATTCAGATTTTTCACGAACAGTTGTGCAGAAAGCAGCTGGCTTTTATCAGTATTGGCCAATGCAAGCAATTCCTCAATTTTTACAAAGACTTCCAGTGTTTGGCCGCGTACATCCAGATCCGTGCTATTTGGCACCTGACCTGATAGATAGACGGTTTGATGATGAATCGTCACCGCACTCATGATTTGATTGCTGTTGAGTCGCTGAATGGCTGTATTGTCCTGTGTCATGCTGATCTTCCTTGTTTGGGATATTTAAATAAAATTTAAACTAAAAATTTAAGCGTCAATCTGGAAATGAACCCGAGCGGTCACCGCACACATCAGCTCATAGCCGATGGTGCCTGAACTGGCCGCCACCTCATCAATCGGCAAAACCACACCTTGGGAAGATTGGCCCCAAAGTACCACTTCACTACCTATATCTGCGTGCGGCAGCGCAGTCAGGTCTACCGCCAGCATATCCATACTGATTCGACCCAATGTCTGTGTTTTGATTGAATCGACCAGCACGGGCGTACCGGTCGCCGATAACCGTTGATAACCATCCGCATAACCACAGGCCACAATCCCGATCCGCATATCCTGTGTGGCAATAAATTTGGAACCATAGCCAATGCTCTGACCTGCCTGGATCATTTGAATGGCGATAATTTCACTGCGTAAGCTCATGCTCGGTTGCAAATTCCAGTCTTGAATCGTGTGTGTTGGATAATCTGGCGAACTACCATAAAGCATGATGCCGCTACGTACGATATCGGAATGGAGGGTTTGATGATGCCGCAGAATGGCTGCGCTATTGCTGAGTGATGTTTTACCTTCAAACCCCTGAATCGTTTTATTAAAAATGAAATGTTGATGTTCAATTCCATCCAATCCAAAACGCTCACCATCCGCATCGGAGAAATGGGTCATATGCGTGATTGAACGGACATTATTTAGTTGATGCAGCTCCTGCCAGATCTCTGCATATTGCTGTGGCTCAAAACCCAGACGGTTCATACCGCTGTTCATTTTCAAAAACACATCAAACTGTGCATCTGGCACTATTTCGGCAAACTGTTTCAACCATTGCACTTGATGCGAGGAATGAATGGCAAAGCTCATTTCATGCTTCGCACATTCAAATAAATCCGTTAGAGCAAAAACACCTTCGAGCAATAGCAACGGCTTCTTGCATCCCAGCGCACGTAGGCGCGTGCCCTCTTCAATATCCAGAAAAGCAAAACCGTCCGCACCGTGAAGTGCCGCATAGACCCGTTCAATCCCGTGCCCATAGGCATTGGCCTTGACCACGGCAAATACCTGACTATTGGGCATACATTGGCGCACCACGCTTAAATTATGCGCAAGCGCCTGTTGATGGATAATTGCAGTAATGGGACGTGGCATACATTCCTCCTTGAATATTCCGCCTCAGATGGCCTTAGGCAGCTTGGTGATAGCGCGCCAATGATAGACCTTCAGTGCTGATTTCAGGATCACGTGCCAAAACCAGATCGCTGATTAATTTTCCTGAACCGCAGGCCATGGTCCAGCCTAGCGTGCCATGTCCGGTATTCAGGAACAGGTTTTTAAAGCGGGTTTTTCCAATAATTGGTGTACTGTCCGGAGTCATTGGACGCAAGCCTGTCCAGAAACTGGCCTGATTCATGTCACCCCCTGGGAATAAATCACGGGTCACCATTTCCAGCGTGCCGCGACGGTCTTCATTCAGACCCAAATTAAAACCGCTCAGTTCCGCCATTCCACCCACGCGAATGCGCTGGTCAAAACGTGTAATCGCAATTTTATAGGTTTCATCCAGCACGGTAGATTGCGGAGCGAAGGCTGGATCTAGAATAGGAATGGTTAATGAATAACCTTTTACTGGATATACCGGCAAATTCAGTTCAAGCGGTTTAAGGAAATCACGTGAATAACTACCAAAGGCCAGCACATATTTATCTGCCGTGAGCACCTGACCATTGACCAGAACACCTTTGATCTGGTCACCTTCTACAATCAGCTTTTCAACGTTTTGATTAAACTTAAACTCTACACCCATCCCTTTGGCATGTTCTGCCAGGGCATTGGTAAACAGATAGCAGTCACCTGTTTCATCATTGGGTAAATGAAGACCACCCACCAGTTTGTCTTTTGCCTGTGCCAATGCCGGTTCTACACGCGCCAGTCCATCGCGATCCAGCAGTTCAAACTCAACTCCAGTTTCCTTCAGAACTTCGATATCGCGCTGAACTGCATCCAGCTGCGCATCTTTACGGAAAATCTGCAAAGTACCTTTCGCGCGGTTTTCATAAGAGATGCCAATATCACGGCGCAAATTACGTAAACAGTCACGGCTGTATTCAGCCACACGCACCATCCGTTCTTTATTGACTGCATAATGCTGGGCATTACAGTTTTTCAGCATTTGTGCCATCCACTGCAATTGCCACAAGCTGCCATCGACATTAATCGCCAACGGTGCATGATGCTGAAACATCCATTTGACTGCCTTAAATGGAATACCTGGTGCAGCCCAAGGGGTCGAATATCC
Organism: Acinetobacter lwoffii; assembly: GCF_022967985.1. Classification (GTDB taxonomy): domain Bacteria; phylum Pseudomonadota; class Gammaproteobacteria; order Pseudomonadales; family Moraxellaceae; genus Acinetobacter. The sequence goes on along the minus strand of NZ_JALJVC010000013.1, from coordinate 87,457 downwards.
TGGAGAAATCTGCCCGGCATTACCGAAGCTGGTTTCTTGCGCCGGACCTGCCTGACGATCCAACACAGTCACGGTTGCTCCCTGCTGCGCCAGATAGTAAGCGCTTGCCACACCAATCACACCACTACCTAAAACCAATACGCGCATTACCTTAACCCTCAAACATCTTTTCAGTTTATTTCACTAGTATATTTTTGCTTTAATAGTTAAATTCACTATATTCAGACTATATATTCAGTGAAATAAATATTTTTTCGGGCAGAATTAAAAAAAAGAGGGAAATATTGATGCGCAAATTAGACCGCATTGACCGCATGATTCTGGATATCCTGCAACGCGATGGCCGGATTGCCATTAGCGAACTTGCAGCACGCGTCAATCTATCGACCACACCCTGTTCAGAGCGGGTAAAACGGCTAGAGCGTGAAGGCATCATCATGGGCTATTACGCCCGTTTAAATCCGGAAATGCTGGAGCGCAACCTGCTGGTTTTTCTGGAAATTAAACTCTCCGCCAAATCAGGAGATGTCTTTGATCAGGTGGCACGCAATCTGACTGAGATTCCGGAAGTCCTGGAATGCCATTTAATTTCTGGTGATTTTGATTATCTGGTCAAAGCGCGTTTAAAAGAAATGAGTGCTTATCGCCGCCTGCTGGGGGATTTACTGAAAAAACTACCCGCTTCTGCATCTTCACATAGTTATGTGGTGATGGAAGAAGTCAAAGAAAGTTTATATCTGGACTTGGGTATTTAGTAATGATGGCTTTTAAAAGCTACTGGCAGAAACAGCAAAGCCCCGAACGGGGCTTTAAGATCGAACATTGATTGGACTTATTAAATCTTAAGCAGGAATGCGGAGCACCTGTCCCGGGAAAATATCATCTGCATCTTTGAGTAACGGACGATTAGCCTCAAAAATCTTATTATACTGATTGGCATCACCATAAAATTCTTTTGAGATTTTTGACAAACTGTCACCTGATTTCACCGTGTAGAACTTACTTTCCGGCTCAGGACTACTCACTGTAAGCTGATCATCCACTTTGGCCACATGATCAATATTACCCACGGCCAGAACAATCTTTTCACGATCGGCCTGACTTTGTACCTGACCTCTGACCGTCGCCAGATCTGAGGCTGAATTATAACTGATGGATAAACCAGTGATCGGAAGGCCCAGACTTTTCACATGGCCGAGTAATTTATTTGCCACTTCCTGAGCAGAAGGCTCCGCAGGTTGTGCTGCAGCCGGCGTTGTCGTTGTAGGTGCAGCCTGTGGTTCCGCAGCAGCTGTATTCTTCTTACCGATACCTTTTACAAAATCAAAAAGACCCATAGCGGACTCCATTCTTGTTGTTAATGTCACATCACTCTTATTTTTATAATGAAAACTCTAGAGAGATAGTTAGTCATTGGTGACAGAAAGGTAATGGATTGTAAAACCTCCATTCATGTGAAATGCAGACACAAAAAAACCACCTCAAGGGTGGTCTTTATGTTCAGCAAAGCTGAAATCGGCGATTAACCTAGTTTCTTAGAAACGTAGTCAATTGCAGATTGAACAGTTGTGATTTCGTTAGAATCTTCATCAGGAATCGTGATGTCGAAGTCATTTTCGAAAGACATAACAAGTTCAACTAGATCTAGAGAATCTGCACCTAAGTCATCCATGAAAGACGCTTCGTTTTTAATCTCTTCGATTTTGATACCAAGTTGTTCTGCAACTGCTTGCTTAACACGTTGTTCGATATCGCTCACAGGAATTCTCCTCATTGCTTGTGGCGTTTTTAATGCCGTTAGTTTAATTGAATCTAAAAAATTTGGAAAGTTTATACTTGAGCTTAGCTCATGTATAAGCCCCCATTTACATGCATAACTGTACCAGTAATGTAACTGGCTTTATCCGAAGCCAAGAAACTTACGGCATTTGCGATATCTTGTGGATCACCTAAACGGTTTAATGCCACCTGCTCAGTCATCTTTTTACGAATTTCTTCGCTTAGCTGTTCAGTCATTTCAGTCGCAATAAAACCTGGTGCTACCGAGTTTACGGTAATTTGACGGCTACCCATTTCTTTGGCAAGGCTACGGCTAAATGCCTCAATACCTGCTTTGGCAGCAGAATAATTGGCCTGACCCGGGTTGGCAAAGTGTGCCACCACAGAACTGATATTGATAATGCGGCCGAAACGCGCCTTGGTCATGCCTTTGAGTACACGCTTAGACAAACGGTAAACTGCTTTCAGGTGAATATTTAAAATATCATCCCAGTCATCTTCAGACATACGCAGCAGCAAATTGTCTTTGGTAATACCTGCATTATTGACCAACGCAAGGACTGGACCATAGTTCTGTTCGATGTCCGTTACCAGCGCATCAATCGCAGCACCATCACGTACATCTAGTACTTTTCCAGCGCCATTTTCAGCAAATTCTGCCGATAATTTTTCCGCACCTGCTTCAGACGTTGCAGTACCTACGACAAAATAACCGTCTTGAATCAATTGCTGTGCGATCGCAGCACCAATACCACGACTTGCACCTGTTACCAGAGCAACTTTACGTTCCTGTGTCATGCACTTTTCCCTTCTGCCGCCAATACGGTGTTTAATGCATCTTCCAGACGAGATTGACTGTCCAGTGGAAGTGCTTTTTGAATATTCGGCAAGCGTTTCGCCAAGTTGGTCAATACATTACCCGGACCACATTCTACGATGTACTCAACACCTTCATCTTGAAGGAATTGTAAGGTTTTAGTCCATTGTACCGACTCATAAAGTTGCGCGGTCAACGCCTGACGCAATTCATCTACACTGGTTGCCGCTTGCGCGCCTACATTTTGTAATACAGGAATGCGTGGTAGCTCAATGGCGGTTTGTTCCAATGCCGGAGCAAACTGTTCAGCAGCAGGTTTCATCAATGAACAATGCGATGGAACCGATACTGGCAATGCAATGGCTTTTCCGCCGTTTTCTTTGGCCAATGCCATCACTGCTTCAACGCGATCTTTATTGCCTGCAACGACAACCTGCCCTTGCGCATTGTAGTTCGCCGCTTCGACAGAACCTTCTCCTGCTGCAGTTGCTTGTGCACACAGCTCAATCACTTTGGCATCGTCCAGACCCAAAATGGCAGCCATCGCGCCCACACCCTGAGGTACTGCAGTCTGCATGAGTTTGCCACGCAAGTTCACCAGCTTCGCAGCATCACCCAGGCTTAAAGCACCCGATGCGACCAATGCACTGTATTCGCCCAGTGAATGGCCTGCCAGATATTTCGGTGCTACACCGCCAGATTCCAACCAAACGCGCCATAAGGCAATACTTGCAGTCAGCAATACTGGCTGGGTAAATTCAGTTTGATCCAGACCTTCGCCAGTTTGCGCAATCTGCCACAGATCAAAACCGACGGCTTCAGATGCTTCTGCAAATGTCTCGTGAATACTCGCAAACTGTTCTGCAAGTTCAGCCAGCATACCGGCTTTCTGTGAGCCCTGACCCGGAAACACAAATGCAGTTTTCGTTGCGGGTGCTGCTTGTTCGAGTGGTGTAGCAGACATAATAAAATCCTTTCATTCAAGAGGTGTGCTTCTTCAATCCTAACCAGAAGACTGACCAATAAGACCACCTAAATCATTGTGGAGCGCAATTTAGCATGTAATTTTGCTGGCGGTAATTGCCAAATACAACAAAAAACCGATACACCTAAAAATCAAAGACAAAAAAAAGGGAGCTAAATGCTCCCATTTTTTCTACTAAGCTTGACGCTTAATACATCACCAATTATTCAGCAGATGCTTTAGCGAATAATTGACGACCACGGTAGATACCATCTTTAGATACGTGGTGACGACGGTGAGTCTCGCCAGTAGCTTGGTCTACAGTTAATGCATTCTCGGTTAAAGCGTCATGTGAACGGCGCATGTCACGGCGAGAGCGACTTTTACGGTTTTGCTGAACGGCCATGATGGCTCCTTACAAAGATCGAAAAAATGGATCAGAACAAATTCGATTGTCTTATACACAAGAGTATAACACAAAAATTAGTTAAGTTTACCCTTCAAAGCAGCCAAAACTTCAAACGGGTTGTCCCGTTTTTCTTCAGCCACTTCTTCTACGGCAGGTTGATGCTTATGTTCACAAAACTCATGTTTAGGCGACAACGGCATCAACAATAACAGTTCATCTTCTATCAGCGCGAGTAAATCAGCGGTCGCTGGTGCATCATAATCACCTTTGGTCGTTGCTTCACTTTCACCTAGGACGATGAAATCAGCATCCTCATCCAAGCGCTCTATCAGTGACTCATCATCCACAAGTGCCAAATGGAACGATGAAACCAGTTCAATTTCTACAGTTTCCAGACAACGCTGACATTCCATAGGAACTTTTGTTTCAACGTGACCATCTAGCCATGCAATACGATGATAGGCATCCATTGATAGCTTACAGTCTATGTTAATCAATTGATCATCAATTGATCCAACAGCTTCACGAGCGATACGAACAAAGCGGGATAAAGGCAGTTGACCTGACCATTTAAAACCCTGTTCAGCCCATTTAAACGGCTCAATCTGTGCCGGAAAGGTATTTGCTGACATAATTAAGGCGGCAATTCTACAAATTCATCAGTACTCTGTCAAAGATTAAGATACAATTTTGTACTTATTTCGACAGACCATTTGGGTAACTCAAGTCATGCATCTGTTGCAGCCGCAAACAGAAGTGAATGTTTCATCACTCGTTAGCACAATTCCAAGCCTTGATTCTGACAGTTCAACACAACAAGTGCAACTCTCGCCATGGGCGAATTTATCGTCAGAAGCGCAGCAGGTGGACTGGCTCATCTTACACTTTAATCACTGGTTTTCCCATTTAAATGTCACTTTAATGCGTGGCGAATTTGAACCAGAATATTTCCCTGCAAGTACAAACAGTCCTGCCCGGATCCAGTTTGCCCATGGTTTCTTTAATAGCGCTTTGCATGAAATCAGCCACTGGACCATTGCCGGAGACAAACGCCGCCTGCTGCCTGATCTGGGTTACTGGTATGCCCCGGATGGGCGGACCCGTGAACAGCAGGCTTTATTTGAACAGGTGGAAATCAAGCCACAGGCAATTGAGTGGATGTTTGCCCAGGCTTTTGGCCGTAAATTTCGGGTTTCTTTGGATAACCTGACTGGCGACGGCGGTGATGGTGCCAGCTTTAAAGATAATGTCTACGCTCAAGTACAGGCTTATTTTAATGGTACAGCCAAACTTCCATGTGATGCAGCGCGCTTTATCCAATGTATCTGTATCTGCATTAGAGGTGGCAAAAGTTTACAATCTGATGAATTTATACGTGAAATGCTTGATTAAATTACACAAATCTACCTTTTTTATGATTGCCAGATCTTGCCTGAGCGCCACATAATAAGCCATCAGCCCAAGCTTGGAGTAGTCTCTATGCTGCATTTACGCGTACACCCAGACAATCCGCAACCCCGCTTAATCAGTCAGGCAGTGGAACGTATCCGTGCGGGTGAGGTGGTGGTCTATCCCACTGATGCGGCCTATGCGATTGGTTGCCAGATTGGGAACAAGAGTGCCATGGAGCGGATTGCGCAAATTCGTGGTCTGGGCCCAAAGCATCAATATGCGATTCTGTGCTGTGATTTGTCCGATATTGCCACTTATGCCAAGGTGGACAATGCCATGTACCGTTTGCTGAAAAATAATACACCGGCTATTACGACCTTTATTTTACCTGCGACCAGCGAAGTCCCGCGTCGGTTGATGCACCCCAAGAAAAAAACCATTGGTCTGCGCATTCCAAATAATCCGGTGTGTCAAATGTTACTGAAAGAACTCGGTGAACCGCTGTTGACCTCTACCCTGATTTTACCGGGTCAGACTGACCCACTCGATGATCCTTATGATATTGAAATGCAGCTGGGCAAACGCATTGATGTTTTTGTAGATAGTGGTTTAGGCACGTTGAGCACGACCTCTATTGTAGATTTATCTGGTGATCATCCAGAAGTGATTCGTCGTGGTATGGGAGATGTCAGCGCCTTTGAATAAACGACGCTTGAGAAATTCCTACAAACATTCGGGGAGTCAAAATGAATGGATTTATTTTATCTCCTGCTAAATCAGCATGAATTTTCTGCACAGGATTTAATCTATGCAGAACTGCCTTGGACACTGCAATCCAAGGCAGTCATGGTCGAAGCACATTTTCCTTCCCATCCCACTGTAAATATTGATCATACTGAGTACCAATTTTTCCTGACGTTGGCTGTAGCGAGACAGTTGTTGCAGATCTATTCAAACCAAAATGTATGCCTGGCAGAAACTTGCCAACGTATCATTGAATTTGCGACCAAGGAATACAGCCATTCCTCACCATGAAAATCTAAAACAGCATAGGGTGAGAGGTTGCAGTTCTATTCTTTTCAATTCGGCAGATATGCAGTGGCTGGCAAAGACAGTTTAGGAATCTGAACTACGTTCATAATGACGAACCGCAATGAAATTTGGACATTGCGATAGCTTCTGTTCATGATGCATGAGCTCTTCACCCAGTTTATTTTTCAGATACACATGAAAAACAATCTGATCTTCTTCCAGTACATTCAGCATCGCCGTACGTGCTTTGGGTTCCATGACTTTAAAGGAATTGATCGACTCACAAGACATGGCTTGCATATCCAGTTTAATTCGCTCATCCAGCTGGTCGCCCTCATAAGCCATATGCCGCATGTAAAAACGAATATTGGGATATTGGTCCAGCACACTAAAATCCATTTTCATGGCCTGCATGACAGGTCGGGCCTGTTCCGCAAAAGCTGAAAATCCGCCTGATTTCAGTCCTGTGCGTGCTTCATCTTCAAGCTGCATAATCTGATATTTGGGATAAGCCCAAAATCCCCCGAATGCGATCATCCCAATAACAACCAGAATAAGTGGCATGCTTTCTTCACCTTTTTATTGATTTTTGTGATTCTTGACTATTTTTCGAGAGTATAGCGGTATTTTTGACCAAAAATTACAGGGAAATAGTTTATTAATACTTATTAATTTTATGTTTTTTAATGGGAAATCCGTTTAAAAATCATTCGATATCTGCCAGCTAGCTTATTTACTCTTTTGAGGAGAATCACTGTATTGATCGAGTTTTGAAGTGAATCAACTGGCATCATCTACCAGATAAGCTTAATTATGAGAGCCAATTTAGCATGAAAATCACCGCTGCATTTCCCGCCCGATTCTGCCATTTTCCTTTGTGCTATTTTAAAATCGCAGATAAATTCCATTATTTTTTTAAGTTTTTATGGCTTTGACGGCTTATTTAATTTATTTAAAGTTACTTTTCCAGTACAATGACAACGCTTAATCCTGTGCTTTTCTTTCGATCAGATACCGAAAATCAAGCCTTTGCATGCCTTTGAAAATTCGCGTGGCCTATAATTGTAATGACTCAAATTATCCATAACACTATGGAATCTGCTCCGCACATTCGGGTTCTGGATGAATGGCAGGATACAATTCCAGAGGATCTGTACATTCCTCCAGCGGCATTTGAAATCTTATTAGAACATTTTGAAGGCCCACTCGACTTTTTAATTTACCTGATTCAAAAAAACGGTTTTGATCTGTTACAGGTCGATATCGCGCCGATTGCAGCGCAGTATTTGTCTTATATGGACGCGATGAAATCCCTGAACATCGAGCTGACGGCCGACTATATGGTGATGGCGGCCTTACTGGCAGATCTGAAATCACGTTTGCTTTTGCCGAAACCGAAAAGCCTGACTGCGATTGAACAGGATCCAAAACAAGAACTGATTGACCGTTTAGAAAATTATTTAAGAATTAAACAGGCAGCAGAACGTCTGGGCCAGATGCCGATTCTGGAACGTGACACTTTCACCACCAACGTCAGTTTGGGCGAAATCCAGCAGCCGAATGAAGGCTATTCAAGCGATTTATTGCGTGATGCCTTGCTTTGTATATTTAATCGTCCTGAACCCGTGATTCATCAGGTGCAACAGGAACCGGTACTGCTGGAAGAACGTATTGCCTATATTGAAAGTTGTATTGAAACTGGCGCAATACTCAGCTTTAAGGACTTGTTAAAACCGAGCCAAGGCCGTATGGGTATGGTGGTAACCTTTATGGCGGTGCTGGAACTGACCCGACAACAAAAAATTCAGATTATTGCTACAGGTATTGAAGCCCCGCTCGCAATTCAAGGAGCCAGTCAATGACACTCGATCAAAATACGCTGTTATCTGCAGAAGATAATCTGCATGAAGTATTGATGCAGCTTGAAGCCATTATTTTTGCCAGCGACTCCGCGGTTTCATTGGCTCGTCTGAAAGAAGCTTTTCAGGATCGCTATAGCAAGCAGGAATTACGTCAGTATTTACAACAACTTTCCATGCTGATGCATGGCCGTTCGATCGAACTGATTGAAACAGCACAAGGTTATCGTTTTCAAGTGCGTGCAAAATATCGTAATATTATTGCACAGACCTGGCCTGAGCGACCGGCTCGCTTGTCGCCTTCATTACTAGAGACGCTTGCGGTGATTGCTTATCACCAGCCAGTGACCCGAGCGGATATTGAACAAATTCGTGGTGTCACGAATAACAGTCAAAACTTGCGTACGCTGTTTGACTGGAACTGGATTAAAGAGTCTGGATTTCGTGAACTCCCTGGAAGACCTGCGTTGTTAATGACAACGCCACAATTTTTAAATGCGTTTGGCCTGAATAGTTTGGGCCAATTGCCTCCCCTGCAGGATGCCAAGGAAGCTTTTATGGCCCTCGATGCGAATGCACCGAAGTCATAAATAGGTGAACTGTTGATAATTATTTCTAAGGTTATGCTGTCATGAGTGAAAAGTTGCAAAAGGTGCTTGCACGCGTTGGTTTGGGTTCTCGCCGTTATATGGAAGAAGTCATTGCCGCGGGTCGTGTAAGTGTCAACGGGCAAATTGCCCAAGTGGGTGAACGAATCGAACCAGGTGATGAGCTTCGCATCGATGGTCGTAAAGTTGCCTTCCAGATTGAAGACGAAATCCGTCGTCGTGTCATTATCTATTACAAGCCTGAAGGCGAGATCTGCTCACGTAGCGATCCTGAAAACCGTCCGACCGTGTTTGAGCAGCTGCCTGCTATTCCGGGCGATCGCTGGGTAATGGTGGGTCGTCTGGATATTAACTCGACCGGTCTGCTACTGTTCACAAATGATGGTGAACTTGCCAACCGCTTGATGCACCCATCGAATGAAATCGAACGTGAATATGCAGTTCGTGTCATGGGTGAAGTTACACCACAAATTCGTAACAACATGCTCAAAGGAGTGGTGCTAGACGATGGTCCGGCAAAATTCGAATCTTTCTCTGAACTCGGTGGTGACGGGATCAACCGTTGGTTCCAGGTGGTAGTAAAAGAAGGTCGTAACCGTGAAGTACGTCGTATCTTTGAATCACAAGGCCTGAAAGTCAGCCGTCTACTGCGTACCCGTTATGGTACTGTGATTTTGCCACGCGAACTGCGTACCGGTCGCTGGATTGAACTGGATAAAAACGATATCGACAACCTGACCAAAGCTGTGGAATTGAAACCACGTCAAGGCACTGGTTTGTTTGGTATGGCGAAACGCCGTAATGAACGTATGCAGGACAAGCCGATGGCTGCACGCCGTGGCGGTTTCTTGCGTCAGCAACGTCGTGACAGTGATGAGCAACCACAAAATAATACTGGCCGTGAGCGTCGTGATGACAATGCTTATGGTCGTCGTGACAGAGCTGAAAACCAGAATGGCACTCAGTTTGTGCGTCGTGAAAACCGTCCGGATCAAGGCTTTGGTCGTCGTGAAGAGCGTGATGAAAATGCGCCGCGTCGTCCATACGGTATCAACAAAGGCTTTAAAAAGTTTTAATTAAGATAAATAAAAAAAGTCAGGCACATTGCCTGACTTTTTTTATGCCTTATGCATCAGGCACTTTGTGGAATCCCTTGCGGAATGGCACCGAGTAAACGCTTGGTATATTCATGCTGTGGAGATTGATACAATTCATCTGAATTGGCGATTTCCACCAATTCACCATGATTCAGCACCATGATCTGATCTGAAATATATTTCACTACCGACAAATCATGTGAAATAAAGATATAGCTGAGTCCGAATTCATCCTGCAAATCTTGCAGTAAATTCAGCACCTGCGCCTGTACTGAGACATCCAGTGCCGAGACCGATTCATCGCAGATCAAAATCTCAGGCTTTAAGGTCAGGCAACGTGCGATTGCAATCCGCTGACGCTGACCACCGGAAAACTCATGCGGGTAGCGATAAAAAGCCTGAGCAGGCAAGCTGACCCGTTCCAGCAAATCCAGAGCCATTTGTTTGCGTTCGGCATCATCCTGACCAATCTTGTGAATCTGCATCGGTTCCATCAGGATTTGCCCTACGGTAAAGCGCGGATTCAGAGAAGCATAGGGATTCTGGAAAATGATCTGGATTTTACGTTGATACTGGGTAAATTCCTGTTCCGACATGTCCAGAATGTCCCGACCCTGAAACAGTGCCTTACCGCCCGTAGCCTTTTGCAGACGCATCAGCAACAAGCCAATGGTGGTTTTACCCGAACCGGACTCCCCGACCAACCCCAAGGTCTTGCCTTTGGCCAGCTGAAAAGAAACTCCTTTTACTGCTTGAAACTCATCTTTGCCAAACAGTCCTTTACGACTATAAAAAGATTTTTTCAGATCCCGTACATCCAGAATAATTTCCTCTCCGCCTTTTAGTCCACGTGAACGTTGCGGAAGCTGAGTATTCAGGCGGATATCTTCCAGCCAGGTTGAGCCATCCTGTTTCATAAAATCACTAATCATCGGCAAACGTAGCGGACGTTGCGAGAGTTGCGGGCGGCAGTGCAACAAGGCTTTGGTATACATGTCCTGAGGCCGGTCCAGCACCTCCCGAACCGGACCCTGTTCACGGATTTCCCCATGGCGCATCACAATAACCTGATCGGCAATTTCACCAACCAATGCTAAATCATGGGTAATAAACAGCATCGACATCTGGCGACGCTGACGCAGCGATTCCAGCAAGTCCAGAATCTGCTTTTGAATAGTCACATCCAGGGCTGTGGTCGGTTCATCTGCAATCAACAGTTTAGGTTCACAAGCAATGGCCATGGCAATCATGACGCGTTGCTGCTGTCCACCGGAAAGCTGCCCCGGATAGGCATCAATTTTAGTTTCTGGCGCAGGGATCCCTACTTCTTTGAGCAGTTCCAGGGTACGTTGCCGCGCCTGTTTTTTATTCATGCCCAAATGTAGTTGCAGGATTTCTGCAATCTGCATGCCTACCGTAAATACCGGATTTAGCGAAGACATTGGCTCCTGAAAAATCATGGCAATGTCTTTGCCGCACATCTTGCGCATTTCACGGGTTTTAAGCTTGAGCAGGTTTTTCCCTTCAAAGATGATCTGGCTATCTTCTGAAATACGTGCGCTTTCTGCCGGAAGCAGGCCCATAGTGGCGAGGGAAGTGACCGACTTGCCACTTCCCGATTCGCCTACCAGTGCAACTGTGGTATTGGCCGGAATCTCGAAAGAAACCCCTTTTACAGTCTCAATATATTCTTTATTTTCACCTTTAAAACTGACTCGCAGATTTTCTACGCGAAGTAGCGCAGGTGCTGTGCTTGGATTGATTTCAGACATCGTTGCGCTCCTATTTCAGTTTTGGATCTAATGCATCACGGAGTGCATCGGTAAACATCGAGAAAGCAGTTACCAATACCGCCATGGCAATTGAGGCTGCCGCCAGTTGCCACCATTTACCCAAAATCAGCTCGCTTTGTGCTTCATTTAGCATACTGCCCCATGACACTACCCCGATAGGCACACCGAAACCGAGGAAGCTCAAAATGACTTCGGACTTGATAAATGCCACCACCAGAATAGACATCTGTACCAGGGCAATATGGCTGACATTGGGAAAAATATGGACAAACATACGACGCATATTACTCACGCCAATCGCCTTGGCAGCCAGCACATATTCACGTGCTGTATGTTTCATGTATTCGGCACGAACCAAACGGAAGACCCCGGTCCAGCCAGTCAGACCTAAAATCAGGATGATTGATAAAATACCTTTCTGCTGTAACACTGCGGCAATCGCCAAAACCAGCAACAGATAGGGAATCGAGGTAAAGATATTATAAAACCAGTTTAGGACATCATCGACCCAGCCACCAAAGTAACCTGCTATTGCACCCAGTGCAGTTCCAATCAGTACAGCGACAAAGGCTGCGATTAGTCCAACCAGAATCGAGGTTTCAGCCCCCTTGATGGTTTTCTGTAAAACATCCTGACCCCATTTATCGGCGCCGAAAACCAGACTTTGCTTGAGTTCACCACTTTCATCCATCAGCTGGCCATCGAGTTCCTGATTAATAGCCTTCATGTCTTCTGCCAGCGGATCGACCACTCCATAATAATCGATGCCTGCACCTGCACCCTGCTCAGCAGCAATTTCAGCATTCAATTCAGCAATGACATCTTTTAAGGGATCAAATGGATTGACCGGTAAAGGCACAGATTCCGTGCCCTGCTCTGTATCAGATCCAGCCGGAACTGGCGCTACACTGATAAAACTCGGTGGTGCATAGCTGACCGCTACTTCTTTATTCCAGTCTTTGGCAATCAGGCCGCTCATTGACAGTACCAGCAGCAGCAGATAAAACAGCACCACATACAGGGAAAACATGGCAATCCGGTCACGTTTCAAACGGCGCATGGCCAGTTGCCATAATCCTGTTGAAGCCGATTCAGGTGCTGCTTCAGCCGCTTGTTCTTTTTTAAATATCGCACTCAGCATAATTCACCTACTTCAACTGTACACGCGGATCGACCCATTTATAGATCAGATCGGCAATCAGGTTGAATATCATGGTCGCAGCAGCGACATAGACCGTAATCGCTTTAATCACCGGAAAATCGGAACGTTCTACTGCAATAATGACTTCACGGCCAATTCCCGGAATACCAAAAAAACGCTCAATCAGGAAAGCACCGATCAGCAGTGCCGGAAGTCCTGCCATCACATCGGTAATAATCGGAATGGAGGCATTGCGCAGGACATGCACGCCCATGATACGGTTTTCACCCAAGCCTTTGGCACGCGCAGTACGTACATAGTCCTGATTAACTTCATCCAGTACGAAACTACGATACAGGCGTAATGTTGGTGCAATACTCACCACCAACATAATCAGCACAGGTAGCAAGGCGTATTTGAAAAGATTATCAGCGAAATTATCGCTCCAGCCCTGTACCGGGAACCAGCTCAATTCATAAGCCAGGAAATACTGGAACACAATGATGTACACCAGAATACTGATCGACATACCGATCGTACACAGCATCATGATCATGCGATCTGTCAAAGAACCACGAACCGAAGCCACCCCCAAAGCCAGAATGATAGAAATAATGGTTTGCAGAATGGTCAGTGGAATCAGAATGGTCAGTGACGGCCCCAAACGTGTGGTAATAATCTGTGCCACCGATTCTCCGGTACTCCAGCTCACCCCATAATCAAAGGTTAAAATCTGCTTGATAAAGATCCAGAGTTGTACGTAATACGGTTGATCCACACCCAGTTGCTGACGGATGTTCTCAATCTGTTCCGCATTGGCCATTTTACCGGCCAGAATATAGGCAGGGTCTCCGCCCACCCAGTTAAACAGCAGGAATATCAGCAAAATCACCCCGAGCATGGTCGGGATCATTTGCCAAAGCCGTCGAATAATATATGCCAGCATCGCTTGCCTTCCTTAATTTTTTCCAGAGATTTCATTAAAGAAAGCTTTGCTGTCCGGATCACGACCCAAGAAGTCTTTCACCATTTGCTCGCCATGCTTTTGTCCGCCTTGGGCCAGGACCGTATTGCGATAATGCGCACCGACTTTCTTGTCCATCAGCTGATCGCCAAAGGAGGAAAGCATATCCAGGGCAATGACCTCAGACCACATATAGCTGTAGTAACCTGCCTGATAGCCGCCCATCAGATGCCCGAACTGTCCCGGGAACTGCTGACCGTTAACATAACCCAAGGCAGTTTTACCTTCCATATCCTGCCAGAGTTTTAAAGGCTCAATGTTTTTTGCATCTTTACCATGCAGGGCCATATCATATTGGGCATATAAAGCCTGACGGGCATAATGCAGGCCTCGGCCGTAATTCTTCACATTCTTTAAGCGCTCGGTCATGGCAGCATCCACCCGAGGACATGCTGGCTCACAGTAATCTGCTACTTTTGACAAGGTTTCCAGACGGCGTGCCCACTCTTCATACATCTGTGATGGTGCTTCTACAAAGTCACGCTCTACCGAGGTACCAGACTGTTCTGTATAGCGGGTTTTCGATAGAATCCCGTGCAAGGCATGACCCATTTCATGCACAAAGGTTTCCAGCTCGTTGCTGTTCAAGCCCTTATGGTTAAAATTGGTCACCAGTACCGATACCGGACGACGCTGATTCAGGGTACTGCCGCCATAAGCTCCCCAGACAGCTGCATGCCCATATTTACCTTCACGCGGGTATTTATCGACATATAATCCGCCCAAGAATTCGCCCGTTGCTTTGTCATGTACCGCATAATATTCCACTTCATCATGCCAGGCCTTGACTTTCACCGGCTTGAACTCAATGCCATAGAGTTCCGAAGAAATAGCGAATAACCATTTTTGCGATGCTTCTGTCGGGAAATAATCCCGCAATTTTTCCTGGTCAACCTTGTATTTGGCCTGACGCAGTTTTTCACTCCAATAACCCTGATTCCAGCGTGTAATTTCTGCTTTTTCTAGTGAAACTTTTAAAGTTTCAGCCTTGAACTGACGTAATTGTTCTACATCCTGCTTTTCTAAAGGTGCAACTTTGGCATAAACCTCATCCAGAAAACCGTTCACTGCTTCCGGAGTTTTGGCCATGCGGAATTCAAGCGCAGAATGGGCATAGCTTTCCTTATCAAAAAGTTGTGCCATTTCATAACGCAGATCAATGGCTTTTTTCATGAATTGCAGGTTTTGTTCGGTCCCGCGACGCGTGTAGGCGGTCTGGTAACGTTTGCGTGCTTCATCACTTTCTGCCAGCTCCATAAAAGGCTGGTATTCCGGATAATCAAAGCCAAGCAGATAATTGCCCTTTTCATTTTTCTTTAAATTTGCGATGTAACTTTCTGGCAGGCCTTTCATTTCAGCTGGAGTAAATTCAACTTTTTCAGGGTTATCCCGCACATTTTTGGAAAAATCCTGCCCCAGTTTGGTACTTTCTTCAATAATTTCTTTCAGTCGTTTCTGTTTTTCTGCACTGAGTTGTACCCCGGTATTCTCAAACTGTTCCAGAATATCTTCTAAAAATTTCTGATCAATCGGATCGCTGGCTTTCAGTTTCTTGAACTGGGCATACAGTTTAGGATTCTGATACAGGGTGGTCTGGTATTTGCTGATTTTAAGTTCACAGTCATCGGCTGCCTGACGCAATGCAGGATCCGGATCGACATTACTATATAGTCCTACTGCAGCACCGAAATCCCGGGCTTTGGCATGCAACTCATCCCATTCAGCCAGATAAGGCCCTGCCTTGGCTTTATTTTTAATTTTCTTATTTTCAAATATCTGGATATCTTTTTGCATGGAAGCCAGACTGGCATCACATAAAGACGGAATTTCTGCAGCCTTGAACAATGGCAGCAGCTGTACTTGGGTATCTGCCGCTAAACCTTGATATCCCCCCATCATCATTAAACATAAGGTACTTAATTTTAAAGATTTTGATTTCATATTCATCTCCAGATTTTTTCTTACTTTTTCGTATTAATATCGATATACATCCATTCTGAAGACAGAATCGGATGGGACTTATGTCCAATAATTTGGGGTTGGGTCAAGGCATTACGGTAGGTGCTATAGAGCATCAGGGTCGGCATGTTGACTTCGAGAATCCTGGTCATTTTGCGATAGAGCAGATCACGCTCCGGACCTGGCGGCATGCTCTGAGTTTGCTCGTAAAGACGGTCAAATTCAGGATGCTTGAAACAGGCATTGTTGGTGACATTGACATTCTTGCCATAGAACAGCTGCATAAAATTGTCGGCATCCGGATAATCGGCAATCCATGCAGAACTCTTAAACATGGTTTTACATTGCTTTTCCAGCTTGATGCCTTCAGCAAATGGCATGGCCTTACTGGTCAATCGAATATGAATACTGTCCAGGGTCTTTTTCCAGAACTCACCCTGCTGCTGGCCCCGACTGGTATTCCCAGTAATCAGTTCAATCACCAGAGGTTTACCTTCAGGCGTTTTCCGCCAGCCATCTGCACCGATCTTGTAGTTATAGCGGTCGAGCAACATGTTGGCTGCTTTGACTGAATAGGGAATACTGCTTTTATAGGACGGTGAATAGCCTGCTACTCCTGGGGGGATAGGCATGTGCAGTTTTGCTCCATCCCCCTTAAGTAATACATTGATCATGTTTTCTACAGAAAATGCCATCGCCATGGCACGACGTAAGGCAATTTTTTCTGGCGCGAAACCACCCACGACCGGGTTTTGCATATTCCAGTAATGGTAGCTAATGGAGGGCTCTAAAATACGTGACAGCTTCACTCCCTGCTGAGCCAGCTCAGGCTTTAATTTGTCACCATCGAGGGCCTGTACGACGATATCGCCTTCAATTTCGAGCAGGTCCAGTTCATTTTTCTTAAATGCCAGCATCCGGGATTGCGCTTCTTCAATAACACGCACATCAATAGTGCCGATTTGAGGCATTTTTTTGCCCTGCATGGCTTTTACAATGGCCTGATCTTCTGCACCACTGGCTTTAAAGTCCCAGACAAAACCACGATAAGCTGGATTTGGTTTTAAGATAATCCGTGAGCCTGGTGTCCAACGGCTGAGCACGTAAGGGCCAGTTCCCACTGGCCTATTCATGACCCAACCCGCCTTGTCTTTATATTTTTCAATCACTTCACGAGCTACTGCAGCGGCAGGTCCATGTGCCAGCAACATCGGAAAGTTCTGATCCGGATTATTCAGCTTTAATACCAAGGTATAGCGGTCTGGGGTCTGAATACCTTCAAACGGATTTTCATAGGCTTTGCCATTCTTTTTGGTCAGGGCCATCCATGCGTCCAGCCCTTTAATTCGGCCATCCAGCAACCAGCTGTTCGGTGAATGCAGCTTTGGGTCCAATAGACGTTTCAAGCTATAAGCATAGTCATACGAAGTCAGTTCACGTTTTTTACCGCCGAAGACCGGATCATCGGCAAAGTAAATACCCTTTTTAACTTTAATGGTATAAGTCAAACCGTCTGCACTCACTTGAGGCAAACTGACTGCAGTCAATGGCACTAATTTTGCCGGCGAGGCCAGATAATCATAGGTAAATAAGGTCTCAAAAATCGCAGCATTAATCTTGGCTGAATAACGGTCATGGATATAACCAGGATCAAAACCGGTTTCAGCTGCCAGAAATACTGTTTTTAAAACCTTATTCGGGTTGGCAGGATTGCTGGCCCATGTCGGTGCACTCCCTGCCATCATCAAACCGGCCACTAACACCCCACTGGCCAGTTTTTTTAAAGTATTTTTATTCACATTCATACTGGTTCTTAATCTTCTCAAGTTATTTTTTAACAGGTTCAATATCCATATATTGCCAAACTGCTCTGGTCACCGGATGGGCTTTAAAGCCCTGTACATGCGGATGAATTAACCAGTTACGTATACGAGTATTGTGCAGAATCCATGGATTATCGGCTTCCATCTGACGGTTCATCTGCTCATAATATGGCGTCCGCTGCTGCGGCGGCAGTTTCATTGCAGTCTGGTACAACGCGTCATAGGCTTTTGAGGTATAGCAACTCAGGTTGCCTTGCTGCGCATTTGGCCCATACAGTAACTGGGCAAAGTTTTCCCCTTCCGGATAATCCGCAATCCAGGCTCCTCCCCACATCATATGTTTGCATTGGGTGGCTTCTTTTAAATTGTCAGCAAAATTACTGACTTTGAACTCAATTCGCACCCCGATCGCATCCAGATTCTTTTTCCATAACTCTGCAGAAATCACCGAAGAGCTTGAGCTGGTTGAATTCATTTTTAGTATCAAAGGCTTGCCATCAGGTAAGGTGCGGTAACCATCAGCGCCTTTCTTATAACCAAAGCGGTCAAGCAGTTTATTGGCCAGTAATGGGTTATAAGCAATACTGCTTTTATACTTCGGGTCATGTCCACCCACTCCCTCTGGCAAAATCATTTCAGCTTTATCGGCATGACCTTTGTACAACTGCTGGATGGCTTCTTTCTGGTTATAGGACAAGGCGAGAGCACGACGTAAGGCAATTTTTTCCAGTGAATTTCCACCAATTAACGGATCACGCATATTCATGATGGTATAGGTAATTTCCGGTTCTTTATTCGGATAATGCAGAATGCCTTTTTTCTTGTATTCACTTTTCAGCTGTTTATTTTCCAGTGCCTGTTCAGCGCCGCTTGCAGTCAGTTTGTCATAGTCTAATTGTCCAGATTTTAAGGCCAGCCAGCGTGATTGTTCTTCTTCAATAATACTAATTTTGACCTTGCCAATTTGTGGCATCTGCTTGCCTTGCATGACCTTGACAATCCGTTGATCCCACTCTGAACCATCCCCCTTAAAGTTCCAGACAAAACCGCGATAATTTGGATTAGCAGTTAACTCAATACGGCTACGCGGCACATATTTGTGTAACTGGTATGCCCCTGTTCCGACTGGATGCTGACCTACCCGATCGCCATAATGTTCGATGACTTCGCGTGCAGTACCAGCAAAAGCGACATAGGCCAGAATATAAGGAAAGTTCAGGTCTGAACGGGTCAGGGTAATTTGTAAGGTATATTTATCTAGTGCTTTTAAACCGGGAATAGGTGCATCGTAGTTGAACTTGCCAGTTTTTTTAGCCTGCTGGATGACCTGATCTGCCCCAAGGATTTTTCCCTCGATAAAAGAAAAAGAAGGAGAATGATTTTTGGGATCCATGATCCTTTGCATGGAGTAGATATAATCACGCGCCACCAGTTCACGCTTCTTGCCCTGAAATATAGGATCAGGACTAAAATAAATTCCTGGCTTGATTTTAAAGGTATAAACTTTTCCATCCTGCTCAACCTTGGGTAAAGATTCGGCTGTATTTGGAGCCAAGATTGCAGGCCGCGCCAGATAGTCATAACGCAATAAAGGCTCAAAAATAGCTTCAGCAACGCTACCACTATAAAAATTATAGGTTTTGACCATATCGAAACCGTCATCAGGGGCTTCGAAAGCCAGGTTTAAAACTTTATCCGGATGTGCAGATGATTTTGCTAAGGCCATCCCCCCTGATGTTACCGCCAGTGCTAAAACTGTCATCCTTAAAATTGCTGATTTCAAATTCACACCTATTTTTGTTTATTTAAATCATTAAAATGATTAAGGTTTTTTAAAGCGTTTATCTCTTCTGATTTGCTTCATGTTTTTTTATTTTTCAACATTCAGCCTATCTTATGAATCTAGCGTTTGAAAGCTAATTTCATGCCACTCTAGACTTTAAGTAACAATTAAGTTCTTTTTACAACAAAAAATATATTTTTATTAATCATTTAAAATAATAGTAATTTAGGCAATTACTTAGATACTATCTGCAGTATTTACTGTATTAATCCTACAATGACTTTCACTTTATTGCACAAAAATAATTCGCTAGTGGGTCATTTTATAGCACGTTTAAATTCAGCCATTCATAATCCAAAAAAATAAATCTATATTTTTTAATAACTAAGAATATGTCTAAAAATTAAACAACCACCCCTCATAACTCATATTCTACCTACATTAAAGAATCTAAAAATACCAATTAGTTCACATATTTTTCAATTAATGTTTGGAGTTAATCAATAAATACTGATTTGCAATATCATTTTTTCTTATTACTTCCAATACAGCTCATCTGTTTTCCCTGACGCACAAGTTCTCTCTTTCTAAGACCCTATAAATTAAGCATTTCTTAATATATTGAATATTTTTAGAAGAATTCTGACTAAGTTGGCACTTGCTTTGCTTAAAAAAAATACAGCATTATCTTCACACAACAAGAAAGGTGAACTTTACGATGAAAATAAACAAACTAGTCGGATCTATGGGGGCTCCAACAGTTAGCAAGACAATACTCAAGTTAAGTACGCTTACCTTAAGTATGATGTGCTTGTCTTTGGCACATGCAGCCGATGAACCAGAAAACTCTGCCGCTCAACCTACCAAGGTTCAAAAAGTGACAGTGACAGGTTCATCTATTAAAGGAGTAGCTGCACAAAGTGCATCTCCTATTACTGTGCTTAAAGTCGAAGATCTGGTGAATCAGGGGGTCACCACGGTTGAAGAAGCAATTAATAAAGTAAGTGCGAACCAGGCAGGTTTTGCAGTTTCCCAAAATATCGGTAAAAGCAATACTTCGGGTTCTGCTGCCAACCTTCGTGGTATAGGTACCGATAAAACCCTGGTTTTATTAAATGGCCGTCGTTTAGCCAACAGCCCCTTCAGTACTTCTGAGGTTAACCTGAATATCATTCCACTGGCGATGGTTGAACGTATCGAGATTCTGCGTGATGGTGCTTCTGCTGTATATGGTGCAGATGCAATTGCGGGGGTAATTAACTTTATTATTAAAAAAGAATATCAAGGTTTTGGTATTTCCGGTGGCCTGCAAGCCCCTGAAGAAAAAAATGGCGACAAGTATGATGTCTCTATTTTCGGTGGTTATGGTGATCTGGATGAACAAGGTTTCAACGTTTACGGTGTAGTAGATTATCGTACTTCTGACATGATCATGGCCAAAGATCGTAAAGTCAGCCGTCGTGGTGGTTTAATTCCAGAGTTGAACATGGCGATCGGTTCAAGTGCCGGCTTCCCTGCCAACCTTTTAGATTCAGGTGTAGGTGTAGTTAACCCTTATATCAATCAAAACTGTAATAATGCACCAAATATGTTTGTATCTGGTACACGTTGCCTGTTAAACACTCAAGCACTCATTGGTATTACTCCAGAAGAAGAAACTTTTTCAGCTCTAGGTAAAGGTACCTTCAAATTAACCGATTCATTAAATGCGGTTGCTGAATATATTTATACTGAAAGTAAAGTAAAAACCTCGATAGCACCTGATGTATGGGGAGGTAGTCTTTCTATTCCAAATACCAGCAAATATTATCCAGGCAACGGCATTACACCAGACATCGCTGGTCTGGTAGATCCAAGAGCAGCACTTTATTTACGTTCACAATCAGGTAACCGTGTTTCTCAATCAGAAAATGAATCAAACCGCTTTTTTGCAGGGATTGAAGGTGAAGTCTACGGTTGGGATGTAAATGGTGGCGTTACTTATGCCAAAAGTGAAGCAACTGATAATTTCGTCAGTGGTTACCTGAATCAAAGTTTGGTTCAAGCCGCACTTAATGATGGCACCTTAAACCCATTTGGTCCTCAGGCCGCTGCAGATGCTGGGAAATGGTCTACTTTTGATGTGGCAGGCCCAACAAATATGGCAAGTCTGGATTCTACCACTATAGATTTCACCGTCAGCCGTCCAATCTATGAACTACCTGCAGGTGAAGTTGGATTTGCCTTGGGTGGTAGCTACACCACTCAGGACTGGGAAGCCAAGGTGAATGCCGATCTTGTTCGCCAGGTTCCAGGTTCTGGTATTGATCCAAATAAACCGTCAAGTTCAGGTGACCGTGATATTACTGCGGTGTTTACTGAATTACATGTACCGATCTTGCCGACTCTAGAAGCTCAACTTGCGGCACGTTATGATGACTATAGTGACTTTGGTGATACTTTCAATCCAAAAGTATCCCTACGTTGGGAACCGGTTAAAGAGTTAATGTTCCGTAGTTCTTATAGTACTGGATTCCGTGCCCCAAGTATGTGGGAAATCAACTCTTTACAAAGTGAAACCAATACTAGCACTAACTTCAATAACCCACGTTTTTGTGATGCTAACGGTCAACCGACCAGCACCCAATTTGCAGACCAATGTGGTATGCAGTTCAAGCGTAAACAAGGTGGTAACCCAGACTTACAGCCAGAAGAATCAACCTCTTTTACAGCCGGATTCGTATATGAACCAATCAAGAATCTGGTATTCACCGCTGATTACTACAATATTGACATTGAAGGTTTAGTCAGCTCAGTTACTCCTAATGACATTTTTAATGACCTTGATCGCTATGGCAATCTGATCGTTTACGCTCCAGATGGTCGTATCCAGTATTTAAATACAACTCTACAAAATATGGGTGGATTAAAAACTGAAGGGATTGACCTCAGCCTGAACTACTTAAGCCCAATGACAGCAACAGGCCGTTTTGGTTTTGGGATTGATGGTACCTATGTCATCAAAATGGATGAGCAAGAAGAACCAAACGGTGAATGGGAAGGGCTCGTCGGCATCTATGATGATCCTGCAGTCGTCCGCTGGAGACATATTGCCAATATCAACTGGTCTTATGAAGACTGGAAAATGAGACTAGAACAACAATATATCCGTGGTTATGAAGACTTTTCTCAAGAACGTGATGTAAGTGCCTATACGCTTTATAACTTTGCAGGCACCTATAGCGGATTCAAGAATTTAGAGCTAACTGCAGGTATTCGCAACATGTTTGATGCAGAACCACCTGCTTCTGATGCAACCAACAATGCTCAATATGGCTATGACCCTCGTCACGGTGATCCAATGGGCCGTACCTACTTCCTACGTGGTACTTATAAATTCTTTTAATTAATTACTTCGCAAACACTGCTGCCAAGCGGTGTTTGCGGTTTTCCCCGTTTAATTTTAGCCAAACAAAAAATAATGCTGCCTGTAACTAAAAAAATTTTCTCATCAGTGCACTATTTCCTGTTTGTCTTAAATTCTAGGAGTCATGATGGGCACAAAGTTTGAAGACTTAGAAAAAAACTCCGCCAAAAAACTGACTGGTATTGGGGTCGTTGTTTTTTTGCATATCCTGGTTGGCCTGGTACTCATGGCTGGTATGGCAAAAGACATTATTAAACCAACGGAACAGCCAGTTGAGCTAATGATTATTCAAGATATTAAGCCGCCTGAACCTGAGCCACCAAAAGAAACACCACCTGAACCACCAAAAATCGTGGAAAAAGTAGCACAAGTGCCTGAGGTGAAACCGGTTGAAAAAGTCGTTCCTGTACAGAAAACACTTCAAACACCAACCCAACCGACAACTGTTGCAGTACCTACTCCCGTTGCAGCGAGTCCTTCACCAAGTCCGGTAGCAGCACCGGCTCCAGTAGTCGCAGCCGCTCCAGCCCCAGCTCCTCCACCCGCTGGCGTAACTCGTGGTGTTTCACAAGGTGAAGCAGGTTGTAAACGCCCAGACTATCCACGTGATGCACTGATGAATGAAGAACAAGGTGAAGTCTTGATCTCTGTATATGTAAATACCACCGGCAAGGTCCAGGATGCCAAAGTGAAAAAGTCGAGCGGTAGTCGTGCGCTGGATCGTGCAGCATCCAAGGCCTTCAGCTTATGTACTTTCAAGCCGGCAATGAAAAATGGCGAACCGCAAGAATCTTGGTATGACATTCCATATGAATTTGTCCTTGACTAACAGATAGAACAGATAAAGAAAAAAATCAGGAGATCCATGATGAAAAAATCACTAAAACCTTTAAAAAATATGACTGCTGCTGGTGTAATTGCCATGAGCACTTTATTACCTCTACAAGCAGTTTTTGCAGAACAGTCCGCTACACCAAATACCAGTGCTGTTACTGAAACAGCGGTAACAACACCTGCAACAGCGGCTACACGGACCCCACCGCCATTACCAGCTGAAGCTAAGGATGAAAAGGCTGGATATAATCCTTATGGCCTAGAAGCCATGTGGAAAGAAGGTGATATTGTTTCGAAAGTTACCTTGTTCATTCTATTGATTATGTCGATTGGTACCTGGTACATCATGATCAGCAAATGCCTGCAACAAGGCAAGATTCGCAAGCAAGCCAAGGAAGCTGAACACCAGTTCTGGGAATCGTCTTCTCTGGATAACGCAGCCCAAAACCTTAATGAAGCCAGCGTTTACCGTTTTATTGCAGAAAAAGGGATTAAGTCAACCCAAAATCATGGCGGCACATTACTTGAGCGTATTGATTTCAATACCTGGGTCACTATTTCGATTTCCCGTGCAATCGACAAAATCCAGAACCATCTGAGTGGCGGTCTAGCCTTCCTTGCGACAGTCGGTTCTACTGCACCCTTTGTTGGCCTGTTTGGTACGGTTTGGGGTATTTACCACGCGCTTACTGCCATTGGTGTTTCTGGTCAGGCTTCGATTGATAAAGTAGCAGGACCAGTGGGTGAAGCACTGATCATGACTGCAATCGGTCTGGCCGTCGCTGTACCGGCGGTACTTGGCTACAACTGGTTGACTCGCCGTAATAAAGCAGTGATGGAAGAAGTGCGTACTTTTGGTTCTGATTTACACGCAGTATTACTCAGCGGTGAAATTACAACCAATAATCCTGTTAATCGTGACGTGAAGTAAGAGTGAGGCATCAGCCATGGGAATGATGGTCAATTCAAACGACAGCGATGATGAGGTAATTGGAACCATTAATACCACCCCTTTGGTTGATATTATGCTGGTTCTGCTCATTATCTTCCTGATTACTGTACCGGTTGCCATTCATACCGTACCTGTCGATCTACCCGAAGAAAGAAATGTACCGTATGAAACCAAACCGGAAAACATCCAGCTGGCTGTCAATAAAACTGGCGATATTTTCTGGAACGAAATCTATATCGCAGATAAATCAGTTTTACTGACCCGTTTACAGGCAGAAGCCCAAAAACGTCCGCAGCCTGAAGTGCATATCCGTGGTGATCAGTTAACACCTTATGAGGCAATTGATCAGGTGATTATTACCACCCAACAGGCCGGTATTGGCAAAATTGCTTTTGTCACCACTCCGCCCGCTACACCTTAAGCACAAAGAAGGATTAAGTTTATGGGTATGAATGTTGGTTCAAATCAAGATGACGATGTGATGCTAGATGTCAACATGACACCACTGATTGATGTCATGCTGGTCTTGTTGATTATGTTTATTATCACAATTCCTTTGCCGAATAACTCGATTAATATCGATCTACCGAATGGAACGCCTCCTGTAACCGATGAAAAACCGCCTGAGCTGGTGGAATTACGTCTGGATGCACAAGGCAAGATTTTCTGGAATGAACAGCCGGTAGCAAATACCCAAGCTCTGGAAAACTTATTCAAGACAGTAGCGCAAAAAGCAGATCAGGATCAGATTAAAATCAAGGCGGATCGTGCGACAGAATATAAACATATCGCGATGGTCATGGCGGCTGCTCAACGGCTGGAAGTCAAAAAAATTGGCATTATGAGTAACAACAACTAAGCATTTTCAAGATATAAAAAAACCCAGCATGTGCTGGGTTTTTTTATTCATTCGGTTTTACATCTGTGACTGAATATAATTTTGCAAACCAATCAGTTCGATTAAACGCAATTGTTTTTCTAGCCAGTAAGTATGGTCTTCTTCGGTATCCGACATTTGCTGGCGTAACATATCACGGCTGATATAGTCACCTTTCTCTTCGCACAGTTTGATGCCCTGCGCCAATTTTTCCCGCACATGATATTCAAGTTTTAGATCAGCTTTCAGGCAGCTCACCACATCCTCGCCAATCTCAACGTCATCGCGCTGCATGTTTGGCGTTCCTTCAAGGAACAGAACACGACGGATAATCGCATCCGCATGCTGGGACTCTTCTTGCATTTCGTGATCGATACGTTCAAAGATTTTGGTCAATCCCCAATCTTCATACATACGAGAGTGAATCAAGTATTGGTCACGAGCAGCCAGTTCGCCACCGATCAACATATTTAAATAATCTACGACTTCTGGATTTCCGCGCATTTGAATAACTCCCTACCTGTATTTTGCTATTATGGCGAAAAGCAATTGAATTTGCAAAGCTTAACCATGGTTAAATATTTGATTTTTATATAATTAAAATGAGAAGTACTTGCATTTACACTTCGTTCTTAATGAAATCCCATTTATAAAACAACACTTTGCATTTTCATTACGCTTGGCAATAACCTAAAACCGGCGAATAAACACATGCGTTAAAATTTGTAAATCTTAATTTTGACCAGAGAGATTCATTCTTTTTGTATAAACATCACTGCATTGGCGTACTTCATGCTTAAATTTCGCTTATCATTCACACAAATTTAAAACAACAACGGTTCCGATATGACACATCCCCAAACAACAGCGCCTGTTCTGGTTACCGGTGCATCGGGTTATATTGCCAGCTGGGTCATCCAGAAATTACTCACACAAGGCTATACCGTACATGCCACGGTGCGCGACCTGAATAAAAGCAAAAGCTTTGCCCATTTAGAAAAAATTGCCGACAGCACGCCGGGAACTCTCAAGTTATTTCAGGCCAATTTATTAAGTCCAGGCTCTTTTGATCAGGCCATGCAAGGTTGTGAAATTGTCTTTCATATGGCCTCGCCTTTTGTGGTCACCAACTATAAAGATGCTGTCAAAGATATTATTGAACCTGCGGTGTTAGGCACTGAAAATGTATTGAATAGTGTTAATCAGACTGAATCAGTAAAACGCGTGATCGTGACATCGAGTATCGCATCTACCTATGGCGATGCCATTGATATTCTACAAATTGAGGATAACAGTTTTGATGAATCATGCTGGAATACCACCAGTTCGGCCACTCATCAGCCTTATCCTTATTCCAAAGTCATGGCAGAGCGTAAAGCCTGGGAAATGGCTGAAGCACAAGATAGCTGGGATCTGGTCTGTATCAATCCTGCACTGGTTTTTGGTCAATCCTTAACGTCAAATACCCAATCCGGCAGTGTGGAAGTCCTGCAACAGTTTGCCAATGGCATGACGCTGCTTGGCGTTCCACCGATGTGGAATGGCGTGGTCGATGTTCAGGATGTCGCTGAAGCGCATATCCGTGCGGCGTTTAATCCGCAAGCGCATGGCCGTTATATCATTTGTAGTGAAAGCTTGAGCCTGCTGGAAATGGGCCAAATTCTGCGAGCACATTTTGGCAATAAGTTCCCGTTCCCGCGCAATCAATTGCCAAAGGCAGCTTTCAAAATGTTCGGGCCTGTAGCAGGTTTTAGCCGTAAATTTGTAGAACTGAATATGGGTTATCCAATTTTCTTTAATGCGCAAAAAAGTAAAGATGAGCTCGGCATTGAGTATCGTCCGGTGAAAGAAAGTCTGGTTGAACATTTCCAGCAGCTACTCGATGATGGTGTTGTGAAAAAATATATTCCTTAATCTTTTTATGCAAAAAGCCACCCGAAGGTGGCTTTTTTAACTCTTATTCTTTCATGAAATGTGCAGAGATTTAGGCTTCAAGCTGACCATAGTCTTGCATCAAGCCAATAAACTGTTGTTCATTGATCACTGGAATACCAAGTTTTTCTGCTTTATCCAGTTTTGAGCCAGCTTTTTCACCCGCAACCACACATTTGGTTTTGCTGGATACACTGCCACTGACTCGCGCACCTAAGGCTTGCAATAACTGGGTTGCATCATCTCGTCCCATACTGCTTAAAGTCCCGGTGACCACCCAGCTTTCGCCGTTTAACGGCTGACGAGTCGGTGCGATCGGTGCATCCCAGTGAATACCGGCAGCCAGTAAACGATCCAGAACTTCCAGATTATGCGGTGCCTGAAAGAAATCCAGAATCCATTCCGCAGTGATATCACCTACATCCGGAGTTTTCTTTAAAGCCTCCAGATCGGCCTGACGCAAGGCATCCAGCGTCTGGAAAGTATTGGCCAGCATCCGCGCCGTAGTTTCACCCACCCCACGAATACCGAGTGCATAGATAAAAGCAGCCAGTGTGGTTTTTTTACTGTTTTCAATGGCATCCAAAAGATTCTGAACCGATTTCTCCCCCATTTTTTCAATCTGGAGTAACTGCTCACGGTGCTCATGCAGATGGTAAATATCTGAGACATCTTTTAAAAGATTTAGATGTAGCAGTGACTCTACCCAGCGATCACCCAGGCCCTCAATATCCATAGCTTTACGCGAAACAAAGTGACGAATGGCCTCAATACGCTGCGCGGCACAATACAGCCCACCCGAACACCGTGCCAAGGCTTCGCCTTCCGGCATGACCACGGGTGAATCACAGACTGGGCATTGCTCAGGTAAATGCACTTCGACTGCATCAACCGGGCGAAATTCCGGCCAGACTTTTTCCACCTTAGGAATCACATCGCCACTACGATAAACACTGACCGTATCGCCAATACGTACATCCAGACGGTGAATTTCGCCAATATTATGCAGCGTCACATTGGAAACTGTTACTCCACCGACAGCGACTGGATTTAAACGCGCAACCGGCGTTAATGTTCCAGTACGACCGACTTGCCAATTAATATTTTCTACTGTGGTCAGTGCTGCAACTGCCGGAAATTTATAGGCGGTGGCCCAACGCGGTTCACGGCTCAGGAAACCAAGCTGTTGTTGCTGTTTCAGGTCATTGACCTTGATCACCATACCATCGATTTCGACACTGAGACTGGCACGCTCATCAATGATCTGTTCGTAGACCTTTTGCACGTCCTGAATACTGTCACAGATAAAGTGACGCTCGCCAACCGCAAAACCGAACTGATGTAACCATTCCAGACTGGCGGACATAGTGGTTTGTCCATGATGCGGCACGCACTGAGCAATCCCATAAGCATAAAAAGCCAATGGCCGCGAGGCAGCAATATTCGGGTCCAGCTGACGCAAACTTCCTGCCGCAGCATTACGCGGATTAGCAAAGGTCTTTTCACCTTTGGCGGCATTGGCAGCATTCAATTTTTCAAAACCGGATTTCGGCATCAACACTTCGCCGCGGACTTCCAACAAATCGGGAATGATGCCATTCACCGGAGATAAAAGTTTCGGCAGGTTGCGAATGGTTCTGACATTCTGGGTGATGTCTTCACCGGTTTCCCCATCGCCGCGTGTCACCCCACGCGTCAATACGCCATGCTCATACCAGAGTGAAATGGCCAGACCATCAAATTTCAGTTCCACATCATATTCAATTTTTTGATTTGGCAAACGTTCTTCAATACGGCGGGCAAAAGCCAGCAGATCTTCCTGATTAAAGACATTGCCTAATGACAGCATCGGCACAGCGTGTGTTACGGTCACAAATTTTGAAAGCGCCTGCCCACCCACTTTATCTGTCGGGCTATCGGACTGGATCAGGTCAGGATATTGTTGTTCTAAGGCTTTGAGCTGATGAAAGAGCTGATCATATTCACTGTCTTCAATGCTCGGTTGATCCATCACATAATAAGCATGGTTATGCTTGGCAAGCAGTTGAATCAGTTGACGCATTTGCGCAATGACAGTGGCATCTTGGGTCATAATTTCACCATAAAAAAGGGCGGAAAATCCGCCCTGTAGAATATTCAGCTTTTGGCTATTATAAAAATTGCAGTCTACAGATTCAACTTGGAGATTGAACAAAGCAGCCTTAAACTTCCGTACCTTGTCCAGCACGATAATCAATAGCCTGATGGCGCCAGAATTCACGTAATTGTGGAGTAAATTCCTGCTGGTTCTGATCATAGACCAGACCATCGACTTCACGGGCAATCAGACGTGAAATACTGTCCATGGTATCAAACGCATTTTGTACATCGCTATGCGGTAAAGCCAGGAAGAATGCCAAACCTTTCACTTCCTGCGTTGACAGGGTTTCCAGATCAAAGCCTTCCATTCCGGTATCGGTCATTTGCAATACCGAAAACAGCAGTTTTGAACCATCTTCACTATAACGGTGGAAACAGGCCAATTCACCATAACGCAGGCCATATTTCAATAAAACCTTCAAGGTTTTCTCACCCGAAAGTACACGGCCTTGCGGATAGATATGCAAAGAAATAATGGTTTCAGCATTGGACAAAGCACTTTCTTCATCCACTATTTTTTGCTCATGCAGATGTGCATCCAGAATACTGCTTTCATCATTAAATTCAGAAATTTCTGCTTTTTCGATGATGCTGTTCAGGCTGAATTCAGGCGTTTCTTCCTTGGTTTCAGTCTGGCTATTCTCCTGTTCTGCTTTTACTTGCGGAATATCTACTGCCGTGACTACCGACTTTGCCACTACTTCAGCTTCTGTTGACGAGACAACTGCAAGAGTTTCAACCGCTGCCGGCTCAACCGGAGTTAATTCAGCCTTTTGAAATACTGAAGGCTTTTCAGGAGCCGGTTCATCTATACTCAGGCTTGGCTCGATACGATCAGATTCAACATCCTGTTGTGCCAATTGAGAACGTACATGCCTTGGAATAATCGGTGTCTGGCTATCCGGGTCGATATGCAGGTTGGCATCCAGTGAAGGTACAGCCTCTACAGGTTTTTTGAACAGCATTCTTATACCAAAAAGCATAATCACAATTGCGATAACAATCCCGATAATGGTGGTGATTTCCATATTATACCTCCGCAGCTAGGCCGTATTCTTTTGCCTGTTCCAAATTAACTGTCACTAATTTTGAGGTTCCCGGTTCAGGCATGGTTACACCTAAAAGATCAGTCGCCATCATCATTGCAAGTTTGTTATGGGTAATATAAATAAATTGCACGTGTTCAGAAAGCTCTTTGACTAAATTACAAAAGCGTCCCACATTGGCATCATCCAGCGGTGCATCGACTTCATCCAGTACGCAAAATGGTGCCGGATTTAAGCGAAAAATCGCGAATACCAATGCTAATGCAGTTAAAGCCTTTTCTCCACCAGAGAGTAAGGCCAATGAGCTGTTTCGTTTACCCGGTGGTCGGGCCATCAGTTTTACCCCCGACTGCCAGCCATCTTCAAGGCTTAAACTCGCCTCACCGCCTTCAAACACTTTCGGGAACAGGTTTTGCAGTTCAGCATTGACCTGGTCAAACGTGTGCATAAACAGTTTACGGGTTTCCTGGTCAATACTCTTCATTGCAGCCTGTAGCTGTTCAACCGTATTTTCCAGATCCTGCATCTGGTGACTCAGTTCCTCATAACGTTTTGACACTTCTTCATATTCTTCAGAAGCCGCCAGATTGACTGCACCGAGTTTATCAAACTGAGCCTGAGCTTTTTCCAGTTTCGCCTGATGTGCTTTAACATCAATATCGAGCCCGGAAATTACTTCACTATTCAATTCTTTCAGTTGTTCAGAATAATGCTGCAAATCAGATTTGGCTGCCTGCCAGGCCAGACGTTTTTCTTCCAGTGTACTGCGAAGTTTTTCATCCTGCTGCTGGAAGCTGTGACGCTGTTCGGTCAGCTGCTGCTGTTTGCTCTGCACCTGATTTAATTCAATCTGCCAGTCGGCCCAGGTCTTTTTCAGCTTTTCAGTGATCTGCGCCTGTTCATTGAACTGGCTCTGTAAAGCAGGTAATTCCAGCTGTACCGGATCGACAAACTTTTTGGCCTGCTCGATTTGTGAAGTAATTTGTTGAGACTGTTCTTTTAGGAATACCTGATCTTTTTCCAGCAATTCGATCTGCTGCTGGTTTTGCATATTTTGCCGTCGCAGTACTTCCAGTTCCTGCTGCGCTTGCTGACTGAGCTGCTGTGAGTCATCCAGCTGAGCACTCAATTCTTCCAGCTGGAATTGCAGGGTTTTATAATTTGGTAGCGCCTGTTCCAGTTTGATATTCAAGGTATGCAGATCAATTTCCAGATCATCTTTCTGCATGGCATCTTCTTCAAGCTGCTCATCCAGTTGTTGTAGCTGATGCTGTAATTGCTGCTTTTGCAATGCAAAAGCCTGAGCACTACTTTGTACTTTGGCAATATTGACATCGAGTTGCTGCAGCTGCTTTTGGGTATGCTTGTGCTGCTCACTGATACTCTGAATCTGGTTTTGCAAAGCTTTAACCTGATCGGCTAATTCAGGTAACTGCTGCTCCAGCTGCATAAACTTAGGTTCAAGTTCCGCAAGCTGCTGCTCGATTTCATCTAGACGCATTCGATGACTCAATGCACCTTGTCCGGCCTGACTAGCTTCATCATAGTCCAGTGCAATCATCCAATCCGCACCAACATGGTAGCCATCTAAACTCAGTAATGTCTGGCCTTGTAATAACTCAGTTTGAAGAGGCAATGCTTGCGCTAATGTATCTACGACCGCGACTTGTTGCCACAGTGAATAATGTGGAGATTCAATCCAATCGGCCAGACACATCGTATTGGCAATCTGAATTTTATTCTGAACAGCCTGTTGCTTTAACTGACGCGCACAATCTTCAAGGAAGTGCTCGCCCTCTGTCAAAATCTGAGCAGACAGCCACTTAGCCAAAAACTTTTCGATCAGGCTGGCATGTACCTTGCCTGCATCATTGAGCTTAAGTACATGCATTAACTGTATCGCATTACTCTTGGCATTTGGGTTGGCTTTGGTCAGTAATTGGCTCAGGTTTTTCTTTTCTGAATGAAGTACCTGAATTTCAGATTTGAGCTGCATCAGCTGTTGTTGACGACTCGCCTGCTCTTCCTGAATCTGCTCGAATTGAGTTCTTAAATCTGTTAATTGAATTTCATAGCCAGCGATTTGCTGTTCAGCTTGGGCTTTGTCTGCCTGATACTGCTCCAGCTCATCTTGCTCCGCCTGTTGCTGAATCTGTGCACTTTGCTGTTGGAGCGTCTGTTTCTGCTGTTCAATCCGCTCAATATTCTTTGCCAGTTGCTCGCTTTGAGCCAACATCTGTAATTTACGCTGTTGCTGCTGTTCGACCTGGGTTTTGATCTGGGTAAATTGCGCTGCCACAGTGCTATATTGAGATTTAAGCTCAGTCAGATTCTGGCTTTGCGTCTGATTCTGGCCATCTTGCTGCTGCAACTGCGCCTGCTGATCTTCAAATTGCTGCTGTAAAGTATCGAGTTGCAGTTCAATCAACTGTAAACGCTCTTTAGTTTGGGCTTTTTGCTGTTCCAGTTTGACCAGACTGGTGGAATTTTGCTCTAGCAGAGACTGCTTTTGTTGCAGGGTCATTTCCAGTTCAGCCAGTTTTTTCTCGGCCTGTTGCCATTCACTTTGCAAAGGGGTGGATTGCTGAATCAGACGCTGAAACAGTTCACTTGTACTGCCTAAATCATGTTCAACGGTGGTCAGTTCGGAGCGCACCAGCTTAAAGTTTTCCCCGAGCGTATTCATCTCAAGGGTATATTCTTCCTGTAAACGCTGGCTTTGCTCACATTGAAAAGACAGAATTTCAATCTTGATGGTACGGATCTGCCCTTCCAGTTCTTTATATTGAATCGCACTTTCCGACTGACGTTTCAGGGTTTTTAGCTGAGATTTCAGTTCAGAGGCGATATCTTCCAGACGCGACAGGTTTTGTGTGGTGTGATCCAGATGTAGCATGGTTTCACGGCGACGTGCCTGATAGCGTGATACACCCGCGGCTTCTTCAATATAAACCCGCATTTCATCGGGCTTGGCATCGACCAGACGGTTGATCATGCCCTGTTCAATAATCGCATAGGAACGCGGACCAAGACCAGTACCCAGGAAAATATCGGTAATATCACGACGACGGCATTTGCTGCCATTCAGAAAATATTCAGACTTGCCATCGCGGTTGACCTGACGGCGTACTGCCAGTTCATTATAGGCATTATAAGCACCGCCCAGCTTGCCATAGGTATTGTCAAAGCGCAGTTCTACACTGGCCATGCCCACCGGTTTACGCTTGGCAGTTCCGGTAAAGATGACGTCCTGCATGCTGCCACCACGCAACTGGCGTGCACTGGACTCGCCCATGACCCAGCGTATGGCATCAATGACGTTGGATTTACCACAACCATTCGGTCCCACGACCGCAGTACGATTATCTTTAAAATGTAAAGTGGTACTGTCGGCAAAAGATTTAAAGCCTGAAAGTTTTAAACTGCTTAAACGCATAATGTCCTGATTTAACGTCGTGAGCGTCTGGCCCACGCGAGTTCAATTTGTTTCATCCGTGTCAGAGATTCCAACACAAGGTTGCGCAAGTGTCGACAAAAATCTTCCATAAATAAAGTGGCCTGATGGCTTTTTCGTATCAAAATTGCTTCAGTGACCAGTTTAAATAAGTCAAAAGATTCCTGTAACTCGCGTCTGGAAATATTCAGGGTCAGAAAATAGCTCCGACGCAAAGAAGGCAGCAGTTCCTGATAGTAGCGCATCAGATAAGGATTCCCGACCATCTCATGCTGCTGGGCCATGCCCTGAAAGATCAGATCATAAAACTTTTCAGTGTGTCCTTGGCGGGTTTCTGCTTCCAATTGCTCTAATAATAGCTGAATGCGCTCAGCTTCATGCACCCGCCAGGTTTCCGCCATGCGATACACCATTTGCCCGAGCAATAATGAGGTCATGTCAAATAAGGCACGTACCTGCAAGGCCGACATTTCCGAGACAATCGCCCCACGGCGCGGGAAAATTTCAATCAGCTGGGTGCGTTCCAGCAAAAGCAGGGCTTCACGAACCGAACCCCGACTGACATCAAGCTCCGAGGCAATCCTGAGTTCCTGTATACGTTCGCCTTCGACCAGTTCACCGCGAATAATCTGTTCGCTAATGTGCTTGGCAATCTGCTCAGACAAACTGTGCGCTTGTTCTAATGGCATACCGTTCCTGTCTTTATTTTTATGGATACTGGTTTAGCCCTTCATTTGGGCTATGTTGCTATTAAACGGGTTTTTATCCATAAATACTTTGACATTGTCAGACAATCTTATGTCTATATAGCCAACTTAGGCCCATAAAAAAGGAGAATAGTGAGCTATTCTCCTTATACGGTACATCAGTCCAACCGAAAAGGTTTAAATCAGGCCATAAACCCTTGATAAATAAAATACAGGCCGACGGTGGTCAGTAGTGCAGCAAAACATTTTTTTAATACGGCCGGTGAAAGCAGATGTGCCACTTTTGCGCCCAGCTTGGCAGTGAAAAAACTCATCATGCTGATCCCAATAAAGGCATAAATATGAATATAGCCAATGGTATTTGGCACAGTGACCTGCGCCTGTTTACCAAACCAGATAAACCCGAGCGCACCTGCGACTGCAATCGGCAATCCACAAGCCGCAGAGGTCGCTACTGCTTTTTGCATTACGATCCCGCAGCGATTCAGAAACGGAACGGTCAGACTTCCCCCACCAATCCCAAAGATGGCCGATGCCACACCGATCCCGCCACCTGCAGCAATTTGTACCGGGGTTGAAGGCAATTTTTGATTCGGATCAATCTGAATATGCGCCCCCCTGAACATCCTAAATGCCACCCAGACCGCAAAGAAGCCAATCAGTAACTGTAAACCCTGACCAGATAAATAGTCGGCAATCCCCGCACCCAAGAAAGAGCCAATGATCAGACCTGGCGCCAGATTACGAAATACGGGCCATAGCACTGCCCCTCGTTGATGATGCGCCATAACCGAGCTGATAGAAGTCACAATAATTGTTGCCAAGGAAGTGCCCACCGCCATATGCATAATCACGCTGGGATCGTACTGGAGCTGGGTAAAAACAATGTAGAGGATGGGCACAATAATCAAACCACCGCCGACCCCAAACAGGCCTGCGGTGAATCCGGCAATTGCACCAATCAATAAATATATGATTAACTCCATAACGATATTTACCACGTTTAGATTCAAATGGATGTAGAAACTCGTGAACTGCAACAACGATTAAGCGATGCAGGCCAACTCCCGGAAGTATTACTCATCAAACCGATTACTACATCGACCAATGATGATGTACGCGAATTGGCAACGAAGGGGGTACAGCAGGTTCTGGTGTGCAGTCATGTGCAGACCCAAGGCCGTGGACAGCGTCAACGTCAGTGGATATCACCTGAAGGGAACATCTATTTAAGCACATTGCTGCATACACAAAAACCCATTGATGGTCGTCTGGCGCTAGAAATTGCGTTAAATATCCTGCAAATGCCAAGTCTAAAAGGCCTGGAATTACAGGTAAAATGGCCGAATGACCTGTATAGCCTGCATGGAAAATGGGGCGGTATTCTGGTCGAGCCGGTTTCAACCACGCAGGTGGTGGTCGGGGTCGGGCTAAATATTGATCCTCTGCCCACCAACCTTCCAGACCAGCTGGTCAGTTCCCTGAGCGAGCTGGGTTTATCTCGCACTTCAAGAGTCGAGCTGATTGCCCAGTTATATCTGGCGATTCAACAAGCCGGGCAATGGTTTAATTATGGCAGTCAAAACCTGGCGGCGCGTTTCAATCGATCGGCTGCATTTATGCAACAAACGGTTGAATTTACCGATGTGCAAGGGCAATATTCCGGTACTTTTCTGGGGATTCAGGACGATGGTGCAGTCAAGATTTTGACCGATCAGGGAATCCAGACCTTTTATCAGGGACAGCTCCGCCTTCAACACGGTGGATGAACAGGCATACAGCAATGAAAAAATTATGGTTGGATATTGGCAATACCAGGCTGAAATACTGGATTACCGAGCATGATCAGATTATTGAACAGGCAGCGGAATTACATTTACAGTCTCCTGCTGATTTGTTACTTGGCCTGATCCAGCATTTTAAAACACTGGGCTTGCATCAGGTGGGTCTATCCTCGGTCCAGGATAAAATCAGTAATGAGCGTATTCTCAGCATTTTAGAAAGTCTGCATATTCCAGTGATTTTTGCTCAGGTACAGGCGGAATATGCTGGTCTGATCTGTGGCTATGATGAACCTTCTCAGCTGGGCATTGACCGCTGGTTACAGGTACTTGCAGTGGCGACTCAAGCGCATGAAAATTACTGTGTAATTAGTTGTGGTACAGCACTGACCATTGATCTGGCGCAAGGACAACAACATTTGGGTGGATTTATTCTGCCAAATCTGTACTTGCAACGTGACTCCCTAATTCAGAATACCAAAGGCATTAAAATTCCGGATGCCGCTTTTTCTGAACTCAATCCCGGACGCAATACCATCGATGCGGTACATCATGGCATCCTGCTCGGTCTGCTCAGCACCATCGAAAAAGTCCTGCATGATTTCCCTGCACAGCTGGTTTTAACTGGTGGAGATGCCCCGCTGTTTGCGCAACATCTCGCTCAGTATCAGCCCCGGATTGAACCTGATCTCTTGCTTAAAGGCCTGCAGCATTTTGCAGCTCATTTGCCAGACACTGTCTGATAATGTCCAGCAACTGAGGGAAATCGGCAAAGCCATCAGCCTTGTTAAAATGCCCGGCTTTTTTGATCTCAAAAATTTGTGCATTTAAGCTATGGGCTAAACGCAAGGAAACCGGTGCAGGCACATAGGGATCATTACTGGAGATCAGCATCACCGCACGTTTATAGCTATACGGTAAGTTTTTCAGATCGAGTCGCACAGCCTGCAGTATTTTATTCAGTTCTGACCAGGCCACCAAAGGCGTATCAAAGGCTGAGACCAGAATTACCCCGCCGATCTTGCGTTGCTGCTGAATATAATGTTCCTGTAAAAAGTTTAAAACACTGACGCAACTCAGGCCATGTGCAACTAAAAAGGTATGTTCATCCATGTGCGGAATGTGCAATTTCAGGTTCTGCTGCCATTCTTCTAAATTGGGCTGAAAGGGGTTGGCCAGCATAATCCGTTTAGACTCAAAACCGGCATTTTTAAGCTGGCGACTGAACCAAGGGTACCAGTGATCATTGGAGGTCGCCTGATAATCCGGCACGATATAGACTTTCTTTATTATATTTTTCATAGTGATTTACTTATTATCATTGAACGCAAATTGCGTCGACAAAAAATAAGTTTTAACCAGTCTGGAGATGGAATTCAAGTGCCTTTTTGAACACCATCTCATGTTAAATTTTAAAATTTAGCGAATACAATAACATGCCTAAATTTAAGATTTAATCAGATAAGGTTCGATTACTTTCCAGAGTTCTGGCAAATCAGTACAGCCTTGAGAATCAATAAAATGTCCGTGATGCTTGGCATTCACCACAATGGCATCCAGACTGTCCGCCTGTTCCAGACTAAATTCTGGTGCAACCCGGTCATCGCCTTCAGAATAGATCACTACACGTTCTGCAATCTGCTGTTTGAGTAAATCAAAATCGATATCAGCGGCATCAATAAAAGGGTTTACTTCATCCAGACGACCTAACCGGCCATTAAATCCCGCGATCAATACCAGTTGCTGAATTTTCTGCTGTTTTAATTCTCTGGATAAGTAATGCAATGCGGCCACAGTTCCCAAGCTATGTGCAATAAAGATACTGTCCTCGTCAATTGCATCAATCTGTTCACGCATTTGCTGATCCCAGGTGTCCAGTGTCGGTGTGGTCGATGGATCGAGCCGAAGTACTTTTAAACTGACGTTTTCCTGTTGGGCTTTTTCCTGAATCCACGGATACCAATTTTCTTCCGGGCTTGCAGTATAACCATGTACGACAATCACTTGGGTCATTTGAAATTTCTCTTTATTTTGTGCTGATATTCCCGAGTCTGCCTGATTGGATTTTTATTTTGGGTAAGTAAATGTTGTTTTGTTTAAACCAGTTTGACCATTTATTCGCAATAAAAAAAGGCGCATATTGCGCCTTTTTTTAAAATAAAACTTATTTCTTGTCGTTGCCGCCGAACAATGGACCCATACCACCGCCGCCACCAAACTGTTTCTGCAAACCGCCAAGTGACTTCATCATTTTTGCCATACCGGATGGATTGGCAAATTTTTTCATCATCTTGGCCATTTGGGCATGTTGCTTGATCAGCTTGTTGACTTCTGCCACTTCCATACCACAACCTGCTGCGATACGTTTTTTACGGCTTGGGTTCATCAAGTCCGGGTTACGGCGCTCTTTGATAGTCATCGACTGGATAATCGCTTCCATTTTCTTGACCTGCTTTTCAGGATTGGCTTGCGCCAACGCATCTTGCAGACCGGCATTGCTCATGCCAGGAAGTTTGTCCAGGAAGCCCATCATGCCGCCCATCTTGTTCATCTGCTCAAACTGCATCAGCATGTCTTCAAAGTTGAAGCTGCCGCCTTTTTGCAGTTTTTTCGCCATTTTTTCGGCTTTTTCTTTGTCGACCTTGCGTTCAAGTTCTTCGACCAAAGAAAGTACATCACCCATACCGAGAATACGCTGTGCAACACGCTCAGGATGGAATGGCTCCAAGGCATCGAGTTTCTCACCCATACCCAAGAATTTGATTGGCTTGCCGGTAATCGCGCGTACTGAAAGCGCTGCACCACCGCGCGCATCACCATCAGTTTTGGTCAGGATCACACCAGTTAAAGGCAAGGCATCATTAAATGCTTTGGCGGTGTTTGCCGCATCCTGACCGGTCATGGCATCGACCACGAACAGGGTTTCAGTCGGGTTAATCGCTGCATGCAGCTCTTTGATTTCACCCATCATGTCATCATCGATATGCAAACGACCTGCCGTATCGACAATCAGCACATCGGCAAACTGGATTTTTGCCTGTTCAATCGCGCGATTCACAATCGTAATCGGTTTTTCGTCTGCGCTAGATTCCAGGAAAATCGCACCGACTTCACCCGCGACAGTCTGTAGCTGTTTGATCGCAGCCGGACGATACACATCGGCAGAGACCATCGCGACTTTTTTCTTTTGACGTTCTTGTAAGAAGCGTGCAAGTTTCGCTGCAGTTGTTGTTTTACCTGCACCCTGCAGGCCTGCCAGCAGGACAACCACAGGTGGTTTTGCAGCGAGGTCGAGGCTTTCATTGGCCTCGCCCATCATTTTGGTCAATTCGTCATGAACGATTTTGACAAAAGCCTGCCCAGGAGATAACTGAGTCATCACTTCCTGGCCCAATGCTTCTTCCTTAACTTTCGCGATGAATTCACGAGTTACAGGTAACGCAACATCGGCCTCAAGAAGCGCCATACGCACTTCACGTAACGTATCTTTAATATTGTCTTCGGTTAGCTGCCCTGAGCCAGTAACATTTCTTAAACTCTGCGTGAGTCGTTCTGTTAAGGTATCAAACATTGCAAAATCCGCTTAAAATAGCCATGAGCAAAAAATTGTTTCTTAAAATAGAAAATTTATGCATAGAATGCTATAGGATACTGTAGTTCGCAGCGAATTTATATAAATGAATATTCATCACCCTTAAAAAGGTTTGACATGGTTAGCCTCCCCTTGGTTTATACGATCTTAGCATTAGTCGCTTATACCGCTTCCTTCTGGTATCTGTTCATTCATTTAATGACTAAACGTGCTCCTAATCAATGGTTTGTCTCGCTAACTGCCCTGCTTGGATTGGGCTTGCATGCGCTGGT
The DNA here is from genome assembly GCF_022967985.1 of Acinetobacter lwoffii. Classification (GTDB taxonomy): domain Bacteria; phylum Pseudomonadota; class Gammaproteobacteria; order Pseudomonadales; family Moraxellaceae; genus Acinetobacter. Next base: position 46,985 of record NZ_JALJVC010000013.1, on the reverse strand, counting down.
CTTGTATGGTGATATGCACACCCCGCTGGGCATCAATTATGATGTTTTTGCCCTGTTTTCCTTTACCTCTGGTCTGATGCTATTACTCAGCATTATTTACAGCACTTATCGTCCAATTATTGCCCTGAATCTGATCGGAATTCCAGTAGCTGCCACAGGTTTGATCCTCGGCTTTGCGTTTACTCAGCCTGCAAAAATCATCGCACAAAACTCTTTGGGTCTGGATATTCATATTATCCTGTCTTTGTCTGCGTATGCGGTATTGCTCATGGCGACCATTCAGGCTGTGATTTTGCGACTACAGGATCGTGAGCTGAAAAAGAAGCAGAAACGCCGGGTCTGGGTCAGTTTGCTACCCTCTTATCAGGACATGGAATCGCTCCTGTTTGATATGCTGATGACCGGTTTTGTTTTACTTACCCTCGCTTTGGGCTTTGGCTTTTTTACCATCGACGATTTCTTTGCTCAGCATCTGGCCCATAAAACAGCATTCAGTATCATTTCCTGGCTGGTCTATGGTTCCCTTCTGATCGGACACTGGAAGTTTGGCTGGCGTGGCCAGAAAGCTGTGCGCTTTACCCTGCTCGGTTTTGGCTTGCTGGCACTGGGTTTTATTGGGTCTAAATTTGTGCTGGAAATGATTCTAGGGCGATAATTCTGAGCCTTGAAATATTCAATTTATTGTCCAATAAATAGGCTTTAGCTTGAATATTCTTTAAACGGTGATACGCCCCGCACGCACCGACAATGGCCAGCGAATGACTCTAGGCAATTCTGGATCTTCCCATTCTGGCAATAAGGCATCTGCCAGTACATTTAGTGGATTATGTCCCAGCGCTTTGGTTGCTGCTTTGACGGCTGACCAGGTACTCATATAACCAATTAACTGATAAAAGTTCCATTCAACCTGTAATACCGGTGGCTGAATCGCAATTTCCTGAAATGGAAATGGTAGATTTTTATATCCTTCATCCACATGGCGACGTTCAGGCGGCCAGTATGGCGCAATCGTCACTTCATAAAAATACTTAAAATAATGATTCAGATGTGGCTCATCCACACTGAACACGCCATAGCTAATTAAAGCCAGAACGGCATTAGGCCGGGCAAGACGGCGAACCTCTGCATAAAATTTTTCCAGATCGAGCCAATGCGCTGCTTGAGCCACCGAAATCAGATCAACACTCTGGTCAGCACACGGAATCTTTTCAGCGAGTGCCTGACCATACTGAATTTTTGGATGCGGTTTGGCCTGAGCAATCTGCTCACTACTCGCATCAATAGCCATCACCTGATCAAAGTAATTCGCCAAAACTTCTGAAAGCTGTCCAGAACCACAGCCGACATCTACAGCCAATTTGGTACTTAGTGATAGGTCTGCCAATATTTTCCCCAAAGCATCCGGATAATGCGGACGAAACAAGGCATAGTCCTGTGACTGCTGGGAGAAATGATCTTTAAATTCCCTGTTTTCCATATATGCTTTCCAGACCAGTTTTATTTCAGTCTAAATAGCCGGTCAGGGAATGCAGTTGGAATTTGGTTTCAGTCACTTCCTGTTTTTAAAATGCAGAATTCATCTATTCAATAAGATCATCTTGCTGAGTTAGTCATTCAAGCTATTCTGCTTGATCTGATACTCTGCCTTGAAGGCTTTATAGCTCAGCCGGTCTGCGAAGACTTCTGTTAAAGGACTGACCTCCTGCATCGAGGACAAGCAGCGCTCTGTCAGCTGAATATATTCCTGTGTCCCTTTGCTTTTCCAGGCAATTTCTTTGGCGTCCAAGGGACGGATAACCCGCGCCGGACTACCGAGCACCAATGAATTTTCCGGAATTTGGGCCTTGGCTTTAACCGTACTATTAGCACCAACAATGGTATTTTCACCAATCTCGGCTTCATCCAGAATCACGCTGTTCATGCCGACCAATACATTTTTGCGAATGATACAACCATGTAAAATCGCGCCATGTCCGATATGGCCACATTCTTCGACCAGCGTGACACTGCCGGGAAAGCCATGAATGGTGCATGAGTCCTGAACATTGGCATTTTTCTGGATGTGAATCCCGCCAAAGTCGGCTCTTAAAGTAGCGAAAGGCCCGATATATACACCCTCTTCAATCACCACATCCCCGATCAGAACGGCTTGTGGATGTACATAAGCACGAGGGCTGACCACAGGAATCACACCATCAATGGCATAACACGGCATTATTTTATTCCTTTAAAAATGCAGAATTAGATTAGCTGACGGCTTCCAGTCGCAAACCGCCAAAGCGTTTATAGAATTGTGGATGTACCGGCGGCATCGAACCTTCCGAAGTTCGGGCGATCTCCATAAAGAATTCATCCCCTGCCGCAACCACGGTTTGATATAAATTACTGCTCAGATTACGGGCATTCAGGGAAAGCCAGTTGGATGGCAATAATTCAAAAGGCAGATTTGGATCTTTTAATAAAATCCGGCGGAATTGATGAATCAGTAAAATTCGCAACTGAAAGGCCTGAACCGGATCCAGCTCATCTTCCTGTTCCACCAGATGAAAGAATTCCCGGAAATCTGCAATGAATTTTTCATAGCGCTGATGCAGCTCCTGTACCGGCCAGTTGGTGGCGACCATGCGTTTCACGGTTGGGTAGGATTCCTGCCAGAGCTGTAAGGTTTCAGCCTTAAATACCACGACTTGGTCGGTCATTTTCAAGTTCAGCAGCAGGTTTTGCAGTTTCTGGTGATCACAGCCCGGATAGGCCATGACATTAGTGGCGATATTGGCAAAGCCCAGCCATTCCAGTTCTTTTTTCAGAACCAGTTTATTTTCCAGTTCCACTGAACTGAGCAGCACCAGATCCCACTTCTGATCCCATTCGGTATGCTGAAAACTGTAAATTTTTTGATCCGCCATAATAAAACGCTGGCGGCTGCTTTCGGTTACGCGATAATAACTGGTGCGACCAATTTTCTCAGACATCAGCCAGCCATTTTGGACCAGACGAAATACGGCAGTCCGTACCGATCGTTCATTAAATCCGAAGACATCCATGAGCTGAATTAGACTGGCCAGACTGATAATGCCACCCCGGTGAAAAATACAGTCACCAAAGATGGTCATGATTAATGAGGTTCCGCTGAGTGCTTCAGTTTGAATAAAGTCATCAATTATTTGTTTTAATTTCGGATTCATTGCGTTTAACTTTACCTTATAGAAACTGGATGATAGACCATTTGGCTATCATCCAATAGTACTTCATGCAGACTTGCGGATATCAAACACGCGCTGTGCCTTGCCTTCAGAGCGTGGCAGACTCCCTTCAGGCAACACTTCGACACTTACGGTGATTCCGACCATAGTTTTAATCTGGCCCTTAAGCTGAGTTGCCAGCTGGTGCGCCATAATGTCACTGCTATCTTTACGCATTTCTGTACGGATATGCAATGTATCCAGATGTCCCTGTTTGCAAATCTGAATCTGGTAGTTCGGAATCAGTTGTTGGATCTGTAAAATCTGCTCTTCAATCTGCGACGGGAACACATTCACTCCACGAATAATCATCATGTCATCACTGCGGCCCACAATCTTGTCCATACGACGCATGGTGCGTGCCGTGCCTGGCAATAAACGGGTCAAATCGCGGGTACGGTAACGGATTACCGGCATGCCTTCTTTGGTAATGGTGGTAAATACCAGTTCACCCAGTTCGCCATCTGGCAGCACTTCTCCAGTTTCCGGATGGATAATTTCAGGATAGAAATGATCTTCCCAAATGGTTGGGCCATCTTTGGATTCCAGACATTCCATCGCTACGCCCGGTCCCATCACTTCTGATAAACCATAAATATCCAGCGCATCAATGCCTAAACGCTCTTCAATTTCCTTGCGCATTTCATTGGTCCATGGCTCTGCACCAAAGACACCGGTTTTAATCGAGCAGTTTTTGGCTGTGCCAAATTTCTTCTCAAGCGCTTCAATAATGTTCAGGCAGTAAGATGGCGTGACCATCAGTGCCGTCGGTTTAAAGTCATGAATCAGTTGCGCCTGTTTATCAGTTTGTCCGCCAGACATTGGGATCACGGTTGCACCCAAACGCTCAACGCCATAATGCGCACCTAGACCGCCAGTAAACAGTCCATAACCATAAGACACCTGAATAATATCTTTACTGCTCAAGCCAGCTGCACGTAATGAACGCGCCACTACATCCGACCAGACATTAATATCATTCTGGGTATAACCCACCACGGTTGGCTGACCGGTGGTACCAGAAGATGCGTGTACACGTACAATCTGTTCTTGTGGCACAGCGAACATGCCAAACGGATAGTTATCGCGTAAATCCTGTTTGGTGGTAAACGGGAATTTCGCCAGATCTTCCAGTGAGTTAAAATCGTCTGGATGCACGCCAGCATCATCGAATTTCTTTTTATAAACCGGGCTATTCTGATAAGCATGTTGCAACGTCTTTTTCATACGCTGTAGCTGAACACTGCGTAACTCATCAACCGATACTTTTTCAATTTTTTCCATTGCATTGTTATTCATATTCTTACTCCTGACGCAGTCTTCCTGACCACGGTTTAATTCATTGATTGAATGATGTGTTTAATCCATATTTTCTAAAACCAGTGCCACACCTTGACCCACACCGACACACATGGTGCAGAGTGCATATTTGCCTTTACGGCGTTTTAGTTCTTTCATGGCCGTGATCACCAGACGGGTGCCACTCATACCCAGCGGATGACCCAAGGCGATGGCACCGCCATTCGGGTTAATTCTGGAATCATCGTCTTGCAAGCCGAGTTCACGAATCACGGCCAGTGACTGCGCAGCAAAAGCTTCATTCAGCTCAATCACGTCCATCTGTTCCAGACTGAGTCCAGTCTGTTTCAGCACTTTATGTACTGCTGGCACCGGCCCAATGCCCATATATTTGGCTTCCACACCGGCACTGGCCATTCCAATCACTTTAGCTTTCGGGCGCAAACCATACTGCTCAGCAAACTGCTGATTGCCGAGTAATACGCAAGCCGCCCCGTCATTAACACCCGAAGCATTACCAGCGGTGACTGAACCGCCTTCTTTACGAAATGGGGTTTTCAAGGCTGCCAGATTATCCAGCGTCGTTTCTGCACGCGGGTGCTCGTCTTGGGAAATGGTCAGAGTGGTTTTCTTCGGACCTTTAACCTCTACTGGCAGAATTTCTTCGACAAAAATACCCTTCTGTTGAGCTACTGCAGTTTTCTGCTGGCTGTGATAGGCAAATAGATCTTGATCTGCGCGGCTAATCTGGTATTTCTCAGCGACGTTTTCGGCTGTTTCCGGCATGCTGTCGACGCCAAACTGCGCTTTAAATTTTGGGTTGATAAAACGCCAGCCAATGGTGGTGTCATAAATTTCAGGGGTACGGCTAAAGGCAGTTGTAGGTTTGGATTGCACGAAAGGCGCTCGGCTCATGGATTCTACGCCACCCGCCAAAATAAATTGGGCCTCACCCGATTTGATGGCACGGGCTGCCAGTCCAATGGCATCCAGACCTGAGGCACATAAACGGTTTAGGGTCAGTGCTGAAACAGATTCAGGCAACCCTGCGAGTAAAGCAGCCATACGCGCCACGTTGCGGTTATCTTCACCGGCCTGATTGGCACAGCCTAGGATCACTTCATCCAGTTCTGCCCATGGCAAGGCCGGATGCTGATCTTTCAGATATTGAATCGGTAGCGCTGCCAGATCATCAGCACGAATGCTGCTCAGTCCACCGGCATAGCGTCCGATCGGGGTGCGAATTCCATCAAAAATATAAACCTGTTCCATGATTCTTCCTTTTAGCCAGCAACACGTAATGGTTGCTGCTGAGTTTTCTGTGCATGTCCCTGCACCGCTTTCTTTGCTAAATATATACTAGTTCTATAGCGGTCTTCACCATAAATACGATACATATTTTCTAAAATTTGTAAAATTGTGTAATATCCAATTCTATCTGCCCATTCGAATGGACCACAAGGATAATTCACGCCATATTTCATAGCAGAATCAATATCTTGCTCTGATGCAATATCATGCAATACCGCTTCACAGGCTTCATTCACCAACATGGCAATACTACGTATAACATAAAGACCGGGATGATCCTTAGACCAAATAGGTATCATATCCATACCTATGAGGAATAGCTCCACTGCCTGGCGTTGTTCAGCACTACATGCTGGTGATGCAACGACTGGAATCGATTGGGCATTTTCCCAATCTGCATGCCAATCCATCAACACCACAGGCTCATGCGGATAAGCCAGTTCAACCGACTCGCCGAGCGATAATCGCAGGGAAAGATCACCAATCAGGATTTCATTCTGTTCTGCCGCCTGAAAACTCAGCTCCACATGAGAGGCCTGTTTTAAACGTTCAATCAGTGCTGCTGAATGCAGCCATTCACCTTTTATCGTGACTTTGAGCTTATTCAGCGACTTGGCATAACACACTGGCAATTCATATACAGGTGCAGGCTGGGACTGCGTATAATCATAAAAACCCTGACCGGACTTGCGGCCATAACAGCCGGCATCGACCAGCTCTTTTTGAATCAAGGATGGGCGGTAGCGTGGCTCATAGAAAAATTCCTGATAGACACTTTGTGTGACCGAGAAATTCACATCCTGACCAATCAGGTCGGTGAGTTCACACGGTCCCATGGCAAAACGGCCACATTCGCGCATGATGTAATCGAGCTGTTCGGGTGTGGTAGCATTTTCCTGCAAGGCACGAAAGGCTTCGGCATAATACGGTCGTGCGACACGATTGACGATAAAACCGGGTGTCGATTTGGCTCGTACCGGAACCTTGTTCCAGTGCTTCATTAGATCAAATACAGCATCGGCAATGACTGCTGAAGTTTTCAGTCCGCGGATAATCTCGACCAGTTTCATCACTGGGGCCGGATTAAAAAAATGCAGGCCAATCACTCGCTCGGGATGTGGAATCGCCGAGGCAATTGCGGTAATGGAAATTGAAGAAGTATTAGACGCAAAAATCGTCTGTTCCGGGCAAATGGCAGCCAGCTGTTGAAACAGGTTTTGCTTCACTTCTTTCTTTTCAACAATGGCTTCAATAATTAAGCCCGCATCGGCAAGCTGCTGAATGTCCTCTGCCACAATCAGATTGGCGAAGGTACTCTCCAGCAATTGCTGGGTCATTTTGCCATTTTGTACGCGCTTGCTCAGCTGCGCCTCTAAAGCAGTCAAGGCACTCTGAACTTTGCTGCGATCGAGATCAAACACATAGGTCGGATGCCCGTGCATGGCTGCCAGTTGTGCAATGCCAATCCCCATGGTTCCAGCACCGACCACAGCAACTTTGACTTGTTCCAAATTGATCTGTTGCATGATTTAGCATCCTTTATATTCAGGGGTACGCTTCTGCATAAAGGCTTGTACACCTTCCTTATAATCGCTTGAACGTCCAGCCAGACGTTGCAGGTCACGTTCCAGAATGAGCTGCTCATCCAAATTGTTTTCTGCTGCGGCATGAATGGCTTTTTTGATCAGGGACAGACCATAGGTCGGTTGCTGAGCCAGATGCTCCGCCAATTTTTTCGCTTCTGCTTGCAGTTGCTCATCTTCAACCACCTGCCAGATCATGCCCAGTTGTACTGCACGCTCAGCCGGAATTTTATCGCCGAGCATCGCTAGGCCCATCGCCTGAGCACGTCCAACCAAACGCGGCAGGAACCAGGTACCGCCTGAATCTGGCACCAAACCTAGACGACAAAAGGCCTGAATAAAGGAAGCCGATTTTGCTGCCACCACAATGTCACACGCCAAGGCAATATTGGCGCCTGCTCCTGCTGCCACACCATTCACCGCACAAATCACCGGTTTAGGCATTTCGGTAATCAGCTTGATCAAAGGGTTGTAGTATTTTTCAATTGACAGGCCTAAGTCCGGTGCATCGGCATTCGGATCGACCACACGGTCATTCAGATCCTGACCGGCACAGAAACCGCGGCCTTCGGCTGAAATCACCACGGCACGAATCTGGCTGTCTTTGGCCCAAGCCTTGATGACCTTGGAAACTTCCTGATGCATGGTTTCATTAAAGCTGTTGAGCTGTTTTGGACGGTTAAAAGTCAGGTAGCCCACTGCATTTTTTTCTTCGACAATAATTGTTTGATAGTCCATTACACACCTCTAAATTCTGGTTTTCTTTTTTCTAAAAATGCATTGATGCCTTCCTGGCGATCTTGGGTCGCCGCCAGCCAGACAAAATGTTGACGTTCAAGTTTCAGTCCCTGACTTAAGGTCACTTCATGAATCGACTTTAAAGATTGCTTGATGGCACGAATGGCCAGCGGTGCCTGCTTGGCAATTTTTTCTGCCAGTTCCAGTGCGTATTGCACAGTCAGTCCGGCCGGACAGATCTGACTGCTAATGCCATGTTGCAACGCGGTCTGTGCCGAAATCATTTCGCCGGTCATGGCCCAGCGCATCGTTAATTGCTGACCGACCAGACGGGCCAGACGCTGTGTTCCACCGGCACCCGGCAGCATGCCTAAACCGATTTCAGGCAAGGCAAACTGGGCATTTTCTCCAGTTAGCACCATGTCACCATGCAAAGCCAACTCGAAACCTGCACCAAAAGCATAACCATTCACAGCCATGATTAAAGGCTTGGAAAATTCATCAATTTTTTTCCAGAGCAGTGGGCGCTGATCCTGCTGGATACTGACCACATCTAACTGTGCCAGTTCATTTAAATCAGCACCGGCAGCAAAGCATTGCGTATTTCCGGTGATGACCACGGCTTTCACAGCCGCATCTGTTTCCAAGTCCTGTAAACAGGCTGCAATATTTTGCAAGGTGGCATTGTTTAAGGCATTGCGCTTTTCCGGACGATTCAGCTCGATCAATACCACACCCGGCTTGGGTGAGCTGGTTTTAATGTAGGTCATCCTTGAACTCCTGCTATACTCGCGGTGCTGTAAATTCAGCTTTTACTCATCAAAACTAAGTCGAACATTGGCCGTGGTTGGACGTGCCTGACAACTGAGTACATAGCCTTTCTGAATTTCATCTTCTTCCAGACTGTAATTCACCGCCATTTCAACCTCACCTTCCAGCACCTTACATTTACAGGTGGCACAGACGCCACCCTTACAGGCATATGGCAGGTCTGCCCCGGCACGTAGCGCAGCATCTAAAATACTGTCATCCTGTTTGGAGACTTCAACAATCAGCTCGCGACCATCGAGGATAATATTGACGCGTTCTTCGCTACGGCTTTCCATCTGCTGGGCGGTTGCTTTCGGTGCAGTACCCATATTGAAGCGTTCCGTGTGAATCTTGCTGCGCTGAATGCCCCAAGTCGGTAATACCGTTTCGACTGCTGTCATCATTTCTTCAGGACCGCAAGCGAAACAGTGATCTGCTTCGGCAGAAATCAGATTGGCCTGAAATAACTGCTGCAATTTGTCTGCATCGATCCGACCATTAAAGATCTCGCTGTCATTGAGTTCACGTGAAAAAATATTTACCAGTTGCAGACGTTCCTTAAAACGGTCTTTCAAGTCCATGATCTGTTCAGAGAACATGGTCTGTTTCCAGGAGCGGTTGCCATATACCAGAGTGAATGTTGCTTCCGCTTGACGGTTCAACACCGACTTTACAATCGATAAAATTGGCGTAATGCCACTGCCTGCTGCAAATCCTAGATAATTCTGGCCACCAGCCTTGGCGGCTTTCTGAAAGAACACCCCTTGCGGTGGCATGACTTCTAGTACATCGCCCGCTTTGAGATGCGCATTGGCCCAGGTTGAAAACTGACCCTGATCAATTTTTTTAATCGCAATGCTCATGTCTTCCTGAGTATCACTGCAGATCGAGTAGCAGCGGCGCAGCTCGCCGTCATCGGTTAAATGACGAATGGTGAGGTGCTGACCCGGCTGATATTGAAAAGTATCCAACTGCTCAGGTGCGAGATCAAAGGCAATGCAGATCGCTTGCTCGGTTTGTGGCTGAATCGATTTAATGGTTAATGGTATAAATTGGCTCATGGCAAAATCCTTCTTTTAGGTGGCGGTGTTCAGGCTTGTTATTGGTTTACCCTGCCCACCGCGCAATCGTTACAATCAAATACATTTGAAATAGTCAAAAGTTTCTAAGCAGTCCCGACATTGATATAAAGCTTTACAGGCTGTCGAACCGAATTCACTTAATAATTTGCTGTTGTTACTTAAGCACTGTGGACAGGTGATGCCATCGGTCAATGCCACATGCGTACCACAGCTATGTGACTGGCCTTGCGGCGGGGCAATACCATATTGCTGTAATTTGTGTTTGCCCGATTCACTCATCCAGTCCGTAGTCCAGGCTTGAGACAGATCCACAATGACTTTGACCGGCGTCAAACCGTTCGCCTCGAAAGCCTGGGTAATTTCTGCTTTTAATAAATCCGTGGCCGGACAGCCGCTATAGGTCGGCGTGAGTCGCACCACAATTTCATCCTGCTGATTCAGCTCGACGCCACGAATCATGCCCAGATCAATCACTGACAATACTGGAATCTCTGGATCAGAAACCTGCTGTAAAACGTCCCAACATTGATCTTCTACGTGTCGAATCAGATTCATGCGACTCACTCCCTGTGATTGTGCCGAATTACCAGTTCATGTTTGGATAAGTGCGCTGCATGTATTGCAGTTCAGCCAAAACAAAACCGAGATGTTCTGTATGTAAACCCTGTTTAGCCCCACTGCGATAAGCGCCTAGCTCTGGCAGGCTTAATTCAAATCGCGCTAACTCGGATGTAATGGTCTCCAGCCACTGGGCTTTTAAATTTTCAATATCTGGAATGACACCGCTATCGACCAACTGTCTTTCATCAGCCGTCAGAACAAAAAGTTCCTCGGTAAAACGCCATAACTGGTTTAAACCTTGCTGGGTTTTTTCATGCGCTTCTGCGGTACCTAAACTTAAGCGTTCCATCCAGGTGGTGGAAAAACGCTGGTGATATTTCACTTCTTTGAGTGATTTCACTGCAAAAGCCGCCAACTCAGCATGCTGACTTTGACTTAAGGCGCTAAACAATAAAGCGTGGTAGTGATCCATCAACCACTGGCGCACCAGGGTCTGGGCAAAGTCACCATTCGGCTGTTCACACAGCAGCAAATTACGGTATTCACGTTCGGTACGGAAATAAGCCAGCTTGTCTTCATCACGGCCCTGTCCTTCCACTTCACCCGCCAGACTGAGGGCAGTACGTGCCTGACCCAATAAATCCAGTCCGATATTGGCTAAGGCAATATCCAGCTCCAGTTCAGGTGCATGACCACACCACTCTGCCAAACGATGAGACAGGATCAGTTGACTGTCACCCACATGTAAAAGAAATTCTGCCAATACTTGATTTGTCATATTCTTCACCTTTCCCTTTACATATGCTCGATGCCAGCTGGAATGTTATAAAAGGTTGGATGGCGATAAACCTTGTCCAAAGCGGGTTCAAAAAATTCTGCTTTTTCATCTGGCTGTGAAGAGGTAATCAATTCAGATTTCACCACCCAGATACTGATCCCTTCATTGCGGCGGGTATATACATCGCGGGCATTTTGTAGTGCGACTTCCTCATCCGGTGCACGCAGGCTGCCGACATGACGGTGACTTAGACCCTGTTTACTACGCACAAACACTTCATAAAGTGACCAGTTATTTTTGTTATTCATGAGCAAATTTCCTTATATTGATCAAACTATTTTTTAAGCGACTTTTTGTGCTGCTGACTGTTGCTGCTGTTTTTGAGCATAGACAGCTGCGGAATCACGTACCCACTTGCCGCCTTCCCAAGCTTTGCGGCGTGCTTCAATACGCTCATGGTTACACGGCCCCTTGCCTGCAAGAATCGCAAAAAACTCATCCCAATTGATTTCACCAAATTCGTAATGTCCGGTGGCTTCATTGAATTTGAGGTCTGGATCTGGAACGGTTAAACCCAGCTGCAAAACTTGCGACACGGTGTTATCGACAAATTTCTGACGTAGCTCATCGTTGCTGAATAATTTAATTTTCCACTGCATGCTTTGTGCACTGTTCGGTGAATTATCATCACTTGGACCAAACATCATCAGTGCCGGCCACCAGAAACGGTTCACGGCATCCTGTGCCATCTGCTTTTGTTCCGGCGTACCATTGGCCAGTTCCATCATGGCTTCAAAGCCCTGACGCTGATGGAAACTTTCTTCTTTACACACACGCACCATGGCACGTGCATAAGGACCATAAGACGTACGGCACAGCGCAACCTGATTGATAATTGCTGCACCATCCACCAGCCAGCCAATCGCGGCAACATCGGCCCAGCTCAGGGTTGGATAGTTAAAAATTGAAGAATATTTCATGCGACCGGCAATCAGTTTATCCATCATGTCGTCACGATCCGCCCCTAGGGTTTCTGCAGCACTGTACAGATACAACGCATGACCGGCTTCATCCTGAACTTTTGCCATCAGCACGGCTTTACGTTTTAAGGTCGGTGCACGGGTAATCCAGTTGCCTTCCGGCAACATGCCCACCACTTCAGAGTGTGCGTGCTGACCGATCTGACGAATCAAGGTCTTACGATAAGCATCCGGCATCCAGTCCTTCGGCTCGATGGAAATATCCTTTTCAATCTTTTGATCGAAGATTTGTTGTTGGTTATTCATTGTTCCCTCACTTATCTCAAGTGTTGATACACCCAAATTAAAACGATACGAAATTAAAATCAATATCTATTTATTGGTATCATTTAATTTTTATCCTTTATTTTTACTAAATATTTGTTTTATATAATTTAATATTTTTTATTTTATTGTTATGCATTTTTAAACACAGATTTATGATTGACATTTTCAATTTTTCAACACAAATTATGAAACATCAAAATTAAAATACATCTCAAAACGTATCATAAATGGAGTTTTTACAATGTTAGAGTTAGACAGCAGCTCAAGCACAACGGATTATCAAGATACTGAATCAACCCATAATCCTATTGCCATCAAAAGCTTATCTTCACTGGTGTACGGCCAGGAATACGCAGCGCAAGCCGATTTACGTACGGTTTATCATGCCATTAGCGGTGAAGCGGTTTATCAGGTCGGCAGTCAGGGCATCGATACCCAAGCCGTGGTGAAGTATGCCAAACAAAAAGGCGCGACTATTGCCATATGGACCTTCCATCAACGTGCCAATGCACTGAAGCAAGTGGCTCAGTATTTGATGGAACGCAAAGAAGACTTTTATGAGCTTGCCAAAGCAACCGGCTGTACCCGTAAAGATGCCTGGATTGATATTGAAGGCGGGATTGGCACCTTATATGCTTATTCGAGTTTGGTGCGTCGTGAACTGAGTGATGAAACAGCATGGGTCGAAGATGCCTGGATTCCTCTTTCTAAGCAAGGTAGCTTTGGCGCGAAACATATTCTGACGCCTAAAGCCGGTGTCGCCGTGCATATCAATGCCTTTAACTTTCCGATCTGGGGCATGCTGGAAAAAATCGCACCGACACTGCTGGCAGGCGTACCCTGTATTGTCAAACCGGCGACCGAAGGTGCCGAGCTGACTCATGCCGTAGTTAAAGCCATTCATGAAAGCGGTTTCTTGCCAGAAGGTTCACTGCAGCTCATTTGCGGACAGGTCTATGATTTATTTGATCATTTAAATCCTCAAGATACGGTCACTTTTACCGGTTCTGCTTCAACAGGGCAAAAACTGCGTTCGCATCCACACTTAAATGCCTACTCGATTCCATTCACCATGGAAGCAGACTCGGTCAACAGTGCGATTTTGACGGCGCAAGCTAATGATGAAACGATTGATTTATTTGTCCGTGAAGTTTTCCGTGAAATGACCACCAAAGCCGGACAAAAATGTACCGCAATTCGTCGTGCCTTTGTGCCGGCCGAATTACTGGATACAGTACAAAGTCGCCTGATTGAAAAATTGAAAAAAGTGGTTGTCGGTGACCCTGCTCAAGAAGGCGTGACGATGGGTGCTTTGGCCAGCGTCAAACAGAAACATGATGTCGCGGCAAAAGTTGAACAGCTGAGCCAGGATGCAAAGATCGTATTCGGTAGCCACTTGCGTCAGGACTTTAATATTCAAGTACAAAATACGGAGAAGGCTGCATGTTACCCACCGACAGTACTGGTCTGCAAAGCACCAGTTCAGGCAGAAAACATTCATAAGATTGAAGCCTTTGGGCCTGTAGTGACTTTAATGCCATATACTGACTTGGCTCAGCTGGCTGACCTGGTGGCACGTGGCGAAGGTAGCCTGGTGGCATCCATCGTACGCAATACCGATGAAAATATTGAACAACTGCTCAGCAAAATTGCGCCATGGCATGGTCGTGTCCATATTCTGGATGCTGAAAGTGCCAAAGAAAGTACCGGACATGGCTCTCCATTACCTTTGCTGGTTCATGGCGGACCGGGACGTGCCGGTGGCGGTGAAGAACTCGGCGGCTTGCGTGCAGTCAAACATTATATGCAACGTACTGCGATTCAAGGCTCGCCAAATGCCATGACTCAGGTCGGCCATAGCTGGACGGCTGGTGCTCAGGTCTTTGAAGACCGTGTGCATCCTTTCAAAAAGTCATTTGATGAATTGCGTATCGGCGAACGTTTGCTGACAGCACGACGTAGCGTGACCGAAGCGGATCTGGTGAATTTCGGCTGCCTGAGCGGTGATCACTTCTATGCGCATATGGACAAAATTGCTGCAGCAGAATCCCTGTTTGGTGAGCGCGTGGCACATGGTTACTTTGTGGTATCTGCCGCGGCCGGCCTATTCGTTGATGCCGCCCAGGGTCCAGTCATTGCCAACTATGGTATGGACAACTTGCGCTTTGTAGAACCGGTGAAAATTGGCGATACCATTCAGGTAGAACTGACCTGTAAGCAGAAAACTCCAAAAGCACTGCGCGATCCGGCACAGAAGCCACATGGTGTCGTGGTCTGGGATATTAAAGTAAAAAACCAACGCAATGAACTGGTTGCAACCTACGATATTTTAACGCTGGTTGAGCGTGGCTAAAAATTTAAACTCAAAAAAAGGAATCATTATGATTCCTTTTTTTTTCCTTTAAAAATTATTTGTATCTATTTTTAAAAACAGATTGACGTCTCTCTATTTAGGCTCTAGATTAATTAAATACGATACAATATAAAAATAACAAGCATATTAAAAGTATCAAATAAATATCTCAAACGATCAGCACAGGATGTTGCATGATGAATGATAAATCGCTGAACCTAGAAATGGTTGAAAGGACGATTCAACCAACAGATCAAAATTTTGAGCCTATACCGACAGAAACGGCCGTACCGCTGTCTGAACAGATTGAACCACGACCGGAAAGCAGCACCTATCAATGGTATGTGGTGGTCATTTGTATGGTGGCTTACATTCTGTCATTTGTAGACCGTCAAATTTTATCGCTCATGATTGAACCGATTAAAGCCGATTTAATGCTGAGCGACACCCAGTTCAGCCTGTTACAGGGTCTGGCCTTCTCCTTGTTTTATGCCATTATGGGTCTGCCCATTGCCGCGTTGGCGGATCAAAAGTCCCGGATCAAAATTATTGCGACCGGGATTGCGTTTTGGAGTCTTGCCACAGCGGCCTGTGGTCTCAGTAAAAACTTTATTCAAATGTTTATTGCACGTTTGAGTGTCGGTGCCGGTGAAGCCGCGCTTTCCCCTGCCTTTTATTCAATCGTTGCCGATTTATTTCCGAAAGATAAATTAGGCCGTGCACTCGGTGTATATGCGATTGGTGCCTTTATTGGTTCGGGTTTAGCTTTCCTGATTGGCGGCTATGTGATTGGCTTGCTAAAAGATGTCAGCTTCGTGGCTTTACCGCTTATTGGTGAAGTGAAAACCTGGCAACTCACCTTTATGATTGTGGGTCTACCGGGCGTATTGCTGGCACTGCTCATGGTACTGACGGTGCGTGAACCTGCACGTAAGGGCATGAAAGTCGGTCAGGATGGTCAGGTCATTAAAGCCTCTTTTAAAAACTCGATCGGTTTTATCAAGACACATAAAAAGACCTTCTTCTGTCATTTTATTGGTTTTTCTTTTTATACCATGATGTTGTATTCGCTGCTGGGCTGGGCACCTGCCTATTACATGCGTAATTTCGGTCTGGATGCGAGTCAAACCGGTTATATCCTCGGTACGATTATTCTAGTCGCGAATACTTCGGGTGCCTTGTTCTGTGGCTGGCTGATCGACTTCTTCTCGAAACGTGGCTATAGCGATGCTGCAATTCGTACCGGTGCGATTGGCTGTGCAGCGCTGATTATTCCGAGTGTGCTGTTCACTCAGGTCGATAATATGCAGCTTTCATTTGCGCTGATTTTTGTGGCGATGTTCTTCTCCACTTTCCCGATTCCTGCATCGGCTGCTGCTACGCAAATGCTGACACCAAACCAGCTACGCGCACAGGTATCTGCCAAGTTCCTGCTGGTTTCAAACCTGATTGCCTTAGGCGTCGGAACCACCGCTGTGGCATTAATCACGGATAAATATTTCCAGAATACCTTAATGGTTGGTAACTCGATCTCGATCGTCAATGCGATTGCCGGATTGATTGGTTGCTTCCTGTTGTACAAGGGCTGTCAGTATTATCGTGAGAGTATGAAAGTCGAGAAACTGGCTGATTAAAATGGCTGGATATCGCTAAATCATCCTAAGCTTCACTTTTAAAGGCCTTTAATCCACATTAAAGGCCTTTTTATATCAGCCCAAAAAGTTCAATTTTCAGGTACTCATCATTCAATTCCGATCCAGCCTAGACAGGCTGCCTAAAAAAACGTATAACACCGTTTTAAATTTACAGGTGTGCACCGTTGAAACTTGTGCTTGCTCCCATGGAAGGCTTAACCGATCCGATTATGCGTGATGTGCTGACATCCGTAGGTAGCTTTGACTGGTGTGTGACCGAGTTTATCCGTGTCACCGATTCCCTTCTGCCCGATCATATTTATCATACTTACTGCCCGGAACTGTTGAATGATGGCAAGACGGCGGCAGGTACACCGGTACATGTCCAATTCTTAGGAAATAATCCGGAGATGCTAGCAGCGAATGCCGCCAAAGTGGCAGCCATGGGCGCACCGGCAATTGACATGAATTTTGGCTGTCCGGCCAAAACCGTGAACCGTCATCGTGGTGGTTCAGTCCTGCTCGATGAACCCGAAGTCGTGCATGAGCTGGTTAAAGCCGTGCGTGATGCAGTGCCTGCGCATATTCCGGTTTCCGCCAAAATGCGTCTGGGTTATATGGACCGTAATTTCATGCTGGAAAATGCCCATGCCATTGAAGATGCAGGAGCAGCATGGGTTACCGTGCATGCGCGCACCAAAGCCGATGGCTATACTCCGCCCGCATTCTGGGACCAGCTACAACCGATTCGTGAGACACTTAAGATCAATGTGATCGCCAATGGTGAAATCTGGAACAATGCCGATGCCAAACAGTGCCGTCTGGAATCCGGTTGCGAAGATCTGATGATTGGCCGTGGTGCAGTGACTACACCCGACCTGACCCAATGTATCCGTCAAAACTCGGATGCACCTTTGATGAACTGGAATGAACTACTGCAACTACAAATTCGTTTTATCAACGGCCCAGCCAAAACTGAGATCGGGATGGTCGGCCGTTACAAGCAATGGCTGGGCATGATGTCGAAACATTATCCTGAAGCCAAAGCCTTATGGGACGAAGTGAAACGGATTAAAGTTCTGGCCGAGATTACCGAAAAACTGAAAGCTTCAAATATTTAACACTAAAAAGCCTTTGAATCATTCAAAGGCTTTTTTATGGGCTCGTAAAAGCTTATGACTGCTTAGGCTGTTTTGAATACCACTTCGAAATAAATCCAATCACAAAGTATGAATAGATTAATTTCTACTAGCAGAACATCCATATTCTAATTTTTCATTTGTTTTAAATTTTTAGATATTAAAGTTCTTTCATAAATCATTTTTTATAATTACTACAAAGGAAATACCCTCTCCTTGTAGGAGAGGGCGAGGGAGAGGTTTTTACCCCCTCATCTCCTTGCTAAGCAGTGCTTCTTATCCCAGAGGGAGAAGGAACTTTTAATATTCATTTTAAAATGAATAGAACGATCATTTTTTGATTTATAAAAGAGATTTATGAATGCGTCCGCTCAATATTTAACAGGATTTCTTTTTTATCCAAACCACCGGCAAATCCTACCAGCTTGCCACTGCGACCAATCACCCGATGACAGGGTGCAATAATCGAAATCGGGTTTTTGCCATTGGCTGCACCCACGGCACGTACTGCCTTGATATTACCCACCTGTTCAGCAATGTCGCGATAGCTTCGGGTCTGTCCGTAGGGAATATTCAGTAGCGCCTGCCAAACCTTTTTCTGAAAATCAGTACCTGCAAAGTCCAAAGGCAGGTCAAAAACATTGCGCTGACCAGCAAAATATTCTTGGAGCTGATGTCTGGTTTCAATCAATACCGGATGCTGCGGATCTTCAACCAAGGTCGCCATTTTCACCCGATTCGGCTGTTCACAGTCCCAAAGCACAGCTACCAGTGCGGTTTCATTCGCGACCAGTTGCAGCTGACCTACGGGAGAATCCATATAGAGATAACTTAAGTTCATGATGGCGCCCTGTCCCAATCGCTGGAGTTCATTTTCTATATTAACCCAGTTCACCGAGACAAGCAGAAACAAATTATGAAGAGGATACTTTCATCAGCACCAGACCGGAAATGATGAGTACGGCAGCCAGCATACGCAACGCTGTAGCGGGTTCACCCAAAACCCAAATACCAATGAGAAATGAACCCACTGCACCAATCCCGGTCCAGATCGTATAGGCTGTACCTAGCGGCAAAGTACGCATCGCATAAGCCAGCAAAGCAAAACTCAGTACCATGAAAACAATAGTAATGATACTGGGGGTTAAACGAGTAAATCCTTCGGACAGCTTCATCGAATATGCCCACACGATTTCAAAAATACCCGCAAGAATAAGTACTATCCAGGCCATGCAGCCCTCCTCTTTTTATATAAGAATCAGGCCGTCCTGACGATTTTTCCTGTAAATTCCGACACGCAATTCACAAGGGAGGTCGTTCCTCCTAGGTGTAAAAATTTTATAAAACCACATTGCAGTAATCTGGCTATTTTTACAAAAAATGACTTATCGAGATACAACTTAACTTTGCCTTACTCAAATCTCCACGACATTCATGGCTACTCTGGTTATGGTAGATCTTGAAAATGCCAAGTCAGAAATAGTTCTAATAATCGGGCAATTCATTCACAACAATTACATGAGAATGGACTCAGAATATTAAGTTATACACATCAATTAAATTTAAACTTTGTCTGGAGAAATTACATAATGAAACACAAATATACGACACATTGATCACTTTTTGCCTGGTTCCATTATCAACCTATGGTGAATAAACAACCACCAAACACAAGGGTTATAAGCAATAAAAAAGAACCCGATTTGAGTTCTTTTTATACAAATTTTGTCTAAATCGCAATCAATCAGGCTACAAATGATTACATTTTATGCAACATATCCATATGGTTATCAACATAGATATCTACACACTTATCCATAAAGTTATCCACATATTTATGCACTTATGAGTTTTTAACGATTACAGTTGAACCTGCCCTACTCTCGCTAATTCCGCACGCATTTCATCAATCACAGCTTTATAATCCAGCTTACCAAAAATAGCTGAACCAGCTACAAACATATCCGCACCCGCTTCGGCAATTTCACGAATGTTGCTTGGTGTAACACCGCCATCAACTTCCAAACGAATATCACGACCTGAAGCATCAATCAGTTTGCGTGCCTGACGCAATTTATCCAAAGTCATTGGAATAAATTTCTGTCCGCCAAAGCCCGGGTTCACGCTCATAAGCAGGATTTGATCGACTTTATCCAGCACATAATCAAGGTAATGCAGTGGCGTTGCTGGGTTAAATACCAGCCCCGCTTTGGCACCACCTGATTTGATCAACTGTAAAGAACGGTCAATATGATCAGAAGCTTCTGGATGGAAAGTAATGATATCAGCACCCGCTTCAAGGAAATCCCCGATCATGCGATCCACCGGCTTAACCATCAAATGCACATCAATCGGTGCCTTGACCCCATAATTTTTCAAGGCCTTGCAAACACCCGCACCAAAAGTCAGGTTCGGCACATAATGGTTATCCATGACATCAAAATGGACAACGTCTGCACCTGCTTCCAACACGTTCTCGACTTCTTCACCTAAACGGGCAAAGTCAGCAGATAAAATAGAAGGGGCAATTAAATAAGGCTTGGACATGGGAGAACCTGGCTTGTTGAAATTGGATTTTTCCCATTATATCAAATCCGCTCCGGCTACTGTGATTCGATGTTGCAAGATTAAAACGCTGTGTAACGCTTTGAGGCTTATGCCGGCATCACCGCTTGGTTTAAAATGCAGGATAATGATGAATAGTGTAGAAAACTGATGAAAAGTATTGCCCATATCCAGACGCAACAAGCAGCACGAATTGCCAAACGCCTGGCCAATCACTGGAAACATAAATTTAATATTGATGAAACCGAACAAAATTTCCTGATTCATTTTCCAAATGCTGAAGTGATATTGGCTCCTGAACAGGATCATCTAACCGTAACGATTCAAAGTAATGATGAATCCACTGACCTGAATAAACTTGAAAATGTAGTACTGGATCATCTGATCCGTATGGGACAGGAAAATCTGACTGCTAACTGGCAAAGATAGGTATTAAAAAGCCTTGATGATCAAGGCATAGCAATGATCAGAAACTAAATACGATGATTCGCCTGTTCATTAAAGGCATGAATACGCTCAATTCTTTTATCCAGTTCGGGGTGAGATTCCAGATATTTTTTAAACTTCCCGATCAGGCGAATCCATTTCAGTTCGGTTTCTGTCAGGTGTCGGTCTTTTCCATCGATATTGAGGGTGAAATTTTTCATTTTTAAGGTTTGAGACTCCTCTGCCAGTATTCTGGCATTTTCCACCCGCTACAAAAAGTTAGACAAATGAATACTGGAAATCTGCTGTTGATGCAAATGCTGCATGGCACAGTCATCGGCATCCAATTCAATCGCCTGCGAATATCCGGCATCAGTCAACACGACTACAGATGCTGTGACCACATCACTTAAATCTCCAGTTACTAAGGCAAACAGTCCCGCCGCACCCAGATTAGAAATCACTTTTTGCATGCTGTGCTTCTGTACCAGATGGCCTTGTTCATGGGCCAGTACTGCAAGGACTTCTTCATCGGTGCCGCTGATTTTCACCAGTTCATCAGTCACAATAATAGTGTTATTCGGGATGGCTGCGGCATTCATGCCCATGCTTGATCCACCTTGACGGAAAATAATTTTTGCCGGTGGTCCAACGGCAATCTTTTGTTCATACAAAGTTTTTAATCGCGTCTGCTGTTCTGCCGGGAGTGTACTTGGTTGGGTTTGGGCAATTAACTGCTGCTCTGTCCGGTTGCCTACTTCAACCAGAGTCTGCTCCGGAAGGAGTTTTGCCAGCTGTTTGGCGCTATAAGGAATCCCCCATTTTAAAATAACAATCACTGCACTAATTACGATGATCATGGAAAAGAAAATCAGGATCGGTGAACGTTCAAACTTCCAGATCGCATGATAAATATCTTTATGTTTAATCCTGAGCCAATGCGGCGCTTTGCTTAAAAACTCAATCCGACGCTCTTCAGGCAGCTCAATAATCGGTTTACGACCACCGACACCACCAATATAGGCCATGTCCGGATAAGCAAAATAAAAATCTGCATCGCTAACTTGTGCTGGAACATCCTCATCAAGTTTCAGGACAATCCCTTGTTGCTGATCCGGTACAATCCAGGCACGACGAGCTTCAGCGAGAATTCCATCATAAAACTTAACTTCGACAGGTCGTTTCATCACATTTACTTCTATAACGACGCATCGAAATCAAATACGTCCAGGATTTCATCGGCCAAAGCACTCGGGTCAGGTTGCAAGATATGCTCAAGATTAGCTTCATCTTCTGCCACATATAGCTCTAAGTGTTTTAACTGATATTCATATAAACGGATGGCAGCCCAAGGCGTCATTAAACCCAGACTAAGAACACGTACCATCCAGTTGCTCAGCACAATCCAGCTATAGCGCCAGGTCGTGACCCGTGTTTTAAAGTAACTTTGACCGAGCTCCACATGATTTCAGGTAATGAGGTATAAACGTGCAGAAATGACCGGCCAGACCAGCGCCAGACAAAGCAGATAGCTAAGCAGTAAACCCAGACTAAACAAATTGGTTCCAATCCGGTCCACCCAGTACACTACTGCTGCAAGCCAGCCAATACCAACCAGCAGGCAAAGCCCCAAGGGCAGATAAACGGCAGACATAAACTTGGACCAGTTAATATTCAGCTTGAATTGCAACTGACCAATCGATAAATGATTAAAGCAATAGCGTTTATAGAGCCAGATCATCACCGGACTAAACAGCAGCAAAGTAAAGATATTGAGCAGGATGGCTAGAAATAAGACCCTATAAGCCTCGCGGTTGCTGCCATTAAAATAAAAACGCACATTGCCATATTTGCTATTTCGGGCCTTGAATTTCAGCGTCATCCGAATAAGCCAAGGCAAACACAGCGCAGCGACCATTAATAAAGAACTGGTGGCAAGGATTGAATAGTTGGTCAGTACGACGGTAACCAGATATAGTTCCAGTGCAAACAGACGACCCAGCAGGATCCGGCTCGGCATGGCCACAAAGTCGAAGCGATGGTTTAAAAATTGGGTATTGCCGTAGAAATAACGCATACGGCGTGCCTTGGCCCAAGGGCTGTACAAGGTCAATGTCACTATGGTCAGCATCAGATTCACCATCCAGATACCAAAATATTCGGATGCACTGCCATGAAATCTGAATCCATAACGCTGATATTTGGGGCGGACTGAAGGCGTGGCTTCAGTCGAAAAACTTGAAGCAGCTGGAAATAATGGCTCACTGACACGAATACCGTCTGCTGTCTGCTGCATGACGACCCCAATTTTTTATACTTTTATACACCTGATATTAAAAGAAAAACCCCCAGAATGTAAAAACATTTTGGAGGTTTTTTAATCTTTTTAGTACTGCTAGATGTGTGCAGTCTTGCTTTAAGGATTTAACTGCACGGCATGGAATTGCAAATGGTCATCTACGAAACTTTGAATAAAGTAATAACCATGATCATAGCCCTGATGTTCACGCAAAGTTAGCGGCTGGTTGACGGCATCACAAGCTTGCTGAAACAAGGCTGGATTAAGCTGACTATAGAACTGATCCGAAAAACCCTGATCAATCAGGATATCGCTAAATAAGGCGCCCTTTTCTTGAACCAAAGCGGTTGCATCATGTTTCAGCCATTCCTCTTTCTCAGTACCCAGATAATTCGAGAATGCTTTGTCCCCCCAAGGACACTGGCTCGGGGCACAAATCGGTGCAAAGGCTGAAACAGATTTGAATTTTTCTGGATATTTAAATGCCAGAGTCAATGCGCCATGACCGCCCATAGAGTGGCCAAAGATGCCGATCTTGCCGGGATGGATCACGAATTCCTCAGTGACCAGTGCGTAAAGCTCATCGACAATAAAGCTTTCCATCTGATAGTGTTCAGCCCATGGTGCCTGGGTAGCATTGATATAAAAACCCGCACCCTGACCGATATCCCAGTTGTCGCCTTCTGCCACACCTTCGCCACGCGGCGAAGTATCTGGTGTAATCAGGATCAAGCCAAGCTGTGCCGCCAGACGCTGTGCATGTGCCTTGATGGCAAAGGTTTCTTCAGTACAGGTCAAACCTGCCAGATAGAATAATGCAGGACAGCTGTGGCCTTCTAAAGCTTGAGGCGGCAGAAAAATGCCAAACTTGGTCGGGGATTTAAGATAGCGCGAATCAAAACGATAAATGCGCTGTTCACCTTCAAAGCTTCTATTGTTCTGTATAAGTTCCATGGCTATTCCTTATTATTGCAACCGGTCTGTGGATGACATTGATCTAGGGAGATGCTGTTGCCGTACTGTTCTGGGGAAATAAACGTTGCTCCAGTTGTGGCAACATCAATTCCATATTCTTGCCGATGACCCATTGCGGTTCTGATGGCTCAAAGCCTTGAGCCGATTCCCATTTTGCTACAGTATCTGTGGCCTGTGCGAAAGCGCTTTGCAAGCTGCTATTTTCACGCATGGCTTCATCAAAGAACGCACGACCAAAATAGGTATAATCCGCTTCATTCGAACAGCCAAAAGACTGACGGTCGGCTGCAGAAGCCGTAATCACCAAAGTATTGTCATTCTGTAAGGCAGAAGCAAAACTGCCTGAAAAACATGCCGAGATTACGATCACTCGCCAACGTATGCCTGATGCATCTAGTGTTTCACGCAACCATTTTGGATCGACTTGTGCCAGATCCAGCGGTGCATTTTCCATTTCGAACACATTCGGCAAACCGTGAGAGGTCATATATAAAAACAGCACATCACTTTCCCGGTTCATCTGCTGCCCCATACGGCGCAATGCCAGCTCCATACTGGTTTTGGAAGCAATCGGCATGGTGGTGCGTGTCGCTGGGTGATTGACCAAGGCAATCGATCGGCCAAAAGTACCAAAACGGGTATCAAACTGTTCTTTAATCCGCTCGACTTCAGAATGGAATACATCCTGATAGCTCGCTCCGGCCACCCCCATGAAATACCAGTGCGACTGTGCGAATTCACCGTATTCGATATTTTCCAGCGCTTTGTTCAGCAGAGTTGGCTGGGCATAGAAAGCATCTTCGGCAAAACTCGGTGGAATTTCTTCAACTTTCCAGATGGGCTGATCTTTAACTGAAATCTGCCAGACCACCAGGGTAAACAAGGTCGCCAGCATAATCAGCGCACGTTCCCACCACGGCCATTTTAATTCACGCGAGATGACCCAGACGACTGCCAGACTTTGCCAGACAAACAGCATGACAAAGAGCGTTGGAATATAGTCGTAGAGGATATAAGGCAGATAATCCAGATCACCCAGATACTGGATCAGACACTGGAACAGCATGATATGGGTATCTAATACCAGCCACAACAAGGCTGGCACCAGCATCAGGCGTGGATTATTGACCCGCTGTGACAGAAAAATACCGACAATCAGGGCAATGAAAGGCCAAAGTGCATAACTGATCAGACCTTGAGAGTTAAAATCTCCCATACGGCCTGAACTGAGCCAGCTAAACAAACTGTTGGCGCAGCCACCCAAAATCCCCCAGAACACCAATTGCATGATGGATGGACGGACCAGTTGTAAAGAACGCCTCGACCCCAGAAATAACCACATCCCGGCAATTTGGTTGCTCTTAAAATCGTGCCAAAAATTAATGGAGGGTTTAAAGTCGATCATAGGATTTCAAGGAGATGAGTGGCTCGCTAATGTGCTGAATAAGTTTATGCTTGATAAGTATTTAATC
The DNA here is from genome assembly GCF_022967985.1 of Acinetobacter lwoffii. GTDB lineage: Bacteria > Pseudomonadota > Gammaproteobacteria > Pseudomonadales > Moraxellaceae > Acinetobacter. The sequence continues at coordinate 21,411 of NZ_JALJVC010000013.1, read as the reverse complement.
AATGCTAATTTTAAATATATAACAAATCTTTGCTTAATAAAGAAGCCATTATCCTATTCAGCTACAAGTTCATGCTGAAAATACGCATCAAAGCGACAAGCATCGCCTTGCCATTGATGATTTGGCTCTTTTCCGGCTAAAAATACCGCCAGACGCGGACGTTTGACCACAACACGTTTGCCAATTTTCTGCGCCAGTTCTAGAAGGTTATCGCCCAGATCCATTTCACCATCTTCAGGCAATAACATATGCAACAGCTGCATCTGTTTTTTGACCTGCGCCTGCTTTTTGACTGCCTGCTGGTTTTGATCCCGCTGCGGAAACATTGGATCAAGATAAACTACATCGACAACTTTATGCTGCTGGGCCTGTTGCTGCAGATAATCGGCTGAATCAGAAAAGACCAAATGAATCCGTGATACGACCTGACTCAGGAATGCATCCGACTGGGCACGTATATGGCTATCTTCAAGCAAGGTGAATAGAACCGGATGCCGTTCAACCAGAGTCACTTGCGCACCTAAATGCGCCATCAACAGACTGTCATGTCCCAAACCCGCAGTCGCATCCACTAAGCTTGGTTTTTCACTTAAATTACAGGCGCGTGCAATCATTTCTGACTTTAAAGAAGCCCGTTTTAACCGTCCGGTTTCCGCTTGCCAGTCCGGTTGCATCTTCATGCCGTTGGCACAGAGCCAGAGTCCGTCAGCATCAACACAAAGGGCCAGTTCAGGATTTAAACGGAAAAAACGAGCATTGAGTTTTTCAACGGTTGCAATCTCGACCTGTACCCCACGAGAAGAAAGCACAGCCTCAAAGTGCTGTGCTTTCTCTTGATAGTCAGATTCGGCATATAAGCGAATCGCACTTACCATAATTTCCAACCTGTATAGGCAAATAATAAAATCAGCAGACCCGAAGCAATACGATACCAGGCAAAGATCATAAAGTCGCGTTTGGCCACATAAGCGACCAGCGCACGAATTAATATCAATGCCGAGATAAAGGAAACCAGAAGCCCAACTCCGATCACGGTCCAGTCTTCAGTCGTATTTAAGACATCATAGCTTTGATAAAGATCCAGCAGGCCAGCACCGATAATGACCGGAATACCCAAGAAAAATGAGAATTCAGTCGCTGCCTTACGGGACACACCTAGGAACATCGCACCGATAATGGTTGCGCCTGAACGGGAAGTACCCGGTATCAAGGATAAAACCTGAATTAGGCCAATCCAGATTGCATCTCTAATGCTGAGTTCTTCAACTTCATGGACACGGACTTGTGGTGGATTCTTTTCAATCCAGATAATGATCAAACCGCCGACAATCAAACCAATGGCAATTGCAATATCATTAAATAGTAATTGTTTGACAGTTTGTCCCAGCGTCAGACCAATCAATATAATCGGAATAGAAGCCAGAATCAGGCCAATGCCTAAACGGCGACCTTGCGGTTCACCGCTGACAATCCCGGTCGCTGCACCCCAAAGACGTGCCCAATATTCATAAATAACGGCAGCAATTGCCCCCATCTGGATCGCGATGACAAATACATCACTCTTTTCCTTGGTCCAGAAATTCATTAATTCTGATGCCAAAATCAAATGGCCGGTACTGGAAATAGGCAAAAACTCGGTAATGCCTTCGATAATACCCATGATGGCCGCTTTGAGTAGCAGTAAAAGATCCATGCTTTATCCTAATTAATTATGCTTTGCCTTGTTCTGGAATTTTTTTCCACGCGTTATCGCGTAAATATACGGGTAATGCCAATTCTGCACTGACCCAGTTTTCTGCTTGCGCCGCTGCACGTGCAATGCTAGCAATATCCTGTGCGGTCGCATGCACATCTTTATAAATTGAAGTTTCGCTTTGTACCAGTTCAGCACCTGAGCCAACCGGGGTAAAGCGCACAGCTTGGCTGCCTTCTGCATAACTTAATAGTTGCTCATCATCGACCGGTTGCATAATCCCCTTCGCATCCAGTTGATAGCTCGCGATATAGACTTCGCTCATGCGCGCATCCAATACCGCAGACACTTCCTTGAGGCCGTGTAAACGATAGGCTGCTTGTGCCAAAGCCTGCAAAGTTGACACCGGAATTACCGGCACATCATTTGACCAAGCCAAGGCCTGAGTCACGGCAGCATTAATACGCACACCGCTAAAAGAACCCGGACCACGACTAAAGGCAATCGCGGTCAAATCAGCAATGGCCAGCCCAAGATCTTGCAGACCTTGTTCAATCATCGGGAGAATCGTTTGCGTTTGTGCCTTGGCGCGCGCATCAAGCTGAAAAAATAGTTCTTGAGTATCATCGATTACAGAAACGGAACACTGCTCATTGGCAGTCTCCAATGCCAGCACTTTCATGCACAACCTTAATTCAGAGAATATAAAAAACGCGGATATGATACTCCACTCATATCCGCTACGCGAGATTTTCCCGAAACAGATACAAAAATGCCTAGAAAATCTAGGCTTATGATTCACTCATTAAAAGAGTGCCTTAGAGTTGCACTTCTTCCAAATCCTGAAATTTCTGAAAATGCTCGGCATAATGCATGGCACTCATTGTTAATTTTTGAATACTGTCATCATCCAGCATTTTCACCACTTTACCGGGTGAGCCCATCACCACGGAATTATCCGGAATAATCTTGCCTTCAGGAATCAAGGCATTGGCACCAATAATACAATTCTTGCCAATCACGGCATTGTTCAGAATGACGGCCTGAATTCCGATCAGGCTGTTATCTCCAATGGTACAGCCATGCAGCATAGCCTGATGCCCAATTGTCACATAATTGCCAATATTCATCTCGATGCCGGCATCCGTATGCAGTACTGCATTTTCCTGCACATTACTAAAGTCACCCAATTTAATTTTACTGTTATCTGCACGTACTACGGCACCGAACCAGATACTAACTTGTCGCCCAAGTTCAACCTGTCCAATCACCGTTGCAGTCGGTGCTACCCAGCCATCCCAGGGCTGATGTAGAGCGGTGGGTAAGTGTCCCTGAAATTTGTACAACATTGATAAAATCCTGTTCAATGGTTAAAAAAATTTGGAGCGTTTAAACGTTGGAGAATTAAGCAAGAATGGCCAGTCTTTTTTATAATCTAGCCCATATTGAAATAAAGAAATCAGCATACGTGCGGTCAATCCCCAGACCACTTCATTTTCTACCCGCATACTCGGAAAATATAAAGATTGCTGGGCAAAGCGAACTTCATAAGGCGTAGGCGTCACTTCAAGCAAATGCTGCAATGAGGCAAAGAAAATCCGGTCGATTTCCGTCGGTTGTGGAATCAGCTTCACTTGCGGAGGAATCAGTCCCACAATCGGTTTGACCAGCATGCCATTGCGGGCTTTTTGCATGGGTAAATCACCCATTAAATGCACATCAAAAGGATTGAGTGCCGTTTCCTCATAGGCTTCCCTTAAAGCCACCACAATATTACTGGTATCTTGCGGATCGCGCTTGCCACCCGGAAATGAGACTTCTCCGGCATGATTATTCAAATAAGCTGAACGGCGCGTCAGCAATACTTTCGGATCAGCTTCATCTGTAATTGCAATCAACACGGCAGCATGCGCAGATCGGATACGCTTGGAAAAACGTAAGCGTTGCTGCAACCTTTGTGTCAATTCACATGCATCCATTCTTTCAACCCTGACGATGATCATAATTTCATCATAGCTGATTTTAGTCGGGGCGGGAGAGAAATGATGCCAAATTTTGCTTTTTCAGTTATCCTGAGCATACTTTTATCATTGATGATGAATATGAACTTCTGTGTGAATTGTGGACATAAAACCACTGCTAAAATTCCTTTGGGCGATCAGCAAATTCGCAGCGTATGTGATTCATGCGGCTCTATTCATTACATTAATCCAAAAGTGATTTGTGGTGCTTTAGTCTTATTCGAAAACAAAGTACTGTTGTGCCGTCGTGCCATTGAACCACGCTATGGCTTATGGACTTTACCTGCCGGCTATATGGAACTGTTTGAAACCATGGAGCAAGGGGCTGCCCGGGAAACCCGCGAAGAAGCCGAAGCTGAAGTAGACATTGAACAATTGTACTGTATGTATAACATTCCACGTATTGGTCAGATTTATGTGCTATTTAAAGCCAATCTGATTGATGGAAAATTTGGTGCGGGTGAAGAAACCATCGAAAGCCGTCTGTTCGATGAAGCTGATATTCCCTGGACTGAACTTGCTTTCCCGAGTGTAGAACATACTCTCAGACATTATTTTGAAGACCGCAAAAATAATATTTTTCCAATGCATCTGGAAACATTAGGCACGCGTCTAGACCACACGGGTTAAATCTAACATCCATAAAAAAATCCCATACTAAGATGGGATTTTTTTTATTTTTAAAGAATATTATTTAGCTTTGACTTGATAGCAATCCGCGAGTTTAAACTCAACCGAACCACCGTTTAATTTTGCCAGGCTAATATCTGCCGGTGTTTCACCCTCATTGTTATTATTATAAACTTTTTGAAAACTCGCATAGGTATTGGCCCATTGTACCCCATCACCTGCCGAATTCAGGAAAGTTACACGCCCATTCTGGCCCACATTAGTATCCAACACATTAGACAAATTGAGCAGCGCACCACCGATCACAATCGAATCCCTAGAATCCGGTGAAGACTGGATGCGTGAGTCTACCCCTACCAATGCGCCATTGATATTACCAAACTTTTCATTGGCCAAAATCAGGCGCATGGAAACCGCTTTATCAGCGACAAATGCACGTCCCAAAGTTCCAAGGCGATATTGTTGTATGCCTTGATGATCTAAGAGCGTATCTGCCAACACATCGCCTTGACAGCCATTCACCGGATCAGTCGCGAAATTACTAGAGGATTGCATATTGGTGCGTACATCACCATTGCTGTCAATTACGATTCCTAAAGTAATTGGGCTGACAGTGGTATCTGTAAATTTAAATTCCAGATTGGCATACATTGGGAAGATATATTTCTCCTTATCTGCCACATTCTGCGCTGTTTTAAAGACCTGACGATCTAGATAACTAATCGGGAAAATCTTGTAGAGATCAATGCTTCCCGTATAGTTTTCACCATCGGCCTGCAAACGCCACAACCCCAAGTTGGCTTGATCGGAAGTATCCAGCGATTTTTTGTCAGTCACCACTTTATAGAAAGCTTCTTTACCCGCGATCACATAATCATTCAATAATCTGCCTTGATACAACTCAAGCGGAGTCGCATTATTTGCGATATTCAGACGGTAAGGCGTGTTAATGGTTTTACTGGTTGGATGAATCCATGAACTTTGCGGATCAGCGGTCATTTGTACCGGTTTCACCTTACGGATGAGTTGAGCATTAATCCCCCCTAAGGAAGATAAATTTTCTTTAGCCAATGTTAACTGGGTATCACGCCATTGCAGGCCGCTGCCAAAGGTATAGCCCTGGCGATCAGTAATCAGCATGAAATGGCCAAATAAATATTTAGTATTCTTATTCTTAATATCACAAGGGTTTTGATTACAGCCCACCAGTCCATCTGAACCCGTCAAGTTACTACCAATTACGCCTGAAGTTGAGAATAATGAAAATTCTGGCTGATATACGGCTGCGTTAGCAATCGTTACCAGCTTTTTAACTGTGGCAAAAGCCACCTCATCCGAAATTGTGCTGATATCAACAAAATCTTTAATTTTGGTCGCCAAATCGGCATCCATCAAATTGATATTCTCACTGGTTTTCGCCAGGTCTTTACGCATCTCTTCAGTAATATACAAAGGTTGTACATCAGATGGATTATTAATACGCCCTTCTTCTAGCGCCAAAGCTTGCAGAATTTTAACCAAACGCATGGCCACCTGAACGGTAGGATCATTAGGCACCAAATCCCCTACCGGACGTCGAGCAATCCCAGTTGCAATATCGATTACACTTAAACGCGGCAGCTGGGTCTGGGCACTAAAACCGGCATAATCGCTGAGTTTAATTTGACCTAAATTAATCTTGCGCGAAGCAAAACTTTGAATATAAAACTCAATATTATCCGTCTTTTGACAGGTTCCAGAAGCAACCCCATTTTTACTGTCAAATAACGTAATAAAGGTATTTTCTGTATCGCTACTACAGTTAAAGTTCAAACCATCGAGCGGATATTCCAGCCCCCATTCCACACAGTTAGTTGTACCTGGGGTACAAGTACCATTGGTCGTGGCTTCATCGTTTTTTTCTGGAATGACATTGGCACTTTCCCCACCACACCCGCTCAGTGCCGTTAAAAGTGTGGTTAAAACAAATGGAAATAATATTTTATTTTTCATCTTTTTGTACTCGAATAGTCCTTATCGAATGGCGACTAATTTTAGTTGTCCATGATTTGTCAGCATCTTGTCTTCAATATCTATCGCGGAGGCCAAAGGCGTCAATAATACATATTCAGTTTGTGCCGGAATATGGAGAACCCCTTCGATACGCTCATGTTGAATAATATTCGCCTGACCTTCCTGATTTTTAAAACCGCCCGCTCCTTCAATCACACAACCATGACTGTCTAAAAACACAACAAAAGGCCAATAATACGTTGGATTTTTCTGGCTAGAGGCATAAGAGTTGATCTGAATATTCTGGATATCGGATTGAAGCTTTACCACTTCAAAATCAAATTCGTCTGCTTTAAGAGGTGCACGAGGCCAGAGGTTAACTGCTTTTTTAAGGCTGATTTCTTTCGCTTTTTTAATTTTCTTATCATTAAAACACTGCTTGCCCAAGCTCTCGATGGTCTCCGACTGTGAAATACGATAATAACTTTGAGCCAGTACCACAGGACCAGAATCTACTTCTGGCGTTTGAAACAAGGATTTTAATACGGATTGTCCCACCCCTTTTTCACGTTCAATTGTCTGGATCCGGGTAGTTCCAATATTTTTATCTACTACTCCTTCGGGCATGCTATAGAAACGTTTTTTGCCTTCCAAATTAAATTCTTTATTTTCCAGATACTCACTATCCACATATTCAATGCCTTCAACCTGGCTAAATCCCGGTTTTTGTATAATAGCAACAGAAGATCCAGCTCCAATATCAGGATTTTGAATAGCTTGAGATTCAGGTTTTAATTGTGGTTTAGACTGAATCTTTTCTTGCACAGTATGCAGTTGTACTGGTTGTACTGGTTGTACTGGTTGTACTGGTTGTACAACCATATTATGGTCATGCTTAAGTTTAACTTGCCTATTTTCTACGACGGGCAATTTTTCTATGTTTTGTCTTACAGTTACAGGCTGAACTATTGCAGCTTCTACTTTTTTCAACAATCGAGATTTGTCTTCAGTTTTTTTCTCTGCATTATTACGGGGTACGACTAATGGTCGGCCATCTGGACCAATAATCGTAATAAATTCTTTAGCGCTTGTATAAAAAGACACGGATACCAGATTTAATGCCAGTACCGCTGTCAATCCAACGTTCCTTGTCTTGATCATTTTTCCCTTACCAACGCGTGCGATAGTTCAAACCTAAAATTGTAATTTTGGTATCTGTTTTTACGTTTAAACCTGCATATGGGTTTAATAACAGGTTATTTACCCCTGTCTGGTTGGCTAAACTACTGGTATTTGCTGGAATCTGATCTTTGCTACGCAAGAAACCAATTGATAGATCCAGATCAGTGTCTGCATCAAAACGGTAACCCACACCTAAACCAAATAACTGTGCACCATTGATCGGTACCATGGTATTACGCTTATTTTTTGGAATAGCACTGGTCCGTGGTTCATAACCTGCCCGAAGCTTCAAACGGTCTGTAGCGGAATACTCCATCCCGATACCAAAGTTCCACGGCGATTCAAATCCCATCGGTAAAGCCAAGGTTGAGTCAGTAACATTGGCAGACAAAATTTTGGCAATTTTTAGGGCTGAAATGGTACGATCAAATTCGAATTTAAATTCGTCCCAGACCTTGTAATCTGTCCAGCCAATATCAAAATTCACTTGCAAATCTGGCATCACTTTATATTTGATACCTGCCTGAAAATGCGCCGGATATTCAAAATCCTGCGACACCAGACCAGATTCACTCGATGGTATGTAATTAGGAAATCCAAGAATTGCAGCCAGAATCTGGCCGGTCGGTGAGGTCATTAAACCTTTAATCATTTCCTGAGGAGCTTTGGCATTATCAATATGATATTTACCTTTTAAGCGCATTTTTGCAGCACTTTGGTACACCATACCAAAACTAAAGTCTTCGCGCGGTTCCCACAATATTCCCAGGTTATAACTTGGGCTTAAGTTCTGCTCAAGCTCCAGTTGCATTTGACCAAACTTGCCAAATGGGTTCATCCCCTCATCCGCATTACAGATCCCGAGCAAAAGAATATCTGTAATAATGTCGGAATTTTCTTTAAACGGCGTACACACGACTTCGTCGATCATACGCAACATCCCAATCAACTCATTCGGGAAACGCAAGTCCGTTTTCATCCCGATGGCTTGATAAGACATCCCGATAGAAGCACCAATCGACAGTTGGTCATTGACCTCATAACCGATGGATGGTGACAGATAGGTAATCCGCTCTAAAGCAACCTGCTGTCCCATAAAGTTTGCCGGGTTCCCATCTTCATGACCAAAACCTGCCATGAGAGGAGCATAAACAGCAGTCGCATAAGTGGCTTTCGATCCAGGGGGATTGTATGCGATCCCCATCGTGGGTGCAGTCAAAGGAAGACCTTCGCCTAAATCCACCATTTTTTTCAGAAAAGGAACATACAGGCTGACATATTCCACATCGCCTTTGACTGGGCCTTTAAAATCGGTACACAAATCAGATGAAACTTCAGGACCGTCATTACAGACAATAGGATCATCAGAATAGCCAAATACGTTATATCCGGCCGGTACTGAAAACTCACGCTGGATATCAAAATTAGCCACAATGATTTGCTGTTCGGTTTGCAGACCATCAATTTTAGTCAGTGCAGCCGGGTTAAAGTGGATGGCATTGACCCCTGGAGGATCTGCGGTGACGGCATTCCCCATGGATAGTGCACGTAAATCAACTGAAAGGTTGGTTCCCAATTGTGCAAAGGTATAACTTGAACAGCCCGCAAGAATAATTCCTGTTAATAACGGGCTAAGTCGAATGTTTTTCATACGACACCCCTATTAACTAATTTTTTTACCAAAACCTAAAATATCAAGTGGGAATGACAGTCCCAACGAAACATCCGGTGCATCTTCGGTCAGCCCTAGGCCAACGGTACCATTAACAATTGTTTCTGGAGAAACTCGCACCCCTAAGGAAATTGCAAAGGTAGAACTGGTCTGATCTGCAGCAGAATAACTTTCACCAGTGTTATAGTTAAATTCCGCACCAGTATTAAAGCTTTGCTGATAGGACATGGTCATCGAAACATCATAGTTAAATGAATATGCGAAACCAAAGGCAAAGCCTCCACTAACACCAGGTTCAAACTCCTCAATAATCCGGCTACCTCGACGCTGATTCAGGCCCGATTCTTTAAAACCATAGTTCGCAGAAACCGATGCAAACAATACAACTGGGTCAATGTATTTACGTGTACTAGCACCCACTCCAGCAGAGTAATAGCCCTTTCCTGCTGCCAGATCTGTCGCGGCATTAATTTCATAAGGGCTATCACCGGTTTTAGTTGATAAATTACCAAATAAAATCAGAGGCAGACGACCTGCTTTTAGTGGGAAGGGCTCCCAGCGAGCACCCAGACTAATATCACCCAAGCCTGCCGTAGACGTATCTTTTAACAAGTCAGTTTTAGCCACTAAAGGTAGGGATGCAGTCAAGGTCAGGTTATCTTTCACGCCATATTGGAAAGTGAAAGTATTAGTCATACTATGTGTTGCATTTTCTTGAACACGTAGTTGATACAATTGGCCCTGTGCCATTTCTATATCAAGTTGGGTGTCTCGATAATAGGTATAATCAATATCGTAATATGATGAAATTTCGCCTTGTTTTATCAGAGAGTATTGGCGTTCATTTGACGTAAACACTTCTTCCAGGTTAGCTGCTTGAGTAGCATCTCCTTCTTGTTGCTGTAAAGCTTGAGATGCATCTACTACTTGGTTAGCCTGAGTCTCTACAGGTGCTGCTGTTTCCACGACAGCCTCTTCAACCGCTTCATATTCACCTAGTTCTGACTCTTCTGCAGCCTGCGTTTCGACTTGCCTAGTTTGATCGGGTACAGATGCAGCAGTTTCAACGACAACTTCTTCATTAACTGTTTCGTATTCACCTAGTGCTGGTTCTTCTGCAGCAAATGCAACGCCCATTACCATTTGAATGCTCAGTGCCAAGAACGTCTTGTTCATCCATTTACTGTTCATATCCATTTCACCATTTTAATTTTTATTACTGTTTTTCGTTTTATTTATTCTTGTAATACAGTCTCAGGAAGTTATGTTGATATTCCCCAAATTGTTCTGACTCTGTATTACGATTACGGTCCATACGGATCGTAGAAGCTTTATCAGCAATTTTGTCCATATAAAATTGTGGATACTGCATGTCAACCAAGGCATAGCGATTGATCGTAGCATCTTCTACATGGCGCATATCTGATTCTTTTAATGCTAGAAAATTTTTGCGATATTGTTCAGGTACATTAATCAGGAACAAAGTGTTATTTTCCCAAATATCCTGAAAACGCCGTTCCTCAAAACTGATATTACCAAGTGCCGGATCTGCAACATAAACCCGGCCATTTTTATAACCTTTATAAACTACAAAATGCTTAAATCCCGCATAAGAAATCGGAACAATGGCAGGCTGATCTTGATTGACTAAATCTTTGAACTCTCCTCGATAGCCTCCACTTTCCAACCCTAAGGCTGAAACAAAGCGCTTCATATCAAGCAGAGAAAAACTACGGCGTTCAACAATTTTATCTGTTTCACCGAATTTCATTAGCCCACTCATGACTTGCTGCTCATCCAGCTGCGTACCGACATAACCATTGAGGAGGGTCGTAAGTGCTGCTGAACCACAACTATAATCATAAGCTTGACGTACAATGCCCTGAAACTGATCTAGAAGTGCCGGTTTTACTTCTACAGTTTCACGGTGCATACGCACAAAAGAGTCATTTCTTGAATCAAGAACTTCAGTATAGTGAACAGCCCCATTCGACTGTTTTTTGATATCCAGAGCTTCTTTGGCAGCGTAATACATCAACGCCGAGCCCAACGCGATCTCTAACATAATTATTAACTTTTCTTATAATGGGCATGATGTGCCTATTTTTCTTTTTATAGAGCATTCACTCTACTTCCCTGTAACTAGAAAGATACCTGCTTTTTCAAAAAAATACAGTATTTTTTTTATTTTTTAGATAAGTGAGATAGTCATAAAAAAGCGCGTGTAAACACGCGCTTTTTTAAAATAAAGATTAGTGACCCGAAATGGTAATAATTGCGCCTTTAGTATAACTACCTTGAGCTTGAGAGTAGAAAGTTTGTAAACCTTGAACTTCCATATCACCAATTGATGATCTTGCTTCACGGTTACCTAAATGAATACCTTTAATGTATTGGTCTTTCGCCCCAGTATCATTACTTACAATACGAACATGCGCTGCCTTACCTAACTGAGCTGTAGTACCTACATAAGCATCGTTATATACAGAAATATTCTGACTAATGGTTAAATTATTAGAATCCGCATCTGCAATTTTGATACTTTCAACAAAAATCTCACCGGCTTCACGTGTAGTCACTGGAGTCGTACCTACAAGCCCCACTGCTTTATTTTTAGACGAGTTATCTAAAATACCTAGGTTTTTAATTTCTAGACCACCTACCATTACACTATTCATCTTGATCATAGCGCCTTGTGGAGCAGCACCCAGTTGAATATTGGCATTTATCACACCAGTTTTAACGTCAAAACCACTAATGATGTCGTTTACAACACCGGCACCACCTCGACGAATCGAATCCGGATCATCTGTACCAGATGCAGTTACACCAATTCGGCCAACTTTGATATCTAGACCCGATACTTGTGCAGCAACATTAATGAAAGGATTACCAGCACCAGCATCCGAATCAATTACCAAGTCAGCAAGGTTACGGGATGCAAGTAAATAGGCACCATTATTGTCATAATTGGCACCGATTACTACACCATGCGTTGCAGTAGTAGGATCAGCAAGAGCAGCAGCATCAGGTGCTGTATCAGTCTTACCACGGATTACGATCGCACCTGCTGTAGAAGTACCTCCGAAACCCGCCTCATTTGCAACACCTTTTGGCGCTAAACCGTCGTTATCATGGATAAATAATTTTTCAATAGCAATTTTCGAGATGCCAATACCAATTGTCAAACCGTCTTGACCCGTTGTTTCGCTTAGAGATGCATCATCCATTGCTTGCATCGCCATCGCATTGGCACTAAATGCAACTGAAGTCGCTAAAACTAATTTTGTAAATTTTTTCATTGTTTACTCTCCCAAGAGTACTATTTTTTTTGGTTGTGAATTACTCAGTGTTTAGGCTGTATTTTTTATTTTCTGACAGCTTAAGCATCTTTCCTTGAGTAATTTGCTAGCCCACTTAAATTAGCGTCGAGTCAAATTTTGATCAACTGTTGTTGGTCGCAATCTGTCGCTTACCGATAAACGGTATTTCATGATTTAAAAATATTTTCCTGGCTTCTTGATATAAAATAGTAAGTCATATCGAACTCTCCATAACTGAATGACCGAAGCTCTCTATCATCGTCCCTTAAAGTTTGAATCTCGTCTGGTTGCAGATCTATTATCCGCATTGAAGACATTGGATCATCTGGTGTATTTAAATAATAATGGTCAGCCTTTTATTGCCTGCTGCGCTCAAGAATATTTTATTGCCCAGACATCACAAATTCAGTCTTTTAAAAGAACAGGGATTGAACACTATCAGCCCAGACCATCTGAGTTTAATTTAGCAATCGATGCATTAAAAACTCCTCAAGAGAATGGCTTTCGTGGAGGTTATGTCGGTTTTATCGGCTACGATTATGCGGCTCAACAATATATTCAGTATTCAGATCGCCCTCAACCTAGTTTATTTATTGGTCAATTTCCTTCCTACATTAAACCAACCCCTGATGGCTGGATGTTCTATAGTGATGATCCACAAGCAGAACAGCTTTACAATCATATTCAGAACTTACTTAATCAAGATAAAATTCACTCGACATTTCATTTAAAAAATCCTTGTACCTCACGCTGGACTAAATCTGTCTATACTCAGGCTTTTCAGAAAATTCAGGACTATATTGTTGCAGGTGACTGCTATCAGATTAATCTGACCCAAGAGTTTAAAGGTCGTGCCCAAGGCTCCCTCTTAGCCACTGCCCAAGCATTCTGGGCATTAACCGAAGCCCCCTATGCGGGTTATTTGCGTATTGGTGATTTTGAATTACTCAGTTGCTCACCCGAGTTATTTATTGACTTTGAAAAAAATCGGAAAATTATCACTAAACCAATTAAAGGCACCATGCCACGCTATACAGATCCCGTGCTGGATGAACAATCTAAACAAATCTTAAAAGCATCGGAAAAAGATCAAGCAGAAAATGTCATGATTGTGGATTTATTACGTAATGATTTAAGTATTTATGCGGAAACAGGCTCGGTTAAAACACCCAAATTATTTAATATCGAAAGTTTTAATCAAGTGCATCATATGGTGAGCGAAGTTGAAGCGACCTTAAAAGCAGATATCAATCCTTTCGAGGTGTTAATGTCAGCCCTACCAGGTGGCTCAATTACGGGTGCACCTAAAATTCGTGCCATGCAGATTATCGCTGAATTGGAAGGTGCAGCACGTGGGGCTTATTGTGGATCAATGGGTTATTTTAATTTTGATGGTACCGGTTCCTGGAATATTCTGATTCGTTCCATCCAAAAATATCAAGAAGATGTTTCTTTATGGGCGGGTGGTGGTATTACCATTTCTTCGGATTGTGATGCGGAATATCAGGAATGCTTTGATAAAGTTTCAGCGATGCTGAATCTATTGAATACGTGGTATCAGCCTGAATAAATAAAAAAGCGAATCATTTGATTCGCTTTTTTCTACAAATCCACCCTCACCCTCCTTTAGTAAAGGAGGGAATCCTCTAATTCAATAAAACTAAGAAAATCCTTCTTTTATAGGAGATTAAGCTAAAATCTCATTTTTTAGCGTGTCGACTAAACGCTGATTTTGCTCATCTGTGCCAATAGTAATTCTTAAGAACTGGTTAATACGTGGCTTGTTAAAATAACGTACGATAATGCCACGTTCACGCAACTCACTTGCAAGTTCGCCTGCATCCTTAGATGGCAATGAGGCAAAAATAAAGTTAGCACTCGATGGTAAAACTTTAAAACCAAGCCCATTTAATTGGGAAACTAACTTTTCACGGCTAGCAATGACTTTCTGATTTTGTGCTTCAAAGTAGGTTTGATCTTCAAATGATGCGACCGCTGCTGCAATTGCAAAACGGTCCATCGGATAGGAGTTAAAGCTATTTTTGACTGCTTCAAGTGCTACAATCAAATGTGGCTGGGCAATCGCGAAACCTACTCGCAGACCTGCAAGAGAACGTGACTTCGATGTGGTTTGACATACGACTAAGTTTTCATATTTCTCAACCAGCTTAACTGCTGATTCAGCACCAAAATCCACATAGGCTTCATCAATCACCACCACTGAATCCGGATTGGCTTGCAGAATTTCTTCAATCGCAGCCAAACCTAGATCAATACTGGTCGGCGCATTAGGATTAGTAATAATAATGCCGCCATTAGCCTGTTTATAGTCATCCACAACAATTTCAAAGTCATCATTTAATGGCAAGATTTTGGTTTTGACGCCAAAAAACTGACTATAAACTGGATAGAAACTATAGGTAATATCTGGATAAAGTACAGGTTTTTCTTGAACAAAAAATGCTTTAAAAATATGCGCCAAGACTTCATCTGAGCCATTGCCAACAAAGACGGTTTCAACAGGTACATTTTGTTGTTTAGCGATCGCCTGTTTCAACTCTGATGCATCAGGGTCTGGATACAAACGCAAAACATCTGCCGAATTCGCAAGTACCTTTTGAACCGCTTCTACCACTTTGGGTGAAGGTGGATACGGATTTTCATTAGTATTAAGTTTTAAAATATTCTGGATTTTTGGTTGTTCGCCTGGAGTATACGGTTTTAATTCACGTACTTCAGGACTCCAAAAACGCATTTGTTCTGTTGTGATATTCATTTTGTATTCTCTTTAAACCCTCTCCTAACCTCTCCCTGAGCCATATATGGCGCAAGAGAGGAATTTTCATTACTAAAGACACAAGATTTTTGTGGTTTAAATTCTCCTCTCCTTTTAGGAGAGGGTCAGGGAGAGGTTGTAATGCTATTTATGATTGATAACGATAACGTGCTGACTGTGCATGTGCATCCAAGTTCTCTTGTTGCGCCAAGATATCCGCAGTTTTTGCTAAAGTTTTTACACCTTCTTGTGAGCACATGATCAAACTTGAACGCTTCTGGAAATCATAGACACCAAGTGGCGATGAAAAGCGCGCAGTACCTGAAGTTGGCAAGACATGGTTTGGCCCGGCACAGTAATCACCAATGGCTTCAGGCGTATAACGACCCATAAAGATTGCACCTGCATGACGAATGCTATCAGACATTGCTTCTGCATCATCTAAACATAACATCAAATGCTCAGGTGCCACCTGATTAATCAAATCCGATGCTTCCTGACGGTCTTTTACGAGCACCAAAGCACCACGATTGGCAATCGAAGTACGGGCAATTTCTGCCTTTGGCAATGTTGCCAGATGCATTTCTATTGCCTGTTCAACGGCATTTAGCAACTGTTCATCTGGTGTGATGAAAATGGCTTGTGCCACAGTGTCATGCTCAGCTTGCGAAAGTAAATCCATCGCCAGCCATTCAGCATTATTTTGGCCTTCGGCATATACCAAAATTTCAGAAGGCCCTGCAATCATGTCGATGCCGACCTGACCAAATACCGCACGTTTCGCCGCAGCAACAAAACGGTTACCTGGGCCGGTAATTTTATCTACTGCTGGGACAGTTTCGGTACCATAAGCCAAGGCCGCAACTGCTTGTGCACCACCAATGGTAAAGACACGCGTCACACCTGCCAGATATGCAGCCGCCAGTACCAATGGGTTTAAATCACCATTCGGCGCAGGCACCACCATAATAATTTCCGGTACACCTGCGACATGTGCAGGCACCGCATTCATCAATACTGAAGATGGATAAGACGCCAGACCACCCGGTACATAAATCCCGACACGACCCAATGGGGTCACTTTCTGACCGAGCGTATTCCCCAAAGCATCGACATAGGTCCAGCCGTCCTGTTTTTGTACCTGATGAAACTCACGCACGCGTACTGCAGCAAGCTCCAAAGCTTCGCGCACTTCAGTTGTTAAGCCCTCAAAGGCAGCTTGTAGTTGCTCTTGGCTTAACTCTAAATCTGAAAATTGATGTGCCGGATGTCGATCGAACTGTTGAGTGAGTTTAAGAACTTGAGCATCACCATGCTGACGAACATCAGCAATAATTTGATCTACAGTTTTTAAAAGTTCAGGATCATTAACAGTTTCAAAAGCCAACAAGTCAGCAAATACTTGCTTGAAGTTTTGATCTTGGGTCGATAAACGTCGCATCAATTTACCCATCAGGTTTGAATTCGAAGGCTTTAGTTTACCTGTTTTCCAGACTTTTGTCGGCAGCTATAGTGCTCTAGCCCTATGAGTTTTATTGGAAATAACTTTTGGTAAAATTGATGAAAGAATTTACATCGTATTTATGTTCAATCGAATAAAAAACCGCCCTAAGAGGACGGTATTTTTATGCAACAAATTTAAGCTTGTTTGGCCTTTTCACGTTCTTCCACAGCTTTTTCAAGCTGTGCCAGAATCGGATTTAACAACGCTTGCTTACGCTTGAAGCTGGCTTTATTCACGATTAAACGCGAAGACACTTTGCAGATTTCTTCAAGTGGCTCTAAACCATTGGCACGCAAGGTATTGCCTGTATCTACGACATCGACGATGTAATCGCCCAGACCAACTAATGGTGCAAGTTCCATGGAGCCATACAGCTTGATCACATCCACTTGCTCACCCAGGCTGGCATAGTATTGACGGGTCAAATTCACGTACTTGGTCGCAATTTTTAAGCGACCTTTAGGACGTAGCATCCCCACCTTACCGGCGGTCATCAATTTACATACCGCAATTTTCAGGTCCAATGGTTCATAGACATTTTGTGCACCATGTTCCATCAATACATCTTTACCGGCCACGCCAATATCGGCTGCACCATTTTCAACATAAGTCGGTACATCTGAAGCACGTAAAATTAGAATACGAACCTGTTTATGCGTGGTCGGGAAAATCAATTTACGAGATTTATCAGGATCTTCTAAAAGATTAATCCCTGCTGTTTCTAGCAAAGGTAAAGTCTCTTTTAAGATACGCCCCTTACTTAATGCCAAAGTTAAACCATGATCAAAATTGCCCATTACGTCAAAGTTTGGATCATCGTTTCTCATATCGCTCATTAATTTACTCGCTTAATTTGGGCACCTAAACTTTGTAACTTTGCTTCTACATCTTCATAACCGCGGTCAATATGATAAATGCGGTCAATCAGCGTTTCACCTTCAGCGGCAAGTGCTGCCAGCACCAAAGAGAACGAAGCACGTAAATCTGTTGCCATTACGGGTGCGGCAGAAAGTTTTTCTACACCCGTTACCACAGCATCATTACCTTCTACCTGAATATTGGCACCCATACGTGCCAATTCAGGAACATGCATGAAACGGTTTTCAAAAATCGTTTCAGAAATTGTCGCAAAGCCTTGAGCAATGGCATTCACAGCCATAATCTGGGCTTGCATATCGGTTGGAAATTCTGGATGTGGTAAGGTTTGGAAGCTGACAGCTTTCGGACGTTTACCCAGCATATCCAGTTCAATCCAGTCGTCACCACGGGTCACTTCTGCACCCATTTCTTCAAACTTGTCCAGCACCGCTTCCATCAGGGACGGATCAGTATGCGTGGTTTTGATACGACCGCCAGTGATCGCTGCTGCTGCCAGATATGAACCGGTTTCAATCCGGTCAGCAACAACCGCATATTCACAGCCATGCAGACGTTCGACACCGGTCACAATTAAAGTATCGGTATCTAGACCTTCAATCTTGGCACCCATCTTGATCAGCATTTGCGCAAGATCAGTGATCTCAGGTTCACGTGCTGCATTGCGAATCGTGGTCACACCATCGGCCAACACGGCAGCCATCAGAATATTTTCTGTTCCACCTACAGTCACCATATCAAAAACGACTTCGCCACCTTTCAGGCGACCATCGACTTTGGCATGTACATAACCAGCTTCGACTTCAATCTCGGCACCTAAAGCTTCTAAAGCTTTCAAATGCTGATCGACAGGACGGGAGCCAATCGCACAACCGCCTGGCAAAGACACTTTTGCACTACCGTAGCGCGCCAACAAAGGCCCAAGCACCAAAATAGAAGCGCGCATAGTTTTTACGAGCTCATACGGTGCGAACTGGTTATCTAATGTAGACGTATCAGCAATAACTGTATCGCCTTCATAAGTCATGGTGATCCCAAGACCAGCAATCAGCTTCACCAGCGTATTGACATCTTTTAAATTAGGAACATTTCTGAGCGTAATCGGGGTATCAGCAAGAATCATTGCTGCCAATAATGGAAGTGCTGCGTTCTTTGCACCAGAAATGCGCACTTCACCTTCGAGCTTGATACCGCCCTGAATTAAAAATTTATCCATTAAATGATTAAGCTCCAAATAAGCTTGCTTTGCGCCATTCTTCTTTTGTCATCGCGCGAATCGTTACTGCGTGAACTGCACCACTGGCAATATGGGCATTGAGAGGAGCATA
Organism: Acinetobacter lwoffii; assembly: GCF_022967985.1. Classification (GTDB taxonomy): domain Bacteria; phylum Pseudomonadota; class Gammaproteobacteria; order Pseudomonadales; family Moraxellaceae; genus Acinetobacter. The sequence goes on along the minus strand of NZ_JALJVC010000013.1, from coordinate 2,414 downwards.
AACAGCTTGTTGGCGTGCAACTGGACGCTTACCTTCAAATTGATCATCCACAATACGGAGATCAAATTTTCCGCCCTGACCACTCACAGCAACATCCGCCTCTGGAAAAGCGGCTTCTAAAATTTCAGCGAGCTGTTCATTATTCATCACAAGACCTCTTATAGGACTAAGGGTGTAAAACGAGCCATTTTACTATAAATAGCAAAAATAATTCATGGATCCATACATTATATATATAAAAAAAAGAGGCTTTTAAAACCTCTTTTTCATCATTTGTCCTTTATAGGGCTAAAGGATGCTGCTGTAAATGCATTTCCCGGTATCGATCAATCTGCCGTTTAAGTTTTTCGGTTAATATTTTAATTGAGGTATACATATCATCTGCGGTGGCGTGAGCAAAAAATTCAATGCCCGGTAATCGAATAATAGCCTCTGCGATATGATTACTACTGCCCTTTCTAGAGCGTTTATCAATTTGATGATCTTTCGAGAGTTTCACTTGCATACTATTCACCTGATCCAGGTGCTTCGTCATCTGTGAAAACTTGGTTTTTATACTTTCTTCAATAGCTGGCGTAATCGATAAATGATGTCCACGAATTGTTATTTGCATAGTTCTATCCCTCACCTTCGTTAGGATTAGAAGAGTCACAATATAAAATAATTTAAATACAGCAACTTATAAATAAAATATCCGTATTTTAAGTCCTGACTCAAATCATTTTTACTGCTCCTCAAAAGAAAAAAAGATTCATTATGCTGTCATAATGAATCTCTAGAATAGCCAGATTTCAAATTTTAGATCAAGACTTTTCGCTCAGAAGATGAAGGAATATGTAACGATTCACGATATTTCGCCACCGTACGTCGTGCCACATCAATGCCCTCATCTTTTAACATATTGGCAATTGCATTATCAGACAGAGGCTTACGGGCATTTTCTTCGGAAATCAGTTTTTTGATTTTGGCGCGGATAGCAGTAGAAGATGCTTCACCACCTGAAGTAGTCCCGACATGACTCGAGAAGAAATATTTCAACTCGAACAATCCACGTGGGGTCAGCATATATTTATTGGTGGTTACGCGAGAAACTGTAGATTCATGCAATTCGACTTCTTCAGCAATATCTCTTAAAACCAAAGGTTTCATGCCTTCTGCCCCAATTTCCAAGAACATTTTTTGATGTTCCACAATACAAGTCGCGACTTTTAATAATGTTTTATGCCGCTCATCGATACTTTTAATGAAGTTCTTCGCTTCAAGCATCTGATTACGCAGGTACTGATTATCATCACTTTGATCTGCACGACGAATCATTTTGGCATAAAAAGAATTGACGCGTAACTTTGGCAGTACATCCGAGTTCAAATTGACTTGCCAGCAGTTATTCTTTTTCATCACTACGACATCTGGCACCTGATAATCAGATTCCTTGTTTTCAAATTCCAGCCCCGGGTGCGGTTTTAATGTTTTTAGCAAATCTACAGCACAGCGCAACTGCTCCGGATTAAGTCCAGTCTGTTTGATCAGCTTAGGAAGCTCATTGGTAATCAACAATTCATAATGTTGCAGAAGTTTGATCGCATCATTTCGGCAAGGCGTTGACGCAGGTAAATTATCAAGTTGAACCAATAGGCATTCTGCCAAGCTTCTAGAACCTACCCCCACCGGATCCAAACGTTGAATATGCTTTAATACAACGGCAACCTCATCATCTTCAATTTCTTCTTCAGACCCCATAGAAGAGAGTAAATGTTGTACTGATACAGTAATTTCACTTAACTCTGCATCTAAAAAACCTTTGTCGTCTAAAGAATCCACGATGCAATAAGCGATTAATTTATCAACCTGTGAAAAATTCAACAGATTAATTTGTTCTAGCATATATTCTTGCAGGCTCTGATGTCCTTGACGATTATCTTCACGCTCTTCGAACTCGGCTGCCCCCAGACTTGTAGGTTGATGGGTATAGACATCATCCCAATCGGTATCTACAGGTAAGTCATCAGGAAGATGATCGGCATTAAGTTCATTGGTTAGATCGTGATTTTCATTATTTGATTCAATTGTAGATAAGCTTTCAAGGGTAATTTGCTCTTCAACTTTTTCTAATAGAGGATTACTATCAAGTTGCAACTGAACTTCTTGCTCCAATTCCAGACTTGAAAGTTGTAATAGCCGAATTGCTTGCTGTAATTGTGGAGTTAATGACAGCGAGTTCGCAATTTTTATGCCCACTGATAATCTCATTGTTACCCCCCTTAATAGAAAATCCCGTTTTATAAGCAATTTTTATGCCGTTTTATTTTTTATAACACAGATTTACCAAAAAACATACAAATCGGATTTTAAATTTCTAGTCTTTCGCGACTAATAATTTTTAAATACTTAATTTTTCGCATAAAAAAACACCC
>NZ_JALJVC010000012.1 GCF_022967985.1 Acinetobacter lwoffii | reverse complement strand
TAATTATACGACCTCTACAAAAAAATATTGAAATAAACACCACTAAACTTATTCTTGTATATTTTTAAAAGTAAAGATTCTTTTCTAGTTTTTGTCTTGAGGTCAATCAAAAAAATATTTATTAGAATGTTAATTCTGAAATTAAATTTTTAAATATAAAAATTATTGACTAATTAAATTAATAGTAATTAAAACTTAATAATATTATAAAATTAATTATTTACTTTGTCACATTTTTATACTCTAGGTTTAATATATGCTTTGTGTTGTTTGATTGTAATTATTTGTCTAGATGAAAAATATTAAACTTTTATGATGCTGTAAAAATAACAATAAAAAATAAAAAAAATAATTTTTTTAAAGGGTAGTATCTGGAAATTGTAAGAATTTGTAAGATTTATTTCCAATTTAAATTGAGTAGTTTGAAAAAATAATTATATCAATGTCTTGTGGGTATTTTTATCTATTAAATGAAGTGTGGTGAAAGTATGGAATGCTTATAATTTTAAAAGGATTGTATTTGTAATAATTTATATATAAGTCTAAGTGCTTATAAAACAAATAAATATATAGATGGATGATTTTATAAAAATATAGGCGACTATATTGTGAATATTAAAGCTTTGTACGCTAATGAAAATAATCGCACTAATATGAGTCTGCGCTTAGAAAAATAGCTCTGAATTCTAAGAGTTGGGATATAAGCGTTAAAAATAAAAGAAAAATATATTCTTTTAAAAAAAGAAATGGAGAAAAACATGAAAAAAATGACTCAAGCCACATTGGCAGCACTCGTACTGAGTTTTGGTTTTAGTTCAACAGCTCTCTACGCAGCAGAAACAAACCGAGGCGGCCCTCCACAAGAGGGTCCAAATAAACCTCATAAACCAGGCAAACATGGATGTGGAGACAAATGTGACGGAAAAATTGATATTGTTTTAGAAGTTCCAAGACATTGTGATTTAGATGTTGAGACGCCTCGATTAACACTTGCACAAACCACGGGAGGTAATTGGAGCGATGCGGGCTTCTTTAATGTCAGCACAAATGCCCCTTATCGATTAAATATTAATCCACTAAATACTTTGCGCAATGGTGAGAACTCTGTACCTGTAGTTGTGACTACTACACGTGGTGGAAAAGCTTATTATGGCACTCAGTCAAGTACCAAAGGGCAAGCTCATCGTTGGGATGTAGCAGCTACAGTAGCTGGTAGTGCGGTTGAAGCAGCTGATGCCGGTACTTATCGTGGTGTATATAACGTAGAAGTTCGATTCTAATTATAAGAAATTTTTTATATAACATTTTGAATAAGTAGGAGATGTACTACATCTCCTATTTTAATATTTTTATGATTAATAATAATTATATTTAGGTTTGGGAGTGAAATATGATTAAAAAAATTATAGGATTTTCTATATTGTTTTTGTTTAGTTTTTCTTTATCAGCGGGAATAAAATTCAGTCCTATCCAACTCTATATTCAAGATTTTAAAAGACAGAAAAGTACAACTGTTAATATTGAAAGTACAGGATTAAGTACTTCAAAAATATATGAAATTAGTGCATTTAAATGGCAGCAAAATGAAAAAGGTGAAGATATTTTATTGGAGGATAATACTTTATTGTTTAATCCAAAAACATTTGAGCTAAAACCTGAAAGTAAACAAGTTGTCCGTATCGGGTTTAGCCAACCCCTATTAAATTTAGAGCAACAGCAATCATGGAGGATCATTTTTAAAGAAGTAACACCAGTTGATGATAATTCTTCGATTAATTTTTTATTTAATTTCTCACTGCCTTTTTTTGCTGGAAAACAGGTTACACCAAAATTAAATATAGATCTGCAAAAAATTAATGAACTGGCTTATTTAAATGTAAATAATTTATCTAAATCTCATGCAAAAATTACTGAAGTTATAGTATTGGATAGTAAAAATAATCAACTCATGAAAAAAGATTTTGTTCAATATATTTTGAGTGGAAATAAAATTAAATTTGAACTTGGAGAATTAAAAGAAAATGGAGATTTGAAATTAAAGATAAAAGTGGAAGACCATGAGGGATATTTGGAATTTCCTGTAAAAGCCTAGAAGATGCTTACAAAAAGAATAAATAGTAAAAGGATGATGCTATGAAGGTCACTAAAATTCTTCTAATGATCGCGTGTGGGATGGGGCTAACAAATATAAATGCTGAAAATGTTCAACAGACGGTGCAGAAAGACAATTTAGAAATGTTCATCGTAAATATATGGGTAAATGGCTTAGATTATAAAACTGAAGCAATTCATTTTTCTGATGGAGGGCAGAGATATATTGAGTGTGAGGCTTTATCCAGAATCGGAATTCACATTGAAAGGATCCCCCGTCACTTGGTCAAGAAAGAATTCTGTTTATTGAATCAACCAGGTGTAACAGTTGAAGATGACTATAGTTTACAAGCCATTAAAATTAATTTTCCAGTCAATTATTTTGAAGATACTCATTATGAATTAGAGGTAGAAAATCCCGAGAAAGCGAATTTTGGAGGGTTTGTTAATTATAGCTTATTTTATAATAAAGATGATGAAGAACAAGAATTTAATACATTTTCAGAAATTGGGATATTTAAAGATTATTGGTTATTAAAAAATGCTTTTTTATATCGTAATGAACCTGAAGATATTGAAGAAGGATTTTTACGTGTCAATACGACGCTCGATGTTGAATTTCCAAAAATCTTTTCAAGACTTACCTTGGGAGATACGACAAGTCCTTATAGCAGCTTAAATAATTCTTTTCGGTTTGGGGGGCTAAGCTTTGGTACCAACTATACCAATCGTCCAGACTTTGTTTACTGGAATGCGCCTACTTTAAATGGAAGTGCAAGCGTACCCTCAACAATTGATCTATATATTAATGGGGTGCGTTTATATCGGGATTCTGTGACCCCTGGTAATTATAATCTTCCTGCTGGAGCAATGCTAAATCAGGCGGGTGATGCACAAATTGTTGTAGAAGATATTTTAGGAAATAGGAGCGTTCAGAGTTTTCCTGTTTATATTAATAGTCGATTATTAAAACCAAAATTGAATGAATATAATATTTCATTGGGTAAATTAAGATATAACTATGATTATGTCGGTGATGATTATCGGGAGTTTTTTACAAAATTGTTTTACCGGCGGGGTATAACGTCTTCAACGACTTTGGGAGGAGATTTTTTATATAGTAAAGAAGTCAGCAATTTTGATTTTTTATGGACCCAAGGAATAAGTAAATATTTGCTTATGGATAGTGCATTTTCAGTTAGCCAGACAGAAGCGGATGATGAACAAGGATATGCGGCTTCGATAGGCCTGAGTCGGGATTTTAGAAACTGGTCCTTTGGTATAAATAGTCGATATTTTACTCAGGAATATCAATATTTAAGTGGTGATATATATGACTCTAATATTGAAGCCTCAAATATTCTATATTTTAATTTTTCCAATTTGGGATTCATTGATGGATTAAATCTTAGTTATATTTATCAATCTTATTATGATCAAAATGGTTTTAGTAATGATACTCAGAAAATTTTTGATATTCGAGCTTCAAAAAGCTTAACAAAAAAATTATATACAAATTTTGGCTTTTATAAAGATTTTGGGAATGATGGGGATCATGGTTTTAATATCGCTTTATCTTATGATTGGGAAGAAAAGGGTCAAATTTATTTAAATCACGATACTGAAGATAATGAAACGAGTTTAAGTTTTAGTCACAGAACGATGACTCAGAATGGTTTTGATTATGTTTTGGGGGTTAATCGCACTGAAGAAGAAGTGAATTACAATGCTTATGGTTTATGGAAGACCAGTGTAGGTAATTTACAACTTTCTCATGATGAATATGAGAATCGTCGTAATTCACAGGCTATGTTTGAGGGTGCCTTAGTCTGGCTGGGTGGTAAAATAGCATTCACCAAATATGCTGATAATGCTTTTGTTCTGGTTGAAGTGGATCAACATCCAAATCTTGATATCTATCGCTCAGCGAGTCTATCTGGAAGTACCAATAATCAAGGCTATATGTTTATACATAACATTATTCCTTATATTCATTATGATATTTCTTTTGACCATAACCAGTTAGCGATGGAAGAAACTTTTGAACACTCTTCTAAAAAAATGATTGGTCTGGATCAACGTGGATATAAGCTGGATTTTCCTATCTATAAAACCAAACGTATTGCGCTAAGAATTAAAGATGCGCAACAAAATAATTTAGTCATAGGCTCTGAGGTTCTTGTGGATGGTCTCAGTACAGAACCTTCTTTTGTTGATAGTCAGGGTATTGTTTATCTATATCTATTTAAAGCAGGTACTTACAACCTCAAAGTGAAGACTAATAGAGGACAGCAGTGCCAGGCTCAATTCATTCTGAATGAAAACCAATTCCATAATTCAGACAAGCAAATTCTGGAAACTATATGTAAGTAGGAGTAGAAAAATGAAAAAGCTCTTTTTATTTATTACCGCACTCAGTATGAGTGAAATAGCTATAGCCCAATATTGCTCGATTGATGGTTTTACCACTCCAGAATTACGTCTAGCCAGCTATCAGCGTAGTCAGGCTGCCACTTCATTTAATATTTCATGTGATACTGGCTATTCAATTTTATTTAATAGTCAGAACCTGGTGAGTTCTAACGGGATAAGTTATGTGTCTAACGGTCCTAATAAGTTGCGTACCAAATTAAATTTGAGTGGTGCAAATAGTGGGTTATGGGGAGTCAGAGTGAATCAGGGAGCTTCACAGAGACAGAAATATGTCGTTTCAGTTCAACTCGAAGAGAATCCTTTTAATGGGGTTCCAGCTGGAACTTATCGTGATCGGATTTCTGTCGATATTAATTTTTAAATCATAGAGATGAGGACATTACCTGAAAGACTTTAAACCAACCCGGGATCAGCGCAGTAGAGTAAATATGCAGAAACTTTGAGGGAGTTAAATGAAGATCTGTATAAAGTGAATATCTTTTTAGTCTAAGGAATAATTAGTATTCACTTATTTTTATAATATAAATAATAATTTAGAAGATTTATTTTTGGCTTTTTTTAGTTATTTTTATTCATCAAATAGTCATGAGATCTTTCTATACTAGGTGAAAAATATAAGCGAATAGGTGCGAGATGCAACAAATTTCCATCTCAGAATTATTAGAGCAAAGACCTGTTATTCACAAAATCCAGTTTGATTTAAAAGAGCAACGTAAACAGGCTATTCGTGACAAAATAGTCCTAGAAGATCTGACACGGTCCCGTTTAAAAATTGCCATCGTTACCGAAACTTGGCCTCCTGAAATCAATGGTGTTGCCCACGCTTTATTGCAACTTTGTAAAGGATTACAAAAACAGGGACATAAGATTTTATTAATACGTCCAGAACAACGACAGGCCTGTAACGATTTTAAACCGCATAGTGAATGTCTGGTTAAAGCGCACTGCATTCCTAAATATAGTAATTTGCAGTTTGGTAGACCGCAATTTCTAAAAATCCATCAAGCTGTTGAAACTTTTACCCCCGATATTATTCACATTGTGACCGAAGGCCCTTTAGGTTTGGTAGCTCAACAGCTTGCAAAATTCCATAAAATTCCAGTCTCTAGCGGTTTCCATTCGTCATTTCAAGAATTTAGTCGGTTTTTTGATTTGGCTTTTTTGCTTAAGCCGATTCAAGGCTATTTAAGGTGGTTTCATAACAATACTGATTTGACCTGTGTCCCCAGTCGAGGTACGGCTCAAGCCTTGAATCAGTTTGGTGTAACTTGTCCCTTGGCAGTTGTGGGCAGGGGCGTCGATCCAGATACATTTTCACCAAAGTGGCGATCACCAGATTTGCGCTATGCTTGGGGTGTTTCAAACGAGACCCGGGTAATGTTGTATGTCGGACGGCTTTCTCCTGAAAAGGAAATTGACGTGCTGATCAAGACCTATTTTGTGCTGCGCCAAGTTCGTCAGCAAGATATACGTTTGGTGGTGGTTGGAGATGGGCCGGATCGCACTCGACTGCAACAACTGAATCAGGATGGCAGCATTGTTTTTGCTGGTAGCTTGACAGGAGAAAAACTGTCAACGGCGTATGCCAGTGCAGACGTATTCTGTTTTGCCAGTCAGGTTGAAACCTTTGGAAATGTGGTATTGGAAGCGATGGCCAGTGGCTTGCCAGTGATTGCTTATGATTATGCTTGTGCAAATTTGCATGTGCAGCATGGTGAAACGGGATGGTTGAGCAGACTTGGACATCAGCAGGGTTTGATCCAGCAGATGCTCGGATTGCCTGATCTGCAAAGATTGCAGCAGATGGGCGCACAAGCACGTAAAAAAGCCGAAAAGGTAGGCTGGCAATACCCGGTCCGGCAATTTGAACAAGCACTGTATTCACTGGTACAGCATCAGGAATACAGGATATAAAACAAGAAAGGAGCACCAGTGTGAAACTCCAGAATGTAAAGATTAAATTTTTAGAAATCGATTTGAAAGGCTGTGTTTATCTGAATCATTTTTCGCATTCAGTCCGTATTGCCACTTTTTTTAAAATGATTAGCCGCTTAGGAAATGGTGCATTTTGGTATTTCATGCTGATACTGGTTTGGATCATGCAAGGCTTGATCTATACCGTGCAGATTGTTTATCTGATTTTGGGAAGTACCATAGGTACTATGATTTACAAGGTGCTTAAAATCAAAACCGTACGGCCACGTCCTTATCAGGTGCATCAGGTGATCCGTCTAGGTGAACATCCACTGGATCATTTCAGTTTTCCCTCGGGGCATACCTTGCATGCCGTGATGGCAACCACCGTTTTAGGTTATGTCGCACCTTTATTACTGATGCTGATGCTGCCTTTTACGATTCTGGTCGCAGTGTCCCGAATGGTGTTGGGATTGCATTATCCAAGTGATGTGGCAGTTGGTGCAATTCTGGGTGGCATGATGGCAATTGCCATTGTCCTGACCGCGCCTTATCTGAATATTGTGCTGTAAAAATAAGTGAAAGCCGGAGCAAAGGCTCGCAGATTTTCACAGATTTGTTAAAGTACAGCATCAAAGCAATTATGGTGAGAAATAGAGATGGGTTTACGTTGGACTGACACTCTCGATATCGCGATTGAACTCTACGAAGCGCATCCAGATGTGGACCCGCAGTGGATTCGTTTTACTGATTTACATGCCTGGGTATGTGCTTTGCCTGAATTTGAAGATGATCCAACCAAGTCGACTGAAGGTCTGCTTGAAGCGATTCAAATGGCATGGATTGATGAGGCACGCTAAGCCCTCATCTTAAAAAAGCATTTTTTTACAGATGAAAAGCAGAAAAATGCGCATTATCTCGGTATAATGCGCCAAATTTTCATGTCAACAATTGACTTAAGGAGCCTATCATGGCTATCGAACGTACTTTATCTATCGTTAAACCAGACGCAGTTGCTAAAAACCACATCGGCGACATCTTTGCTCGTTTCGAGAAAGCTGGTCTTCAAATTGTTGCAACTAAAATGAAACATTTGACTCAAGCTGAAGCTGAAGGCTTCTATGCTGAGCACAAAGAACGTGGTTTCTTTGCTGACCTAGTTGCATTCATGACTTCTGGTCCAGTGGTTGTTTCAGTTCTTGAAGGCGAAAATGCTGTTCTTGCTCACCGTGACATCCTTGGCGCGACTAATCCTAAAGAAGCTGCTCCTGGTACTATCCGTGCAGATTTCGCTGTAAGCATCGACGAAAATGCTGCTCACGGTTCTGACTCTGTAGTATCTGCTGATCGTGAAGTTAACTACTTCTTCGCTCAAACTGAGATTGCTCCACGTACTCGTTAATTCGCAGTATTCAAGCCAGATAAGTGTTATTATACTTATCTGGTTTTTTTATTCTCTGAATAATTCTTTGCTCACATATTGAGCTTCTCCTTTCATCTTTAGACATGGTTTAGGTAATACACATGAGTACTGAAGCAGTCGCTGTATCAGCAATTTCTGAGCCGCAGCAACACACTCCATCCGCTCCAGCACAGGCAAATACTGTCGAGAAAGTGAATTTACTTGGCATGTCACGTCCGCAAATGGAAAAATTCTTTGAGGACATGGGTGAGAAGAAGTTTCGTGCCGGGCAGGTGATGAAATGGATTCACCAGTTCTTCGTGACTGATTTTGCTGAAATGACCAATATTTCAGGAAAACTGCGTGAAAAACTGGAAAAGATTTGTGAAATTAAAGCGCCTGAAGTGGTGCATAAAAACTATTCTAAAGATGGTACCCGTAAATGGGTATTCCGTGTTGGCGATGGCGAAGGTTCTCTTGTTGAAACCGTATTGATTCCTGCTGAACATCGCAGTGGTTTACGTCGCACTTTGTGTATTTCTTCACAAGTGGGCTGTGCACTGGACTGTTCATTCTGCTCAACCGGTAAACAGGGTTTCCAGCGTGATTTGACTCAAGCCGAAATTATCGGTCAGCTCTGGATGGCGAACTATTCCTATATGGAAGATGTGCCTGTACTTGAGCGTGAACGTTCAGTCACGAACGTGGTGATGATGGGCATGGGCGAGCCATTACTCAACTACGATGCCGTGTTGAACTCGATGCGTGTGATGCTAGATGACTTTGCATACGGCATGTCAAAACGTCGTGTGACTTTATCGACTTCTGGTGTTGTGCCGAAAATCGATCAGATGGTCAAAGATATTGACGTGGCGCTGGCTATTTCATTGCATGCGCCAAATGATGAACTGCGTAATGAGCTGGTGCCGATCAATAAAAAATATCCGCTTGAGCAGCTGATTGCAGCATGTCAGCGTTATATTGCCAAAGATGGTAACGAAAGTTCACGTAAGCATGTAACCATTGAATATGTGATGTTAGATGGCGTGAATGACCATCCTGAACATGCCCAGCAAATGATTAAGCTGTTGAAGAATTTGCCAAGCAAGATTAATTTGATTCCTTTTAATCCGTTCCCGCATGCGCCATATGGCCGCTCAAGCCGCAACCGGATTATTTCTTTCCAAAAAACTTTGTCTGATGCCGGTTTTGTGTGTACGATTCGTCAGACACGCGGTGATGACATTGATGCCGCGTGTGGACAGTTAGTCGGACAAGTCGCTGACCGTACCCGTCGTGCGGAACAGTGGAAAAAGAAAATTGCGCAATCGAATGAGATCATGCGCTCACAAGGATAATAAGAGGTCGCCAGTTGAGAAATCTAACATCAAAGTTTGCTTTGATTTCAACAGTATGTGTGTCTTTGGTTTTAGTCGCGTGTCAGACGCCAGATCTGGGTCAGAAAGACCCTGAAAAGGCCACCAAAGTCCGTACCCAATTGGCGGTAGAATATCTGAGAACAGGTGACTTGGATGCAGCCAAACGTGCGCTGGATCAGGCACTTGAGACTACTCCGCGTGATTCTCAAGCAAATATGATGATGGGCGTGCTACTGCAACAGGAAGGCAGTAAGCTTAATCTCGAAAAAGCAGATCATTATTTCAAGCGTGCGATTTCGGCAGATCCGAAAAATGCGCAGGCGCGAAATAATTACGGCACTTATTTATATCAGCTTGAACGCTATAATGATGCGATCGAGCAGTTTCAAATTGCTGGTGCCACGTTGGGTTATGATCAGCGATTCCGCGCACTGGAAAATATGGGGCGGATTTACCTGAAACTGGGTGATACAGCAAATGCTGAAAAATCATTCAAACAGGCGCTGCAAGCCAATCGCGATTCTTATATTTCAATGTTAGAGTTAGCAGAAATATTTTATTTGAACCAGCAGTTCCCGGCGGCGACACAAATGTATCAACAGTTTGTGCGTGGTGTGGGACAGAAAAATCAGGGTGCCCGTGCGCTCTGGGTTGGCATTCGCACTGCGCGTGCCGGGGGTGATCAGTTGGGGATGCAGGTATTGGTCAACCAGTTACGTGCACTTTTTCCTGAAAGCCAGGAATACCAACGTTATTTGCAATTACAGTACAGTACTGAGGCCGTATGGAAGTAAATCCTAATTCACCATCGAATCATTCGAGCGTAGCTCCAAATGCGTTAGGAAATATTCAACGTCCGGGCGAGTACTTGCGCCAGATTCGTATCAATCAGCAACGCAATCTGGAAGATGTAGCGAAAGAGCTGAACATCCCAGTCAAAACCCTGACTGCTCTTGAGCAGGATGAATACAAGTCTTTGCCTGAAGCGACCTTTATTAAAGGTTATTACCGGACTTATGCCAAATTTCTGGGTGTAGATGCGTCTAGTATTATTCAACGTTTTGATGAAATTTATACCAATGATACCGGGCTGCTGCCGAATCATGCCCTGAATAATTCTCCTATCAAAATTATGGGGAAATTGCCAGGTTCCAAACGTGACCGCAATCGTAAGTGGTTAAAGCGCATTTTTATTACGCTGGTATTGCTGCTGATTTTGGGTGCACTGTTTGCCATGATTCAGAACTGGTCGAGTAGTAATTCACAAAATAGCACTGAAGTCTCTGGAGTAGGCGCTTCTAATGTCGAGATTCTGAATCTGGATACAGGTGCCGCACTTTCCGGTGATCAGCTGAAACTTGATTTTAACCGTCCGACTTCGGTGCATATTGTCGACTCGGCGGGTAATGTTCTGGCAACTGGCCGTCAGGCATCGAGCTTGCAGCTGAATGGTGAAGCGCCATTCCAGATTCGTCTGGATGATGCATCGGCTGTATCACTCAGTTTAAATAATGAAAATATTTCATTGTCACCCTACACTGTGAACGGAAAAGCAGAATTCCGTTTATCACCTTAATAGATCAAGAGTAGAGCAGAACGATGATCGTAAATCCAATTAAACGTCGTCCAACACGTAAAATTCGTGTGGGTTCAGTTTATGTGGGTGGTGATGCACCAATCAGTATCCAGTCCATGACCAATACTGAAACCTGTGATGTGGCAGCTACGGTTGCACAGATTCAGCGCTGTGTGGATGCGGGCGCGGACATCATGCGGGTTTCAGTGCCAACGATGGAAGCGGCAGCAGCATTCGGTGAGATTCGCAAGCAGGTCAATGTACCTTTGGTGGCGGATATTCACTTCGATTATAAAATTGCTTTAGCAGTTGCTGATTTGGGTGCAGATTGTCTGCGGATTAACCCGGGCAATATCGGTTCGGAAGCGAAAATCCGTGAAGTGGTGGCCGCAGCACGTCATAACGATATTTCCATGCGGATCGGGGTGAATGCCGGCTCACTGGAAAAAGATATTCAAAAGAAATATGGCGAGCCGACTGGTCAGGCTTTGCTTGAATCTGCGATGCGCCATATCGATATTCTAGACCGTCTGGATTTCCAGGAATTCAAAATTTCAGTCAAAGCATCGAATGTGTTCCTGACCATGGATGCGTATCGTTTGCTGTCACAGCAAATTGATAATCCGCTCCATCTGGGTGTCACAGAAGCGGGTATTTACCGCACCGGTTCGGTTAAATCTGCCATCGCTTTGGGTGGCCTGCTGATGGAAGGCATCGGGGATACCATGCGTATTTCCTTAGCTGCCGAGCCTGAAGAAGAAATTAAAATTGGTTTTGATATTCTGAAATCGCTGGGTCTGCGCTCCAACGGGATTAACTTCATTGCCTGCCCAAGCTGTTCACGTCAGGAATTTAATGTGATTTCCGTGATGCAGCAACTTGAAGAGCGTTTAGAAGATATTCGTACCCCAATGGATGTCTCGGTCATTGGCTGTAAAGTGAATGGGCCGGGCGAAGCCAAAGAAGCGGATATTGGTGTCGTAGGTGCAGCACCACGTTCACTGGTGTACCGTAATGGTGAAAAGAGCCATTTAATTGACACGAATCAATTGGTTGATGAAATCGAAACCATGGTTCGTCAACGTGTTACCGAGCTTGAAGAAGCTAAATCTAAAGAAATTATTCGTACAAGTTTTCCTGAGTAGATCATGAGTTCAATCGTCGCAATCAAAGGTTTTAATGACATTCTCCCAACGCAAACCCCAGCTTGGAGACGTCTTGAACAGCATCTATCCGGTTTGATGGATGCCTATGGCTATCAACAAATTCGTTTGCCTATCGTAGAACAGACTAACCTGTTTAAACGTTCGATCGGTGATGCAACCGATATCGTTGAAAAAGAAATGTATACCTTCCTCGACAAGGGTAATCCGCCTGAGTCGTTGACGTTACGTCCTGAAGGGACGGCTGGCTGTGTACGTGCCATGCTGGAGCATAACCTGCTGCGCGGTGCGACGCCTCGCGTCTGGTATATCGGCCCAATGTTCCGTTATGAAAAACCGCAAAAAGGCCGCTACCGTCAGTTCCACCAGTTTGGTGTGGAAACTTTTGGTGTTGCGACTCCGGACATGGACGCAGAACTGATTTTGATGACGGCGCGTCTGTGGAAACGTATGGGTGTAGCAGACAAGGTTCAGCTTGAGTTAAATACACTCGGTGAGTCGGATGAGCGTGCAGCATATCGTGCGGCACTGGTTGAATTCCTGGAGTCGCATAAAGCGGATCTGGATGAAGATTCTCAGCGCCGTCTGACCACGAATCCATTGCGTATTCTGGATTCTAAAGATGCCAAAACACAAAGCATCTTGGAAAATGCACCGAAACTGCATGACTTTATGGGTGAAGAAACTCTGGCGCATTTTGCCCAGTTACAGCAGTATTTGACTGATGCAGGCGTGAGCTTCGTGATCAATCAAAAGCTGGTACGCGGTCTGGACTATTACAACAAAACTGTTTTTGAATGGACCACAACCCATTTGGGTTCACAAGGTACAGTTTGTGCCGGTGGCCGTTATGACGGTCTAGTGGGGCAACTTAAAGGAAAGGCAGATCAGTCTGTTCCTGCAGTTGGTTTTGCTATGGGGATCGAGCGTTTATTGCTTCTGCTGGAACAGGTTGAAGACAATACCCCGACACGTGATTGTGAAGTATTCCTGGTGGTTGAACCGGCTTCTCAAGGTAAAGCTTTGGTCATTGCGGAGCAGATTCGTGATCAGCTTGAAGCAGCAGACAGTCAGGTTCGTCTGAAAGTAGGCTCACAAGGTTCAATGAAATCGCAAATGAAAAAGGCCGATCAAGCCGGTGCTTTGTATGCGGCGATTTTGGGCGAGCGTGAACTGGAAGCTCAGGCGTTTACTGTGAAAGAGCTGGCAACCGCAGAGCAATCGAATGTACCATTTACGGACTTCGTTGCATTTTTTAGTACTAAAATTTCTTCAAAATAATCGATAAAACATTAGGAAAAGGGTAATCTCATGAGCGCAATGAGTGGTGATGAACAGTTTGAAAGCTTAAAATCCTTTACGAAGAAATATGGTTCTTCGATGATTACTGGGATTTTAATTGCGCTGATTGCCTTTTTTGGATGGGAATATTGGCAGAAGAAAAACTTGGCAGAGTCGCAAATGCACACTGCCAAGGTTCAGCAGTTGATGGATGATGCACAGGCATCGAAAGGTGATGGTTTTGCCAAGCTGTCTGAAACTGCGGACAAAATTGTCAAGGAAGCGCCTGACTCAGCTCAGGCGATTCAAACCCAGTTAGTCATGGCGAAACTGGCTTATGACAAAGAAGATTATGCTGCGGCCGAGAAAGCACTACAGAAAGTTGAAAACTCGAAAGTAGATGATAAAGGCCTGGTTCAGGTGGTTAAACTTCGTCTGGCCTATGCACAACTGGCACAGAAAAAATATGATGCTGCATTGAAAACTTTAGAAGCAGTGACTGAACCTGCATTTAAAGCAACTGCCGATGAAGCACGTGGCGATATCTATGTTGCCAAAAATGATATTGAAAATGCTAAAAAAGTATATCAAAGTGCATGGGATGCTTTGATTGAACGTAAAGAAGAACGTCAGATTTTACAAATTAAGCTCGAAAGCGTAGGCGTATTGGTCGATGATCCGGAAATCGAACGCCCAATTATAGAAACACAAGCGGAAGAAGCTGAATGAATAGAAAATACAAAATTACCTGTGCCTTGACTGTTTTAACGCTTGCATTGGCTGGCTGTGCGGGTAAAACCAGTAAAGTTCCAGAAGTAAAACCGAATCCACTTCCAAAACTGACTCAAGCCAAAACCCTGGTCCCTGTATTTTCCACCAGTGTGGCTTCGACAGATGCTGCTGATCCGTTGCGTTTACGTCTGGATGCAGATAATGGTGTGGTCTTTGCAATTGATCCGAAAGGCGAAGTGTCTGCATTTAAAGGCAAACAGCGTCTGTGGCAGAAAAAAGTCAGCAAAGACAATTTAAGTTCTGGTGTTGAAGCTGCTGAAGGTCTTGTTGTCGTTGGCAACCAGAAAGGCCAACTGTTTGCGCTGGATCAGCAAACCGGCGAGCAAAAATGGACTGCGCAATTGACGGGTGCTTTACTGGCACCTTCATTAATTCATGCTGGTCGTGTCATTAGCGTGAGCAATGACGGCACCGTATATGCGCATGAAATTGCGACGGGTGCGCAAGTTTGGACTTATAACTTACCTAATGTACAATTCAGCCTGCGTGGCATGGCTGCACCGGTTGCATTAGATGCTCGTAATGTACTGATTGCATCTTCCAATGCTTATATCTATGCACTGGATGCCTTAAGCGGTGTGCCAAAATTACAGCGTCGTGTCGCAGTGTCGGATGGGCGTTCTGATATCCAGCGTCTGGTTGATATTGACGGGGAGCCGGTCGTTGCAGGCCAGTTTGTGGTGACTACCAGTTATCAAGGTCAGGTGACTGTGCTAGATTTAGCTTCACAACAGGTGGTCTGGAGTGAAGATGCCAGCAGTATCCAGCGTCCAGAAGTCGTGGGCAATGGCGTATTTGTGGCGCAAACCGATGGCAAAATCAAAGCCTTTGAGATTACCTCGGGTCAACTGCTTTGGGAAAATGACCAGCTGTTGAATCGCAAGTTAAGTAATCCGGTGATGCTGGGTACTGATCTTGTAGTCGGCGATCTGGATGGTGTCTTGCACCTGATTGATCCGCGTACTGGACAGATTACTGGTCGTTCGAAAACCTCTGGGGAGGTGCGTAGCTTACGCGTCATCGACAACCAGCTTTATGTTTCTACACGCAAGGGCGCATTAAGCATTTGGCAGAACCGTTAATTTTAACGAGCCTTATGCTAAACTAGCCACAACCGTATTTTGTGAACGCGGGGTGATTGAAAAATCAATGCCCCGTGTTTTTATTTAGGGTATTTCCCCCTTATATCTTCCTATGCTTTCTGATGTTCAGGCCACTTTGACGCCTGATATTGAATAAAGGTTACTCTATGAAACCCGTAATTGCGCTCATTGGTCGTCCGAACGTCGGAAAATCAACGCTGTTCAACCAGATTACCAAGAGCCGTGACGCATTGGTGGCAGACTTCGCAGGTCTGACACGCGACCGTAAATATGGCGATGCTACCTATCAAAATAAATCTTTCATTGTGGTCGATACTGGCGGTATTGGCGAAAATGAAGGTGGGATTGACTCCTACATGGCAGAGCAATCCAAGACTG
This sequence comes from Acinetobacter lwoffii, assembly GCF_022967985.1. Lineage (GTDB taxonomy): Bacteria > Pseudomonadota > Gammaproteobacteria > Pseudomonadales > Moraxellaceae > Acinetobacter. The sequence continues at coordinate 85,739 of NZ_JALJVC010000012.1, read as the reverse complement.
CCATTCATGAAGCCGACATTATTATTTTTGTGGTTGATGCGCGTGCCGGACTACTGGCTTCCGATGAACAGATTGCACGTGAATTACGTACTTTAGGCAAAAAAGTCTTTCTGGTGGCCAACAAGGTTGATGGCGTACATGCTGAAGCTGCCCTGGTTGAATTCTACAAACTGGGTATGGGCGAGCCGTTACAAGTGGCAGCCAGCCATGGTCGTGGTGTTCAGCAGATGCTGGAAGACGTACTTGCTGATGTGCCGGAAGATGAAAATCCAGAAGAGCATGACAAAAACACGGGTCTGCGTTTAGCGATTATTGGTCGTCCAAACGTAGGTAAATCAACGCTGGTGAACCGCTTGCTCGGTGAAGAGCGTGTGGTGGCATTTGATCAGCCGGGTACAACACGTGACTCGATTTATATTCCATTCGAGCGTGATGGCCGTCAATACACCCTGATTGATACTGCCGGGGTGCGCCGTAAAGGTAAAGTCGATGAAATGATTGAGAAATTCTCGATTGTTAAAACTTTACAGGCAATGAAAGATGCCAACGTAATTGTGGTTGTAGTCGATGCGCGTGATGGTATTGTTGAGCAGGATTTGCATTTGATTGGCTATGCACTTGAAGCGGGTCGTGCCATGGTTATTGCAGTCAATAAATGGGATAACATGACTGAATATGATCGTAAGCAATGTAAGCTTGATGTAGAGCGTCGCTTCGATTTTATTCCATGGGCCAAAGTGCATTTGATTTCTGCATTGCATGGAACGGGCGTGGGTGATCTTTATCCATCGATTCACCGTGCTTATGATTCATCTCGTTTGAAAGTATCACCAGCAAAAATCACCCAGATTTTAAATGATGCGACAGATGCCCACCAACCGCCGATGGTTCAGGGTCGTCGTATTAAAATGCGTTATGCGCATATGGGTGGACAAAATCCGCCAACGATCGTTATTCACGGAAACAAGGTGGATAAAACTCCTGCGGATTATCGTCGTTACCTGGAAAACGTGTTCCGTAAAGTGTACAAGCTTGAAGGTACACCGATTAAAATCGAGTTTAAAACTTCTGAAAACCCGTTTGAAGGCCGTAAGTCTCAAGTGGATGAGCGTGCAGCTGCGCGTAAACGTCGTTATGTACAGAAGTTCAAGAAAGCCGAGAAGAAATTTAAACGTTAATTCTATAGTTTAAATTTTTCGGATAAAAAGCCTGCGTAAAGCAGGCTTTTTGTTTTGATAAAATAATGAATTTCTCTCCCAATAAAAGTGTAAATTCTTTTACACTCCCATTAGTTTATGTCTTTTTGAATGGATTCACGTGGCCCGGCTGATTCAAATACATCTGCATCAACTCTCTAATCTGACTTATGATCAATTGTCAGACCGCAAAACCCAGGTTGCCGAACGGAAACGCGAAGTGGCGTTTTTGCGCAATCAGCTTTTATCCCAATCTTTTGAATTGCCAGTTAGCGATCAACAGGTGGTACGGACGAATTTTGGCAAGCCTTATTTAAATGACTATCCGGATTTCAGTTTTAATCATAGTCATAGTCAAAATTTCTACGCTCTGGCAACGAGCAAGCAAGTTCAGAACTTAGGAATTGATATTGAAGAACTGAGTCGTAAAGTCCGTTTTGAAGCCTTGGCACAACATGCCTTTCATCCCGAAGAACTCAAAACTTGGCAAACACTGGCTTATGACCCTGAATATTGGTTTAAAGTCTGGACCACCAAAGAGGCCGTGTTAAAGGCATCAGGCTTGGGAATCCGGATCAACCTCAATGAACTCAATACCAATATCCATCCTGAGCAAAATGGCGGGCGCTGCGAACATCCAGAGATTGGCGTCTATGCCTATCAAAATTATACGCTTGCTGGCTGCATGCTCACCGTGGCCTGGCAAAGTGAGCATTCCTGCAAAGGGTTGAGATTTCCCGTGATTCAGCTTCATCAAACTGTCTAAATAGAATGAATTCCAATATTTTTTATTTTCTGGAAATGAGCAGATTACTCAGCCGATTCACAAATTGTGGACTCATCCGCGACAAATGAAATAAAAACTGGCTTTTGAATCCGACCGGATGATGCGTTGCTTGCCAGATGGAATCTTTGAGTTCTGCCAGTTTCAGAATATCTTGTGCAACATCTTCTGCTTTTAAATGCACGCCCATCTTTTTGATGCTTTCTGCCTGCATATCTTTGACCATGGCCGTACTGACGAAAAGCGGCATGACATCCAAGACTCGAATCCCATAGGGTTGCCACTCAATATCCAGACTTTCAGTCAGGCCACGCACTGCAAACTTGCTGGTGGAATAACTGCTTAAATCGGCCTGGCCATAAATCGCCGAAGCGGAAGATAGATTAATGATGCGGGCAAATGAAGATTCTTTTAAATAAGGGAAAGCGGCATGACAGCCGTTCATGACCCCTTTGACATTAATATCCAGAGTCCGATGATGTGCCGCAATGGTAGTATCTTCAAAAGGCCCTGAATATAGGATCCCGGCATTATTGACCAGAATATTGATTTCACCTGCCCAAGCTGAAAATTCGGCTAAAGCTGTTTCCCAAGAAGCATAGTCAGCTACATCGAGAAAACCGGCTTTGGCATGTTCGCCCAGTTGCTGGGCCAGTTGTTCTGCCTGTTCCACCTGAACATCATAAATGCCCACCTTGTAGCCGTGCTGGTAAAATAGGGTGGCCGTCGCGGCACCAATTCCTTGTGCTGCACCGCTAATCAATATACTGTGCATGTGCCTGATCTCTTTATTGTCTTTTTTTTTGAGCATAACAAGAAACTGGCAGATTGACGCGACTATTTGGTAAAAAAGAGGTTTTTGAATATGGAACAACTACTCAAGGTCATGCGTGAATTACGTGAAAAATGTCCATGGGATCAGCAGCAGACCCCCGAATCTCTGACCAAATATGCCATTGAGGAAGCTTATGAAGTCGAAGCAGCAGTCCGCTCTGGAAAAGTCGACGATGTCCGCGATGAGCTAGGTGATTTGCTGCTACAGGTGGTGTTCCAGTCGCAAATGTACAGCGAGCAGGGGGCTTTCGATTTTCAGGATGTGGTGCAGGCCATTACCGATAAACTGGTTCGCCGTCATCCGCATGTATTTCAGGCGGAACAGTTTGCGCAGCTCAGCCCAGAAGATGTGTCTGAGTTATGGAAAGAAATCAAACAGCAAGAAAAGCAGGGTAAGCCGCGTTCACGCCTGGATCAGATTAAACATGCACCGGCTTTGGTACAGGCCGATGAAATTCAAAAAAATGTCGCCAAAATTGGTTTTGATTTTCCGGACATGGCGGGTGCTTATGTCAAGCTGGAAGAAGAACTGGCTGAATTAAAAGAAGCGGTAGCCAGACAAAATTCCGATGAAATACAGGAAGAATTTGGCGACTGCTTATTTTCTCTGGTGAATGTTGGTCGTAAACTTGGCATCTCCAGCGAGATGGCATTATTGGGGACGATCCATAAATTCCGGACCCGCTTTGCCTTAATGGAAGATCAGGCAGAACGACAACAATTAGACCTGGAAAAGCTGTCACTAACTGAACTTGATCAGCTCTGGGAACAGGCTAAATTAGAATTAAAACAAAGAGCAGCACATGAAAAAAATACCTTATCGAATCGATCCGACGTGGATTAATCTCCTTCTGAGCTGCTGGCTGGGCTTTATTTCTATCGGGACTGCGCATGCAACTGCGACCGATTATATGGAATGGAAGACCCAGCAACAGCAACATGACGCTCGCCTGAAGAAAAAAGCTGCCTCCACGGCTTCATCAGAAAGCAATCACTATCTGGCGAAGCCTGCATTATCGGCATCTTCTGCTGCTGATAAAATCAGTTTGAATAATGCAACTGTGGAGCAATTACAGCAGCTAAATGGTATTGGTCAAAAAAAGGCTGAAGCGATTATTGAACATCGGCAAAAAAACGGAAAATTCAAAAGCATTGAAGAGATCCAGCTGGTCAAAGGCATTGGGCCGGCATTATTTGCCAAAAACAAGGCCAAACTGGCCTTGTAAGGCGACAGCATGGATCATGACTAGCTGATTGATTTGACTCGCAGGATTGACATAATCAAATTGCCCTTTAGGCGTGTAAGCGATATGATTAGCGTCATCTTAGAATTTTACGTTCAGACGTAGGAGACAGCGTCTTTTGCAAACTTTGCGCGCGTCAAAATGTGGTTTATCAACCGCTCAATTACCTTCTTATATTCTCGATGTGATTGATGCCTTAAACAAGGCAGGCTATGAAGCTTATATCGTGGGTGGTGGTGTTCGAGATCTGATGTTAGGTTTGAATCCTAAAGATTTCGATGCAGTCACCAATGCCACCCCGGCTCAGGTCAAGGAAGTTTTCGGACGACGTTGTCGGATTATCGGACGACGTTTCGAACTGGCGCATGTCTATTCAGGGCGGGAACTGGTTGAAGTGGCAACCTTCCGTGCCCCACCAAAAAAAGCAGTGACCTCGGCCGCGGGGATGATTCTGCGTGATAATAACTGGGGCAGCATCGAGCAGGATTTTGCCCGTCGTGATTTCTCCATCAATGCAATGTACTACCAGCCGCGTAAAGGTATTGTGCTGGATTTCTGTAATGCAGTGGATGATATCCACAGCAAAACCTTACGCTTACTTGGTGATCCGGCTTTAAGATTTGAAGAAGATCCGGTGCGGATGCTGCGAACCTTACGTTTTGCCGCCAAGCTGAACTTTAATATTGATGAAGCGATTCTGGATGTCTTTACGCCGGAAATGACCCAGTTGCTGCGTGATGTTTCTCCACATCGACTTTATGATGAATCACAGAAGCTGTTCACTATGGGACACCTGAATCGTGTCTTGCCCATGCTGATCGATTTCGGGATCTGGCAGCAGTTATTTGCAGATATCAAGCCTGAAATTACGCCGTTTATGGAACGTGCTGCGAAAAATACCGATCAGCGTATTTCGATTGGCAAGACCATCAACCCGGCATTTTTCTATGCGGTATTGTTATGGCAGCCATTCCTCGAGCGTTGTGAATTTTATTTGAATAAAGGCGTGGTAGCGGCCGAAGTCCGTGCCCAAGCCGGTCTGGATGTGTTAAAACGTCAGGCGACTCGCACTATTATTCCACGCTTTGCGGAAACCTTTATTCGTGAAGTCTGGGAAATGCAAACCCGTTTGTTGAATCCAAAACCACAGCAAATCGAGGCTTTGTCCAGCCACGCGCGTTTCCGTGCCGGCTTTGACTTTTTGCTGCTGCGTGAAAAATCAGGTGATGCGACTGCCCAAGGCATGGGCAGCTGGTGGGATGCTTACCAGCAAATGAGCGGTGACGAGAAAGAAAGGGCCATTAGCCAGTATAACCGTCAGCGTGCCAAGAGCCGCCGCAAGGCGAGTCAAGAAGAACATCTGGAACAGAAACTGACCCAACAGCAAGATCTCGCTGAGATTGAGCCGTTAGTGAATGAACCTGAACCACGCAATCGTCGTGTGCGTAAAGCCAAGTTTGAAGACAAGGCGAAACCTCTGTCGCATGTGGCAGCCAGTGCCAGCGGTGAAATTGGCGCAGATCATCCGATTATGAAACGTAAGCGGGTAAAACGTGATCTGAGCCAGGTGGTGTTTGGACCAACACAATGATCGTGACGTATATTGGCCTAGGCAGTAACCTAGGCGATTCACGCCAGATTCTGGCAGAAGCTGTACAGAAACTGGCGACCTTGGGGCAGGTGAAAACTTCGCATCTGTATCAAAGTCCACCGATGGGACCACAGGATCAGCCGAACTATCTGAATGCAGTGGTGCAGTTAAATACCGATCTGGCCGCTTTAAGCCTGCTGGATCGTTTGCAAGCCTTTGAGCAGGACGCAGGTCGGGTACGTTTACGTCATTGGGGCGAACGTACACTGGATCTGGACTTGCTGATCTACGGCAATGAACAGATTCACAATGAACGCTTAACTGTGCCGCATGTCGGGGTATTAGAGCGTGATTTTGTCCTGATTCCACTTCTGGATATTGATCCTGAAATACAGGTTCATGGACACAGATTAAAAGACCTGGACATCGTCAAACAGTCGACCCTCACGGTACTCGACGACAGCAACTGGGCAAATATTTAATTTTTAAGTGATGGTAGCTTCGTCAGAATTTTCAAGCATAGAGGAACATTTTCATGGTCAGTCTGAGTGATTTAAGACGCTTTAAAGCAGATGGACGCAAATTTTCATGTCTGACTTGCTATGATGCCAGTATGGCCAAAGCCATGGAAATTGCCGAAGTGGACAGCATTTTAATTGGCGATTCTCTGGGAATGTCAATTCAGGGGCGTGATTCGACTTTGCCGGTCACGGTTGCAGATATGGCCTATCATACGGCTGCGGTACGCCGTGGTAACCAGCATGCCTTTATCATGACTGACTTGCCATTTATGAGCTATGCTACCTTGAATGATGCCTTGCAAAGTTCGAAAATCGTGATGCAGGCTGGCGCGCAAATGGTCAAGATGGAAGGCGGTGCATGGTTGGCAGAAACCGTGCAAGTGCTGACCCGTAACGGTATTCCGGTGTGTGTGCATTTGGGTTTGACGCCGCAGTCGGTACATGTCTTTGGCGGTTATAAACTGCAAGCCCGTACCCGTGAAGCGGCCGATCAGCTCATTGCGGACTGTAAGGCAGTGGTCGAGGCGGGTGCTGCACTATTGCTACTTGAATGCGTACCAGCACAGCTTGGCCAGGAAATCACCGAACTGTTTCCGCAGATTCCGGTCATTGGCATTGGTGCAGGTGCAGCTACAGATGGTCAGGTATTGGTGGTTCAGGACATGCTCGGTTTGACTTTTGGACATACCGCAAAATTTGTACGTAATTTTATGCAAGAACAATCGGGTGCGACAGCCATTCTGGATGCTTTTAAAGCCTACCATGCTGCAGTTTTAGATGGATCTTTCCCGGCACCAGAACAAACTTTTCAGGTTGAATTGTAAGATGAAAACAGAAACCACCATTCAGGGCTTAGCGGCATCATTAAATCCGGCGCGTACCAGTCGCAAGATTATCGGTTTTGTACCGACCATGGGCAATCTGCATCAGGGACATTTAAATCTGGTGCGTGAAGCACGTAAGTTGTGTGATGTGGTGGTGGTCAGTATCTTTGTCAATCCGATTCAGTTTGGGCCCAATGAAGATTTTGACAGCTATCCGCGCACGCTTGAACAGGATCAACAACTATTGGCTGAAGTTGGTTGTGACATCGTGTTTGCGCCGACGGTTGAGCAAATGTATGGCAAAAAACCGCGTCTGACCAATATCAGTGTCTCTGACATTACCAATGATTTATGCGGTTTGCAGCGTCCCGGCCATTTTGATGGTGTGGCGGTGGTGGTCACTAAATTGTTTAATATCGTACAGCCGAATTACGCCTTCTTTGGCCAGAAAGATTATCAGCAATTGGCGGTGATTCGTCAGTTTGTACAAGACCTGAATATTCCACTGGAAGTGATTGGTGTACCGATTGCCCGTGCAGAAGATGGCCTGGCTTTAAGTTCGCGCAATGGTTATTTAAGCGAAGAGCATCGTGCAATCGCACCGGTCATTTATCAAAGCTTGCAACGGGCTGAACAGCAATTACATGCAGGCGTGGAACTGGATACGGTATTGGCCGAAATTCGTCAGAGCCTAACCGATGCCGGTTTCGTTGTTGATTATGTTGAAGCCCGCACGCCAGAATTACAAAAAATTCATACGTTTAATCAAGATCTTGTGTTATTTATAGCTGCAAAGCTGGGGAATACACGTCTGATCGATAACCTGCAGGTTAAATACACTGCCGGCTAAGATGAAAGGGTAGCATGCATGAAGCGCATTTTAATTGTCACAGGACAATCTGGTTCGGGTAAATCATCTGCATTACAGGTGCTTGAAGATCTGGGTTATTACTGTATTGATAATTTGCCTTTGGCATTGCTTCCCGAAATTGTGGCAAAACTGGACAGCGAAAACAATCTGGAACAGTTGGCACTGGGCGTCGATGTGCGCAGTACCCGGGCAGATTTACAAGAATTTGATCATGTATTTGAGCAACTGCAACAGCATGGTTCGGTCGATATTATCTATCTGACCACGCAGGATCAGGAGCTGATTGCCCGCTTTAGTGCTTCGCGTCGGCCGCATCCTCTGGCGTCACGCTTTAAAAGTCTGAATCAGTGTATACAGGAAGAAAAAATCCTGTTGATGCCGATTCAGTTGCGTTCTACGGTACATATCGATACCACCGATAAAAGTGTGCATGATCTGAAACATACCTTGTTGTCCAAGCTTGGACAGGCCGATAACCTGATCCTGATTCTGCAATCCTTTGGTTATAAGCATGGCATTCCACTGGATGCCGATTATGTCTTTGATGTCCGGCATTTGCCGAATCCGCATTGGGAACTGGAACTGCGCAAATTTTCAGGGCTAGATCAGCCGGTGCAGGCGTTTTTACAAAAGAGCGATCAGGTCGAGGATATGTTCAATGATCTGTATCATTTTCTGGACAAGTGGTTGCCGACCTTTGCCGAAGGGCATCGTCATTATATGACCGTGTCGATTGGCTGTACCGGTGGTCAACATCGTTCTGTTTATATTGTGGATAGACTAAAAAAAGCCCTTGAGGCAAAATGGTCTATTCAAGTCCTCCATCGAGAAATGAAGCACTGGTCATGATTGATACGACAGTTGACGTAATTAATAAACTGGGTTTACATGCACGCGCATCTGGTAAACTGATAGAAGTTACCACCAAATTTCGTTCCAGTATCCAGATTGGCAAAGCGGATAAACTGGTAGATGCAAAAAATATCATGTCCTTGCTGATGCTCGGTGCGGGCAAAGGAACAACTTTACGCTTGGTGATTGAAGGAGCAGACGAGGACAAAGCCTTATCTGAAATTCAGGCACTATTTGCAGCAAAATTTTATGAGGCAGATTAATCGTGGCACGTCGACCGAACAGTTTAACTGAAGAAGATTTTGATTCTTTAGAGGGACGCGCAAGTAAGACCGAACAGAAAAAAGCAGTCCAGCGTATGGCTGCTTTGGGTGCGCAGCTTGCAGAGCTGAGCGCTAAACAAATTAAAAACCTACCCGTAGATGAGCGTTTGATTGACGCCTTGCTTGATGTGCAGGCAATTAGTTCACATGAAGCACGTCGTCGTCAATTTTCACGGATTGGTAAATTATTACGTAATGAAAATGAAACGGTGATTTTGTCTTATTTAACACCCAAACAAGGTCTTAAAAAGACAGCTCAATTACAGCGTTGGGTGGATCGAATTGTTAAAGATGGTGATCCAGCCATCAATGAATTTACCAAAACCTATAATGCGACAGAGCGTCATACCTTACGTCAACATTATCTTCGGGTACACCGTGATTTAAAGAATCAAGCACCTGAAGAAGAAGTGAATGCTTCTAAATTAAAGCTGTTTAACTATGTACAGCAAGTGGCATTGATTTCTGACAATTAAGCAGCCATATAAAAAGGCGGTCTTTTTAGGCCGCTTTTTTTATAGCTATTCTGAGCCGATTGGTTTGACGTAGACATGCATAGCCTATAAGTGATCTATTTTAATATTTCTATTCCAGCTTCTAAAACTGCACTGAGGATAAAAAACACAAAATTTTCATAATTAATTTGTTAATGAATGTAAGTTCTTTACAATCCTCAGTGGTTTTTTGGGTCTGTTTTTAGTTGAAATGCTGATATTTAAAATATTTCTTACATTAGAATTGTTAAGATATTTTAAAAAATTAAAAATTAATTCTGAGCATTATTAGGTAGATGAAGCCTGATATAAAATCTGTTTTTAATCATAAGGTCAAACTATATAGTTGAAAAATCATTAGCTTTTACTTTAAATAGTGTAAAAAGCGATGGTGGGTATTTTTTATTCAGTACTGTGTTACAGTAAATACAAATAAAGATACTTATTTTAGGTGAGATATATTAATTTCAAATACTTATGTAGGTTTTTTTAGAATAGTAAATTTTCAAGTTATTCTTAATCAATTAAATATCAGTACCTTGCAGTTAAGAATGTATCTGGATAGAAACAGGTTAACAAATCCTTTAACCTAGAGGTGGGTTTTCATCGTTGAGTAAATATAGAATCTTTGTTATTGATTGTATGAATTTGGTCGGCTGTGTTTTCTTTATTCCATAAACATTCAGAGAGGCAGACATGGAACTAAAACTGCTAGAGGTCGGTCAGAATACGGAGCTATTAAGCTCGTGCCGTATATCTCTCATTTTAGGTGTCTATACCTCCAATAACCTATTAGACACCTTTTGTAAGATCGCCCGTAAAGTTTTAAACGTTAAAACCAGCATTATCGGCTTCCACACGGAACCGTATATCTGGTACAGCTGTCCGCGCGGTTTCCGGGCCTTGCACGCCCCGCAGAACGTGAATCTGCCTACATATCTGCAACAGGCAGAGGTCATAGATCAGACGCATCCTGCTTATACAGAACTGTCAAATTATGTGAAAGATCTCGGTGTAGCGCATCAGAGATTAGTCGCCTTTAATTTAAAATCAAGTAGCGGTGTGTCTTTTGGACAGACCGTTTTCTTTGATGATCAGACCGAACTGTTTGATCAGGACGATATTGCCACTATTAAACAATTTGCTGAAAGTTTAGTGATTCGAATTCAGCTCAATCAAGAACATACTGAACTGAAAGAATTATACGAGCAGCAATGCGCACAAAATTTCAGTAAAACCAAATTTTTCCAGATTATTGCGCATGATCTGCGTGCACCGTTTCACGGCTTGCTCGGCTTTTCCGAAGTGCTAGCGCAGGAACGTGACACACTGGATGAATCTAGTATTCAGAGTATTGCGGATTATTTATATGATAATGCACAATCGACCTATAACCTGCTGGAAAGCCTGTTGACTTGGGCGATGGCAGAGGGTGGACGCTTTGTTTATCATCCGATCAATTATGAATTGAAACAATCCAGTAATATTGTGTGCAGTGTGCTGAAAAGTCTGGCCTTAAATAAAAAAATTGAACTGGTTGATAATATTCCTGAAGACATCAAGGTACATGCGGATATCAACATGATTACCTCTGTCTTGCAGAACCTGGTGTCGAATGCGCTTAAATTCACCCCGGTGAATCAAGGCGGTAAAGTGATTTTAGCTGCAGAAATGGAAGGCGAGCAGGTCAAGATTACGATTCAGGATACTGGCTTGGGCATGACTGAAGAGCAGATGCAGAATCTGTTTAAACCGACTTTGGGTGTGAGTGTCAGAGGCACAGCTGAAGAGAAAGGGGCAGGTTTGGGGCTGGTACTCTGCAAGCGCTTTATTGACCTGAACCATGGTCAAATTGCTGTGGATTCCAAAGAGGGTCGAGGTACGACCTTTACGGTACATTTACCGATGGTCACCAATGATCATCAGGCACTGGTGCTTGAAGATGTACATATCGAGCAATCTTAAAGAAGTAAATTTCAAACTAAAACATTCCCACTGAGACAAAACTCCTGCTATAACTAAGCAGAATGTTTCAGGGGAAGAGTTGAGTGATGAATGCGGCACAATTGCAGAAAACCTTAAGAGCCAGCCAATATGCCGAACAGGTATTGGCCAATCACCAGAGTTTACTGGAACAGGATTATGCAATTGACCAGTTTCAAGGCTCACTCAGTCGGGAATATATTGATCAGCTGGTGCAGCATTGCATCCTGAATATAAGCGATGAAGCAACGTGGATGCGCGCAATGCGTATTCTGCGGGCTCGTTTGATGTTTCGCTGGATCTGGCAGGATGCCAATCAACTCACCGATGTCATTACTCTCACCCAAGAGCTCTCCGATTTTGCCGATGCCTGCATCTGTGCGGCGAAAGATTTTGCCCGTATTCCAGTGGCTGCCAAGTATGGCCAGCCAATTGGCTATAACGGAAAAGTCCAGGATCTGATTGTCATTGCCATGGGGAAACTCGGCGCCCAAGAACTCAATCTTTCTAGTGATATCGACCTGATTTTTGCCTTCGATGAGCAGGGTGAAACCGATGGACGCAAATGTATTGATGTGCAGCAGTTTTGCATCCTTTGGGGACAAAAATTGATTCATTTGCTGGATCAGATCACGGCGGATGGTTTTGTATTCCGGGTGGATATGCGCCTGCGTCCCTGGGGCGATGGTTCAGCGCTGGCCATTAGCCACGCGGCCTTGGAAAAATATCTGAGCCAGCATGGGCGTGAATGGGAGCGTTATGCCTGGATTAAAGCACGGATTGTCAATCCAAGCCTGGAAGGCGATGAGCTGCTGGAGATGACTCGTCCATTTGTATTCCGCAAGTACGTCGATTACAGCGCTTTTGAAGCCATGCGCGAAATGAAAGCCATGATCGAGCGTGAAGTACAACGCCGGAATATAGAAGATGATATCAAGCTCGGAGCCGGTGGCATTCGCGAAGTCGAATTTATCGTGCAGGTGTTTCAGCTGATTTATGGTGGAGCCAAGCTTGAATTGCAGGATCGGCAGTGTCTGGTAAATCTGAATCATCTGGATGATACCGAGTTACTGGATGAACAGGCGGTGCAGGATCTGGAAGATGCCTATCTGTTCCTGCGCCGGGTCGAACACGCGATTCAGGCACTGAATGATCAGCAAACGCAATTACTACCGACAGAGCCAGAGTTAAGGGCACGGATGACGGACACACTTGGTTTTGCTGATTGGGAAAGCTTTATGGCATATCTCAATGAAAAGCGTGACAAAGTGATGTATCAGTTTGACCATTTAATCAAGGAAAATGGTCCAGATACCCTGGTTGAAAGTTTTTCACAGCTGGAAAAAAAACTCAAAGAAGTGTTGGATGAGAATGCGAAAAATCTCGTTTATGAGTTCTGGAATGGGCATGCCTTAAAAAAATTACCAGCCAAAGCAGTGCAGCGTTTAAAAACCTTCTGGCCGCATTTAATCGAAGCAGTTTTACAGTCAGATGATCCTCAGGTGGCGTTGGTGCGCTTAATGCCCTTAGTCGAATCAGTGATGCGCCGTACGGTATATCTGGTGATGTTAATCGAGAGTAAAGGGGCGTTGCAGCGACTGGTGAAGATGGCCACGGTCAGCCCCTGGATTTGTGAAGAACTGACCCATTATCCGGTGCTACTGGATGAATTCCTGTCGATGGATTTTGAATTGCCAAAACGTCAGGATCTGGAAGATTCCTTGCGCCAGCAACTTTTACGGATTGAAATTGATCAGGTCGAAGACCAGATGCGGGTCTTGCGCCTGTTTAAAAAGTCCAATGTCCTGGCTGTTGCCGCCAGTGATGTGCTGGCAGAAAGCCCGCTGATGAAAGTTTCCGATGCTTTGACCGATATTGCTGAAGTATCGGTGAATGCAGCGCTGCATCTGGCTTATCAGATTGTTGCGAAAAAGCATGGTTTTCCACTGGATGCTGAAGGGCAGCGCTGTTCAGTTGAGCATACGGCTTTTGCAGTCATTGGTTATGGTAAAGTCGGTGGAATTGAACTGGGTTATGGTTCGGATCTGGATCTGGTGTTTATTCACTACATGGGTGAACAGGCCGATACAGATGGACTCAAGCCGATCAGTGGCTTTGAGTTTGCCATGCGCGTGGCACAAAAATTCATGTCACTGATGACCACGCAAACTCTGGATGGACGTGTATATGAGGTCGATACCCGCTTGCGTCCATCGGGCGAAGCTGGGCTTTTAGTGACCAGTTTAAAAGCCTTTGAACAATATCAGTTCAAGAGCGCCTGGTTATGGGAGCATCAGGCCTTGGTGCGAGCCCGTCCAATTGCGGGTGAAATGAGCTTGCGGAAAAAGTTTGAAGTCTTGCGCCGGGATATTTTGATTCAACCCCGTGATGAAAATTATGTGCGGGCAGAAGTACTGAAAATGCGTCAGAAAATGAAGGAGCATCTGGGTTCTTCCGCCGATCAAAAAAAAGATGGTATTTTTCATTTAAAACAAGATGCAGGTGGTATCGTAGACATCGAATTTATGGCACAGTATGCGGTGTTGGCTTGGAGTGGGACGAATAAAGATCTCGCCCATTTCTCCGACAATGTACGAATTCTTGAGGATGCCGCAAAATCAGGTTGCTTATCCAGCAACGATGCGACTGCTCTGATTCAAGCTTATCTCCGTGAACGCGCCGAGAGCCATCGCTTAGCCCTTGCAAATCAATCCATGCAAGTGTCTGCAAGCGACTGGCACGATACCCGAATGACCGTTTGCAAGTTATGGCAAAGACTGATTGATCCAAGTGCAGACTTTGCACTGGATAGTGAATAATTGTGAGAAATTGGAGTTTGTGGCATGAATTTGGCTGATCGTGATGGTTTCATTTGGCAAGATGGACAACTAGTTGACTGGCGTGAGGCAAAAACTCACGTATTAACACATACTTTGCATTACAGCATGGGTGTATTTGAAGGCGTCCGTGCTTATGAAACCCCGAATGGAACGGCTATTTTCCGTCTAAAAGAACATACGAAGCGTTTGTTGAATTCTGCAAAAATTTATCAAATGAAAGTTCCATTTGATCAAGCGGCATTAGAACAGGCTCAAATTGATGTTGTTCGTGAAAACAAATTAGCGTCTTGCTATTTACGTCCAATTATTTTTATTGGTTCTGAAAAACTCGGTATCGCTGCAACTGACAATACCATTCATGCCGTAGTTGCGGCATGGAGCTGGGGTGCTTATCTCGGTGAAGAAGCAATGGCGAAGGGTATTCGCGTAAAAACTTCTTCATTTACTCACCATCATCCGAACGTGACTATGTGTAAGGCCAAAGCCTCAGGTAACTACACTTTGTCGATTCTTGCGCATCAGGAAGTAGCGCATTCAGGTTATGACGAAGCGATGCTGCTTGATCCACAAGGCTATGTATGCCAAGGTTCAGGCGAAAACGTATTTTTGGTGCGTGATGGCGTGATTCATACGCCTGACATCGCAGGTGGTGCGCTGGATGGTATCACTCGCCAAACCATTATTACCATTGCTAAAGACCTGGGTTATGACGTAATTGAACGCCGTATTACCCGTGATGAGTTCTACATCGCAGATGAAGCATTCTTTACCGGTACTGCTGCAGAAGTAACACCAATCCGTGAATACGATGATCGTCAAATTGGTGAAGGTGTGCGTGGTCCAATCACCACACAAATCCAGAAAGCATATTTTGATGCAGTTCAGGGCAAAGACCCGAAATATGCACACTGGTTAACGTATGTGAAGTAATTAAGAGTTTACTGATTGAAAAAACCTCTCATTTGAGAGGTTTTTTTTAACGGATGTACTTATTCTGCTGAACTTATGTCATCATATTCACCATCAAGAAGATTTTAAGATGAGCTTAGGCATACGCAATGAGTAACATCGTTATTTGTATGAAATGGGGAACCAAATACGGTTCGGAATACGTCAATCGTTTATACAATATGGTTAAACGACATACGACAGTCGACTTTAAAATGGTCTGTCTGACGGATCGTACTGAAGGCATTGATCCTGCAGTACAATGTTTCCCTATTCCACCTTTGGCATTGCCTGAAGGTGCGCCTGAGCGTGGCTGGAACAAGCTATCTACTTTTGAGCCTGATCTGTATGGTTTGGAAGGCAATGCATTATTTCTCGATCTTGATGTAGTGATTGTCGATAATATCGATGAGTTCTTTACCTATCCGGGCGACTTTCTGATTATCCATGACTGGAAACGGCCGTGGCGTATTACCGGTAACAGTTCGGTTTACCGGTTTAAACTGGGTGCTTTCCCAGGTCTGTTACCTTATTTCCGTGAAAACTTTGATGAAATCCGTAAAAAATTCCGTAATGAGCAAGCCTATTTGTCTTGGTATGTAGACCGTGAAGGTAAACAGACCTATTGGCCAGAAAGTTGGTGCAAGAGCTATAAGTATCATTGCCTGCAAAAAATCCCGATGGCTTACTTTAAGCCCCCTGTGAAACCTGAAGGCGCTAAAATTATTGTGTTTCATGGGGAGATTAATCCACCTGATGCAGTCAATGGTGGTGGTGGGAAATGGTACCGTTATGTGTTGCCATCGCAGTGGATCAAGGATGCTTGGCAGTAAGCTGAATCAATGAGAAATTGAAAGAGATTTAATTTCAAATGCCGGTAAGAAAGAAAAGTAAGTTCGAACAATGGTTTTCATTTAGTCGCCATCAACGTCGATTTGGGGCAGATAAGGTCTATGCTCAGTTTAATGATGTAGATCTAGATGCACTTAAAAATCAGATTATTGATGGTAAAGAAGCTTGCTATACCCATGGTTCAGCTAAAGATTTAAATGAACATATTGAGCAGCTTGAACAGGAGTTTGTCGGTCAGTCTGCACTGAATCACTATCATGCCAGTTTAATTGTTCTGATTCGTCGCGAAGTTGATGTCCAGAATAATTATGCGAAATTTAAAGCATTATGGATGGCTGAACGAAATTTTCTTGTACAGTCATTGAATATACGCTGGCTGATTTCAGCCTGTGATACTTTTATTGATTTTGATGAAGACGTAACTCTAAAAGCCATTCTGATGAATGCAGTGGTATTGATTAATACGCTTAAGTTACAGGAAACAGAACGTTTTTTGTGTGATCAGTCTTTAACTGTAAATCAGGAGCATCAGCAGTTATTACAACAACAGCGCTATGCCTTATTTGATGGTACTTCTGCATTTGCAGTTGGAACAGATGATACTTTACGTAATATGCGCTGGCGACTAGAACAAGTGTGTAAAGCTCATGAGCTTGGTCAAATCGTGATAGAAATTTTTGACCGTCTTCAACTTGAGCAGAATGAGAATGTTTATTCACGTTTTAAACAGCGTCATACTCGTGAAAAGACGAGATGGTGGTAATTGTGAATACTTTAATTATCAATTTAAAAAGTTCACAGGATCGTCGTGATTTTCAAAAAAGACAATTTGGGAAATTAGGACTGGATTTTGAAATATTAGAAGCATTTTCAGTTGCTGATCTGAGTGAAGAACAATACCAAAAATTCGGTTTTGGCTGGCAAAGGCCTTTGCGTAAAGTTGAGGTAGCGTGCTTTCTCAGTCACCAAAAAGCCTGGGAAGAAGTAATAAAAAGGAATCAGCCCTGTTTAATTCTTGAAGATGATGCCGTATTGGCTTCCAATACAAAAGAAATTTTAAATGAAATTGAACAGCATCAATTTTCAGATGTGGACTTAATTAATCTAGAAGTAAGAAGTCGTAAAAAAATTATTAGTCGAACACCCGTGTGTATCTTAGGTTCTACTCAGGTCGAATTATATGAATTATATCAAGATCGTACTGGAGCAGCAGGTTATATCCTCTACCCGAGTGGCGCGCAAAAATTATTAAAACGTTTGGCAAAAACCACACCGGCAATTGCAGATGGATTTATATTCTCTGCTTATGAATTACATTGTTTGCAAGCTGAACCGGCAGTGATTATTCAAGAAGATCAGCTTGGTGCTTATGGTCTCTTACAACAAGGGCGTTTTGATTCGACCATTGGGCGCTCTGAACACTTTAAACCTGAATTCAGCTCTATCAAAGAAAAATATAAGTTTAAAAAAAGACGTTTAGTAGGACAAATTGCAATGGCGATACGATATTTGCAGGTCATGGGAAAGGCAGAAAAAAGATTGATCAATCTAGATCAAGAAAAATTTATTCAGGATTAGTGCTTCATGAAAAAAACAATCGTATTAGCCATTTTTACTTTACAGGGAAATGGCGCTGAACGTTTTGCTTTAACCTTGGCAAAGGGCCTAATTGATGCAGGTCATGAAGCACATATTGTTTATTTTAAAAATATTATTGATTTACCGATTCCTGAGGGCGTAAAACTTCACTTTTTTGATTATCAAAAGTATCGTGCAATTCCTAAATTTATGCGTGCCAGTTTTGCAGCAAAAGCATTTGATCGGTTTGTTATTAAAAATATTGGGATCCCTGATCTTGTCCTATCAAACTTATTTCCTGTTGATTTTATATTATCAAAAAGTCAGTTACCGAATGTTCATTTAGTCATTCATAACACGACGAGTTTGGAATATGGTGAAAGATTAGAGGGAATGAAAAAACAGTTGGATAAAGTTTATTTAGCCAAGCCTTGTGTAGCAGTAAGTAAGGGTGTCGAAAAAGACTTTATTAAAGTATTTGGCTCAAAAAGTCGGATTACTACAATTTATAATCCGATTGATGTGGAACAAGTGGTTTCAACAGCAAATGAATATATTCCTGATATTGAAAAACCATATATTGTAAATGTTGGGAAGTTTAAGCAACAGAAACGACATGATATTTTAATTAAAGCTTATGCAAAAGCCAATGTTCAAGAAAAGCTGGTTTTGGTCGGGACTGGTGAACTATTAGAAACTTCTAAAAAATTGGTTAAAGATTTAGGGATAGAAGGCAAGGTTATTTTTACAGGCTTCAAAAAAAATCCCTACCCATATATTAAGCATGCAAAATTTATGGTTTTGTCGTCTGATTTTGAAGGGTTGGGTTTAGTAATTTTAGAAGCTTTAGCTTTGGGTATTCCCGTTATAAGTACTGATTGCCCTTCGGGTCCCAATGAAATTTTACAAGCTAATAATCTCGTTGCTGTAGGCAATATTTTTGAACTTTCGCTTAAAATCAATCAAGCATTAAAAGAGGTAGATAATTATTCAACAAATTTGAATCCATCTTTTACCCAAACTTATGCTGTTGCGGAATATATACGGTTAATCGATTAACTTAATAAATTTATCAGCCATCTCTTTAATATCGTAACGTTTTGATAAGTTTGGGGGAATTTGATATGGATTTTCTAATATATCTTCGATAGAATTTTTTAATTCTGCACGATTATTTGGTTGTACTAGACCGCGTTGCATATCAGGGGTAAAAAATTGATGTGATACTCCTTCGCTGCAATTATATGCAACGACATGAGTGCCATTTAATAGAGCTTCTCCAATAACAAGACCGAAGCCTTCTGTCTGAGAAGGGAGAACTAATATTTTACTTTTTTTAATATATTCGATAGGTTCATCCACCCAGCCAGTAAAATGAACACGATCGCTAATATTTAGTTGATTGACTAATTTTAAAAGTTTGTCTTTTCTTGCTCCATCACCAATAATAATCATATTTTTAATAATATGAGAATTTTTTAGAGCAAATAAAGCATGTTCAATTTGTTTGGAAGGTGATAAACGACCAACATAGCAAATATCCCATACTTTTTCTTTCTTTTCAGATTGTATTGTATCTTTTAAATTTAATCCATTATAAATAACATTTATATTAGAATTCTCTAAAATTTGAGAATATTTCAATTTTAAATCTTTATTAAGTACGATAAAATTTTTGTTTGAAAACACTTCCTTAAATTTATTAATAAATTTTCTCTTCTTATATATATTTCTTAATATTTTAATCGGATTTGAAGTTTTATTAAATTCAGGAAGAATATCTGCTTGTGACCATATCCATATATTTGGATGATTAATAAATGATATGCTTAAATATGCATACCAAATAGTTAATATAACAGCTTCAGGTTTTATTTCATCAATAAGAGACTGGAGTTGTTCTTTCTTACTAGATTCTAATTTTTTGTCTATTAATAACTTCCCACCAACAAATTTAATAGGAAAATCAATAGATTGAATATTGAAACTCTTAGTCTTTTCTTTATAATTATTTATATCAATTAAGGTTATGATGTTTATTTCATAGCCTCTCTCTTGCAGTTTTTTTGCAAGATTAAGAGTCATAATTTCTGCACCACCACCTTTAAGATGATCAATAATAAAAAGAATTTTTTTCTGATCTTTCATTTTAAACCTAATTTTTAAGTTTTAATTTAAGTAGCTAATTTTTACTATGAGTAATATAAACTTTTGTCATTTTCCAACTTCCTAAACCGTTTATATCCCCACAAATACTGCTCTGGAGCGACATTAATCATGCGCTCCATTTCTTTATTTAAGGTATCCACAGAACACTGTAGGTCTTTCGACGAAATATCGTCAGAAAGTTGGGTCACAACAATATCATAACCTGACAAATCGTTGCGTCTTAGGCAACTGAGTCCAACCACAGAACATTGTGTTTTGGCTGCCAGTTTGGAAAGTAAGGTAGAAGATAGCGCATTCTGATTGTAGAAAAGTGAGTAGATACCACCACTTTCTTTAGGTACATGATCCGGTAAAATTGCAGAAAAGCCACCCTGTTTTAAATGCTTAAACAAAGCACGTACACCAGAATCATCTGTAGGGACCAGTGTGGCATTCAGGCGTTGCCGAGCTTCAAGCATAAAGCGGTCAACATCCTGATTCTTGCTGGGCTTGTACATAATCACAGGAGAAGTATGTTGATTCACCCAGACATTCAACAGCTCCCACGTACCAAAATGTGGCACCACGGCCAAACAACCATGCGGATTTTGCAAAGCTTGGATAAATAGATCTACACCATGCACGTCTCGAATTAAAGACAGCGCATATTTAGAAGATGAACCCCAAATTTTGACTGATTCCGCATACGTCATGCACTGACTTTTCAGGCTGCGTTTGGTCAAATCAGCCCGTTCAGATTCAGAAAGTTCAGGATAAGCAGAGGCCAGATTAATCTCAGTCACTCGGCGTGCAGAAGAATGGCTGAAATACAAAAGAGATCCAGTCAGTTGCGCAAGATTTTGAATGAATCTTAGTGGAAGCTTGGAGAAATTTTTGAGTAGGGTGTACATGGTGTCCAGATGGTCAGATTATAGGTCTTTGTCCGGATTGCCTTTCAGCACCATATAAATCAAACCTACAAAAATCAGCAGGGCACCTAAAATACTGCTCAGGCAGAAATACACAATACGGTCATTGGTATCGAGGTTGAACAGGTTGTTGGCAAGGATATAGCGCATGAACAGCCATTGAACCACTGAAAATACAATAAGCATAATGCTGCGATTACGAACTGCAGGACGCATAGCCATTGCTAATTACCTTAGATTAAAAACTGTGGCTATTATGCCACTGTTCCAGATACGACTCAATCTTACAAAAAAAGCCCTGCACGAGGCAGGGCTTTTTCACTTAAAACGTCAAGAAATTATTCTTGAGATTCAGCTTTTGGTTTTTCACGTAAGCGAATACCAAGGTCACGCAGTTGGTTTGATTCAACTGGTGCTGGCGCTTGAGTCAATGGACATTCAGCAGTCTTGGTTTTCGGGAACGCGATCACGTCACGAATTGAAGAACCGCCAGTCATGAGCATCACAAGACGGTCAAGACCAAATGCCAAACCACCATGCGGAGGAGCACCGTAACGTAATGCATTTAACAAGAAGCTGAATTTCTCTTCTGCTTCTTCTTCACCAATGCCAAGCGCTTCAAAGATCGCTTTTTGCATTTCAAGGTTATGGATACGCAGTGAACCACCACCGATTTCAGTACCGTTCAATACCATATCGTAAGCCACAGAAAGCGCAGCGCCTGGGTTGTTCTTCACTTCTTCTACGCTAGATTTTGGAAGCGTGAATGGGTGATGCACAGATGTCCATTTACCATCATCAGTTTCTTCGAACATTGGGAAATCAACCACCCAAAGTGGCGCCCACTCGCAAGTTGCAAGTTTCATGTCATGACCGATCTTTACACGAAGCGCGCCCATGGCATCGTTTACAACTTTCGCTTTGTCTGCACCGAAGAATACGATGTCGCCATTTTCAGCGCCAACACGTTTCAATAGATCAAGCACGATTGGCTCGATGAATTTCACGATTGGAGATTGAAGACCTTCGATACCTTTTTCAAGTTCGTTGACTTTGATGTAAGCCAAACCGCGTGCACCGTAGATGCCTACAAACTTCGTATATTCATCAATCGCGCTACGTGGAAGTGAACCAGCACCCGGTACGCGAAGCGCAACGATACGGCCTTTAGGATCTTTTGCAGGACCTGCGAATACTTTGAACTCAACGTCTTGCATCAAGTCTGCAACGTCAACCAGTTTCAACGGAATACGCATATCTGGTTTGTCAGATGCATAGTCACGCATTGCATCGTTATAGGTCATGCGTGGGAATTTATCAAACTCTACGTTTAGAAGTTCTTTGAACATCTTCACAGTTAAAGTTTCCATTAAATCCATGATGTCATCGTCACTCATGAACGATGTTTCAACGTCGATTTGGGTGAATTCAGGCTGACGATCCGCACGTAAGTCTTCATCACGGAAACATTTAGCGATTTGGTAGTAACGATCAATACCGCCCACCATCAACAACTGTTTGAATAGCTGTGGAGATTGTGGCAGTGCATAGAAGCTACCATTAGATACACGGCTTGGAACTAGATAGTCACGTGCGCCTTCAGGAGTTGCACGAGTTAAGATCGGAGTTTCAACGTCTAGGAAACCATTGTCTTCGAAGTAGTTACGAATCAAGTTGGTTAATTTAGAACGGAAACGTAAACGGTCTAGCATTTCTGGACGACGGATATCCAGGAAACGGTATTTCAAACGAATTTCTTCAGAAATATTGGTGTTTTCGTCATTCAAAGGGAATGGCGGAGTTTCAGACTGAGCAAGAACTTCAATTTCTTTACCCAAAACTTCGATTTGACCGCTCACCATATTGGCATTTTCTGTGCCCTCATAACGGCGACGCACACGGCCTGTAATTTTTAATACAAATTCTGAACGTACTTTATCAGCAGTTGCGAATGCTTCAGGAGTATCTGGGTCAATAACCACTTGAACAAGACCATCACGGTCACGCATGTCAAGGAAGATTACACCACCGTGGTCACGGCGACGGTGTACCCAACCGCATAATGTTACGGTTTGGTCAATTTGAGCTTCGGTTAAAGAACCGCAGTAATGAGTTCGCATCATAGCGTTAGAAATCCAACTATATGGGTTAAGGTCAGCGAATACGTAAACAGCGTACCGCTTTGAGTAAAGGTAGGATTATGCCTCTTTGGGCATGTTGTCACAAGAACTTGGGTCAAAAACAATATCATTTTAAAGTGAATAGGGGCAAAGCCAGTGCTTTGTTTAACCCATCCTGCGCTCTCTGTCTAAAAATAAAAACAGTAAACAGCCTAGGCTGAAGGTGATCAGAAAGCCTTGGCTAAATTCATTGATCGAGCGACCAGTAAAATAATAGAGGTCTGATTGCCAGACTTCCGTAGAAATATAGCGCGCATAATCCCAGACAGAAAATAGGCCGGTAAATATAGAAAAGAGCAATAAGCCCCAGGCAAAGGATTTGATTTTCACACTGACTGCAAGATATTGCTGATGAGTTTTATAGTAATGCAGGCTCATCCACAGGATAAGAGGCAAGACAATCACTGAGGTGCCAATCTGTAAAATTCGGTGCAGCGGATAACTTTGTCCAAGCAACTGAAAATGTTGGGCTAAGACGTTATGAAAGGCAAAAGTTCGAAAGTCGACATGCGTTAGTCCATCCCAGATTAAATGGGTGGCTGTACCAATGATGACTGCCAGACACATCACCAGGATGAATTTTAGTGCTGAAAGGATATTGTGAATCTTTAAATCATGCTGAATACCGATGAAACGGTAAATAGCTGGGCGATATAGACCATACCAGATCATGCAGAAAATAAGTCCGATCCACAGGTCAGGATGTATCAGCGAAGACCATAAATGCGTGATATTTGAATTACTCGAAGTAAAGAGACGATATAAATCGGGCACCATACAGCCAATCGCCAGCGCAGCAACAGGAAGTCTATTCCCAGTCAAATATGAAATAGGTGGAGCAAGCACAGCATGCGACAAGGTAAAGGGCATAAAGATAATGTTTTAATGTAATCAAAAATATTCAAAGGACATTCTAATAAAATATAACACTGAGTATCGTAAAGGATTGCAAAAATAATGAAATGTTATATTATAACATTAATCCAGATTACTGAATTTGAGCTTCGGTCATGTCCTTCCCTAAGAATCTAATAACATTGTCAATTTTTGCTGTAGTTGCGCCTACAGTATTTGCAGAGCAATCCTCATCTTCTATCCCGGTTCAGACCATGGACACGATTCAGGTGCAAGCTCATCCATTGGTGCAGACTGCGGCGGATTTCGCGGTTGCAGATCAGGTCGTGGATCAGAAAGCGCTATCTGAACGTGCCACCACCATTGGTGATGCCTTGGCAGATGAGCTTGGTGTTTATTCTAATCAATATGGTTCAGGCTCAAGCCGTCCGGTGATTCGGGGTCAAGATGGTCCACGTGTGAAAGTGTTGCAGCATGCGTCTGAAACAGCGGATGTATCCACTTTGTCTCCTGACCATGCTGTCACCGTTGATCCGATTCTGGCGAAACAGGTCGAAGTGATTCGCGGTCCATCGACCTTGCTTTATGGTGCCGGTACAGTTGGTGGGTTGGTGAATGTCACTGATCAAAAAATCCCAACTCAAATGCCTGAAGATGGTTTGGAAGGTACAGTCGGCCTGCGTTATAACAGCGGCAGTGATGAAAAACTGGCAAGTGCTGGTGTAACAGCGGGTATTGGTGAAAACTTTGCTTTGCGTGTAGAAGGCTCAAAGCGTAACGCCAATGATTATATTGCACCTGATTATTTTCATGAGCATGATGACGAATTAGAAAAAGAACGTCGTGTGGGCAATACTTTTGCTGAAGGGCAAACGGTCAATATTGGCGGATCATGGATTCATGATCGTGGTTTTGTTGGTTTGTCTTATAGTAACCGTCAGGATCAGTATGGTTTGCCAGGTCATAGTCATGAATATCATGGCTGTGAAATTCATGGCGATCATTTTCACTGTCCAAAACCGGGTGAAGATGAGCACGATCATGAAGAAACCGCGGGTCCTTGGGTAGATTTAAAGTCTGAGCGTTATGATGTCCGTACCGAACTTGAACAGCCTTTTGCCGGTTTTGAAAAGTTACGTGCGCATGCCAGCTTTACCGATTATGAACATGATGAACTGGAAGAAAATGCAGTCATCAGTAACTTTAAAAGCAAGGGTTATGATGCACGTTTAGAGTTGGTGCATGTGCCAGTTGCAGGCTGGGAAGGGGTAATTGGTACTCAATATAGCCAACAAAAGATTGATCTTTCAGGTCAATTGGAGCCACATGATGATCATTTCCATGAGGCTGTCGTGATGCCTGATACCAAAACTGAAAAATACAGTTTATTTGGGTTAGAGCATAAGCAACTTGGCGACGTGCATGTTGAGTTGGGCGCACGCGTTGAGCATCAAAAAGTGGATGTCGACTCTCGGCGTAAAAAAGATTATTCCGATACAGGTGTATCTGCATCCGCGGCTGCCAATTGGGAATTTGCACCAAACTATAAGCTTTCTGTAGTGGGTTCACATCAACAACGTTTGCCACTTGCTCAGGAACTCTATGCAGACGGGATTCACTTCGCAACTAATACTTATGAGCGAGGGAATGAAGATCTGGATGTCGAGAAATCAAATAATCTTGAATTAGGTCTGCATTATGAAGGCGATAAACTCGATTATCACGTGCATGTCTATCACAACTGGTTTGATAACTATATTTATGGTTCAACTACAGATAGTGAAGGTGACTTCCGCTTGGTCGACTATACCCAAGACAAAGCCAGATTCTATGGTACAGAAGCACAAGCCGGTTATCAGATCAATGATATGTATAAGCTCAGCGTCTTTGGGGACTATGTGCGTGGCAAGATTGAAGCTGAGAATGCACCACGTGTACCTGCAGGTCGTTTAGGAACAAAAGTTGAAGCAGACTTTGCCGATGGTTGGTCAGGTCTGGCTGAATATTATCATGTCTTTAATCAGGACAAGATCGCCAGCTATGAAGATGAAACCCAGGGCTACAATATGGTGAATGTTGGCTTAAGCTATGCCAATAGCCTTGCAGATAACAATGCTTATCGGGTTTATTTCAAGGCCAATAACCTGCTTGATGATCAGGTATATTCACATACTTCCTTCCTGTCTAATATTCCGCAGGTGGGTCGCAACTTTACTGTTGGCGTGCAGTATGATTTCTAACAGGTCTACTGAAATAATCGACCAAATCATCTAGATCTCACCGAAATCTACTTGAAAAATCATAAGATAAAACCTAGCCTGAGTATATTGGGTTAGGTTTTTTCTTATGCGTATCTTTCAACGAATTCACAATAAATTGAACTGGTCGAATCGCCGTTATGCGACTTTGATCATTAGTGTGCTGGCCGTAGGTTATCTGGCTTCGGCAATCTACCACACGTATAAGCCTTTGCCGGAAGGTCTGAATTACACGGGCAAACTGCGTCATGCCGAAGTCAAGTTTCTGGCCGATCAGACTTATCTGGATGCCGAAGGAAAACAGCATTTAGATCATCGCATTTTTAATGAAATGCTGAAAATGATTGAAGAGGCCAAATCGCTGATTGTGCTGGACATGTTTTTATTTAATCAGCAAACCGGTGCATCTACGCAGCAGCATCAGGCACTGAGTCAACAGCTGAGTGATGCTTTAATCAATAAGCGCCTGCTGCAGCCTGAGGTGGAAATCAAGTTTATTACCGATCCGATCAATTCAGTTTATGGCGGGATTAGATCCGAGCAGTATCGGGAGTTGCGTCAGCACGGTATTGATGTGATTGAAACCAATCTGACGCCATTGCGGGCTTCCAATCCAAGCTGGTCCGGCTTCTGGTATATTTGTTGCCAGGGCATTGGCAATAATCCGGAAACAGGCTGGTTACCAAACCCGTTTGGAACAGAAAAAATTACCCTGCGCAGTTATTTTGATTTATTTAATTTTAAAGCCAATCATCGTAAAACCATGGTGGTGGATACCGATCAAGGCTGGAAAGCACTGGTCACATCCATGAATCCACATGATGGCAGTTCGCGGCATTCCAATATTGGTTTATTGGTCTGGGGGAGCACAGCTGTGGATATTTTGAAAACAGAACTGTCTGTGGGCATGATGTCACAAGCGAATATGCCAGCCATTGTCGCTGGGGATTTTCAGGCAGACAGTAGCCAGCCACAAGCTCAGGTGCTGACTGAAAAAGCCATTTATGATGCGATTCTGAATCTGATTCAGACCGCGAAAGCCAGTGAACAGATTGATCTGGCAATGTTTTATCTGTCTGAGCGAAAAATTATCAAAAGTCTGATAGCGGCCCATGAACGTGGTGTCAAAGTCCGGATTTTACTCGACCCAAATAAAGATGCCTTTGGCCGTGAAAAGAATGGAATTCCAAATCGGCAGGTGGCTTCAGAATTGCACGAAGCGGGTATAAATGTACGTTGGTGTCATACTCAGGGTGAGCAATGTCATAGCAAGATCCTAATGAAGCGCAATGCTCAGCAAGCTGAAATGATTTTAGGTTCGGCCAATTTTACGGTACGCAATTTGAAAAACTATAATCTGGAAACTAATATGCGCGTGGTGGGTCAGCCTCAGGCCGAAGTCTTCCGGGATGCCCAGCAATATTTTGAGGGTGCATGGTCAAATCTAAATGGCCGTTCGATGAGCGTAGATTACACTCAATATGCAGAAAACTCGTTCTTTAAATATTGGCTGTATCGTTTTATGGAATGGAGCGGCTGGTCGACGTTTTAATTTTAAATCCCTCCTGACCTCCCTTTTTAAAAAGGGAGGAAAGTCCCTCTTTGAAAAAGAGGGAGTTAGGGAGATTTTTTATTATCAGCTTTTTGATTCTGGATTCGGCGGAACCAGCTGATCCAGCTCTTTATCCGTTAATTCATCCAGCTCAGAAATATCGGTTTTAATTTTCCATTGCGCTTCATCATCAACCGGATTTGGTAAACGCGCTTCTAACCAGTCACAAACTACATCGGGTGGGAAATCTGCGTGATTACACTGGATCACCCAAGACAGGAAATCTTTGGCTACACCATTCATATACGGTGGTGGAGATACTGGCAGGAACTGCGTCGGAAGACGTTCATTTTTAGAAATATAATTCAGGACATGTCCCAGCTCTTGCACAGTTTGCCAAGCCAGCGGATGATCGACATTGATCTGAAACTTAAACCACCATGCCTGTTTGCCATCTGAACCATAGCTATCAATCCGTTCTTTCTGAACACTCGGCACTTTAGAAAAATATTCATGTAAACGATCGAAATTTAAATCAGACACAGTATTCAACTCGAAACATTAAAAAAAGTAATTTTAGCATAAAGCAGTAGCTTGCCGACGTGCCTGTCAGATTGAAAATAGGCGAGCGCATTACAAAAAATTGCAGCTCCAGCGAGCTTATCCATATTTTCTGCATCTATTTTGTTTAAAATATAAGCAGATTATTCGGAGGAAGCTCAAATGAGAATCGTACTATCGAGTGCAATATTGGCTGCATTGCTATTAGGAGCTTCTGCACAAAGTATGGCTGGCAATGCTTGGGTGGGTTATGGTGGTGTAGATCGATCCACACCGAATTATCGCAGCGCTCCACGATCTTATGATCCACCACGGCAGTATTATCCGCAACGTCCGCTGCCACCAAGACCACATTACCCGCAACGACCACCATATTGGGGCTATCCACCTGCACAGAGTCAAAGTGGATTAAACATTCAGTATCAGGCACCGACCACTATTTATCAAAATTCGAATAGTTATAGCTGGGTCAATGGTGATCCGAATGTTGCCCGGATTGAAAGTTCGAGATATACGGTAATTACCGATTGGCAGCGTTTAGGGTTACCAGCACCACCGCGTGGCAGCTACTGGATTTATGAAAACGGACGCTATGTGCTGGTGCCGAATCGTTAAACTGCTCTAAACTCTGAACGGATAATTCAGTTATAAACGTCAATAACTCAAAAAGACCAAAATAGTTCCCTCTCCTGTGAGGAGATGAGTAGCAGCACTGCTACGCAAGGGAGAGATTGCTTGAGATAAATCTCCCAAAACCCTAAACGAGGCTTAAGTATTATTTTAAGCTGAAGTGCAAAAAAAGAGGGCTTAAAAGACTATGCCAATTCATCATCTTCTGGACGCGGTGTTTTGCCAAGGGGTAATGGCTTTTCACTATGTTTGTCACGAATCACGGATGGATAAGTCCATGAGGCATAGCGCACCACTAATATCGCAAAGGCCAGAATCAGAATCGAACCGGTAATAATCACCAGATCCATGCTGGCTTTATGCGTGTGTTGAATATCTGCAATCAGCAAACGGGTCAGTGCAGTAATGGCAATATAAATCAGGAAACGTACTGGCATATGGTTGGTTTTGAAATAGATGCCGACCATGGCACCAAGTTCCAGATAAATAAACAACAGAAGAATGTCGTCAATGGTGGCGAACTGTTTCACGGTCAGAATGTCAATGACGGTATGGCCAGCGGACCAGATCACCATACAGCCAATAATAAACAGCGCAATATAATGAAAGCTTTCTACAGCAAGATTGCCAAGACGGTCGAGGAGAGCTTCAAATTTTTCAATTTTCGGACGTGATTTAGACATATTATCCTCCTGATTTTTCATGTGAAATAAAGATAGTTGCAGAATAACGTGCAAAGATCATGCACAGAATGATTGAATGAAAAATAAAGATTAAATTATTTGAACTTTTGCGCTTTTTTTAGACTAAATTGCTATATTGTATGGGTGGTAACATTGAATAAATAGGAGAAAAAAGTGTTAGATAAAATTCAAACAAAAATTAGCCAATTAGAAGCCGGAAAAAAATTAATCCTCGGCGTAGGCATTAAGGCTGAAGATATGCAAAAGGTGGTGGAGCTCTGCGAGTCTTTAGAGTCAGAGGGGAATATCAAAATTGTGAATAAACATTCGAATCCGAAAAGCAATAATCAGACGGATACCTTGCTAATTCAAAAAGTTTAATTGTTGCATTTTCATAAAAAACGCCTGCTGATGCAGGCGTTTTTATTGCAGATTTTTAGCTTAAGCTTGAGTCGTGAAATAATCTTCAGAGAAGTTCATGATGACGTCAGAACCTGATTTCACTTTAGTAATGCGTAATGCCAGTTCAGGCAGAATGCGTTGTACAAAGTAACGTGCCAGAGCGATTTTATTTTGATAGAACTCACCGTCTTTATTTTTCGCTGCATTGGTAATGCGCGCGAACATATAAGAGAAGCTCAACAGACCTACAGCGTGCAGATAGTCAACTGCGGTTGCATTCGGGAAGTCATGGCTTTCTCGTGCTGCTTCCAGAATGTACTGAGTCACCGATTCAACTTCAGTTGCTGCATCCAGTGTGGCATCTTTAATAAAGTTTAGATCCGCATCCAGACTATTGGCAAAGTCACGGATTTCAGAGATATATTCAGAGATATATTCGCCGCCACATTTAATGGTTTTGCGGCCGATCAAGTCTTGTGACTGTACACCGTTGGTGCCTTCATAGATCTGGGAAATACGTAGGTCACGGATACATTGCTCCAAGCCCCATTCACGGATATAGCCATGACCACCGAAGACCATTTGTGCATCTAGGGTCGCCTGGAATGCGGTATCCGTTAAATACGCTTTCGCGATTGGTGTTAATAGCGCAACGCGGTCATTGGCTTTTTTCACCGCTTCAGGATCAGTAGAGAATTTGGTGATATCCAGTTGCTGACCTACATAAACTGCAAAGGCACGCGAAGCTTCGTTATTGGCACGTACATTCAGCAGCATACGGCGTACATCACCATGCACCAGAATGCTATCCGCAGGTTTGCTTGGTGACTGAACGCCAGCCGCACTACGACCCTGTAAACGGTCTGTGGCATATTGCGCAGCGTTTTGATAAGCGAATTCAGAAGCACCTAGGCCTTGAATACCCATCGACAGACGTTCGTAGTTCATCATCACGAACATCGCAGCGAGACCTTCGTTTTCTTTACCAACGAGGTAACCTTTGGCACCGTCAAAGTTCATGACACAAGTCGCAGATGCCTTGATCCCCATCTTGTGTTCGATTGAACCTGGGCCGACCGGATTACGCTCGCCGATAGAACCATCTTCATTGACCAAGAATTTCGGTACGATGAACAGGGAAATACCACGAGAGCCAGCAGGGGCATCTGGGGTTTTCGCTAGAACGAGGTGAATAATATTTTCCGCCAGGTCATGATCACCACCCGTGATGAAAATCTTGGTGCCGCTGATGCTATAAGTGCCGTCTTCGTTACGTTCAGCTTTGGTTTTGATAATACCCAGATCAGTACCGGCATGTGGTTCGGTTAAGCACATGGTGCCTGACCACTCACCCGAATAAATTTTAGGTAAATAGGTTTCTTTTTGTGCTTGTGAAGCATAGCTGTTCAGCGCCATGCCCGCACCAACAGAAAGCAATGGATACAGCATGAAAGACGGGTTGGTGGCAAACAGCATTTCATCAGAAAGTACTGTCAGCATTTTCGGCATTTCCTGGCCGCCCCATTCCATATCTGCGCCCAGACCAATCCAGCCACCTTCTGCATATTGTTTGAACGCTTCTTTAAAGCCAGCAGGTGTGGTCACATTACCATTTTCAATTTTTGCGCCTTCTTCATCGCCGGTACGGTTCAGAGGAAGTATGACGTTTTGAGAAAATTTTGCCATTTCTTCAAGAATCGCTTCTGCTGTCGCAGCATCCAGATGCGCTAGATTTTCATTGGCCTGCCAGAATTGTTCTGCATTGAAGACATCGTTCAGGATGAATTTCATATCGGCAAGTGGCGCGTTATAAATTGGCATGGTGTGTCACCTGTTTATTGTTTGATTAAATGAGTTTTAATCAGTCTAAAACACTCAAAATCTGAATGTTAGACGACTAAAGGTTAATTCTGTAACTCTTTATAAAGAAAAAGGACTGCCTGTTGATTGACCGTCCTTTTTCTGAAATGTAGCTAGTCTGAGACTAACTTAGAATGCAAAGTGTTCCGCATCCAGGTTCATCAATGGCTCTACACCTGTCGCAATCACTTCAACGTGTGAACGAACGCGTGGCAGGATTTTCTTGAAGTAGAAGCGTGCTGTCGTCACTTTGGCATTGTAGAAATCAACCTCAGTGGTGCCCGCAGCCAGTTGCTCCTGAGCAACCAATGCCATACGTGCCCATAGGTAAGCTAGAGTGACATAACCAGAGAAGTAGAGGTAATCGACTGCAGCCGCACCCACTTCTTCAGGGTTTTGCATCGCGCGCATACCAATCTGCATGGTCAGATCGCCCCATTCTTTGTTCAAGGCAGCCAATGGTTCAACGAATTCTTTCATTGCAGCATTGTCTTTGTGCGCTTCAGCAAATTTATGGATGATCTTGGTGAAGTCTTTCAACATTGCACCTTGCGTACCCAATACTTTACGGCCTAACAAGTCTAGTGCCTGAATTTCAGTGGTACCTTCGTACAAGCAGGCGATACGTGTATCACGTACGATCTGCTCCATACCGTGCTCAGAAATAAAGCCGTGACCACCAAATACCTGTACACCGTGTTTCGCAGCTTCAGAACCGGTTTCAGTCAGGAATGCTTTTGCGATTGGTGTTAGCAATGACAGGATGTTGTCTGCAAATTTACGGTCTGCTTCTTCTGCAGCATGTTCAACCACGTCAGCATATTGTGCTAACAGGTAAACCAGTGCACGACCACCTTCTGCATATGCTTTTTGAGTTAAAAGCATGTTACGTACCGCAGGATGCACAATGATTGGATCTGCTTCTTTTTCAGGTGCTTTAGGACCAGAAAGAGAGCGCATTGCCAGACGATCTTTTGCGTATGCAAGCGCGCCTTGGAATGAACCTTCAGATGCTGCAAGACCTTGAACTGCTGTACCGATACGTGCTGTGTTCATGAACGTGAACATGCAGTTCAAGCCGCGGTTTTCAGGTCCAATCAGGAAGCCTTTAGCATTGTCAAAGTTGATGACACAAGTCGCGTTACCATGGATACCCATCTTGTGTTCGATCGAACCACAACGTACGCCGTTACGCTCGCCAATAGAACCGTCAGCATTCAGGTTGAATTTTGGCACGATGAATAATGAGATACCTTTGGTACCTTTCGGTGCACCTGGCAGACGAGCAAGTACGATATGGATAATGTTCTCTGCCATGTCGTGTTCACCAGCAGAGATAAAGATCTTCTCGCCAGAGATTGCGTAGCTACCGTCCGCTTGTGGTTCAGCTTTAGTACGGATAATACCCAAGTCAGAACCCGCATGAGATTCAGTTAAGCACATGGTACCCGTCCATTCACCTGAAACCAGTTTAGGCAGGTAAGCGTCTTTTTGTTCAGCTGAACCATGATGTTCTAAAGTACGAACCGCACCGTGAGACAGGCCAGGGTACATGCCCCATGCCCAGTTCGCAGTACCCACCATTTCAGAAATCGCGATACCTAAAGAGTTCGGTAAGCCTTGACCGCCGTATTGTTCTTCAGCAGAAAGAGAAGGGAAGCCAAGCTCGATGTATTTTTGGTACGCTTCTTTAAAGCCAGTCGGAGTCGTAACAACGCCGTCATTCCAGGTACAGCCTTCACGGTCACCGGTCTGGTTGATCGGAGACAATTCGTTTTCACAGAAGTCGGCCGCAGCTTCTAAGTACTGATCTACCAGCTCACGGCTTACGTTTTCTTGGAATGCAGGGAGATTTGCATAGTGTTGTTCAGCATTTAATAATTCATGCAACACAAATTGCATATCACGTAAAGGCGCTTTGTATTGTGGCATATCGGTTTCCTCAATACTGGTTGAACCAGCGTTATAATCTTAGATGAACTAAAACCTGTCTTCACTGACACGGTTTGGAATGATCTAATCGTGCAACAACTTCCCCTGCGGTACAAGCTTTTCGGGGTGTTTTCTTGGTGACTGTAAAGTCAAAGATTAATCTGCATGACGCATTAAAGGTCTTGAGTATAAAGACTTTAGCCATATTCTGCAGGAAACGAATAGTCAACTGTATGCATGAAAGAGCACGCAATAAAAAAGCACCCGAAGGTGCTAGTCGTGAAGCCTTGATTCCTATGTATTAATAGGTAGAGGCTGTGGGCTGGAAACGGACATGACATTTGCCATTGATAGTTTGTTCGCTCATCTTGATCTGTGCAGCAGTCCCGTCTTTTTTGCCTTGACAGGCTTGCAGCATGGCTCGTTGATGTGCCTGATGTTGAGCGAGGCGCTGATCAAACTGTTTAGTCAATTCTGCACGTTTGGCATCCGTCAAGACTTCACCGTGCATCATGCCTCTACGCATATCAGCACGCATTGGACGATGCTCAGCTTTCATGTCGCGATGGCTTTTCATCTCTTTACGATCTGCTTTAAAGACCATCTTGCAGGTGCCGTCTATGGTTTTATCGCCAGTCTTGATTTGAACGGCCGAGCCCACAGCTTTATTGTCGCAGGCCTGTTGAAGCTGTTTGGCAAACTGCATGCGTTCTGCACGCTTTGCCTTAAACTGCTCACGCTGTTCGGGAGTTAGATGCTGTTTTTTGCCTTCATGATGTTTCATCATGTGGGGATGATCATTGCTTGGCACATTGCTGGTGGATTGACAGGCAGTCAACGCACCCATTGATAAAACACTTGCACTGATTAAAGCTATTTTTGTCATGGTTTGCATTGTATTTATTCCCGTCAAGAAGCTGATTCTATGTCAGATAAAGATTAAACAATAAAGATGAAGAAACAATGAAGAGTTTTTTGCTGCGGTGTTCGCTACAATAATGAATATAGAAGAAAAATTGAGATTTTAGTTTTGAACATTCGCCGTATTCCCATTGCATTACGTCTATTTTTGACCGTGCTGTTGACCACGTTGGTCATTACCACAGTGAGCCTGGGTGTATTGCATCTGAATATGCAGCGTAATTTCGCCCGTTATGTCGCCGATGTCGAAATGCAGAAGCTGGATTATGTGATTGAAAATCTGGCAGATGTCTATGCGGTCTATCAGGACTGGGGCAACGCGATTCAGGCACAGATTCTCCAGATGGAAGGTGAAGCCGCACCAGATGATTATGACCGATTATCACGCTGGTGGTTACGCCGACAGTATGATATTGCCTTACAGCAGCGTTATTTTCAGGAACAGACCCTGGCTCAAGTGGCACCGAGTATGGTGGATCCAGAGCTGCCCCAACGTCAGGTCAATGAAGAAGAATTACGTTTATTAGCATCTAATTTGCCCTCCCAGTTTCAGCCTTTTGAAGGCCTGAAATTCCCGCTCAGTTCCAATCAAAATCTGTTTAGAACTGATCGCAAAAATGGTGAGCAGCCAGCACAGCAACCGACTGGCAAAAAACAGTTTATCCAGATGCCGGACCGTCTCGGCCTCAGTTCACGTCTATCCCTGTATGATGCAAAACGTCGTTTTGTAGTCGGTGAAGCTTCGGATGAGCAGATTTCTTATCGTCCGATTATGGTGAATAATCAGATTGTCGGCTATTTGGGCTTAAAACCGGTTCTGGATCAGGATGATGCGCTCAGTATTAATTTCTTCAGTAACCAAAAGCGTTATTTATTTCTGGTTTATGCACTCAGTATTTTGGCGAGTCTGATAGCTTCCCTGTTATTGGCGACTTATTTCAAAAAACCGATTCAACGTTTGCTCAATGGTACGCGTGCCTTGACTCAGGGAAATTATCAATATCAGGTTAAAGTGAACCGGAATGATGAATTAGGTGATTTATCCAATGAATTAAATGCATTGGCGGTGATTCTGGATCAGCATGAAACCTCACGCCGTCAGTGGGTGGCAGATACCTCACATGAGTTAAAAACGCCACTAGCAGTCTTACAGGCACAGATTGAAGCGATGCAGGACGGAATCCGTAAACCAACGCCTGAACATTTTGCTTCCATGCTGGCTCAGGTGAACAGTCTGAAAAAACTGACCCAAGATCTGGCCGCATTGGCACAGGTCGATGCCCAGCAATTGCAATTCTATTTCTCGACGGTGAATCCGTGGGAGG
This sequence comes from Acinetobacter lwoffii, assembly GCF_022967985.1. GTDB lineage: Bacteria > Pseudomonadota > Gammaproteobacteria > Pseudomonadales > Moraxellaceae > Acinetobacter. The sequence goes on along the minus strand of NZ_JALJVC010000012.1, from coordinate 49,768 downwards.
TTGTGCAGCAGGAACTCATTAACTTCCAGCCGAACTTTGAACAGGCTGAATTAGTGGTTACTGCAGATGGCGAAGGGACTGATTTAAATCTGGATCTGGATCGTTTTAAACAGATTGTGGCGAACTTGCTGAGTAACAGTATTCGCTATACTGAAGCAGGCGGGCAAGTGCATATTCACACCACGCAAGATGATAAAGAATGGACCTTATATGTCGATGATAGTCCGTTTGGTCTGACTGATGAACAACTGGCGCGTATTGGTGAGCGTTTCTACCGTGTCGATGATTCGCGTACCCGGGCGACTGGCGGAACCGGACTGGGTTTGGCATTATCATGTAAAATTACGCAGGCGCTGGGCGGCAGCTTAAGCTTTGCACATTCACCGTTGGGTGGTTTACGATGCAAGCTAAGCTTTCCTAAACAAATGAAACCATAAAGGAAATATATTGATGAAACATGTCATGCTGGTTGAAGATGAAATCGAACTTGCACAGTTGGTGCGAGACTATCTGGAAGCTGCTGGTTTTGAGGTCAGTATGTTTCATGATGGGCAGGAAGCATATAACAGTTTTACCCAGCGTAAACCGAGTCTGATGATTCTGGACTTGATGGTGCCGCGTATGGATGGTCTGACCATTTGCCGTAAGGTACGTGAACAGTCAGACTTGCCGATTATTATGGTAACCGCGCGTACTGAAGAAATTGACCGTGTGTTGGGTCTGAATATGGGTGCAGATGATTATCTCTGTAAACCATTTAGTCCGAAAGAACTGGTTGCACGCGTACAGGCTGTGTTACGTCGTCTGGATCGTAAATCAGAACCGGAAAGCAATGATTTATTCCGTATGGACAAATCACAACAGCGCATCTGGTATCAGCAAAAAGCCTTGAATTTAACGCCGACCGAATTCCGTTTACTGGAGTTATTCCTGGAACATGTTGGGCAGGTCTATTCACGTGCACAATTGCTGGATCATATTAATCCAGACAGTTTTGATGTGGCAGACCGTGTGATTGACAGTCATATCAAGAACTTGCGCCGTAAGATTTCAGATGCGGCTGAAACCGGTAACCGTCATGAGTGGATTCAGGCGGTGTATGGTGTGGGCTACCGTTTTGAATATCCTGAAGATTGATTAAAAAATAAATGTGGATGTTATTATTAACCATCCACATTTATTTAAACTTGTACTTTCAGAAAATATAAATCGTTAATCTGGTCCCATAAAAACTCATAGTCTTGCATGAGTGTAATATCGTTTCCGTAAGGCTTAGGAGTTCTATAACTTAATATCGTTCCTTCTTTGTACGTACTTTTATGCCTGAAATCAAAATCACGGGTATCATCCGAATATTTTATTTGGTTGCAATAGTGGGCATGATCAGTTGCGAGAATGAAATAACAAATGTCGATTCCATTTCTCTTGTAAAGTTCTAAATTTGAAAGATCTTTAAAGACATCGTAACGGTTGTTAGGTTCCCGATGGTTACTTTTCTTAAAGAATTTTAGTTCTATAGCAGCACAAGTTTGATGATCACCATCTTGATAACGAATTAAAATATCAATTCTTGCTCGCTCAGATTGACTCTTAATACTCGTTGTTTTTAAAGGTAAAAATTTTTCAAACTCTAAATGGAATTTGTCGCTTAACCTAAACTCATACAACTGCCCAAGTGTTTTTAAAATATGTCCTAATTCTAATTGGAAAGCACTTTCGTTATGTGTAATTAATCCTCCAAATGCGAGTTTGTGAGTAAGCAGCTTATATGCTGTTTCAATAATTTCATGTGTCAATTTAGTTTGATCAATTTTTTGCATGTTTTTTGAGTCTATTTATTAAGACGAACAACTCACCATCACTTCAGGCACATCACTTGGCAATGGCGCTAAATCTTCAGGCTGTTCCAAATCGGGCTGTTTCAGGTAAGGCTGACTGAGTAATTTAAACAGACGGTCTACTTCAGAAAAATCATCCCGCTCTGCCAGTTCAATGGCTTTCTGTGCCATATGATTCCGCAGAATATAATGCGGATTGGCCAGTTGCATGGCGGCATCCAATTCTTCTATATCCTGGTGTTCACGGATAGATCCATATTGCGCCAGGAATGCTTCAAACTGGCGTCGGTCCAGACAATCATCTTTAAGGGCTTCATAGTCTTTATTTTGCAACCCGATAAAACTCTGGGTATAGTCTAGTTGCTCACTTTGCAAAATTCGCAGAAAGGCCATAGCGCAGTCAAAACTGTCTTTATGGAAACTTGGCAAGCCCATTTTCTGGTTTAAACCATGTTTATAATGTTCCAAGAATGTTGGTTCATAATGCTCCAGACATGCAGCTAAATCCTGTTTCCATTGTTCTTTGTCATAATCTGTAGGGCAGAGCGGGACCAGATTGTTTAACCATTGCCACAAATTCCAATGTCCGATACTTGGCTGCTGCTGATAGGTATAACGCCCTTGATAATCCGAGTGGTTATTGATCCAGTTCGGACGGAAGCGCTCCATAAAGCCATAAGGACCAAAGTCCAAAGTTGAACCGGTAATATTCAGGTTGTCAGTATTCATCACGCCATGTGCAAAACCAACCAGTTGCCATTTGGCAATCATCACCGCAGTGCGCTGAATAACTTTTGTGGCAAAGCTCAGAATCGGCTGTTCGGCTTGCAGGCATTCTGGATAATGCCATTCGATACATTTCTGGGTAAATTCAGCTAGTAGATCTGGCTGATACTGATTGATCCATTCAAAATGGCCGAAACGGATATGACAGTCTGAAGTACGCAACATCATCGCGCCCGGCTCTAGCTTCTCACGCTGAATACCTTGGATTGATGAAGTAAAACCAACTGCATTACTGGATGCTACACCTAAAGCATTTAAGGCATGACCTGCCAGATACTCACGAATGACTGAACGCAGTACTGCACGACCATCGCCCATGCGTGAATAAGGGGTTGCACCAGCACCTTTTAAATGCAGGTCAATGGTCTGATTATTTTTATCCAGAATTTGCGCAATCAACAACCCGCGACCATCTCCCAACTGTCCTGCCCATTGTCCAAACTGATGACCTGCATAGACCATAGCCAAGGGTTCAAATTCAGTAAAAACTTTCTGACCACTACAAATCTCGACCCATTGCGCCTTGTCTTCATCCGACCATTGCAATTGCTCTGCTAAAGCTGCATTAAAATGTCCGGCTTTCGCACCTTTTAACGGCAGCGGAACTTGATGGTGATAGAGGCGGGCGGGCAGTGTTTGATAGCGAGAGTTAAAATACATGGCATCAGTACAGGATTGGAATAAATTTACTATAACAAAGATAGCTGTATAAAACTGTTGTATAAGCGAGAGTTCACGTTATCTTTCGGACATAAAAAAAGCCCCAATCGGGGCTTTAGTGTTCAACAGCTTTTATTGAGAAACTGCAGATTTTTTCAAATTACGAACCAGTAGATTCAAGGTTTGACGATGATGAGAAAGACGCTGTTCAACCAGCTGGAATTCAACTTTCAGCTTGTCATCCATCTGATGGATTTTTTCAGCCATCGATGCTTTCTTGACCTGAATTTCCTGTTCTTTCAGCTTCGCCCAGTCATTTAAAGTTTGGGTAAATGCATCATATTCCTGTGCGATCTTGGTTTTTACCGCCGAGATATCTTCAGAAACATCATGGCCATATACCGCAAGATCCTGTTCAGCATATTTAAACTTCATTGCCAATTCCGCTTTTTTGATATTAAAGCTAGGAATACGGCGCAAGTCTTTAGCTAAACCAAGTTTAGAACAAGTCCAGATTAACCATTTAGTTGGATCGTACTGCCACCATTTCACCCCATTACGATAATCGTACTGGAAAATGTGGTGATAGTTATGATAACCCTCACCCCAAGTTGCAATCGCGAGTACGAAGTTGTCACGTGCAGTATTTTCGTCGGTATAAGGACGATTTCCCCACATGTGGCACAGTGAATTGATGAAGAAAGTCACATGATGGCTCAGGATTAAACGCATTAATCCACCCAACAGCAACACGCCCCAGACATCGCCGACTGCCCAGCCAATCGGAAGTAAAATCGCAGCATGAACAGCAATCACTAAAGGAACGTAGTATTTGTCCTGGAACATCACCACTTTGTCTTTTAACAGGTCTGGCGCATTTTTATAATTGGCTGCACCTGATGGATAATCACGTAACATCCAACCAATATGTGCATACCAGAAGCCTTTATTGATCGAGTACGGGTCTTGATCAACATCATCGACATGACGATGATGAGTACGGTGACCAGATGCCCAGAATAAAATACTGTTCTGTACAGCAAATGTACCCATAATCATCAAGATGATTTTTAATGGTAAAGTGGCTTCATAAGCACGATGTGCCCACAGGCGATGGTATCCTGCTGTAATGCCGAGGCTGCTTACGCCCAGTAAAACAAACATACTGATCCAAGCGGCAGCGCTAAAATCATGGTGATACGCATACAACGGAATCGCGATCAGGGCTACAATCGGTAAAAATACCAATGCAAACACAGCAATCCAGTTGATGGGGGCTTTGGGTAAGGGAGCATTCATCTCCAACAGCACTCCTAGAACCTCGGAAGGTATAACAAAAAGCAGAAACTACTGTTGGTTTTAACAGCAGCCTATCTTGTCCATATTAGCATGTGCCCTCAGGCATCACTAGCATTATTGTACGGTTGTATTGTACTTGTCGGTAACAGAATAAGTAGGGCAGAAGTGACCATTTTGCGAGCGTAGACAGGCTCTGATTTCCGACTAAGTGACTGAGGATTATCACTCTTTCAGAAAATTGAAACCGAATGAATCGGAGGAAAATCATTGTTCATAATTTCTACAATATTATTAGAGAATTTGCAGAATATACGTGTTGGGCAACTTAAGCTCACTTTCAAATAAAATCTGATTAAGGAACATTCACACTTTCATTATTGTATTGTCGAAATGAACTGGATCAAGAAATACCTAGATCAATTAAGGCTAAGAGAGATTATTTTAAGAGAAATTGTTCAGAGTTGTTGCAGCATCAATTTTGGATAATCGGTAATCAGCCCCTGAATGCCCCAGTCTCGCAGCTGTTTAGCTCGGGTCACATCATTCACTGTCCAGACACTGATATTCAACTCGGCAGCCTGCGTGGCTTGAATCAGGTCTTTACTGGCCAGTTCATCCATCCAGCCAATATGACAGCATCCCAGTTCCAGCGCCTGATCAATAGCTTGATGTTTGACATCGGTCTCAATCAATAAACCACGTTTTAAACGTGAGTTTTGCTGTTTAAATGCATCCAGAATTTTGGCATCAAAGCTGGTAATAATGGCTGCCTGCTCATAGCCTTGTAATTGCTGTTCGACTTCAAACGCGATTTTCTCAGCTGCTGCTTCAGATGTTACGCTTTTAATTTCGACTTCAATATGCTCGAAATTTCGAATGACATTTAAGGTTTGATCGAGCAGTGGGGTCGCTTCGATTTTATTCCATTCTGACCAGGCCACTGCGTGATTATATTGGGTAAGATCTTGACGGTTACACTCGTATAGATGCTTCTGCAAACCGGTGGTACGCACAAAGTCATCATCATGCATGATGATTAAGGCATTGTCTTTGAGCTGACGAACATCAAACTCAACGGCGCGAATGCCGATCTCCTGAATATATTGAAAACCGCCCAAGGTATTTTCAGGGGCTTCACCACGTGCACCACGATGACCAATTATGCGCATAAGATGCTCATGAGTGGGAAAGTTAAGTTCATTTTGCGAGGGCTACGTGACAGAAGGATGACACTTTCTATTTTCGTCAGATGCTCTGTAAAATCAAGAGACATCTGACGTGTATTTTTAGATGCTAACTTGAAACATAATTTTACTTTTCGATGCTGTCATTGATATTTTTTTGCCACAGCACTTCGGAACCGCTTTCAGCGCGTTGCAGGGTGCGTGATGCTACAAATAACCAGTCCGATAAACGGTTAAGTAGTTGCAGTGACGCTGCCTGAATATTTTGGTCACGGTGATGTACCGACATTACGCTGCGTTCTGCACGACGGCAGACTGCACGCGCCTGATGGGCAAAGCTGCACACCAGCGTTCCGGCAGGCAGAATAAAGTCTTTTAACATCGGCAACGCTTCATTCATGCGGTCGATATCATTTTCTAAAAACTCAATTGATACCGGTTGCACCAGATTAAAACCTGGAATACAGACTTCACCACCAAGATCGAATAACCAGTGTTGGATCAGGCTTAAAGATTTATCCCAAGCGGCTTGATCTTCAATGTTACTTGCTGAAATTTGTGCACGTAATACGCCAATCACGGCATTCAGTTCATCGACATCACCCAGCGCGGTAATACGCAAGTCATCTTTGGCAACGCGTGAGCCATCACCAAGCCCTGTAGTACCCGAATCGCCTGTGCGCGTGTAGATTTTACTTAAACGGTGGCCCATATGTGTTCCTTGAATTTTTAATGAAGATAATAAAAAAGGATAATGTCGGTCATAACATTATCCATAAACTGCGCTGTTTTAAAGTTTTTTGCTGTTTAGAGCTTAGTATTTAAAAGTGATTCCAATAGAAGCGAGGCGGTCACTGGCAATGTAATAAGATGTGGCATCATTAAATGCTGTTTTGTAATTGGTATCACCTAGGTTACGAATATTCACAAAGGTTTTTAAGTGAGGATTCACTTGCCAATAGGCATTCATATCAATGACTGCATAGCCTGGAATAAGGCCTTTATCCTCCTTAGATTTACCTTTAGCTACTAAAGACGTGGACGCACCATACTGACCATTATCCCAACCCAAGGTTAGGTTGAAGTTTTGGCGTGGGCGATTTGGCAAATCTTTATCTTTATCATCGTTCTTAGCTTGAATATACGCATATTCAGCATTGGCATAGAAGTCATCTTGTGTCAATTTTAAACCCAATTCAGCACCATTAAAGGTGGCGCTGTCCATATTTTCAAATACCCAGTTGGTATCTCCGTTAGAGACCATAATATTGTCGACTTGGGTTTGAAAAGCAGAACCGTATAATGTCATTGATGGGGTGATTAGATGATCAAAACCAATTTCATAAGATACACTTTCTTCTGGTTGTAGGTCAGGATTACCGCCCCACCAAGCGGGTTCACTAATAATTTGCCCGACAACTGGGGCACGAAATGCTGTTCCGACATTGGCATAAATACTTGATGTATGGCTTAGGGTATGTCGAACAGCGAGTTGTCCTACACTATGTGTACCAAATTGCTGATTGTCTTCAACTCGAATACCCGCTTGGGTGCTGATGACATCATTTTGATATTGGTGCTGTAAATAATAGCCAGTGCTATCATTTTCATCTTTAAAGGTGTTTAAACTTTCAGCTTCTGTCTTATTGTAATGTACACCCGCAAGAAGTTTATGCTCGGCGTTGATTTGCCATTGAATATTGGAATCTATTTCTTGTTGTTCAGTGATTACAGTCGATGGATAAGCGCTTTGTACAATTACGTATTCATCTTCAAATTGTGATAGGCGAGTTTCCCACACTAAATTTGGATTAAGCTTAAAATAACCTTTAATATTATAAAGGCGATTGGTGAAATCATAAGCTTCTGGTGCACCATAAGAGAAGTAGTCGCCGTGACCTTCATTTTCTTTAAATTCCGCTGACAATCCAAAGTTGTCTTGATCAACGCCTAATTTCGCTGAATAGCCTTTTTGATCGAAACCTGCTTTTTTAGATTGATTGCTAATAATTTGGTCACCATCTGTTTCTAGGCGTTGCCCACGAATTTGGGCGTAATAGCCATTTTCAGCAGCATCAATACCGACAAGTGATTTGTAGGTATTTTTTTCACCGACTTCGACCGTTGTAAACGCACTATTTTCTGTCGGTGTTTTGGAAATGAGTTGAATTACACCTCCAATTGCATCAGTACCGTATTGTACCGATGCAGGGCCTTTTAGAATTTCAATTTGCTTAATGTCTGTCGTATCAATTAAATGTAAATTTGTACCTGCAACAGTTGCGGTATTGGAGCGCATACCATCTTGTAAAATTAAGGTATGTGCGGCATTGCTGCCACGTAAGAAAATTGAAGCTGGTTGACCATAGCCACCCACTTGTTTGACTGATAGCGCTGCTTCTTTCGTTAATAAAGAAGGTAAGTCAGCAATAGGGGATTGTTGAATCGTTTTTTCATCAAGCACATTTAGACGCATCGGCACATTTTCAATATTTTGTTCGCTGCGTGATGCCGTGACCACAATGGTATCTAAAGATGCTTTCGCAACTTCTTGCTCGTTAGCAAAAACAGATGAAGTGGTACCCAACGCAAGTGCGATCGCACCTACCAAGGCAGTAGGTTGACAATGAAGTGACATGTTAAAGCTCCCTACATTCACTTCCCCGTGAATGATTGAGTTATAGAACACAACAAGCAGGTTTCCGGACTTAAATGTGCAAAGCAGCGACTTTGCTGTATATCCACCTTCCCACATCAAGATGCAGTGGTGTAAACCGAAGAGTTTAAATTGATAGACGTTTCATTTTTTACCGTTGCGGGGGCAGTGCTGGATTTACACCAGCTTCCCTAAAGCCTGAAGGCTTGGACTTGCTGCAAGGTGAGCGCAGTATAAAGTTTGTATGCCTTATAAACAATCTGCATCGAGAATAATCCGGATGAACTTCACGCAAGTCGGATAATTTGCATTACAATGATTTGCCCCAATCTTATAGATTGTTCAATACATTGGTAGATCTAGAGCCAACATAATATGCGAACCCGTGCCAAAATTTGTGGAATCACCCGAGTTGAAGATGTACATGCCGTAGTCAATGCTGGCTGTGATGCGATAGGGTTTGTGTTTTATCCACCGAGTCCACGACATGTTACTTTAGAGCAGGCTGAAATCCTGATCCGGGCGGTTCCGGCTTATGTGCAGGCCGTAGGTTTATTTGTAAATAGTCGCGCAGATGAAATTCAGCATATTCTTAAAACCGTTCCGCTCGATATTTTGCAATTTCATGGCGATGAAACACCTGAACAATGTCAGGCCATCGCCCAGCAGGTCGGACGCCGCTGGTATAAAGCCATTCAGGTAAAACCTGATCTGGATGCAGTCGCAGAAATTCAAGGTTATCAAGATGCAGGCGCAAGCGCAGTGCTATTAGATGCATGGCATCCTGATCTGAAAGGTGGCACAGGGCACAGCTTCGATTGGGACACATTTCCCAAACTCAATATTCCCTTGATCTTGGCAGGCGGTTTAAATCCTGACAATATCGAACAGGCAATTCTCACCACACAGGCTTATGCCGTGGATGTGAGTGGCGGTGTCGAGTCCGCAAAAGGTATTAAAGACCAACAACTCATAGAACGCTTTATGCAAGGAGTCCATCGTGGATCAGCAAAGTACTAGCCAGAACAGTCAGGCAGTTGACTATACCCAATTCCCGGATGAACGCGGGCATTTCGGTATTCATGGCGGACGTTTTGTGTCAGAAACACTCATGGCGGCTTTAGAAGACTTGGAAAAGCTCTATTTCCGTATGAAAGATGATGCGCAGTTTTTGGCAGAATTTGACCGTGACATGGCGTTTTACGTCGGTCGTCCGAGTCCTTTATATCATGCTGAACGATGGTCGAAAGAGTTGGGTGGCGCACAGATTTACCTGAAACGTGAAGACCTGAACCATACCGGTTCGCACAAAGTAAATAACACAATCGGTCAGGCCTTACTGGCGAAGCTTTCCGGCAAGAAACGTATTATTGCCGAAACAGGTGCAGGCCAGCATGGTGTAGCAACGGCAACAATTGCAGCACGTTTAGGTCTTGAATGTGTAGTATTCATGGGCGCAGACGATGTAAAACGTCAGGCGATGAACGTCTACCGTATGCGTTTATTAGGCGCGACGGTTGTGCCGGTAGAAAGTGGCTCTAAAACCTTAAAAGATGCCATGAATGAAGCCATGCGTGACTGGGTGACCAATGTTGATTCAACTTATTACGTGATTGGTACTGTGGCAGGTCCACACCCATATCCGCAACTGGTTCGTGATTTCCAGTCGATCATTGGTCGTGAAGCACGCCGTCAGATTCTGGAACAGGCTGGCCGTTTACCAGATGCCCTGGTAGCATGTGTCGGTGGTGGATCTAATGCAATGGGCTTGTTCTATCCATTCCTGAATGACCAAGATGTGAAAATGTACGGCGTTGAAGCAGCAGGTCATGGGATTGAATCAGGTAAACATTCTGCGCCATTGAATGCCGGTCATGTCGGTGTTCTGCATGGTAACCGTACTTATCTGATGTCGGATGCGCAAGGCCAGATCATCGAAACACATTCAATTTCTGCAGGTCTGGATTATCCGGGTGTGGGTCCGGAACATAGTTTCCTGAAAGATATGGATCGCGTGAAATACGTACCAATCAATGACCAGGAAGCTTTACAGGGTTTCCGCGACTTGACCAAGATTGAAGGCATTATTCCGGCGTTAGAAAGCGCACATGCTATGGCTTATGTCACTAAACTTGCACCGACCATGGACAAGGATCAGATTATTATTGCGACGGTTTCAGGTCGTGGTGATAAAGACTTGATGACTGTGGCACGCATTGATGGGGTAGAAATGGTTGAGATGTAAGTTCCTTAAAGTCCTCTCCTTGCAGGAGAGGGTTTGGGAGAGGTTATTTCAATAAAAAATCGTGCTAAGTTTTCTTAGCACGATTTTTTATTGAGTAGATTTTGAAAGAACACGTTTGTATGGAATTAAGAGAATTCACCTTGCGCGCGCTCTTTGGCCCATTCACGTAAAACAAATTTCTGCAATTTTCCGGTCGAAGTTTTTGGAATTTCGGTAATCACCACATCCTTAGGCACTTTAAAACGGGCCAGATGCTCACGGCAGAATTCCATAATTTCTTCTTCTGTGGCTTTTTTTCCTTCTTTGAGTTCGATAAAGGCACAAGGAACTTCCTGCCAGCGTGGATCAGGCTTGGCGACTACCGCCGCAGTCAGCACCGCCGGATGCTGATACAGCACTTCCTCCACTTCAAGTGAAGAAATATTTTCTCCGCCGGAAATAATCACGTCTTTAGAGCGGTCGGTAATTTTGGCATAGCCATCCGGTTGGCAAACTGCCAGATCTCCTGTATGGAACCAGCCACCGGCAAAGGCTTCAGCGGTCGCCTCAGGATTTTTCAGATAACCTTTCATCACGATATTGCCACGGAACATGATTTCACCCATAGTCTGACCATCATGTGGCACTTCCTGCATGGTATCCGGATCAAGCACTTTCATGCCATCTTGCAATGGATAAGGTACGCCTTGGCGGGAGTGCAACTGTGCTTGTTCCTGAATAGATAAATCACTCCAGCCGGCTTGGGATGCGCACAGTGCAGAAGGACCGTAGGTTTCTGTCAGGCCGTAGACATGGGTTACGTTAATGCCAATATTGCGCATGCCTTCAATGATTGCTGCTGGAGGTGCGGCACCCGCCACCATCACTTCGACACGGTGATCAATTTTGGTCTTTTTCTCTTCAGGTGTGTTAATCAGCATCGACAGGACAATCGGTGCCCCACAGAAGTAATCGACTTTATGTTCGGCAATCAGTTTAAAGATCAGTTCAGCATCGACTTTACGCAAGCAAACGTTGGTTCCGCCGTTGGCTGCCATGGTCCAGGCAAAGCACCAACCATTACAGTGGAATAGCGGCAGTGTCCATAAATAGGTGGCACGTGGTGTCATGCCACAGGCAATAATATTACTGGCTGCGTTAATGTAGGCACCGCGATGATGATAGACCACGCCTTTCGGGTTGCCTGTGGTTCCAGAGGTATAGCTTAAGCTGATGGCATCCCATTCATCTTGTGGTAGATGCCATTCAAAGTTTGCATCGCCTTGCGCAATCCATTCTTCATATTCAATTTGACCAATACGTTGATCTTCACCTTCAAACTCTACATCGGCCACATCAATGACATAAATGTCTTGTGAAACTAGAGCAAGTGCTTCAGTCGCAAGTGCGGTAAATTCAGGATCGACCAATAACACTTTACTTTCAGCATGTTCTAGCATGAAAGCAAGGGTCTTGGCATCCAGACGGGTATTTAAGGTATTCAGAACTGCGCCTGCCATCGGCACAGCAAAATGCGCTTCGATCATGGCAGGGACGTTAGGCAGTAAGACAGACACGGTATCATTTTTACCGATGCCTAATTTTTGGAGTTGGTTGGCAAACTGACGACAACGGTTGTATTTCTCACGCCAGGTAATACGACGCTTACCGTGAATAATCGCGTTCTGGTTTGGATAGATATAAGCTGCACGATCAAGATAGCGTAAAGGTGATAAGGCTACAAAATTCGCGGGGGTACGCGGTAATTCATCATATGCGCTAACCATTGTAAAACTCCATTCTATATTTATTTTCATATCCTGTTGAAAAGATATGTATTTCTCAGAAATCTTGCATTTATGCTTTAGTCGAGTACGATTTTACAAATTTTAAGTATTTGAATATTAATAAAAATATTTAACCCTACTTAAATGTTTTGAACGCATGGGTTCCCAAGTTTGATTTTTTAGGTATTTTACTCTAGTTCAGCCATTAAAATAATATGAGCCCAGGAAGAATAATGAAAATACAACAGGCGAATGACGTCTGGCGAAACTGGTCGGGGAGCCAGTTCAGTGCCGCTCGGATTGTTCAGCCCAGCCAGATCAGTGAATTACAAAGTTTAGTGAAGACCCATGCACACATTCGTGCAGTGGGTGCAGGACATTCATTTAGCCCATTGGCCAAAACAGATGAGGTGTTGCTTAATCTCGATTTGTTAAAAGGTATCGTTGCCTTTGATCAAGAGAAAACCCAATGCACCGTGCGGGCCGGGACGCGTTTATATGATTTGGGGAAAGATCTGGTACCGATCAATCAGGCCTTAATCAATCAGGGCGATATAGACCAGCAAAGTCTGGCCGGAGCGATTTCTACCGGAACGCATGGCACGGGCATCGATTTACCTTGCATCTCTGCTTTCGTGGAAGGCTTTGAATTACTGACCGCGGATGGAGAGCTGTTGCAATGTCATCGTGGGCAGAATGCTGAGATATTTCAGGCTGGACGGGTGGCATTGGGCAGCTTAGGCATATTGACCCAAATAACCCTGCAAAATCGACCACGATATAAACTAAAAGAACAGATCCAGCTCTGTTCATTAAAAGACATATTTACCCATATTGGTCAATGGAAACATCAGCACCGACATATTGAGTTTTGGGCTTTTCTGCATGCCGATCAGGTGATACTGAAAACCCTGGATGACACGGAGGATGACATTCAGCCGAGACAGGAAAGCTGGCCTTCGGAAGATACTTTATTAACCGTATGTTCGGAATTGACGCGACTTTTCCCAAAGACAAATCCCTATCTGCAAAAACTGCTGAGTGTGTTTGTTAAATCGACTTGCTATGTAGATTGGTCATCCCGGATTTTTCCGACCCCGCGCAATACCAGATTTAATGAAATGGAATATCAGATTCCGGTTGAGCAAGGTTTGCAATGTCTGCAAGAGGTTTTAGCGACTTTAAGGAAGCATAAGGTGCCGATGTTTTTCCCGATCGAGTTCCGTTATGTCAAAGGCGATGAAATCTGGCTGAGTCCTTTTTATCAGCGCGATTCAGTTTCCATTTCCATTCATCAGTTCTATAAACAGGATTATCATGCGATTTTTGATCTGGTCGAGCCGATTTTACAGAAATATCAGGGACGACCGCATTGGGGCAAGTTACATAGTATGAGCGCAGCATCACTGCGCGAACTCTACCCGAAATGGGATAATTTCATGGTGCTACGTCAGCAATTGGATCCACAGCAAAAATGGCTGAATCCATATTTAAAAGAATTGTTTTTATCTGGGAAATGAGGAGAGGGCGATGCAATCAAATTATTTTCAGCAACTGACGCAGGAATTAAAACGGCAGGGCACTGGCACACCGCAACTGATTTTAGATTTAAAAACCTATCAAGGTAATTTGGACTATGTACAGTCAAAATTGCCTGCGAAGTTAAAACCACGCCTAGTGGTGAAATCCTTGGCGAGTATTCCGCTACTCAAACTGGCCAGTGAAAAGCTGAATACCCAGCGCTTTATGGTTTTTCATCTGCCGCATCTTGCGGAAATTATGGAGGCATTTTCACAAGCGGATATTCTGTTGGGAAAACCGATGCCAATTCAGGCGCTAAAATCTTTTTATCAAACTTTATCTGATCAAAATAAAATCAATGATCAAGGAAGTATTCAATGGCTGATTGATGATGTAGAACATCTGCAACAATATCTTCAGCTCGCACAACGACTCAATATTCGTTTGCATGTAAACATTGAAATTGATGTGGGCCTGCATCGTGGCGGCGTACAAACGCAGCAGCAATTTATAGCCTTAATGAAGCTGATTCAGCACAACGCGGCTTATCTCAAACTTTCGGGTCTAATGGGCTATGATGCACATGTCGCCAAACTGCCAAAAATTTTGAAAAGTCCCGACAAAAGTTATCAGCAATCGCAGCAGATGTATCAACAATACAAAAGTATTCTTCAGCGAAAATTCCCGGATTTATGGCATGAAGGTTTGTGTTTTAACGGTGGGGGAAGTCCAACCTTTATGCAGCATTGCCAGCAAAGTGTCTGTAATGATCTGGCCTTTGGCTCGATGCTGCTTAAGCCGAGTGATTTTGATCTGGAAAATTTGTCCGCTTTAAGCTGTGCTTTATGGATTGCCGCACCCATTTTAAAAGTGTTGCCTTGTAGTCAGATTCCCGGTCTGGAGCTGCTGAATTATCTTCCTCATCAATATAAAGCCGTATTTATTTACGGAGGCTATTGGCGAGCGGATTATATCTACCCTGAAAAAAGCCGGCCGCATGTATTGTATGGCCGCAGCAGCAATCAGGAAATACTTCAGATGCCCATGCAGTGCGATATTCATGTCGATGATTATGTGTTTTTAAGACCGACACAAAGTGAAGCTATCATCCCGCAATTCGCACAGCTGTATGTCTATGCAGAAGGGAAGTTTCTCCAGTGGCAGACGTTCCGGGAATAACCATATTCTGAAATGAAAAATGAGCCTAAGCCTTTAACGATCAGGCACAGATTTGACGGTAAATCTTATTTTTATTGGGAAAAGGTTTAATCATGCGGCCAAGCCGTGTAAAATTCGAATCGATTTTATTTATCCACCGTTTTTATCTTTTGAGGCTGTGCCTCGATCATAATCTCGCGGTGATATGCTCCATGGTACGGGGCATCACTCCTTAAGGATTTCTTATGCCAATTATCACTTTGCCAAATGGCGATCAAAAACAGTTTGATCACGCCGTATCTGTGATGGACGTTGCACTTAGCATTGGTCCTGGTCTTGCAAAAAATACAGTTGCTGGCCGTGTCAACGATCGTCTGGTTGATGCGTCTGATCTCATCACTGAAGATGCAACACTACAAATTATCACGCCTAAAGACGAAGCCGGTGTCGAGATCATTCGTCACTCTTGCGCGCATTTGGTCGGTCATGCAGTTAAGCAACTGTTCCCAGAAGCAAAGATGGTCATTGGTCCGGTCATTGAAGAAGGTTTCTACTATGACATCTGGATGCCACGTCCGTTTACCTTAGACGACATGGCAGCCATCGAAGAGCGTATGAAAAAGCTCATCGATCAAGACTACGATGTCATCAAAAAAATGACACCGCGTGATGAAGTCATTGCAGAATTCACTGCGCGTGGCGAAGAATACAAATTGCGCTTGATTGCAGACATGCCTGAAGAAACGCAAATGGGCTTGTACTACCATCAGGATTACTTGGATATGTGCCGTGGTCCGCACGTTCCAAACACCAAATTCTTAAAATCGTTCAAGCTGACTAAAATTTCAGGTGCTTACTGGCGCGGTGATGCGAAAAACGAACAGCTACAACGTATTTACGGTACAGCGTGGGCAGACAAGAAGCAGCTTGCGGCTTATGTAAAACGGATTGAAGAAGCAGAAAAACGAGATCACCGTAAAATCGGTAAAGCACTTGATTTGTTCCATATGCAAGAAGAAGCACCGGGTATGGTGTTCTGGCATCCAAATGGCTGGACCATTTATCAAGTGCTTGAACAATACATGCGTAAAGTTCAGCAAGACAATGGCTACGAAGAAATCCGTACACCGCAAGTGGTTGATTTCACGCTGTGGGAAAAATCAGGACATGCTGCTAACTATGCAGACAATATGTTCACCACGCATTCTGAAAACCGTAACTATGCGGTGAAGCCAATGAACTGTCCTTGTCACGTACAAGTGTTCAATCAAGGCTTGAAGTCATACCGTGATCTTCCTGTACGTTTAGCAGAATTCGGTTCATGTCACCGTAACGAACCATCAGGTTCTTTACACGGCATTATGCGTGTACGTGGCTTTACCCAAGATGACGCGCATATTTTCTGTACCAAAGAGCAGATTGGTCCTGAAGTTGCAGACTTTATCAAATTGACACTGGATGTATACAAAGATTTTGGCTTTGAAGAAGTACAAATGAAGTTGTCGACGCGTCCTGAAAAACGTGTGGGTGATGACAAGCTTTGGGATATGGCAGAAAAATCTTTGGCAGATGCTTTAGATGCTGCGGGTCTTGAGTGGGAGCTTCAACCAGGTGAGGGCGCATTCTACGGTCCGAAGATTGAATTCTCTCTGAAAGACTGCTTAGGTCGTGTCTGGCAGTGTGGTACCATTCAGTGTGACTTTAACTTGCCAGAACGTTTAGATGCGTCTTATGTCACTGAAGATAATGACCGCGATCAGCCAGTAATGTTACATCGTGCAATTCTTGGCAGTTTCGAGCGTTTTATTGGTATACTGATCGAACACTACGCAGGCTTCATGCCACCTTGGTTGGCACCAATGCAAGCATGTGTAATGAACATTACCGATTCTCAAGCTGAGGCATGTGAGTCAGTCGTCGCAAAACTTAAAGAAAACGGTATCCGTGCAATTTCTGACTTGAGAAATGAGAAAATCGGCTTTAAGATTCGTGAACGTACATTAGAGCGTATTCCTTACTTACTGGTACTTGGGGACCGTGAAGTAGAGGAAGGTACCGTAAACGTGCGTACCCGCTCAGGAACAAATTTGGGTACTATGTCAATCGATGCTTTCGTTGACCTAGTAAAAGCAGCCGTAGCCGAACGCGGCCGGTACATTGTGGAGTAACAGCGATTAAACAGCCTGACCGTAATCAACAGGGCGGTAACAAATCAAACCGTCCTGCCTTGAATGATGAAATTCGTGCGAAAGAAGTCCGTCTTGTAGACGAAAATGGTGAGCAGAAAGGGATTGTAAGCTTAGCTGACGCCCTACGCGCAGCAGAAAGTGTTGAACTGGATCTTGTTGAGATCGTAGCAAACGCTGAGCCACCAGTATGTAAGATCATGGACTTCAACAAGCATTTGTTTGATCTTAAGCAAAAGCAGAAAGAAGCGAAGAAAAAACAACATCAAGTCCAGGTGAAAGAAATCAAGCTACGCCCGGGTACTGATGTTGGTGATTACAACGTAAAACTACGTGCAATCATCAAGTTCCTTGAAGAAGGTAACAAGGTGAAAATCACGCTTCGTTTCCGTGGTCGTGAAATGGCGCACCAACAGTTGGGTCTAGCTCAATTGCAAAAAATTGAAGCTGACGTGGCTGAATTCGGTACTGTTGAGCAGATGCCGAAAATGGAAGGCCGTCAAATGGGTATGCTACTTGGTCCTAAAAAGAAAAAGTAAGCACTCATTAAGCGAAAAAAGCCCTGCATATGCAGGGCTTTTTTTATGCTCTAAAGTTCCAGGCACTTTGTATGGCCTGCATAATCTGTTGAGCTTGCGGGCGGGAAAACATCGACAGCTGAATCCGGAAAAATCCAAGACAAATTTGATTTATTAGACCGGATTGATGCAATTTAAAATCCAAAGTGCCATCACGTTGACTAATCACATGCGCTGGCATGTTATAGAGCCAGCTTTTGAGATGTGCTTTGAGAGAAGCATAGCGTGGATTCAGAAAGCTATACTGTACCGAATGTCGTTTTAAGCACAGGCTGATGCGGAAACCGGCCAAAGTATAATAAATAGCTTGTGAGGTGATTTTCAGTTTAGTTCCCAGCATAAGCAGCGAAAGACCAAGAAAGCCGCCAATATAAATATAAAAGTCAGGAGACTCCTGCCATAAAAATAATAGTCCTTGGAAAAAACTGGAATTGCTACGCACACTGCTGAAATAAAAAATGCTGAATATTCCGACCGGATAACAAAACAGTAAATATCCCATAGCGCGCATGATCGGGCTAGCTTGATGAAACAGGACGTTTTCTGGCACATTCATGGTTTATTTTTATGATCAGAAAGCGTATTGCCTCAATGAGCTTAAGGAATCTGTAGCCAAAAAGAAAGGTCCTTGCGGACCTTCCTTTGCGTACTTAATCGAGCTTATTCCACTGATTTTTCATCATTTGCAATAAGCAGTTTATTGCCAATCGGGATTTGACGCGGCAATTTTTCTTCTGGAATAATGCGCTGCAAGTCGATGATCAATAAACCATTTTCATAGTCTGCCTGTTGTACTTCAATATATTCATCCAGACGTAAAGATAATTTAAATGCACGTCGCGCAATGCCTTTGTGCAGGAATTCAATACTGTCATTGCTCTGGTTTTCAGGCTTACCCAAGATGGTCAGCAACTTATTTTCCAGACGAATGTCGAGTTCTTCCTGACGAAAACCCGCAGTTGCCACCACGATACGGTAATTATTCTCACCATGCTTTTCGATATTATACGGTGGATAATTTGGCGCATCGCTTTGCATGGCGTAATCAATAAAGTCATTCAAGCGATCAAAACCAATACTACGACGAAATAATGGATGAAGATTTAAGTTACTCATGATTAGAACCTTCTCACTTAAGCAAAGTTATAAAAACAAGAAAATAAGATCTGTCATGTCAGACATCGACAGGGCATAAGATTGACGCAATCCTTATGCAGAAATAAATATGTGTTTGGGGTTGAAATTTTCAAGATTAAAAATAAAAAATTATATAATTTTTTAATAACATTTTGATATTTATTGAAAAATAATTTTTAAATGCAGACTTGTTGTTTCTTTCTAAATCCTCTATGTTGAGTACATCATCGCACAGCAAAAGTGCAGGGAGTATTAAAAGAAAATGATCGATTTATATTATTGGAGCACCCCCAACGGCCATAAAATTAGTATTGCTCTAGAAGAAATGGGGCTGGAATATCAAATTATTCCCATCAATATTCTGGAAAATGACCAGTTCCAGTCCGATTTTCTGGCTATTTCTCCCAATAATAAAATCCCGGCAATTGTTGATCAGGATGGGCCACATGGCCGCGCCATTTCAATTTTTGAGTCAGGTGCGATTTTGCAATATCTAGGTCGCAAAACAGGTCTGTTTTATCCAACTGATGAAGTGAAGCGTATTCAGGTTGAACAGTGGCTGATGTGGCAAATGGGCGGTTTGGGGCCGATGCTCGGGCAAAATCATCACTTTAGCCGTTTTGCACCTGAGCGGATTGCTTATGCCACAGAGCGCTATGTCAATGAAAGCAAGCGTTTATATGGGGTGTTGAATAAACAGCTGGTCGGGCAGGAGTATGTGGCTGGCGAATACTCGATTGCAGATATGGCCATTTTCCCTTGGTTATTACGGCATGACTGGCAGCAGATCACTCTGGAAGACTATCCTGAAGTTTCCAAATATATCGATCGTTTGAATGCTCGTCCTGCGGTTCAGAAAGCGTTGGCAATACAGGTCAGTTAAGCGTCTGCCTTTATGTTAAAATAGCCTTAAGCAAATAAAGCCACCCTTACGGTGGTTTTTTATTGGATGGATATATGAACGATTTTCTTCTGAACTTTACCAAGATTGTTGAAAGTAATACCCGAATTTACTGGAGCATTCTTTTCGGCATTGCTGCATGTTTAGTGCTGTATGTTGCTGAAATTGTGCATATCGATCAGGTGATTGCTGCCCTAAATACCAAAGATCAGCAGATTCTCCGTGCTGCAATTGCACCGCTCAATGAGCAGTATAAGTGGGCGCGGATCATGGCGATGGTGACGGCAGTCGTTTGGTCCAGTTGGGAATACAGTAAAGCCAAGAAAAAAATGGGCTTGAGCCATTAATGCTGTAATGAGCCTATTTTTACTGTTTCTGTCGGCCTTTGGTGCAGCGACCTTACTACCTTTACAGTCTGAAGCGGTTTTGCTGGGGCTTTTAGTGCAGAACAAGCAGCATGCAGTGCTGTTAATTGCCGTGGCCAGTCTGGGCAATATTCTGGGGTCTTGTGTGAACTGGTATCTGGGTCTCAAGATTGAACATTATAAAAATAAAAAGTGGTTCCCGGTTTCAGCAGATAAGATGCTCAAGGCGCAAAAGACCTATCAGAAATATGGTTACTGGTCTTTACTGCTGAGCTGGGTGCCTATTATTGGTGATCCATTCACTTTAATTGCGGGACTATTAAAAGAAAACTTCGCCCGTTTTCTGCTCATGGTCAGCATCGCTAAAATTGGACGTTATCTGTTTGTCTATGCGGCCTTTGCCATGTTCTAAGTCTGAAGCTATTTTCTTGATCCAGTCTTGGATATTATTTCAGAGCGAAATCATTCTTTAAATTCGCTTATTGGCTGAAGATGCTTTTGTTTTAAACAAAGATGCTTTAGAATACTCGCTCCCTTACCTGCAGGTCGTTTTGTAATGGTGCAAACGAGCCGAACAGGTGTTCAAAAGAGGTTGTTATGCCTAAGATGAAAACTCGCCGTGGTGCAGCTAAACGCTTTAAAGCGACTGCTAACGGTTTTAAGCGTAAACAAGCGTTCAAACGCCACATTTTGACCAAAAAATCTGCTAAGCGTATTCGTCAATTGCGCGGCTGTGTAATGGTTCACGTAAGTGACGTTGCTTCAGTTCGTCGTATGTGCCCGTACATCTAAGGAGATTATAAATGGCTCGTGTAAAACGTGGTGTACAGGCTCATCGCCGTCACAAAAAAATTCTTGCTCGCGCTAAAGGTTACTATGGTGCTCGTTCACGCGTTTACCGCGTAGCGTTCCAGGCGGTAATCAAAGCTGGTCAATATGCTTACCGTGACCGTCGTCAGAAGAAACGTCAATTCCGCGCTTTGTGGATTGCACGTATCAACGCTGGTGCTCGTCAAAATGGTTTGTCGTACAGCCGTATGATCGCTGGCTTGAAAAAAGCTCAAGTGATTATCGACCGTCGCGTACTTGCTGACATCGCTATGCATGACGCAGTTGCGTTTGCTGCTTTAGCTTCTAAAGCTAAAGATGCATTGGCTGCATAAGTCTTTATGACTTGAAAAGACCGCTTTTAGCGGTCTTTTTTATGCTTAAATAAAAGTAGTCATTTTAAATATTATTTAAAAATCAATATTGTAAATCCTATATTTTTTAGTCATTGTTAAACTGCATAATCAAAAATAAGGCTTAAAAATAATGATTCGACTTGCCACTCAACAGGATGTCCTGCCGATTGCCCAAGTGCACGTACAAAGCTGGCGTGAAAGCTATAAAAACATCATCAAACAAGAAATTTTAGATGCATTGTGTGTAGAACAAAGAGCCGCCTTGTAGCGTTCTGTGCTTGAACAGGAAAATCGACAGGTATTTGTCTATGAAGAAAATGCTCAGGTGCTCGGATTTGCTGCCTTTAATTTTCCAGTGGATGCACCAATTAGTGAATTGAGAGCACTTTATTTGCTTCAAAATATTCAAGGTCGCGGCATTGGACGTGATTTGGTTCAATTGGGTCTGGGTTTAAGTCGAGAAAAATCCTACCAGTATATGCAGTGCAGCGTATTGAACCTGAATTCCAGTCGTTATTTTTATGAAAAGACCGGCGCCTATTTTGTCAGTGAAGGAGATGCCAGCGATCTGGGCGAGAATCTTAAAGACTTATGTTATCAGT
The DNA here is from genome assembly GCF_022967985.1 of Acinetobacter lwoffii. Classification (GTDB taxonomy): domain Bacteria; phylum Pseudomonadota; class Gammaproteobacteria; order Pseudomonadales; family Moraxellaceae; genus Acinetobacter. Next base: position 27,702 of record NZ_JALJVC010000012.1, on the reverse strand, counting down.
GGGACATTTAATTTTTGAATACTCTGGCCCAGCTGGCTCAACGTAGAAAAATCTAAAACCTGGGAAAAGACGATAGAAAATAAATCAGCCCTTAGAAGTGTATGGCTGATTTATCTTTTTATCTCAATATCTCCACCGGTCAATTAAGAGAGCATTTCCGGGCGATCAGCAAATGACAGCTTCGGCTCATTCAAATAATGCTGAAATTTTAAGACAGATACTCAGTCGTGATTCCATCATCTGATGGATGATGAAAACCTATCACAAAATCGTCAGCATTATTTCAAGTTGATGCCTGCTCATGAATATCAAAATATCCATTGAATTCTGCCCGTGATGTTCAAGCTTTTCTGGCAAAATGTTAAAGGCCGAAATAGTAGCCAATCAGACAGATAATCACAGTGATCACAATTAAGGTCAGCACATTTGCAGATGAACTGGATTTGCCTGGGTCCTGAGGTTTTTCTGCTTTAGAAATTTTTGGTGAGCGGTCTTCGGTACTCATACCGACAAATGGGTCAGGTGCAACTTTTGGTGTTAGCTGTGCAGTTTTATAGTGATTGGCGACTTTGCTGATGAATTTAGCACTTAAATCATCAATTTTTTGCGAAAAATGTCGCAGGTTAAGTTGCTGCTCCGGGCTGAGTACTTCGCCATCTGCACGATAAGGATGCTGGATTTTCGTTTGAATAAAGTCATTCAATGCATCTAGGCGGTACAAAGTCTGGTGAGCATAATCCGCTGAATAGTCAGTGGGAATTAAGGCCAAATGACTTTCGCTATCGGCTTGAATGGCAGGCATGGTGCCGTAATAAGGCAAATTGGTATATGCAGGTTCGGTAAAATCTTGGGCAAGGCTACTTTCAAACAGTTCATGATCGGTATAGGCCTGAATATCATCCCAGTTTGGCGCTTCCAGATCCACATCAATGCGCTTGGCCAGTTTAGGATTTAGCTCATAACACCAGAAAGTTTCATGGCGTAAAGGGGATTGCTGTGATTTAGGTGCTTCGTAATCATTGTCTGCGCTGTACCATTCAGGTAGTTCTTTGCCGATAATCCAGGCAGTTTTGGTTTTGGCACCATGACTGACAATAAAATGTGCCAGTGGTAATAGCTCAACATTGGCATTCGGATTTTTTTCATCAACCAGTAAATCAGAGCGATGCAAGCTAAGGCGACGCACACCTTGTTTTTTCAGGACTTCCAGCCAGATCTGGAAATGCTGGGCCAGCAGATGTTGTGACATCAGATCCCGAAAGGCAAACTGATGCTGATTAAAAATGGAATGTTGAATCCAACGATTGAAACTCAGGTCCTGAGTCAAATACTCATTGCCGTAAGTGACGAGGGTCAGTTGCTGTTTCCAAATTTGATCGAGTGCCATAGTGATTTGATCTGATTGATATTGTGTTTATCTTATACTTTTTATATTTAATCATGCCAATCTAATTTTCCTTAAAACGCATCTTCATCAAAGTGTCTAAAAACTGTTAGAATATGGGGTTTTTAAAATATTTTTTAACCTGTTGCTTTGAGAGTTACTATGTCACTGGAAGCCCTGACCACTGAAGCGCTCGCTGCGATTGCAGCAGCTCAAGACCTTGCTGCACTTGATCAAGTACGAGTGCAATTTACGGGGAAAAAAAGCCAGCTCGCGGAACAATCTAAGTCGCTTGGTAAAATGGATCCCGAAGAACGTAAAGTCTTCGGCGCACAAATCCATGCTGTACGTGAAACCATTACCGCTGCATTGACATCACGTCAGGCAGAACTGCATAAAGCTGCCTTAGAACAAAAACTGGCAAGCGAAACCATTGATATTACTTTACCAGGTCGTGGCCAGCAGGTGGGCAGTATCCATCCAGTGACCCAGGTGCAAGAGCGTATTTGCCAGTTCTTTACCAAGGCAGGTTTTACGATTGCAACAGGTCCTGAAGTTGAAGATGACTATCACAACTTTGAAGCACTGAACATTCCAGGTCATCACCCGGCGCGTGCCATGCACGATACTTTCTATTTTGATGTGAACCATTTGCTGCGTACGCATACGTCTGGTGTACAGATTCGTACCATGGAAACCCAGCAACCACCAATCCAGATCGTGTGTCCGGGCCGTGTTTACCGTTGTGATTCGGATCAAACCCACTCACCGATGTTCCATCAGATCGAAGGTTTATACGTGGCTGAAAATACCAGCTTCGCGGAACTGAAAGGTTTGCTGATTAACCTGCTGAACGAATTCTTCGAAAAAGATTTGAAAGTACGTTTCCGTCCATCTTATTTCCCGTTCACAGAGCCGAGTGCGGAAGTGGATATTATGGATGAACGCGGTCGCTGGTTAGAAGTATTGGGCTGCGGTATGGTGCATCCGAATGTGCTGCAAGCTGCAGGCATTGATCCTGAAAAATACAAAGGCTTTGCTTTTGGTCTGGGTGTTGAACGTTTTGCAATGCTGCGTTATGGCGTGAATGACTTACGTATGTTCTTCCAAAACGATATGCGTTTCTTACGCCAGTTTGCTTAAAATTTTTAATCCTCTCCCTCTATGAATTAGGGTTTGGGAAATAGATTAGTTTTTAGATTTTAAATAATCCCCCTAAATCCCCCTTTGAGAAAGGGGGACTTACACGAAACCAATAAAAGTGTGGGTATTCCCCTCTTTATTAAAGAGGGGTTAGGGGAGATTCAGGAATTGAATGTATGAAAATTAGCGAAAATTGGCTACGCACATGGGTCAACCCAGCCATCGATAGCGAAAAACTTTCTGATCAATTGACCATGTTGGGTCTGGAAGTCGATGACTTATCTCCTGCAGCTAAACCCTTTACTGGTGTAGTGGTGGGGGAAGTCCTGACAGTAGAACAGCATCCGGATGCTGACCGTTTACGTGTGACCACTGTCAATATCGGTTCTGGTGAGCCTCTACAAATTGTATGTGGTGCGCCAAACGTACGTGCCGGCATGAAAGCGCCAGTTGCGATCATTGGTGCAGTACTGCCAGGTGATTTCGAAATCAAAAAAGGCAAGCTACGTGGTATCGAGTCACAAGGCATGCTGTGCGGCGCTTCAGAAATTGATCTTGAAGACAAGATTGACGGTTTGCTAGAGCTTCCTGCGGATGCACCTGTAGGTGTAAATATCCGTGAATATCTAGACCTAGATGACAATGTGATCGACATCAGCATTACACCGAACCGTGGGGACTGCTTCAGTATTCGCGGGATCGCACGTGAGATTGGTGTGATTAACCAATTGCCAGTGACTGCGCCTGAAATTAAAGAAGTAACTGCAACGATTGCTGATGAAAAACAAGTTGTGGTGACAACTGAAGGTTGTCCACGTTACTTAGGTCGTGTGATCAAAAATGTTAACATTAAAGCACCAACGCCTGTATGGATGGAGCGTGCATTGGCACGTTCAGGTATTCGTCAGCACAGCATTCTGGTCGATATTACCAACTATGTGCTGATGGAGCTGGGTCAACCGCTACACGCATTTGATGGTGGTAAAGTTCAAGGTGCGGTACATGTACGTCAAGCGACGGAAGCTGAAAAGTTAGTTTTGCTCAATGAACAAGAAGTTGAACTCAACGAAAAAGTGATGGTGATTGCAGATGATGAAAAAGCATTAGCCATTGCCGGTATTATGGGCGGCTTGTCTTCAGCAGTTAGCGATGCAACCACTGAAATTTTCCTGGAATCTGCATTCTTCGCGCCACTGCATATTGCGGGTCGTGCACGTAGCTTTGGCTTGCATACCGATGCTTCTCAGCGTTATGAACGTGGTGTCGATTTTGAATTGCCATTGATCGCTATGCACCGCGCATCACAATTGATTGCTGAACTTGCGGGCGGTGAGTTCGGACCAATTACAGTTGCCGAAAATGCGGCTCTATTGCCAACACGTGACGCAATTGAATTGAATCAAGCCCAAGTCGATCAACTGCTAGGTTATAGTGTTGACTCAGCGTTCATTACTGATGCTTTAACCCGTTTAGGTTGTGAAGTTACAGTAAAAGCAGAAGGTGAGTGGTCTGTAGTGCCGCCATCACATCGTTATGACATGGTGATCTATCAAGATTTGATTGAAGAAGTGGCACGTATTCACGGTTATGACAATATTCAAATCAGTCTGCCTGTGATTGATGTGAAATTGGCGAAATACCAAGATCAATTTGAGTTGGGCCAACTCCGTCAAACTGCCGTAACTTTAGGTTACCAAGAAGCGATCAGCTTTAGCTTCTCAGACCTAAAACTTGAAAAGCAACTTAATTCCAGTGTGAATCCATTAGCATTAGCTAATCCAATTTCAAGTGATTTGGCTGTGATGCGTTCAACCTTGCTGTCTAGCCTGATTCCTTGTGTTCAGTACAATGTCAACCGCCAGCAAAGCCGTGTACGTTTCTTTGAGCTCGGTCTGCGTTTCGACTATCAAGAAGCCAGCAGCATCCATGATTTAAAACAGATTCCAACTTTTGCATTGATTGCGACTGGTTCACGTCATGCTGAGTCTTGGCATGGTAAGGCACAGCCAATGGACTTCTTTGACTTTAAGGGTGATGTAGAAGAAATTCTGGCTGCTGGTCGTGTCAAAGTAGAATATGTGCGTTCAGAGCGTAGCTGGTTGCACCCAGGGCAATCCGCAGAAATTCTCGTGAATGGTCAATCAATTGGTTACTTGGGGCGTTTACATCCCTCACTTGAAGACGAACTTGATCTGGCAACCACATGGGTAGCAGAATTGGATCAAGCGGCTGTTTTGCAAACTTATGTATCTAATTTTACAGAATTATCACGTTTTCCATCGATTCGACGTGATATTGCGCTTTTAATTAATGATAAGATTAATGTTAGCGAAATTCAGGGACTTATCGAAAAAACAGGCGGAGAGCTTTTAGACTCAACTTGGTTGTTCGATGTGTACACTGGACAAGGAGTAGAAGAAGGGAAACGCTCACTGGCATTTGCACTTCTCTGGCAGCATCCAAGCCGTACACTGGAAGATGCTGAAATTAAATCAGGTATGGATAATATCCTTCAAGTGTTAGAAAACACTTACCAAGCGACATTGAGGGCTTCATGACAGCACTAACTAAAGCAGAAATGGCTGATCATTTAAGTGAGCTCACGAGTTTAAACCGTCGTGAAGCAAAACAAATGGTTGAGTTGTTCTTCGATGAGATTAGCCAGGCGCTCATCTCAGGCGAGCAAGTAAAACTTTCGGGTTTTGGTAATTTCGAGTTGCGTGATAAGCGTCAACGTCCGGGCCGTAACCCGAAAACGGGTGAAGAGATTCCGATTTCTGCACGCCGTGTGGTCACCTTCCGTGCCGGACAGAAGTTCCGTCAACGTGTGGGAAATGAGCAGGTCAACTGATCTGCTTTTTTAAAAACTGGGATCAATATTGTTAAGTTCCAGTTTTTAAAATAAAAAAAGAGAGCCAAAGGCTCTCTTTTTTTGTACTGAATAATCTAAAAGATTATTGAGCAGCAGCTTCAGAAGCAGCAGTAGCGTCAGCAGCAGCGTCAACAGCAACAGCAGCAGCAGCGTCAGCTTCAGCAACAGCAGCAGTTTCAGAAGCAGCAACTTCAGAAGTAGCTTCTACAGCAGCAGCATCAGCAGCAGCTTCAGCTTCAGATGCAGCTTCTACAGCTTCAGATGCAGCTTGGTTAGCGTCAGCAGCAGCGTCGTCAGCTTTTTTAGCACAACCAACGAAAGCTAGAGTAGTAGCAACTGCAGCAGCAATAGCGATTTTTTTGAATAACATGGCATCACTCTCTAAAAATTGAGATTAAAAAAAACCAAAGTTAGTCTGTTAAGTGCTTTTATTGTTCCTAATTGTGTTAGGGACTAACAACGCAGGAGCAGTCTAACTGGTCTGCAAATATGCTATCACTGCGCATTTTTAATTGCTACTGGCAATGATCAAAAAAGTACGGAAAAACGATAAAAAATAAGAAGTTTTTAACAGAAAATAACAATGGAATGAAAGATTTAGATTGGAGAAAGGCTTATTAAATACTTAAAAGTTATACAATTTTTAATCTGAATATTTTATTAATCAAAAACTTAAAAATAAGTTTACATAAATCAGGCTTCATTGTTTCATTCTGTAATTTATGTCAACCTAAAAAAGGCCACCGTTTAGATGACCTTTCATTTAAAATTTTAATTTGAAGCTTTGCGTTTCATCTGATCAAAGAAATCATCATTGGTCTTGGTTTCTTTCATACGATCCAGTAAGAATTCCATTGCCGCCAATTCGTCTTGAGTATGCAGCAGCTTACGCAGAATCCAGACTTTACGCAGATTGTCTTCTGACATCAGGCGTTCTTCACGACGAGTACCAGATTTCTTGATGTTCATTGCAGGGAACACGCGTTTTTCAGCAATACGACGATCAAGGGTAATTTCCTGGTTACCTGTACCTTTGAATTCTTCGTAAATCACTTCATCCATTTTACTACCGGTTTCAATCAGGGCAGTAGAAATGATGGTCAGTGAACCGCCTTCTTCGATATTACGTGCAGCACCGAAGAAACGTTTAGGGCGTTCTAAGGCATGTGCATCCACACCACCAGTCAGTACTTTGCCTGATGAAGGAATCACAGTGTTATAAGCACGTGCCAGACGGGTAATCGAGTCAAGCAAAATCACCACATCTTTCTTATGTTCAACCAGACGTTTTGCTTTTTCAATCACCATTTCAGCGACTTGAACGTGACGTGCAGGAGATTCATCAAAGGTAGAAGCCACGACTTCACCACGAACCGTACGCTCCATCTCAGTCACTTCTTCTGGACGCTCATCAATTAGGAGAACGATCAGAATAACTTCAGGATTATTGCGAACGATGGACTGTGCAATGCTTTGCAGCAGCATGGTTTTACCCGCTTTCGGCGGAGCCACAATAATTGAACGCTGGCCTTTACCAATCGGTGCAACTAAGTCGATCACACGGGTGGTTAAATCTTCAGTGGTGCCATTGCCCAACTCCATCACCAACTGTTCAGTCGGGAATAATGGCGTCAAGTTTTCAAACAGAATCTTGTTACGTGAATTTTCAGGTGTGTCGTAGTTAATTTGATTGACTTTAAGTAAAGCAAAATAACGTTCGCCTTCTTTCGGCGGGCGAATGGTGCCAGTAATGGTGTCGCCAGTACGGAGGTTAAAACGACGAATTTGAGAAGGGCTGACATAAATATCGTCAGGACCTGCTAAATAAGAACCTGCGGCTGAGCGTAAAAAGCCAAAACCATCTGACAAAATTTCTAGAACGCCATCACCAAAAATCTCTTCGCCATTCATTGCATGACGTTTTAAGATGGCAAAAATAATGTCTTGCTTACGGTTACGAGCCATACCTTCGAGGCCCATAAACTCGGCAATCTTGATGAGTTCGCCAATCGGTTTTTTCTTGAGTTCGGTTAAATTCATAGGTGGTCAGATAGAATCAAAGTTCTGAGGTACAGGTTAGAAAGGGAGTAACATTCGGCCGCATACCAGCATTCAAACGAAAGCAATTGAATTTGCAAAAGAACAATTCAGAGATCTGTTTGAGTGTTTCAAAGAAAAATGTGGAAAACAATTTCTATTGCCGAGCGGCATCTTATGTAATGTGTCTTGTAAGAAATTGACAGGATTTAGGATCCTTTATCTCTTGAGTAGCGAATATAAGAGAAAATGCCAGGTTTGTCAATTTATAGCCGAAAAAAATACGCGAGCATGAGTCGCGTATTTTTTACTAAAAATGCTGTGCTTAGATATTGTCATCAATAAATGCAGTCAGTTTAGATTTTGGTGCAGCACCGACTTGAGTCGCAACAACTTCACCATTTTTGAACATCAACAAAGCCGGGATGTTACGGATGTTGAAATTCACAGCAGTTTGTTCGCAAGAAGTTACGTCAACTTTCACGATTTTAACTTTGCCTTGGTATTCATCAGCAAGCACTTCAAGTACAGGTGCGATTGCTTTACATGGTGCACACCAGCCTGCCCAAAAGTCCACCAGTACAGGAACGTCTGATTGAAGAACGTCTGCTTCGAAGTTTGCGTCAGTAGTGTTTACGATGTTGCCAGACATGGAATGTGCTCCAGATTAATATTTTAAAGATAACTAATTATTAGTATTACATAGCCATCTTTAACAATGTAGGGGAATCTGTAAATTTTCAATGCTTAATGTTATTTTGTCTAATGGATGATCACGATAGTGATGATCGTGTCTCACTATTATTCCCGATAAAAAAAGAATAAGGCATTAAATTGTCGCTACAAATGGCTTTTAAATTGCATGCATGTGAATTACTCTAAGCACAATTCGTTAAAGGTTTATTTCTGGAATGTCTGACTTTTTGATTGATGAAGAATTACTTGCCGCCATCGATATGGGATCAAACAGCTTTCATTTGGCCATCGCCCGTGTAGATCATGGTGAAGTGAAGAAAGTGGCATCAATGTCAGAAAAAGTTCAGCTTGCCGCAGGACTAGACGAAAATAAAAATTTAACTGAAGCTGCACAGCAACGTGGTTTGGCCTGTCTGGCCCGTTTTGTAGGGCGTTTAGGTGCCGTTCAGCCGAACCGCTTGCGGATCGTAGCGACGAATGCCTTACGTCAAGCCAAAAACGGCCATGAATTTATCCAGAAAGCCGCAGAAATTTTACCGAAACCGATCGAAATTATTGCCGGCCGTGAAGAAGCCCGTCTGATTTATCTGGGTGTATCGCATACCATGGCCAACAGCGGTCGTCGTTTGGTGGTTGACATCGGTGGCGGTTCAACTGAGCTGATTATCGGTGAAGAATTCGAGCCGATTCATACCGAATCGGTACAAATGGGCTGTGTAGCCTTTACCAAGGCCTATTTTCAGGATGGGGAAATCAGCGCCAAAGCTTTTGATAAAGCAGTCACTGCGGCGCGTAAAGAAATTTCCGGAATTGCCAATACTTATAAAGAAGCCGGTTGGGATGCTGTCGTTGGCTCGAGTGGTACCATTAAAGCCTGCCGCCAGATTTGCGTCAATATGGGCTGGAGCAATGATCGCGAACAGTTGACGCGTGAAGGCTTGGAAAAGCTTAAAGACAAACTACTTAAATATAAATATGTCTCGGACATGGAATTCGAAGGTCTGAAAGATGACCGTCGTGCCGTCTTGCCTGCTGGTATTGCTATTCTCTATGCTGTCTTTGATGTATTGGGAATTGATCATTTGGTCTATTCCGATGGTGCACTACGTGAAGGCGTGATGTATGACTTGCTTGGCCGTTTCAAGCATGAAGATATCCGTGATCGTTCCGTGCATGCCTTGATCGGTCGATATAATGCCGATGCCAAGCAGGCTGAACGTGTGGTTCAGACCGCACAGAAACTGTTTAATGACGTGGCCAGTGAACTCGGGTTGAGTGTTGAAGATAGTGACCTGTTACGTCGTGCCGCCTATCTGCATGAGATTGGTTTGGCCATCAGTCACAGTGGCTATCATCGTCATGGCGCGTATTTATTACAACATTCGGATATTGCCGGTTTCTCGCAAGTTGATCAAAATCATTTGTCACATTTGGTCGCGCACCATCGGCGTAAATTGCGCGCTGATGCCAAGATTGATGTGATGAAAGTCGGTGGATCTAAACTTTTATGGTTATGTTTGCTGCTTCGTCTGTCGGTTTTGGTCAATCACAGTCGTAGCGATGAGATGCTTCCTGCCATTGAACTCAAGGTTGAAAATGCGCAACAATGGCAACTTAGCGTGTCTGGTGATGCCAAGCAATGGCCATTGCTGGTCGCTGAACTGCACGATGAACAGCAGCAATTTAAAAATTGGGAGATTGAACTCTCGATTCAATCCGAACAGTTTGTTAATTAATACCTTTATAGGGATGAAAACGGTTAACCTATGAAAAATAAAGCAACTCCATCAAAAGCATGGGCGACAGTGCAGATTGCACGTCATCCAGAACGTCCACAATTCCTGGACTATGTGGGTGAAATATTCACTGAATTTGATGCTTTACATGGTGACCGCCTATATGGTGATGATGGCGCGATGATCGGTGGTCTGGCTCGTTTCGATGGTCAACCGGTGATGATCGTTGGTCAGCATCGTGGTCGTAGCACCCGTGAAAAATTACAGCATAATTTTGGCATGAGTAACCCGGAAGGTTATCGTAAGGCACAGCGTCTGCTAGACATGGCAGAGCGTTTTAACCTGCCAGTCTTTACTTTTATTGACACTATGGGCGCTTATCCGGGTGTCGGTGCAGAAGAACGTGGTCAGGCTGAAGCGATTGCCACCAGTCTGGCTCAGCTTTCTAATTTGAAAGTACCTGTGATTGCAACTGTACTGGGTGAAGGCGGTTCAGGTGGTGCGCTGGGTATTGGGGTAGCAGATCGTGTGGTGATGCTCTCTCACAGTATTTATTCGGTGATTTCACCGGAAGGCTGTGCCTCAATTCTTTGGAAAACTGCTGAAAAAGCTGAACAGGCCAGTGAAGCCTTGGCTCTGACTGCAGAAAAATTGCAGAAAATGGGTATTGTAGAATATGTGGTGGATGAAGGTGAGGGTGCTCATTTAAACTCGGATCAGGTCATGAACAGCTTGAAAGCAGTGCTGAAAGAAGCTTTGAATGAACTGCAACCAATGGAAGCGCAAGCACGATGCGAAGCACGTTACCAACGTTTGATGAAGTTTGGCAGCGACAATTTAGGTCTGGTTTCTTAAAACAGCTGCAGGATTTTCCTGCAGAGACAAAATTTCTCATCGGATGCAGTGGCGGCGTAGATTCTATGCTGTTGCTGCATCTGATGTTTTTTTTATGCCCGGAAAAAGTTCGGGCGATTTATGTCGATCATCAGTTACAAGCACTCAGCGCAGATTGGGGTAAGTTCGTTGCACATCAATGTCAGCAATTGAATATTCCCTGCATCATTCAGCCAGTCAATGTCGCCAGTGGCAATCTGGAACAGCAAGCGCGCAATTCACGTTATCAGGCCTATCTGCAACATTTGCAAGCGGATGAAATTTTGGTGTTAGCGCATCATCAGCAGGATCAGGCGGAAACCCTGATGTTGCGTTTATTGTCTGGCACAGGCGTGGATGGTTTGGCTGCAATGAAACAGCTGGATATACGTGAAAATTTCACGATTTGGCGGCCGTTGCTGGATATTTCCCGTGAGCAGATTTGCCAATGGGCATCAGACCTGAATGTTCAGAATATTGAAGATCCGACCAATGCTGATACCCATTATGACCGGGCCTGGGCACGCCAGACCCTGTGGCCGCTATTAAGCCAACGTTATCCTAAAATGCAAGCTGCCTTGGTGCGAACCAGTGAGTTAATGCAGGATGCTCAAGACATTTTACAAGAAGTGCTGCAACAGGATTTAGCATCTTGTGGAACTGAAACGCAGCTCGACCTTGGTAAATTTCTACAGCTTTCAAAATCACGACAACGTCAATTACTCTCTGCCTGGATGAAAGGTAAAGAACAGTATCGTCCATCCTTAGATATGGTGGAGCGTTTGCAACGCGAAGTGATTTATGCCAAACAAGATGCTCAGGCGGCATTGCATTGGCAAGGCTTTTACTATGTACGCTATCAGCAGCAATTATATCGTCTGACCGCAGAGACTTATTTAGCTGATCAGCAACAAGTTCAAACTAGCCCGAAAACTATAAAATTTGCTTTAAAAGACAGCGTACAGGTTTTGTCAGGGAAATTTATCATCGCGCCTGCACAGCTCGGTTTATCTCCTGCATTGTTGCAGCAAACTTTGCATTTGCAGCAGCGGCAGGGTGGCGAAAAAATTCATTTATATGGCCGTGTCGGTACCTGGCCGCTGAAAAAAGCCATTCAGGAAGCGCAAATATTTCCCTGGGCTCGGCATACTATTCAAATATTAAGCACAGATAATGTTATGCTAGGCGTGTTTACCCCTAAAGGATTTTGGTTGGCCCAATCTGCATATTGTGAAGCAGGCGGATGGCTGCCGATTTCGGTTTTTTCAACTTTAGAACTCAACGATGAGCATTGAACATGAGTGCAGCTTTAAATTGTAATATCTGTTTTATTGGTGGCGGTAATATGGCCCAAGCCTTAATTGGCGGTCTGATTTCACGTGGTTTGCCAGCAACACGTATTACAGTTTCTGATCCGATCGAAAAAGTCCGTGCTTTATTGGCGGAAAAAGAAATTAATGTGACCGGGGAGAATAGTGCTGCAATTCAGGATGCAGATATCGTCGTATTGGCGGTAAAACCTCAGGTTTTGGCTCAAGTGCTGCAACCCTTAAAAGGTCTGGTTAATAATAAGCTGATTATTTCCATTGTTGCTGGTGCAGAAATTGCCACATTGTCAGCATTATTAGGGACTGAGCGTATTGTACGGGTCATGCCGAACACGCCAGCACTGGTACAGACTGGGGCACATGGTTTATATGCCAATGTATCTGTGGAAACGAGTGATCGTGAACTATCCAGTCAGGTTCTGGCATCGACCGGACTGACCATTTGGGTCGACTCAGAAGCACAAATTGATGCAGTCACTGCCGTCTCGGGTTCGGGTCCAGCTTACTTTTTCTATATGATGGAAAGTATGATTCGTGCGGGTAAAAATTTAGGTCTGGATGAAAAAGTAGCGACAGCACTCACTTTGCAAACGGCTTTGGGGGCGGCACAAATGGCCATCACCAGTTCAAATACACCGGCTGAGCTACGTAAAAACGTTACCTCTCCAAATGGAACGACTCAGGCAGCACTAGAGGTGTTCGACCGCGCGCAAATTTCTCAGAATATTCAGGCAGCACTTGCTGCTGCGCAAAAACGCAGTCAGGAACTAGCTCAAGAGCTCAGTGAAAGCAGCAAATCTTCAGTTTAATTTTTAGGAAAGTTCAAGTATGGGTGCAAATTCTGCGCTAATTTTTGGCATTATCATTAACGTCGCGATTTTGCTCGTATTCTTCCGCTTTTTAATGCAATTGGCTGCGGTAAGTCCTTACAATCCCGTCGTTCTGTCTACCGTGAAAGCCACTAAAATTGTAGATGTATTTGGTCGAATTTTCCCAACCTTGGCCAAAGGCCGAGTCAGTACTGCTGCTTTGGCATTATTGGTCGTGCTCTATCTGCTTAAAATTTTTGGCATGATGTATCTATCAGGTGGGATGCCGAATGGGCCTGTCCATCTGATTATTCTGACTTTTGTTACCATGATGCAGGATCTGATCCGTTTCTGTCGTTATTTGATTTTCGCTACGATTATCTTAAGTTGGGTGGTGATGTTTACTCAGTCTCGTTCACCTTATATTGAGGTGGTACAGGAACTGGCTGAGCCTTTACTGGCACCATTCCGCCGGATTATGCCAAATATGGGGATGATTGACCTTTCTCCAATCTTCGCTATTTTGACTTTGATTATTATCGAAATGATTATGAACCAAGTGGCGATTGTATTGCTTACCGGTCTTTAATCGGATCTACTAAAAGAAAAGGACGCTGAGGCGTCCTTTTTTTATTTGCTCCTCCCTTTAGAAAAGGGAGGTGGGGAGGGATTTGTTAAACTTCCCAAACTATGAACAAGTTTTAATCGAAGTGTAAGAAGAAGAGGGGATTTTAACCTCTCCCTAGCCCTCTCTTAGGAGGAGAGGGAATACCTTTAAAATAAGATTGGTTTTCACTCTCTCTCAGAGAGAGAAGGGCTCTGGTGAAGAAGTCCTTTAATGCGCCTCATCCCAGTTTTTACCTTTACCCACTTCTACCACCAATGGTACAGAAATCTGCAATACCGATTGCATCACTTCAGCCAGTTTAGGTGCCAGTTCGTCTGCAATATCTTCATCGACTTCAAATACCAGTTCATCGTGAACTTGTAGCAGCATTTTGGCCTGATCTTTTGGCAACATCTTGTCGACTTCAATCATCGCCATTTTAATGATATCCGCAGCCGAACCTTGTAGCGGGGCATTAATCGCAGCACGTTCTGCCGCTTTACGCACCATCATATTACGGGCATCAATATCTGGGGTATATAAACGACGACCGAGTAAGGTCTCAACAAAACCTTGCTCTAATGCCACTTGACGGGTACGTTGCATATAGTCATAAATGCCCGGATAACGATGGAAATATTGTTTGATATAATCCTGTGATTCCTGACGAGTAAAGCCCAATTGACGGATCAGACCGAACTCGGACATGCCGTAAAGTAGGCCGAAGTTAACAGCCTTGGCCTGACGGCGCTGGTCATTGGTGACATCTTCCAAGGCAATGCCTAGAACCTCCGCTGCAGTACGGCGGTGTACATCCTGACCATGAATAAATGCATCCAGCAGAGCTTCATCCTGAGATAGATGAGCCATGAGACGCAGTTCAATCTGTGAGTAATCGGCTGCCAGCAAGACACGACCTTTCGGTGCTACAAATGCCTTGCGGATTTGACGGCCAATTTCGGCACGAATCGGAATGTTCTGCAGGTTTGGATCAGTCGATGATAAACGGCCAGTTGCAGTCAGTGCCTGATGGTAACTGGTATGCACACGGTGGGTATCAGGATTGGCCTGTTTGCATAAGCCATCAGTATAGGTACTTTTCAGCTTGGACAAACCACGATATTCCAGAATCAGCTGGGCAATCGGATGTTCAATTTTTTCCAGTACACTTTCACTGGTACTGTATTGTCCGGTGGTGGTTTTTTTACCGCCTTTTAGCCCCAGCTTTTCAAACAGAACTTCACCGACCTGTTTAGGTGAGCTGACATTAAAGCTTTCACCGGCGATTTCCATAATCTGGTTTTCCAGATTTTGCATGGTATTGGAAAATTCGCCCCCAAGCTGATCCAGAAAAGCCAGATCCAGTTCGATGCCGTTTTCTTCCATTTGTGTCAGTATGCGTGCGACTGGCATTTCAATATTCAGCAGGATGTTGAGCAGTTCTGGATGGACTTTGAGTTTTTCATGCAGCACTTCATACAGACGATAAGTGACATGAGCATCTTCTGCGGCATAATGCGCTGCAGTTTCAAGTTGAATCTGGTTGAAGGTCTTCTGTTTAGCACCTTTACCGGCCACCTGTTCATAAGTCGTGGTCAGATGACTCAAATACAGACGAGCCACATCATCCATGCCATGACGGGTTGCGACAGAATTCAGGACATAGGAAGCCAGCATGGTGTCGAAATACCAGCCTGCCAGATGAATGCCATGATTTTCCAGGACATGTGCATCATATTTCAGATGATGCCCAATTTTCTTTACAGACTCATCTTCCAGAATTGGTTTGATCTGCGCCAGAATTACTTCACGATTCAGCTGCTCCGGTGCGCCTTCATAATCATGTGCCAAGGGAACATAATAAGCATTCTGCGCATCGAAGGCGACCGAGAAACCGACAATCTGTGCAATACGATAATCCAGACTGGTGGTTTCGGTATCAAAGGCAAATCGTTTTTCGGTACTTAAGCGCTCAAACAGTGTGTCCCAATCTTGTTGGCTTAATACCGTGTGATAGGTGGCTTGTCCTAACTGGTCATCACTGCTGGTCACAGACGCATGGTCTTCCAGAGGTTCTGGTGCTGTAACCGCTTTGGCGTTAATAGATTTTGCCGCCTGCTGGTAGTTTGAATTATTCGGGTTGTTCGGGTGATCTAAGGACTGCAGCTGGTTACGGAATTCCAGCTCGGTGTACAAATGACGCAAGGTCTCGACATTCGGCTCACGCAGTTTTAAATCGTCATAACCAAAGTTAAGATCCAGATCGATGACAATACTGGCCAGTTGATGGTCCAGTGCAATGCCATCGACATGTTCTTTAATATTTTGACCGACTTTGCCTTTGATCTTGTCGACATTTTCTAAAATGCCGCCAATCGAGCCATATTCAGTGAGCAGTTTTGCTGCAGTTTTGGCACCTACACCTGGCACGCCCATGATGCCATCTGATGCATCGCCCATCAGGGTCAGATAGTCAATAATCTGATTCGGCCAGACGCCAAACTTTTCAAACACGCCGTCGACATCCAGCGGTTTTTCTTTAAAGCTGTCTTCCAGGGTAACTTTTTCGGTCACCAGTTGTGCCATATCTTTATCGCCCGTAGAGATCAGTACCTGATGTCCCATCGCCTCGGCACGTTTGGCCAGTGTTCCGATAATGTCATCGGCTTCGGCACCCGGTAAGGTATGTAGGGGAATGCCCAAAGCGCGGATCAAGGCATGCAGATAAGGAATCTGTTCGGATAATTCCGTTGGCATGCTGGGACGATCACCTTTATAAATCGGTGACAGCTCATGCCGGAAGGTCGGTTCTGGGGTATCAAAAATTACCGCCATATGGGTCGGTTGGGTCCGGCGCATCAGTTTTTGAATAGCAGAAATCGCACCACGAATTGCATTGGTATGTAAACCGGTTGACGTGGTTAATGGTGGCAGTGCGTGAAAGGCACGAAATAAAAAGTAAGAGCCATCGACCAAGACAAATGGTGGCATGTAATCAATTCCTTATTCAAAATACAGCGCTATTGTACGTGATTTTTACCGCGCTCGCTGAGGCGAGTCTGAGTTTACAGCTTAGCGAATATCGGCTGAAGATGAAATAAGCAGCACAAGCTGTTGTATGATGGAAGGATTCAGGAAAGAGAAATATAAGAATGGCTGTAGGACGGAATGAGTTGCGCATGATCTGGCTGATTACCCTGCTGATAGCCGGGATCAGCGCCTGGTATCTGGGTTATCAGATTGTAACTTATCTGTGTGGTTTAGGTTTTATCTTTAGCGTGATGCAATATGTCACTGCGGTAGAAACACCGCTACAACAACTGGCCGCACAGCAGCAAATGTCCCTAGAACGCAATTCTAAAGTTCCTTTATATATTTCTTCAATTACTGCCATTGTTGGTGGACTGGCTGAACTGGATTGGCTGATGGGCATCGGGATTACGGCATGGGTATTCTTTTTGCTCAGGTGGCTGCAACGTCTGGAAGGGCGCTTGATACAGCTGCAATCCCATTCTGCCAATCCCTTACAGCGATCACCGGATCGATCCGATTCTGTTCCATTCGTGAAAACTGAATCTGCCCAAGAGGTAAACGACTCTCCTCATCTGGTAGATCAACTGCAGCGCTGGCTTTTCCAGGGGAATCCAGTCTTAAAAGTCGCGATTAGTATTTTGGTGATTGGGATTATTTTACTGCTGCGTTTTGCCACTGAGCACTGGCAACTCAGTCTGGCTGCAAAATTGAGCCTGGTTGCACTGGCAAGTGGGTGTATAGCAGGTCTGGGTTATCGCCTGGTGCAGAAAAATCGGAGTTTTGCTCTGGCACTGGAAGGACTGGGTTTAGGGAGTCTGTTCCTGACCTTATTTTTTGCCTATTACAATCTGGTGATTCCCACGTTACCGTTGGCAACATTGCTATTTCTCATTATTCTGGCCATCACTCTATATTTAAGCCTGAAACAGGAAAGCATCGAACTGGCTTTGATGGCTTTGCTGATTGCTTATCTGGCACCGTTTACCTTACCGACCCGCGATGCTTCTGCCGTTGAGCTGATTAGTTATTATTTGCTGATCAATATCGGGGTGGCAGTGCTGAGCAGTTTCCGGCCATGGAAGATTCTCAATCAAATTGCCTTTTTAGTGACTGCGGTCGTTGGCGGGATATATAGCCTGATTCATGGTTATACATATGAGCGTTATGCCATGACTGCGTTGATTCTGGCACATAGTGCGCTGTTTATCTGGCTAGGTTTCCGCTTTAGCCAGTTGCTGGCACGACAGGATCTCTCACGTTTTCAGTTAAAACCGGTATTGGACTTAGCGCTGATTTTTGCTGCTCCTATTACCGCTTATATTTTTTTGTATCTGATTCATTTTAATCAGCCTAATCAAAAACTCTGGCAAGCTGGATTAAGCCTGTTCTTTGCACTGGTCTTTGCCGCTTGCTGGACACTGTTGCGCCGTAAACAAACTATCCAGCTCATTTCGCAGAGCTATCTGAGCCTGATGCTGATTTTTCTCGCTTTAGTGCCACCGATCTTATTGACAGAACAATGGAGTGTGATTGGCTGGGCAGTTGAAGGTGTGCTGATTTATTTATGGGCCTTGGAAAAAAATATCCGGGTAGCACACTATCTGAGCATGGGCTTATTGCTGATGGCCGGATTCAGCAGCCTGTATTATCTGGTCGAGATTAATCCAACACCGCGAATCATTTTCTGGATTTTGAGTCTGTGCTATGTGGCAGTCGTGGTCATCAGTCAGCTTAAAAAACAGTACCAGCAGCAGATGGATAGTCTGAGTGTCAGCTTTTTAAGCAGCGTGAGTGTCGCGGCCAGTCTGATGTTATTTGCCTTGCTAGAAGATGAATTTCCGAGTCAGCATGCCTATGTGCTGAGTTTATTTATCATCACACTGGGTTATGTACTGTTCAATGAAATGATCCTGCGCAAAACCCAGGAATGGTCCTGGTTACTGCCGAAGTGGAGTGGCATCTCGCCCTTGCTGGTCATTGCGGTGATTCTGACTCTGGATCGCAGTCAAAATGCGGTGATTGTCTGGAATAGTGCTCTGGAAAGGGGAGTTTTTGCCCTTTCAGCGATATTGTTGGCCATTCTGTGGCTTAGACCGTTGGCTGGCTTGCAGCTCTCCAAGGAGTGGATGAGCTTTGGTGTTTTTAGTAGTCTGGCTCTGGCAAGTGTATGCCTGATCCCGAACATGCCTTATCTGAGCATGGTGATTTTACCTTTATTCTTCTGCCTGTGGTGCTATCGGCAGGATGCGCAGTCAGGCTGGCAGCAGCTTTGGCAAACCAAGAGCTGTTTATTGCTGATGGGAAGCTGGCTGGTATGTTCACAGCTGTTTAGCCAGCAAGCCTTTCAATATTACTGGCTGCCGATCCTGAATCCTTTTGACCTGATCAGTATTGCTATGTTTGCCAGTTTTATCTGGATGCTGTTACAGCAAATCAAGGTGGGACGTGATAAAGGCATGATTGCGGTTTTAATGGTACTAAGCCTGTTATGGCTTTCCAGTTATATTGTTTTAAGAGCTTTACATGTGTACCTCCAGACACCGTTTAATGAGCTGGCATTATGGAGCAATGCGACGGTTCAGCTTAGTCTGACCATACTCTGGGTATTGCTGGCCTGGATTACCATGTGGACAGCAACACTCAAAAAACTGAAACCGATGTGGATTTTAGGCGGCAGTATTCTGGTGATTGTGACCTTGAAGCTCGTACTATTTGACCTGTCACATATTGGCACCCTGACCCGGGTGATTTCATTCCTGCTGGCGGGTGGGGTGATGCTGCTGATTGCTTATATTGCGCCGATGCCGGAGAAGGAGCTTTGAATCCTCTCGCTAACCCTCTCCTTTAAAAAGGAGAGGGAATCTAAGGGTTATTTCAGATCAGGCTCTCTTTTGAGGGTCTTTTCATTGGCATATTGATCGATTTCTTCATTTTCCAAAGGGCGGGAAAGTGGGTGATCGACAAAGCCCATTTTCGGCACCGGAATTTCAATCTGGTTATCGACAAAGCCGTTGCGAATCCGTTCCTGCATTTCATCACGAACTTTCAGGTAGTTTTCCTGTTGGCACCACACTGCAAACAGCAGTTCAATCGAAGATTCACGGAAAGCGGTAACGGTGACTGCAGGTTTCGGGTCGGCCAGAACCAGTGGATACTTGTTGGCAACATCCAGCAGAACTTCGCGCACCTTGATAATATCTTCATGGAAATTGATTGCCAAGGTAATCGGAATCCGCCGTATCGGAAATTTTGACAGGTTTTGCACCGGTGCCCGAATTAGCTGTTCATTCGGTAAACGCACATAGATATTATCTTGGGTCAAAAGTTTAACCGAGAGCAGATCAATCGAAATCACTTCGCCTTCAATGGTATGCCCACGAATCAAGGTAATCTGGATGGTATCACCGACTTCAAAAGAACCTTCACCAATCAGGAACAGACCACTGATCAGGTTGGATGCTGAGGTTTGCGAAGCAAAACCCAGTGCGACCGTTAAAATCCCTGCAGCGCCAAGGAAGACACTGAGTTTAAAACCGGCTTCTTTCAGACTAGCCATCACAAACAGCAGGAAGATAAAATAGAAAATTCCGCGGCGCCAGACCAGTTTCTGATGGGCATTAAAACGGACACCAATGGTGCGAATAAAGGTATTGGAAATAAAGCGTGCGATCAGGAAACCAATAAAGCACAACACCACCGCCACCAGAACTTCGGTCAAACGGTCGGTATTGATATTGGTAAATACTCCCTTCAGGCTGTTGGTGACTTCGGTCGGAATATTTGAACTTGGCATCAGACGCCCTTAGAAAAATGAATCAAACATATTAAATAACGCACCTGCCGGATCGCGCGGTGGATGCAGATAGGCCACTTCACCAGCATTTGGTGGTGTGCGGTTTTCGACCCGAATCCGTGGTGGACGATCCGAACTTTCATGCAAAACGCGGATTTGTGAGGTCCATAAGCGGCCGGTACTTTCACTGTAAAAAAGCGGCAGGGCAGGCACTGGCACATTCATTCGGTCAAAGCGCAATTGCTGGTTACTGGTATTGTGAAACTCAATCGGCGTGACTGCACGAAAGGCTCGCGGATGTAACTGTTTCAGTTCGGTTCTGCCATCGACTGCGGTGGCATAACAGATTTCCCCCGAACGGTGATTGGGTCCAAACCAGGTGTCTTTTGGCAAGATTACCGGCAAATCGAAAATCGGTTCGCGCTGCCCCTCGACAAAACCGGCAATCCATAAGGGCGTGCTGATATAAAGCGTACCGCGCTGTCCGGCAGGAATATAAATCGGATCGACTGGTTTAATCACCACAGAACGGTCTGCAAGGCGTGGCATCAGTTGCAATTTGTTTTGCGTGGATTTGAACATATAGCGTTCAATTTTCACAGGTGGGGGAAAGGCAAAATTCGGATCATCAATCTGATGCCATTGCTGTTCATAATCGTATTGCACAGAAGGGCGGAAATATTCCAGTCGCCATTCCTGAATCCCTCGGGTCAGCCGAAACAGCAAGGAGCCAAACTGCCAGGCTTTAGACTGATTTATTTCAAAATTCTGTTCTCCCCACCAGCGCATTTTCGCTGTATTCGGGATTAATTCATCTTTATCTCGCGGCAATCTTGGCATCCTTTCTTGCTAAATCTTTGAAAACATACTTCACGCTGTCATATGCTTAGAGTACACTCAATTTAAATTTTTTCATCATTATTATAATCCGCGATGCAAGTACTTAAACAATTACAAATCCCATATAGCTTCGCCAAGCGCCATGGTGTGCTGTTGCGTTATGAGGGAGATCAGGCCTTTATTCTGCGCCGTGACAATACCTCGATGCTTGCATTGCAGGAAGCCCGCCGTCTGCTCGGTTATCCGGCTCATTTTCAACTCTGTAGCGAACAGGAATTTAACCAGTTACTCAGTTCCAGTTTTGCCGGAGATAGCGGCGAATCACAGCAGGTGGCTGCCGGTCTGGAAGATCATCCGGATTTACTCAGTCTGGCTGATTCGGTACCGGAAGCTGAAGACCTGATGGATCAGGAAGATGATGCGCCAATTGTACGTCTGATCAATGCGCTATTATCCGAAGCAATTCGTGTTGGGGCTTCCGATATTCATATTGAATCTTTTGAGAAAAAACTGTCGGTGCGTTTACGGGTCGATGGCCAGTTACGCGAAATTGTCCAGCCACGCCGTGAACTGGCCCCGCTTCTGGTTTCACGGATTAAAGTCATGGCCAAACTGGATATTGCCGAAAAACGTATTCCGCAAGATGGCCGTATTTCCTTGCGTCTGGCAGGGCGTGAAGTCGATGTGCGTGTATCAACCTTGCCATCTTCTTATGGTGAACGTGTGGTGATGCGTCTTCTGGACAAGCAGGCAGGCCGTTTGAACATGACCCATTTGGGCCTGATGAATAATGACTATGATCGACTCAAGACTCTAGTGCATCGCCCACATGGAATTATTTTGGTAACCGGCCCGACCGGTTCGGGTAAAACCACCACCTTATATGCGGCACTTTCTGACCTGAATGACGGTTCTAAAAACATCCTCACGGCTGAAGATCCGATTGAATATCAACTGGAAGGCATTGGACAAACGCAGGTCAATACCAAAGTCGATATGACTTTTGCCCGTGCGTTAAAAGCCATGTTGCGTCAGGACCCGGATGTGGTCATGGTTGGTGAGATTCGTGATCTGGAAACCGCAGAAATTGCAGTACAGGCATCCCTGACAGGACATCTGGTGTTATCCACCTTGCATACCAATACTGCCATTGGTGCGGTTACGCGCCTGAAAGATATGGGGATTGAGCCATTTTTGCTTTCCAGTTCTTTAATCGGGGTAATAGCCCAACGTCTGGTGCGTACCTTGTGTCCACATTGCGCGACCTGGCATGAAGCAGATGCTTTCGAAAAGAATCTATTTGGTAATATTGAGCATCCCCAAGATTTAAGATTACCGCAACCTCAAGGCTGTGAACGTTGTGGCAATACTGGCTTTAGTGGTCGTACCGCGATTTATGAAATTGTGCCAGTCGATGATCATATGCGCCGTTTGATTCATGGTAATGCGGCTGAATATGAAATCGAAAGTTATGCACGTCAGCAGTCAGGTTCTATTCGCGATGATGGTCTGCGTAAAGTACTGGCCGGAAAAACCACGATTGAAGAAGTATTGCGAGTAACCAACGAAGCAGTAGAATAATTTTTTAATCTGCTCGCTTTATCATAATGGTCGTCAGGACTTTTGGATATTTACCAGAGACTGACGATTTTTTTCATGAGTTGTGCACGAAAAGGTGCAGTCGGATTTCCCGGATTACGCAGAGTTTCATTTTCATAAAAGTTCTGCCAGGCTTGTGCCATTGCTAAACTCAGTCCTTCCTGTTTCATTGTTTCAACATCTGCCTGAGTAATATTGAGAAAACGGGCTTCAGCATCTTTGGGGCCAGCGCCCCAGCCAATAATCCCTTTACCAAATTCAGGCAGAATCATATTGTTGGGTGTTGCAGGAATGGGTAGGCGTTCAATTTCAGTATTGAGCAGAGATTTTATTTTCGGACGGATTTTTTCTGAGAGATAAAGATCTGCAAAAGAGGTTGTAGCAGTGAGGAACAGGAGAGAATTCAGAAGAACTAGTTTTAACATCAATATAAATCGAATAAATGTAAATAAGAATCATTATATATAGGTTATTAGGTTTTTGCTGCAGTTTTCAAGTGGGGAAGAGAAGTAGCTTTTGACAAAAGATGAAGCGGGTAAATTTTGAAATTTATAATTGAAGTCTAGCTATCCTGAAACTTTTTTCAGGATAGCTGTTAAATAAAAAAATTAAGTAATTACGTTTAAGTTCACATCAATATTATTACGGGTCGCATTTGAGTATGGACAGACAATATGCGCAGCATCCACCAGTTTTTTTGCTTCTTCCTGATCCATGCCTTCAAGATGGATGTTTAATGTCACTTCGATCCCGAACCCGGTAGGAATCGGACCAATCCCAACATCACCTTCAATATAGGCATCTTTACTGATATTGAGCTTGTCACGATTGGCAACAAATTTCATTGCACCCAAGAAACAGGCGGAATAACCTGCGGCAAAGAGCTGTTCAGGATTGGTTCCACCGCCTGGTCCCCCCATTTCTTTAGGTACGGCCAATTGGACGTCCAGAATCTGATCGTCAGAAATGGCGCGGCCATCACGGCCCCCTGTGGCTTTGGCATGTGCGGTATAGACGGCTTTTTCTAATGACATGAGTTAAATCCCTGTTTATTTTTCGTAGAGCTTCTATGCTCGGTGATTTCACCTGAAGAATAAGCAGGGATTTTGTTATTTTATGCAAGCAAATGAAACGATTCAGGAAAGTTGAAGAAGTCTACGGTGTTGCATTAAAGGCATGGATTCACGCACTTTTTGCTGTTCATTTAAATCAAAGTCGACGGTGATGAGTTGAGCACCTTCTGCATGGATCATATTAAGAAGTTGTCCACGACTATTGGTGGCGGCTGCATGTCCCCAAGTCTGGCGTTTTTCTCCATGCCAGCCTTGTTGAGCTGCACCAAGCACCGAGCATTGGCTATCTAGAGCACGTGTTTGCAGAAGAAGCTGCCAGTGCATTTCACCTGTGGTATAGGTAAAGGCAGAAGGAGCGGTCAAGAGGTTTGCACCTTTGGCTCGTAAATTTAACGCCAGTTCCGGAAAGCGCAGGTCATAACAGACCATTAACCCAATATTGCCAAAAGGTGTTTTGGCTACGACAACATCTGTGCCGGGTTCAAAGAACTTGGATTCCTGATAACCACCGACAGCATCGCCGACTTGCACATCAAACAGGTGAATTTTGTCATAACGTGCTTCGGTCCGTTCCGGACTGATACACAGGCTAACGGTACGCACCCGGCCATCCTCAATGATTGAACCATCTGGACGATAAGGGCAGGGTAATGTACCGGCAACGATCCAGGTGTCATATTCATGGGCAAGTTGTTCCAGACGCTGCTGAATCACTTCAAATTGTGCAGCAGTTTCACGCTGTTTACCTGCTGCAAAACAGACAAAGTTTTCCGGGAAAACAATCAGTTCAGCACCATTGGCCTTACTTTGTTGAATTAAAGATTCAATCTCCACGAAATTGACATCAATTTCATTTTGAGAATTCATTTGTACAACAGAAAGTAAAGTCATAGGGTCCTCTTATAAGATGGTTATACCTTTTGCTCGGAAATTTTATCTAAATTGTCTTGCTCTTTCTGTAGCTGTTTGACTAAAGGTTCAAACATGTTCTGATTGCTTTGATTCAGTTTCATCAAGGTTTTATGCGCATCCAGAACCGTATTCAGCATATTTTGATGCGTGACATGTTCTTCCATCAGCGCACGTGTGCAGATATTTGGATCACCACAATAATTCAGAATCACAAACACCTGGCTCAATCCCATACTGTTGGCCAAAGTGGTAATGTCAGAATTGGTAGAAAGCATGACAGCCTGAATATTGTGTACTTGCTTGAGTTTGAGTCCTAGTTTCGCTAAAACACCCAGTACGGTACTGTCAATGAAACTGGTTTCGGTGAGATCAACGATAGCGCCAACTACGTTGTCTTGCTGTTCAATTTTGTTCAGTAATTTGTCTAGACTAATACAAGATTGGGCACGCACTTCGCCGATAAGCTTAAAAATATGCGTTCCGTTCAGACTTGCATATTCAACATGACCTGTTGACATATAAATGCCATTTGCAGAGAAGGATATTAAATTATCCCATAGGGTGTATTGATACTCAAGTGGCTGAAAGTAGTAATCAAATTAAGTGCTTATAAAGCCTGTAAATATACTGCTAATTTACGCGGATAAAGCTTAAAAAGGCGATATCGTCAGCCACATGTTCCGGAGCCTGAAAAGATTGATTCTGCAAATGGTGTAATAATTGCGAGAATTGTTCATTTAAACCACCATCAAAAGGTTCCAGTGCGCCATCCGAACAGATAATAAAGCGCGCATTGCGACTTAATATCCATTCATTTTCCTCAACTTCAAGATCTTCGGTTAAGCCCAAAGGGAAACTGCTGGAAGAGAGGATTTTAGGTTCTTGATTGGGTTCAAATATAATCGGTGGAGGATAATGTCCAGCGCTGGACCATTTTAATACATGGGTTTCCAGATTAAGAATCCCGGCAATCATGGTGATGTGCTTTTCAATATTTTCCTGCATCAGCATACCGTTCAGCTTCTTGATCAGCTCGCGCGGCGTCTTGGAGCGACCATGGAAAGCTGCCATCCAGGACGTGAGCAAACTACTGGTGACGCCATGTCCGGATACATCGGCCAAATAGAAAATCACTTCTTTGTCGCTGATTTTCCAATAATCATACCAATCCCCTGAAAGATAGGCTGAAGGCTGAAAATAGGTTTCGACCTCGTAATTGGTCAGTTCAATCGGATTCGGTAACAATTTTTTTTGTAGTTCTGCAGCAGAAGGCAGGTCACGGCTATCCTGGTTACGCTTATATTGTGCATCAATTTTTTGTAATGCCAGATCTGGATTCTCGGGAAGCTTGTTCCAGATCCAGCCGGCTAAAGCCCCTTGTTCCCAGGCCTGAGCCAAAGCAGTACCTTCATTTTCTAAGGCCAGTACAATCGTAGGCAGATTCCACTTATATTTCAGATAATCATGTACATCTGCAATCGCAATAATCGTAGAGTCATACAGTTCATGATCATCCAGATAGATCATCTGAACATGAGGAAGCGTATCAAGTACTTGATCTAAGTAAGGAATATCACGAGTCGGTTGAATGAAATACATAAAAAAGTGATTCAATCCCAGGATTGGCTATAAGATGTACTATAACAAGCAAAGTATTGCTAGCGAACAGATTTTCACTAGCAATCATACATGAAGCTTAAACTTAAAGATCTTCGTTTGAAGATTCAATGTTGCTATCACTAGAAGGTGCATCATCAGAATTGTCATCTTCAAAATCATCTTCTAGGAAAAGCGTATCTTGTTCTGTACCTTTCTTTTCTGCAATTGCATAATTGGTACGTTGTAAATAAATATCGCGAATCTGCGCATAGCGATCGCCAGTCAGCACTCCTTCAACGTCCAGTATTTCTGAACGGGTATCGATGGCACGCCAAAACTGATCAGTCCAGTAAAGTCCATCTTCATCTTCGAGAATGTATTTTTGTGGACGAGCTTGACTATCTACAGCAGTACCGATTACGCCACGGACAGAACTTGGACCTAAAAATGGCAACATGATATAAGGGCCAGAAGGCACGCCATAATAACCTAAGGTAATTCCAAATTTTTCCTCTTCATGACTCAAGCCCAGGCGACGCGCTGGATCAGCCAGTCCTAAAGTTGTTAAGGTGTTAATGGTAAAACGACCTAGGGATTTAGCAGCGCGGGCAGGACGACCTTGAATCAGCTGATTCACCACATTCCAAGGTTCACCTAGGTTACTGCGGAACTGGGTATAGCTGCCACGAACATCTTGAGGAACTTTTTCCACATATTGTACGGCTATGGGACGTACCACGGTGCGGTCAATCGCATCATTAAACTGATAGATCTTTCTATTTAACGGTTGAAAAGGATCTTTAACTTCTTCAGCCTGTGCTGCACTGGCATCAACTTTCAGTTGCGTTTGTAATTGTTGTGCTTTGGTCGAGATTTTTGTTCTAAGCGGCGTTTTTGCAGGCTCTTTTTCCAGATTTTCCACACTGATGGCCGCCTCGGCGAAAACATGTGCGCTTGAAGCTAAAGAAAATAAGCATATAGATAAGTAAATAGAACGATGCATAAGGTAACCTGAGGCCTTTTCTGTGTAAGTAGCACTACTTATTAGTATAAAAATAATAAACGTTATATTCACGAATAGACATCATTTAAGCAAATTTGTATAAAAAATGAATGAAAACACACGAAAAGCTTAAAAAATATACATACAAAATGATTTTCTTGAAAAAGGTGTTGCACGGGCTCTGAAATGCTGTAGAATGCACATCCATCGGCGGTGATGAAGATTAAAACTTCTGATAAAACAGTAACTTAGTTGAATTTGATTGAGTTGGGTTTTAGAAAGAAAGTTTAGAAATAATCTAAATTACTGGTTGACTTTCTAGAGATAGAGAGTAATATAGCCGACCTAGCTTGCTGGTGACGAAT
>NZ_JALJVC010000011.1 GCF_022967985.1 Acinetobacter lwoffii | reverse complement strand
CAGCAGCACGGACCTGGGTAATACGATGATCTCTAACGTCTTGCAGAACTGCAAGACGTTGAATTTCTTTATCAGACATAGTGATCAGCATTTATATTTTATATCCAGTCCATGGTGATAAAAACCATCATAAACCAGACATTTTTATTGGTGAGAATATAGACACTTTAAATGGGTTCTAACAAGGGCCTTTCGTATAATCGCCATTATGTTAAATGGCACTAAGCATATTAATTTTGTCTATATTTACGATTATCAAATATGTTCATAAATATTAATGTAAAGAATACCATGAGGGCATATTGCAAACTAAAAGCAATAGCAGAAATATAAGGATGTGCGAAACTGTTTAAGTAGGTAAGAGTATCGCCTTTGCGCCATTCTTTATATGGTGGGAGAGGCTCATCATTAATAATAAACCAAGTCAGGTTCATTAGGCCTAAAGTAAAACAGAAAAATACAATGCCAAGCCAGCCATTGATAGACTGCTGGTTCTTATTTAATGTTGCATAATGCTGACGTATTTGTCTTACATATTTGGCTGGTAGTGGGTGTCTTAAATAATTAATAACAATAAGCCCAATCACGAAAAAATTACATATTGCAAAATAGTCATTTAGAAACTTATGTTGGCTTGAAATCGAAGAGTCAATTGTGGTCGGAAATAAGCCCTGAAATGAGAAATCAAAACTGACTATGACTAATGCGATTACAGTGGGTACAAGATAAAAATAATAAAATGGTGCTGTAACATCTAAATAATATAAAAAAGCTGATTTTTTTTCATAGTTTTTGGTGATTTCGTTTAAGTTTTCCTAAAATTAACATAATACACGTTATACGAAATTCTCTATTTTATTTTATATAAATCATATTTTTATAATCAAATAAAAAGCCTAACTTAGCTGAATCGGGCTTTTTTAATAATTTACCAAGTTTCACGCCTGTTATTTGAGCAAAGTTCCACGATTTTGTTCAATTTTCATAAACATTATCCTATTTTTCATAATTCATTATTACATCTAATAGAACCGAAATTGGTACATAAAAAATAGGGGAGTTGGTAATCATAAAGAAAGAAAAATAACATTCTATATGTCGCAAATGACAAATAATGAATCGTCTAACAGAATTCAACCTTTAAAATTACAATCCTATTTTTTTGGCAGAGTTGCTTTAAAAAGCTTGAATACTTCTACTTAATTTAATTTTTATTGAAGTAGGTCACATAAATATTAAAAAATATTTTCTTTATAAATCAAATATATTTGAGCATATTTATAAAACGCTGCACAATCAAATTAAAATATTTGGCATAAATCTAAGATCAAGGTTTGTGCAGTTGTGCATTTCCGGGGGAAAAGATGTTCACGGCAGAATTGTTGGACGAAGCAAAAAAATTCATGCATCACATGCTGACTAAAGTGGTGGAATATGGCGGTTCAGATTTATTTATTACGGCTGATTTTCCACCGAGTATTAAACATCAAGGCTTAATGAAACCTTTTGGACAGCAGGAACTCACAGCTGAAAAAACCAAGCTGTTTGCCTACAGTCTGATGAATGATAAACAGCGTAAAGAATTTGAAACTGAACTTGAGTGCAATTTTGCCATCACCGTGCCAGGTGTTTCCCGTTTTCGGGTCAATGTGTTTGTACAACAACTTAATGTTGGCATGGTGATTCGTACCATTACTGCAGAAATTCCAAATTTCCAGAAGCTGAAATTACCGGAATCTCTGAAACATGTGATTATGGAAAAACGTGGACTGGTATTGGTAGTCGGAGGAACAGGTTCCGGTAAATCAACTTCACTCGCAGCCATGATTGACTATCGAAATGAAAATTCAGCCGGGCATATCATTACCGTAGAAGATCCGGTTGAATATGTGCACAAGCATAAAAAATCCATGATTACTCATCGTGAAGTCGGAGTGGACTGCCATTCCTGGCATAATGCGCTGAAAAATACCTTGCGTCAGGCACCAGATGTGATTCTGATCGGCGAAATTCGCGATACTGAAACTATGGAACATGCGATTGCTTTTGCGGAAACTGGCCATTTGTGTTTGGGAACTCTGCATTCCAATAATGCCAACCAGACTTTGGATCGGATTATCAACTTCTTCCCTGAAGAACGCCGGAATCAGTTGTTGATGGATTTGTCATCCAATATGAAGGCAATTATTTCACAGCGTCTGATTCGGACTCAAGATGGTAAAGGCCGTCGGGCAGCGATTGAAATCATGCTGAATACGCCTTTGATTTCCGACCTGATCCTGAAAGGCGAGTTTCATGAGCTGAAAGCCATTATGGCTAAATCCCGTGAACTGGGCATGCAGACTTTTGACCAAGCCTTATTTGATCTGTATAACCAAGGCGCCATTTCCTATGAAGAAGCTTTGCGTAATGCCGATTCTACCAATGAGTTACGCCTGCAGATCAAGCTGAAAAGTAACCGACAGGACAGTACTGCACCAGCTAGTGAAGCAACCCAATTCACCATGATGCAAGATCCAAAAGCGGATGAGAAAGAAGCAGAGAATACTTCGGTGTCAGAATAAACATTTACTCAAAAAATCACAGGCAGAATTTTCTGCCTGTTTTTTTTATTGATCTTATTTATTATTCAATCCATAAAACTAGACGGTTTTACGTTGCACCACCAGCTTAAAATAAATAATACTGCTTAAGGTTAAAATACCGCATAGTATAAAAGCAAATTGATAACTGTAAGCTGCAATGATGGCACCAATCAGCAGTGAACCGATGGCAATCCCCAGATCATAAAAAGTATAAAAAGTTGAGGTTGCATAGCCAATTCGATGCTTGGGCGCACGTTGAATCGCCAAGGTTTGAATACACGGTTGCACACTGCCAAAGCCCACGCCAACCATGACTGCAGCCAGCATGAATCCCCATAAGGTCTGAATCTGGCTAAGTAAAAATAAACCCAAACTAAAAGCCAGCAATGCCGGATAAATCACATACTGCGGACCTTTACGATCATAAATTTTTCCGGTGATCGGCCGTAGGCTCATCATGGAAATGGCGAAAACCACAAAGAATAAACCCGCATAGGCCATTAAATCCTTGCTGGCTGCAAATGGCGCGATAAAGGACATAATGCTGGCATAAGAAAATGAAATTAGCATAGCCAGTACCGCGACAGGCAGCACTTTCTTTTCCACAAAATCATTCAGCTCAAGCGATGTTTTGTTGTTGGTATTTTCGATGATTTTTTCAGGCTCTTTGACCGGAATCAAAAAACAGAAGGCAAATCCAATAAAAACCAAGGTGATCAACAGCATGCTGACCTGAAAATAAGACCAGTGTTCAATCAGGCTCAAGCCTATAAATGGACCTAAAACAATCCCCAGATTAACCGACATGACAAAATAGCCCATGCCTTCGCCTTTACGTTGCTCCGGAATAAACTGGTTCACCACAGGCACACAAACTGTAGTCAAGATACTGAACCAGATGCCGTGTAAGAAACGGATGATAAACAGAATCGTGAGCTGATCTGCCAACAGATAAGTAAGTGAAAATAAGCTAAAGAACACTTCAGAAATAATCAGGGTTTTACGCACCCCGAATTTTTCGATAATTAAACCGCTAAAAGGTCGCACTGCAATGGCAGACACCATAAACAAGGTCATGGCCAGACCTGCCTGAGTCAGGTTGCCGCCTAATTCTTTTAAGATGTATATTGGCAAAATTGTGGTTTGTGCAAAATAGAAAATAAATAAAAATAGGTTGTTGGCCAAACAAAGCACAAATGACTTGGTCCATAGTGGCGCTGCAATGGCGTTCATGATTTTCCTAAAATGATATGCTGTAAGACGCTGGGCTCAGCATGGGAAATTATTGTTATAAATAAGCGCGAGCTATCTAGGAGCGAAGGAGATATGAGCAAGACTTTAAGAAAAATAAGTGAAAAATACAATGATATTTCATGATAAATGCATGAAATTTAATTTGAACTAGGAAATGCAACGCTTGATCTTTAATAAAAAAATCAGCCCGGAGGCTGATTTTTTTAAAGTTAAAAGGGCTTAGAGGCCAGCTTCATATTCTGTATTGGAAAGCAGCTTTTCGACATCTGCCATATTGTCTGGCTTGATTTTATAGATCCAGCCTTTGCCGTATGGGTCATCATTAATAAAATCAGGATCATCTTCAAGATCAGGATTGATTTCAACCACTACACCAGACACCGGCGCATGAATATCAGAAGCTGTTTTTACTGATTCAACCACGCCAGCTTGTTCGCCTGCAGTGATATGTGAAGCAAGATCTGGTGCTTCGACATAAACCAAATCACCTAACGCATCCTGTGCATGGTCGGAAATACCGGTCACAACAAGATCACCCTCAATGCGCACCCATTCATGTGTACTTGCGTACTTTAATTCTGCAGGATGATTCATTGATAACTCCTTAAAAATCTTAAGATCATTTTTGACATGTTTTATACATTCTTTTTAAGAAAAACAAAAGGCTTATGCTCCCTTATAAATAAGGATCTTTGCGCCAGTTGCTCGGGCTGCGACCACTCCAGCGTTTAAACGCCCGGCTAAAATTGGCGACATCACTATAGCCCAGTTCATCGGCAATCTGTTCCAGAGTGAAATCTGTCCGGGACAATAACGAGGTGGCATGCCGGTAACGCACTTCATCGACCAGGGTAGAAAATGAGGTGCCTTCAGCGGCGAGTTGACGTTTTAAGGTGCGGTCAGACATGTGTAAGCGATCCGCCACACTTTCAATACTCAGATAATGCTGCTCGGCATGGGTCAAGATATCTCGGACGCGCATCGCAATCCGATGCCGTTCGCCCAAGGCAGAAAGTTCCGTTTCACACTGGTTAATCGCAATCTGGCTGGCAATCGGATCGGCGTGCACCAGCTTATTCATCAGGTAACTTTTATCAAAGCTCAGAATTAAATGCGGTTGTTCAAAACGGAACTGATGCGTTGGAAACTTCGCCATAAAGCGTTCAAAACCTTCCGGCTTCTTAAAATCGAAGTCGATTTCTCCCGTGGCATCGGTAACGCCTGTAATGGCTTTGGCCATACTGATCAGACCAATCATCAAGGCAATGGAAATTTCGGTGCGCAGCGGTTCAAGCTGAATATCGGTTTGCAGCTGTACCGTGGCTTTGGCACCAAAAGTCGAGAAAAACAGTTGCAGGAAGGGTAAACGAAGTTGAATAAATCGATTCGCCAGTACCAGCGCATCGGTAATATTATTCGCCGTCATAATCGCATAGCCAATAAAGCCATGAATCGAGATCCGCATCTGTGTGCCGAGATGATAACCCAAGGTCGGCTCTCCGGTCAGTTTCAGGGCATATTTGACCAGTTCGTTGGCGACAGGGGTTGGAATACGAAAATCAGGATCTGCCAACTGTTCACTGGTCAGGCTAAAAGGTTGGAAAAGCGATTCATTGTTATAACCCCAGCGGGAAATGACATCGAGAAGCAGGAGACCGTAAACACCTGGAATTCCTTGGTCTTGGCGTGGAGCAATTGTTTTCATGCGCGATCCGTTGCACTCATTCAAATTTTTTTATTTATAAATAGATATTGGCATGAAGCCGCCAAATTTTTCATTAAAATTGTTGGACAAAATTTTGGCGATTGTGACTCTGCCACTGGCAGATTAGCCTGAATTCAGCATTAAAATCAATTTAAACCACATAATTTTATTGATGAAATTAAAATTATTTTATTGAACCGGACACATCTCTGCATTGGCTAACTAAGGACAAGGAAATTGCTTAAGCATTGAATAGGACTTCTTCAGAGAGCTTTCAGAACTAGAGAGTTATGTCATTTCATTAAAATACCAGATAGATGGCAACTTGCTGTTCATCTGTAGAGAAAATTTTAAAAAGAGAGGTCTGGCAAAGTTTTCCTTTTTCCAGACCTGTTCAATATTAAGGACGAGCAAATGATCAGAAGTTTTGAAATCTTCTACAGATCATATTATTCATGATCTTTTGATGCTTTGACCTGTTGCTGAATCAGCATGCCGCCAGTTTGACGCTGCCAAAGCTGGGCATAGATACCATTCAATGCCACCAGTTCATCATGCGTGCCTTGCTCGGCGATTCGACCCTGATCCAGTACAATCAGACGATCCATCTGGGCAATGGTCGACAAGCGATGCGCAATGGCAATCACGGTTTTACCTTGCATTAAGTCGTCCAGACTGTTCTGAATGGCGGCTTCGACTTCAGAATCCAGCGCACTGGTCGCTTCATCCAGAATCAGAATCGGCGCATCTTTCAGGAATACACGTGCAATTGCAATTCGCTGACGCTGTCCGCCGGAAAGTTTCACGCCACGTTCACCGACATAGGCTTCATAGCCTTTTTTGCCACGCAAATCCGTCAGATTGGGAATAAACTCTTCCGCTTTGGCTTTACGTACGGCTTCAAACATTTCTTCATCAGTCGCATCTGGACGACCATATTTAATGTTTTCCGCGACAGTGCGATGTAGCAGTGAAGTATCTTGAGTCACTAATGCAATGTTCTTGCGCAAACTGTCCTGAGTGACCTCATCAATATCCTGACCATCGATTAAGATACGACCCTGATTGATATGATAAAAATGCAGCAACAGTTGAATCAAGGTAGATTTCCCGGCACCTGAACGGCCGACAATACCAATTTTTTCACCTGGGCGAATGGTCAGATTAAACTGATCAATCACGTTTTTATCATTATAGGCAAAGCTGACATTTTCGAATTTAATTTCACCGTGATTGAGCTGTAGCTCTTTGGCACCCGGTTTATCTTCAATGGCAATTTTGCGGCCTAAAGTTTTCATACCATCCTGAATGGTACCGACATTTTCAAACAGGGCAGAGGTCTGCCACATCATAAATTCGGCAATACTGTTCAGTTTCAGTACCATTGCTGTAGTTGCAGCAATAATGCCCAGCTCGGCCTGACCTTCCATCCACAACCAGATCGCAGTACCCAGTACGCCGCCATATAACACTACACTCAGCAGTAAAATACTGATTTCGTATTGGGCACCCAGACGCATCTGTTTATATACCGTTACCATAAATTCCTGCATAGAGGTCTTGGCATACTGACTTTCACGGCCGGCATGAGCAAACAGCTTCACGGTCTGAATATTGGTATAGGCATCCGTAATACGCCCGGTCATGACGGCACGGGCATCCGCTTGAGCATTGGAAATTTTGCTCAAACGTGGAATGAAATAACACGCTGCACAGATAAACAAGGCTAGCCAGACCATCAATGGAATGATCAGCAAGGGTGAAATCGCACCCAAAACAATATTGATGGTGATGAAATAAATCAGCACATAAGCCAGCATGTCACCCAGAATGACCCAGAATTCGCGCACTGCCAGAGCGGTTTGCATGACTTTGGCAGATAATCGTCCGGCAAAATCATTGTGGAAAAAATCCAGGCTTTGTTTCATCAGTAGATTATGAAAGCGCCAGCGTAAACGCATCGGGAAATTACTGTACAAAATTTGATGCTTGATCAGGGATTGTGCACTGGCGAAAAAAATATTGGCCAGCAGAACAATACTCAGCAAGGTTAAATTACTGGTATGTTGCTCCAGAAAAGTATCTGGTTGGCTTTTACTCAGCCAGTTCACCAGCTCACCAATTTTTGAATACAGTAAGGCTTCTAAGCTGGCAGCCCCGGCGGTACAAAGCACCAGAATCAGCAAATAACGGCGGACTCCATAGGCTGCCTGCCAGACAAATGGAAAAAACTTGGTCGGTAAAGGTTGGTTCAGATTTTTGGTGGGATAGGGGTCAACCAGTCTTTCAAGCCATCGAAACATTATCATACTCTTATCATGCATTTTGCTTTTCGGGAATTATAAAGGATTCTGTTTTTTTAAGCCCGTAATTGGGTGAAATTGCCATAAAATGATTCAATCAATTAAAACTTAGATTATAAAAATTAAACTAAAGCCAGATTTATGCCAGTGAGGTTTTAAACATCTCATCAAATAAAAAAGCCTGAAATGCAGCAACACCTCAGGCTTGGTATTGGATGACTTGTGTTTAAGTAATAATAGAAGACGGTTGAGTAAATGCCTCTTTTAAATCAAGACCTGAAGGCGCTTGATAGACCTTTAATCCAAATTCCGGAATAATCGCCAGCAGATGATCCATGATATCCGACTGGATATTTTCATACTCCACCCAGGCGGTGGTATTAGTAAAGGCATAAATCTCTAATGGTAAACCCTCACTGGTTGGCTGCAATTGGCGCACCATCAGGGAATGATTTTTACTAATGCCCGAATGCTGTTGTAGATAAAACTCTACATAGGCACGGAAAGTTCCCAGATTGGTGAGACGGCGCTGGTTATATTGCGAATGATGGCTCAGTTGCAGATTAAATTGTTCCAGTTCCTCTGACTTGGTATTTAAGTATTGATCCAACAGAATAAAATTTTTCAGCTTGTTCTGTTCTTCAGCCGACATAAAATGCACGCTGCTTTGATCAATATGAATCGAGCGCTTGATCCGGCGTGCACCGGCTTCCTGCATGCCACGCCAGTTTTTAAAGGTGTCCGTCACCAGTTTATTGGTCGGAATCGTGGTCACTGTTTTATCAAAGTTCTGTACCGTAATGGTATGTAATGACATATCAATGACATCGCCGTCCGCATTCAGCGAGGGCATTTCGATCCAGTCGCCAATCCGCACCATGTCATAAGATGAAATCTGCACTGACGCCACCAGTGACAAAATGGTATTTTGAAAGACCAGCATCAACACCGCGGCCATGGCACCGAAGCCAGCCAGCAAGGTAAAGACATCTTTTTTCAGGAAAGTGCCGAGAATCATCAGGCCACAGACAATAAAGATAATCAGTTTGACCAGCTGCAAATAACCTTTAATCGGTTTGTTACGTGACTTGGGATTACGCTGATAGACCAGGTTAAAAATATTCAGTAATTCACCAAGAGCCAGGGCAATCGTCAGGAAGATAAAAGCCTGTGCCCCCATTTGCACAAAGGACTCAACCTTGTCAGATAAATGCGGTACCGTGGTAATCCCGTTCATGATCACCACTGCCGGAACAATATTGGCAATCCGGCGAATCACGCTATGCTCAGCAAAAATCTGATTATTGGCAAAAGGCATTCTGGAAATCAGTTGACGTATTCCGCGTACCACAATCTGTTTGGCAAATAGATTGGCAAGAATCGCCAGTAAAATCACAATACTCAGTGAAGATAGCATTTCCAGCCATGGGTACTGATTTGCCCATTCTTGAATATTCCGAATAAAATTAAACTGTTCCAAACGATCTTTCTCTTCAATCAGAAATTTAGATCAAGTTTATAGGTTTGGATCAGATTTTTTAATATTGGATAACTTTTTAAAACATATCTATTGGTCAGAATCATTCAATAAAAGTGCATAAAAATGAAAAAACCGGCGAATTCGCCGGTTTCTGATCTTCAATATTTCAGTAATGATAGCGCGATGCTTACCACATCAAATCATCAGGAATTACATAAGCTGCATACGGATCTTCTTCATCAGTGGTTTCTTCATTTTTCTCTGAATTATTCACAATAATAAAGCCCTGCATTTTCGCATTGATACGATCTGCCAGAGCTTTAGGCAAGAAAGCATAGCTGTCATTTTCACGGGCAATCACTAGACTGCCTGCCACCAGCGCATTATAGATTTGCTGATTTAAATAGACTTTCTTGATTTTACTGTCATCAATAAACTGATACACCGCATCGCCATCAGTATCACGGATTTTGTGCTGATTGATCATTTGCATAATTGCAGCTTTCAGCTCTTTTTCCTGCAACTGGGCTTTTTTCTCTTGCTCAATGGCCTGGTCTTTGGCCATTTTTTGCTGTTTGTCTTGTTCAATCTTGGCCTTGATTTGAGCCTCAGTGCTGTCACCGGTGCGTTTTTCATGCACAGCCTGTTTAGACAGTTTTTTGGCTTTTTTATTATCGACCAATCCTGCCTTTAACAATTGTGCCTGCAATGCATTTTTAACCATGAGAATGTCCAGATATTAGTCGTGTTGATGTCGATAACGTAAATAAATCACCCAATAGATGAGACTGAGAACCAGACTCAGTACTGCCGGGATCAGGAATGCATTTAATTTTAAATAAGGATATAGCCAGCTGGCAAGAATGCCACCGCTTAAAAAACCGAGCAAAATAAGCAGATGCAAAACCACGCGTCGTGATTCTACCTCCAAACCGCGCAAACGGTAGCCCATCGCCAAGCCGAGGTCGGTCAGTACGCCAGATAAATGCGTGGTGCGAATAATGGCGCCTTTATAGTGGCTAACCATGGCATTTTGCACACCCATGGCAACACAGGCCCATAACAAGGCGTAGCGCGGGAAATAGGGCAATAATAACCAGCAGATCAAAATAAAAATAGCCACCAGGCTTAAAGGGTAACCATAAAGCTGCCCCAGGCGAAAGTGACTATTTCCAAGAATCAGTCCGCTATAGGATGAACCAATGACATAGCAGAGTGTGACCAAAAAGAGATACAACATCTGTTCTGGTTGCCAGTTCAGTAGGGCCATAGCCAGCATGCTGACATTGCCGGTCATATGTGAAACAGACTGGTGCAGTACCGTCACCAGACCCAAGACGTTAATCATGCCGGCATTGACCGCAAGAAAAAACGCCCCTAATTGTATCCAGGTAGGTAAACGCTGTAATGGCATAACAACATCATTGGCTAAACATATTGATTAATCAATATAAAATCAATTTGATGCGCGGTCTACTGCTGCAGTAAATAAAACATCAGTCGATGAGTTTAGCGCGGTTTCAGTAGAGTCCTGCAATACGCTGATGACCATACCAATCGCAACGACTTGCATGGCGATATCCGAAGAGATCCCGAACAGGCCGCATGCAACTGGAATCAGTAACAATGAACCGCCTGCAACACCAGAAGCACCACATGCCGAGACGGTTGCCACCACAGAAAGAATCAGCATGGTACTAAAGTCCACGCTAATGCCCAAGGTATTGACTGCTGCCAAGGCGAGAACCGTAATAGTCACTGATGCACCACCCATATTGATGGTCGCTCCCAGAGGGATGGCAATGCTTGAAGTCGATTCTTTAACACCCAGACGTTTCGCCAAGTCCAGATTGACCGGAATGTTGGCTGCTGAACTACGGGTAAAGAAGGCGGTAATGCCACTTTCACGTAAGCAGGTGAACACCAGTGGATAAGGATTTTTGCGAGTAACGGCAGCAACAAGCAACGGATTGATGACCAGTGCAACAAACACCATTGTGCCTAACAATACAGTCAACAAATGTACATAGCTCGTCAGCGTGTCCAGACCAGATTCAGCAAAAGTGACTGCCACCAGACCAAAAATACCCACAGGCGCGAAATTGATCACCAGACGGATCACATAATTAACCGCAAAGGCCGCATCATTTAAAAGCGTTTTGGTACTATCAGATGCATGACGGAAGGCAATACCCAAGGCCACTGCCCAAGCCAGAATACCA
Organism: Acinetobacter lwoffii; assembly: GCF_022967985.1. Classification (GTDB taxonomy): domain Bacteria; phylum Pseudomonadota; class Gammaproteobacteria; order Pseudomonadales; family Moraxellaceae; genus Acinetobacter. The sequence continues at coordinate 93,135 of NZ_JALJVC010000011.1, read as the reverse complement.
ATAAAGTTTGCTTCAGCAATCGCAACGACCGGATTGGTAACAAAACTGAGCAGTAAATTCTTCAGGATTTCTACCAGACTGCCAGGTGGCTGTAAGTCAGCTTGTGCAGCGATATCCAGAAACAGCGTACTTGGAAATAAGATACTCGCAACCACGGCGCTCAGTGCAGCAAGGAACATACCCACTGCATACATGATCATAATCGGTTTGATGGGGGTGTTGGATTGACCCACCTTAAAATTCGCGATAGAAGCTAAAACTAAAATGAAAACCAGAATCGGTGCAACAGACTTCAAGGCTTTAATAAACAGGTCGCCCAATAGGCTTAATGAGGGAGTAGCTTCGGGAAATACCACAGCCACACCCACACCTAAAATAATGGCGATGATGATTCGAGAGACTAAGCTCATGCGCATAAGGGCAGAAAACATAATGTTGCCTTGTGAAAATTACGAGGGCTAAATTTGGGAAAAAGTTGCGTTATTTTATACTTAATTTAAACAAGGCTTAAAATATATTTTCATATAAAAACCAAGATATTGATATTATTGATGTATTCTAAAATTAACGGGTTTAAAACATTGCTTATATTGAAGAAAAACTTCCTAAAAGGATTAATAAATCATCACTTTTAAAATTATATTCATGAAATAAATATCAAAGTTAAAGAGATAAATTCAAATTATATTTGAAAATTTAGAAAAGGCTCACTTATGGCCGGTTGGAATCTCCGGCCATAATTTAAGTATCTGCTGTTCTAAATCGTATAATCTTTATACTGCTCAAAGATCTCTGGTGCTAGGTCCTGAATCGCCTGAAAATGCGTCAAATAAATCCGACCGCTCAGATGCGTCATCAATTTAGAAGCTTGCAGTTTGTCCATAACCGGGCCTTTGACTTCGGCAAAATGCAGACGAATATCCAGTTTGGCCAGTTCTGCATTTAAATCTTCCAGCATTTCCAGGGCACTCAGATCAATCGCACTGATGCTGGAACAGTTGATAATCACATGTTGTAGCTTGTCATTCAGGCTGATCTCATTGATCAGATAACCTTTGAAGCTATTGGCATTCAGAAACGTCAGATTCTCATCAATCCGCAGTGACAGCACCCGATCGGAGGTACTGACCTGATGCCGCTGAATGTTGCGAAAATGCTGGGTTCCTTCCACTAGACCGACAACCGCAATATGCGGACGGCTGATTCGCCATAGCATCAGCACAAAGGTCGAGACGATCCCAATAATCAAACCGGTGGAAATATCAATCAGAACAACGCCGAGAAAAGTAATCCACATGGCAAGACCATCTGCCTTGGAATAACGCCAGGCATCAAAAAATGGCTGGAAATTAACCAGCTTCCAGATGGAAACAATAATCGTCGCGGCCAGAATGGTCAGCGGCAGATCTTCAAAAAATCCGGTAAAGAACAGGCTCACGAAAATAATCAGAATCGAGGATAAAACACCGGCCATAGGTGATTTGGCACCGGCATCGGCATTCACCACCGTCCGCGACAGGCTGCCCGTTACCGGAAAAGCTGAACTCACGCCTGCACTGATATTGGCCAGACCGAGCGCGATCAGTTCCTGATTACTGTTTAAATGACTGCGTTGCTGTAAGGCTGTCGCTTGAGCAATCGACAAGGATTCCACAAAGCTGATCATGGCGATCATGCTGGCACCTGGTAACAAGGTCATCACCAGTTCCCAGTTCCAGTGTGGAAAGGACAAGGGCGGAAAACCGGAAGGAATTGCACCGACGGTTTTAATGCCCTGAAGCTTTAAATCCAGAAAGACAATCGCCGCAATCCCGAGGCATACCAGAATCAGGGGCACCGCACGGACTAAAAAATCTGTAGAGCCGATCCGGCTTTGTACAGCCTGAGATTTTAATAACTTGGGCAGATAGATCAGCAGACCCATAGAAAGCAGGCCGAAAATCAGGCTCGGCACGTGCAGCAACGGGAAATATTGCAGCAAACTGCTGACAAACTCCGGAAGATTATTGGCTTTTAAAGGAAGATCGACCAAAAACTTTAACTGCCCAAACGCAATCAATAAGGCAGAGGCAATAATAAAGCTTTGAATCACGGGATGACTGATCAACTGGATCAGAAAACCAAAACGGAATAATCCCAAAAGCAGGGAAATAATCCCGACCATCAGTGCCAATAAGGTCGCAGCTTCGATATAGACCGGTGAGCCGACTTCAAAAAGTGGATTGAGCGTAGCAAAAGTCATCATGGAAATGATGGCTACCGGGCCAATCGATAAAGTCGAACTCCCACCGAGCAGGGCATAAATGATCATCGGCAGGATGCTGGCATATAAACCCATGATCGGCGGCAATCCTGCCAGCATGGCATAGGCCATCCCTTGAGGCACCAGCATTGCCACCACAATCAGGGCAGCCAGCACATCAGACTTAAATTTGACCGGCGTGTAGTGGCTTAACCATGCCCAGGCAGGCAGTCTATGCAGAAGTTTAGACTTGGAATTTTGCATAAAGAGGTCTAAATCACAAATATAGATATATTATGCACAAATTCTGCTAAGAAGTCTTAGCTGATCTAGATTCTTGATGAATCATGTTTAAAATGAAACATCTGGGTCAGTCACGTATCATTTCAAAAACCCTATTTTAAAGTTCTATGATCGTGATTGAATGGTGTAGAACGATATCAATAAGAGTTTAAAGAAAACTCCTCTTGATGACTGAAAAAAGAAAGATTCTTTATTTAGCTGAATTGCCGCAATACAATTGATAAAGGGTATTTAAGACCACAATCAAATTTTGATCTTTAATTGAATAATAAATCTGTTTGCCGTCGCGCCGGGTATCTACCACATCGCTTTTGCGCAACATCATGAGCTGCTGGGAAAGTGTCGGCTGTTTAATCTCAGTTATTTCCTCAATTTCTGAAACATTCAGTTCCGCTTGAGACAGATGACATAAAATAAGAAGACGGTCGGTATTGGCCAGAGATTTTAAAATGCCAACGACCTGTTCTGCTGAATCGCGCATAGTCGTGATTTCAAAATCGGTTTTCATTCAATATGTCCATTATAAAGTTACAGCCCGCTAATTATACGGGTCTTAGCCCGTAATACCTTGCTAAAAACAGTTAAGTTTTATGGTTTTTAATGAATTGAATTATCAATTAAAATTATATTTTAAATATTGATAGATAAGATAAATTTATTGCATAGTGCAGAAAGTATTTTAGTTCACATTCGTGCAATGAAGTGCAAGTTTCATCAAACATCTACAAAGCAAAAAAATGCTTGTATGATGTTTAAGCGACTTGAACCAATAACATCAGGGATATCATCATGAGTACAGATTCAGCTTTTCCAACACCGAATAATTTAGGTATAGCGGTTTATAGTAATAATGCAGACGCGATTGGAAATACACCGCTTGTTCGTATTAATCGTGTGATTTCCGCTCCGGCCACGGTACTTGCGAAAATTGAAAGCCGTAATCCGGCATTCTCAGTCAAGTGTCGTATTGGTGCCGCGTTGATTAATGATGCTGAAAAATCTGGCAAGCTCAGATCCGGTATGCATATTGTCGAGCCAACCAGCGGCAATACCGGTATTGCATTGGCTTTTGTTGCGGCAGCCAAAGGTTATGACATTACTTTGACCATGCCTTCAAGCATGAGTATTGAACGCCGTAAGGTGGTGAAAGCATTGGGTGCCAATCTGATATTGACTGATCCGGCCAAAGGCATGAAGGGCGCGATTGAAGAAGCACAACGTCTAGTCAATGAAAATCCTGAACTGTACTACCTGCCACAACAGTTTGAAAATCCGGCCAACCCTAAAATTCATGAAGAAACCACGGGTCCAGAAATCTGGGAGGCGACTGCGGGCAATGTCGATATTCTGGTCGCAGGTGTCGGAACGGGTGGAACCATTACTGGTATTTCACGCTACTTTGAAAAGGTAAAAAATAAGCCTTTATATTCAGTGGCGGTGGAACCCGCTGAGTCTGCGATTATTGGTCAGGCCAAACGTGGTGAAGACATTACACCTGGACCACACAAAATTCAGGGGATTGGTGCCAACTTCATTCCAGGCAATCTGGACCTAGAACTCGTTGATGAAGTGATTGCCATTAATAGCGCAGATGCAGTCGAGTGGGCACGTAAAACGGCAGCTCAGGAAGGTATCCTGGTCGGTATTTCAAGTGGCGCGGCTATGGCAGCCGCGGCACAATTGGCGGCTCGCCCTGAAAATGCCGGTAAAAATATTGTGGTGATTTTGCCAGACGGTGGTGAACGTTACCTGTCTTCGATCTTGTTTGAAGATATTTCTGCCGAATAACATTGATGCATTTTATATTTTAAATACTGCCATACAAGCCCGAAGTCATCTTCGGGCTTTTTTATTGGGTAATTTTAAATCGCAGCAGGACGCTGCATTATTTTTAAAATAGTCAGATGAAGGACTTGACCTTACCATGATGGGAATGTTTAAGCTATAAGCTCAACAGTGAGTTGAGGCATGGAGATGGGTATGGCAGAACAAGATAGCAACCGCTTATATGAGCAGCAGGTGCAGATTGGCGGTATGACCTGTGCCTCCTGTGTCGCTCGCGTGGAAAAAGCCTTGAAAAAAATTGAAGGCGTGGTCGAGGCGTCTGTCAATCTATCGACTGAAAAAGCTTTTATTAAAAGCCAGCAGCCGATTGCTGCCGCTGCGCTGGTTCAAGCAATTGAAAAATCCGGTTTCGATGTACCGACGCAACAGTTTGATTTGAACATTGAAGGCATGACCTGTGCATCCTGTGTGGCTCGCGTAGAAAAAGCCCTAAAAAAAGTGGAGGGCGTGCTGGATGCACAAGTGAATCTGGCCACTGAAAAGGCGCATGTGAGTGCGATCAATTCTGTGCCATTGTCCAAGCTGACTCAAGCCGTGCAAAAAGCCGGTTTTGATATTCAGAGCGATCGCATTGAACTGGCTATTGAAGGCATGACTTGCGCTTCATGTGTGGCACGTGTGGAAAAAGCTTTATTAAAAGTAGAAGGTGTCAGCGAAGCACAGGTCAATCTGGCCACCGAAACTGCCTGGGTGAAGGCCTCGCATGCCCAGATTCCGGCCTTGATTGCTGAGGTGGAGAAAGCCGGTTATCAGGCCACCATAAAATCTGGTAGGGATATGTCGACAGATAGCCATGATGCTTTTCAGGAAAAGAAAGCCAATGAAACGGCACAACTGAAACGAGATTTATGGCTTGCAGTCATTCTGACAGCACCTGTATTTATTCTGGAAATGGGCTCGCATCTGATTCCGGCATTTCATCATTTTATTGCCCATACGCTGGGAACCCAGAACAGCTGGTATCTGCAGTTTGTACTGACCACTTTGGTGCTGATTATTCCGGGACGGCGTTTTTATCAGCATGGGATTCCGGCACTATTGCGTCTGGCACCGGATATGAACTCGCTGGTGGCCGTTGGAACCATTGCCGCATATGGCTTTTCCTGTATTGCGACCTTTTTTCCGGAGCTGTTACCGCAGTCCACTGTGCATGTGTATTTTGAAGCGGCCGCCGTTATTGTCGCGCTGATTTTACTGGGGCGTTATCTGGAAGCCAAAGCCAAAGGTAAAACCTCGGAAGCGATTCAGTATCTGGTGGGCTTGCAACCGAAAACGGCACGGGTAGAACAGAATGATCACTGGGTTGATCTGGCAATTTCCGATGTGCAACAAGGAATGTTGATTGAAATCCGTCCGGGTGAAAAAGTCGCTGTCGATGGTGAAGTCGTTACCGGACAAAGTTATATTGATGAAGCGATGATTAGCGGTGAGCCTTTACCCGTGGCCAAACAGGCCGGTGATCAGGTGGTCGGCGGTACGGTAAACCAGAACGGAACCTTGCAAATCAAGGCGACTAAGGTCGGCCAAGATTCGGTACTGGCGCAGATTATTCAGATGGTGGAACAGGCACAAGGCTCAAAACTGCCGATTCAGGCTGTGGTCGATAAAGTGACTTTATGGTTTGTGCCGGCTGTTATGGCACTGGCGGCCTTGACCTTTATGGTCTGGTTCCTGTTTGGGCCTGAGCCGAATCTGACCTACGCCTTGGTAAATGCAGTCGCCGTACTGATTATTGCTTGTCCATGTGCGATGGGACTGGCAACTCCTACCTCAATTATGGTCGGCACTGGCCGTGCAGCAGAACTGGGCGTGCTATTCCGTAAGGGTGAAGCTTTACAGTTGCTGCAACAAACCAAAGTCGTCGCGCTGGATAAAACCGGAACCTTAACTGAGGGAAAACCACTGCTGACCGACTTTGAAGTCACTGCAGATTTTAATCAGCAGACCGTATTACAGCTCGTCGCTTCAGTGGAGGCCAAGTCAGAACATCCGATTGCCCACGCCATTGTTCAGGCTGCTCGTGAGCAAGAACTGGAACTGAGTAAAGTGACCGATTTTGATTCGATCACTGGTGCAGGGGTAAAAGCACAGGTTGCTGGTCAGCAGCTGCATATCGGTGCAGAACGTCTGATGCAGGACTTGGGCTTAAATGTCGATCTGTTTAGAGCCACTGCACAAAAGCTCGGTGATCAGGGTCGTAGTCCTTTATATGTAGCGATTAATCAGAAACTGGCTGCGATTATTGCAGTAGCCGATCCGATTAAACCAACTACTTATAGCGCGATTCAGGCCTTGCATGACCAAGGTCTTAAAGTGGCGATGATTACTGGTGATCATCAGCATACCGCGCAGGCGATCGCCAAACAGTTGAAAATCGATCAGGTGATTGCGGAAGTTTTGCCGCATGAAAAAGTCGATGCAGTACGACAACTCCAGCAGCAATACGGCGTGCTCACTTTTGTTGGGGATGGAATCAATGATGCACCGGCATTGGCCCAGGCCGATGTCGGTATGGCGATTGGAACCGGTACCGATGTCGCGATTGAAGCAGCCGATGTGGTGTTGATGTCAGGCAATTTACAGCATGTGGCTACAGGCATTGGTTTAAGTCAGGCGACCATGCGCAATATTAAACAGAACCTGTTTTGGGCCTTTGTCTACAATATTGCCTTAATTCCGATTGCCGCGGGTGTGCTTTATCCATTTTGGGGTATATTGTTATCGCCAATGTTTGCCGCAGGCGCGATGGCATTGTCCTCCGTGTTTGTCGTCAGCAATGCCTTGAGATTAAAAGCCTATCAACCGGCACAGTTTAAGGAGTCAGTATGATGAATATTGGTCAGGCAGCAAAACGTTCTGGCATCTCTGCGAAAATGATTCGTTATTATGAAGATATTGGTTTGTTGCCGGCTCCGAAACGCAGTGATACAGGTTATCGGGTTTATAGTGACGCGGATATTAAAACCTTAAGCTTTATCCAGCATGCACGTGAACTTGGATTTTCTTCAGAGCAGATGAAAGAATTACTCGGTCTGTGGTTGAACAGCTCACGCCAGAGTAGTGAGGTCAAACAGCTGGCACAAAAACATATCCAGTTTTTACAACAGAAAATTGCCGATATGCAGCATATGCTATTAATTTTACAGCAATCGGTTGAGCAGTGTGCCGGCAATGAACAGTCCGATTGCCAGATTTTAAAACAGATTGAACAGGGTGTCGTTCCTGAACAGCACTGACCAGATCTGCAATTCAACTCAGATTAAATATAGTCTGCCGAATCAGATAAACTTTAAATTGATCCTATGGAGCTAAACATGAAATTCCGTATTGAAAACATGACCTGTGGTGGCTGCGCGCGCAGTGTCACGGCTACGATTAAAGATCTGGATGAGAATGCCACTGTGAATATTGATGTGGCCACTAAGCTGCTTGAAGTTGAATCGACAGCCAGTGAGTCTGAGATTGTTGCAGCTTTAACTGAAGATGGTTTCCCGCCTGTGGCAGCCTGATCATTGTCGTGTTAGATCGCGCTTAATGATCGTATGAAATTATACAGCCAAATAAAAAATGCCTGATCGAATCAGGCATTTTTTATTATAGTGATTATACCGATGAGATTTTATCTGGCGTCATGAGTGCCTGATTAATATACAGCTTAATCAGACGTTCACGTGACCCAATCGCTTTTTGGTAATTGGTCGAATTTAATAACAGCGAAGCGCCATAGGTGACTGTCCAGATATAAGACAAATAATCGCGAATCGACATAGCACTTTCTAAAGCCACCAGATAATCATGGGTGATGTCTTTAATCCGGATAATTCGTTCTTCACGAATACGATAAAGCTCCTGAAATAACTCTTTCATATTTTTTTCGTTATTGGTTAAACGCTCTTCAATGACATGCAACAGGATGGTTCGGTTTGAATTGAGCATGTGATAGAGCATATATTGTGAAACATAATTTTTAATATCGTTATTATGCTTTTTTGATATTTCTAGAATTCTTTTTTCATTCAGAATAATCAGTTCTAAATATAACTGGTTCTTGCTTTTAAAATGTTTGTAGATGGTTCCTTTTGCGATGTCCAGTTCACTGGCCAGCTCACTCAGGGTAATGTCCTGATTATTATCCAGTAGCAGGCTTTCCGCCATGCTGAGGATCTTCTCTTTACGAAGAAGGAAGTTCTGCTGTCTTACAGTCGTCATCTTCTTGGTCCATACTTTTCGAAAAAGAACCTTTCAAGGATATGCAATTTTGCACGCGATGGCTATAAAACTAAGGTCGTGATATTTATCTCATTTTGTATATTTATGCAGCAACTGCTGACAAATAAAAATAGCGATGCTAAGCAGACAGAAATATTGTCAAGAAAACTGAACCCTAGAGATCAACTTTGCTAAATAAAATTCCATTTTCAGTATAATTATTTTATTGTTTCAGCGCACGAAGCTAAATCCTTCGACTGTTTTAAGCTCATATTTATCAGGGTTTAGTACGGAAAGTAGATCAATATTAAGCTGGCATATTCAGTCACTCATACTGAACATGAAGACGTGATTTTTAAGGCAACTTTATGAATCTAGATATAGATTTAATACTGCAAGAATTGGATATCACGATTTTAAAATCGCCTGTTTGGATTCTAATGAAAATTAGAAAATATTTGGCAACAGGATTGAGTATCACCCTTTAAGGAATTTAAAAATGCCGATTTATAATGCGCCGCTAAAAGACATGGAATTTATTTTAAATGATGTATTCCAAGCTGAACAATTTTGGCAAGGTAATGAAAATCTTGCACATTTAGATATGGCGACGGCAAATGCAATTCTGGAAGAGATGGCCAAATTTTCTAAAAATGTCATTCTTGACCTGAATCGTCCTGCTGATGAAGAAGGTGGTGCTCAGTTTAAAAACGGTGAAGTGACGACACCAAAAGGTTTTAAAGAAGCTTTCAGACAGTTTGCCGAAGGTGGCTGGGTGGGCTTGGGTGCTCCTGAAGAATGGGGTGGGCAAAACATGCCGAAAATGCTCACGGTTCTGGCGGATGAAATGATCTGGAGCACCAATCCATCTTTCATGCTTTATCCGTTATTAACGGTGGGTGCAGGTATGGCGATCAGTGACCGCGCCTCACAGGAACAGAAAGAAACTTATTTACCAAAATTCTATACGGGTGAATGGTCGGGCACTATGTGTCTGACTGAACCACATTCCGGCACAGATCTTGGCATTATCAAGACCAAAGCTGAACCGAATGAAGATGGTTCGTACAATATTACCGGTACCAAAATTTTTATTACCAGCGGTGAGCATGATCTGAGTGAAAATATCATTCATCTGGTGCTGGCAAAAACTCCGAATGCACCAGCAGGTTCACGTGGTATTTCATTATTTATTGTGCCGAAATTCCTGATCAATGCCGATGGTTCACTGGGTGAGCGTAATACAGTAGCTGCCGGTTCGATCGAACATAAAATGGGAATTAAAGGCTCGGCGACCTGTGTCATGAACTTTGACGGCGCCAAGGGCTATATGGTTGGTAATGAAAATGAAGGTCTGGCCGGCATGTTCGTGATGATGAACTACGAACGTTTATCTATGGGGATTCAGGGCATCGGTGCAGCAGAATTTTCCTACCAGAATGCAGCACAATATGCGACGGATCGTTTACAGGGCCGTGCATCAACTGGTGCAAAATCTCCAGAAAAATCAGCCGATTCGATTCTGGTACATGGCGATGTACGCCGTATGCTGCTCAATGTACGAGCCAACAATGAAGCTTCGCGTGCGTTTGCAGTGTATGTGGGTCAACAACTGGATATTACCAAATACTCAACCAACCCTGAAGCCGTGCGTAAAGCGACTGACCGTGTGGCCTTGTTGACGCCAATCGCCAAAGCTTACTTAACCGACAAGGCACTGGATTCTGCACTGGAAGCACAAATGTGCTTCGGTGGTCATGGCTATATCCGTGAATGGGGCATGGAACAGTGTATTCGTGACCTGCGTATTTCACAGATTTATGAAGGCACCAATGGCGTGCAGGCGATTGACCTGATTGGGCGTAAAACCACCAAATGTAATGGTTCTTATATCGCGGAATATATTGCTGAAATCCGTGAATTTGCACAAAGTCTAGATGATTCATTGACGATTAAAACGGTGACATTAGAGACCTGTCAGCAACTCGAAGACATCACCAGATTCATCGTCGAGCAGTCTAGACTGAATCCTGATTTCGCTAACGCGATTGCTGTCGATTATTTACATGCGGTAGGGTTGCTCAGCTTTGTCTATATGTATGCGCGGATTAGCAAAGCCGCTGCAGCCAAAGACGACAGCTACTTCCAGAACAAACTGGTACTGGCCAATTACTATGTGGCCAAAGTACTTCCGGATTTGAGTGCACGAATTCAACGTATTCAGGCCGGTGCGGAACTGGTCATGCAGTTGCCTGAAGACTATTTTACCGCACAGGCTTAAACCGCAATGATTGCGAAGGACCAACACTGTAGAGCTTCGGCTGTGCAGTGTGGATAACAATGATGAAAAAGGATGAAACTAAAATGATCGTAATTGTAGATGCAGTACGTACCGCGATGGGCGGTTTTCAAGGTTCACTTTCAAGCTGTACCGCGCCGGATTTGGGTGCTGTGGCAATTAAAGAAGTGGTGGCACGTGCAGGATTGGCGGCCAATGATATTGATGAAGTGATCATGGGCTGCGTACTGCCAGCCGGTTTAAAACAGGGTCCGGCACGTCAGGCCATGCGTCAGGCAGGTCTACCGGATTCAACTGGTGCGACCACCATCAATAAAATTTGTGGTTCAGGCATGAAAGCCGTGATGCAGGCAGCAGATGCGATCAAGGCCGGTTCAGCAGAGATTGTGGTTGCAGGCGGGATGGAGTCGATGTCAAACGCACCCTATTTAATGGACAAGGCACGTGCCGGTTTCCGCATGGGACATGGCAAAGTCATTGATCACATGTTCCAGGAAGGTCTGGAAGATGCTGAAACAGGTCTGTCGATGGGAGTTTTGGCTCAGGAAATGGCGGATAAAAAAGGCTATACGCGTGAGCAGCAGGATGACTATGCGATTGGCTCATTAAATAAAGCCGTGACCGCCGTCCAGCAAGGCTTCTTTAAAGATGAAATCGTGCCGGTCACTGTCAGCAGCCGTAAAGGTGATATGATAGTAGAGCAGGATGAGCAACCTTTAAATGCCAAGGCTGATAAAATTCCAACTCTGCGTCCAGCGTTCAAAAAAGACGGCACCATTACTGCGGCAAATGCCAGTTCAATTTCAGATGGTGCTTCAGCATTGGTGATCACCTCGAGCGAAATTGCTGCACAGCGTAACTTAAAACCGCTAGCTAATATTCTGGCCTATGCCAGCCATTCGCAGCATCCGTCAGAATTTACTATTGCACCTGTTGGTGCGATTGAAAAAGTCCTGAAAAAAACCGGTTGGGATGCTCAGGAGGTTGACCTTTGGGAAATCAACGAAGCGTTCGCCATGGTCACTATGTTAGCCATTGATGGCTTTAAGCTTGATCCAGCAAAAGTGAACATTAATGGTGGTGCTTGTGCGCTTGGTCATCCATTGGGTTCTTCTGGCTCTCGTATTATTGTGACCTTGATTCATGCCTTAAAACGTACTGGCGGCAAGAAAGGGATTGCGTCCTTATGTATCGGTGGTGGTGAAGCGACTGCGATTGCTGTGGAACTGATTTAAGCACATCCTAAATCGTATATTCAGGTAGCAAACTCAATACTGATTCATTCAAAAGTTGCTGCTCTTGGTTCGCCAGGAGCAGGGATTCTTTAAATCATATTAATTTTTAAAATACACAATAAAATCAATATTTTCAGACTTTGCTGATCCGATTCCATCTATATTTTTACTATAAAAATTACTTTTTAAATTATTTAAAAACTTTTTCTAGCACATGCCGGTGAATAAATCGTAACTTGTCTTTTACTGCTTCGCTCAGCTTGAACGGGTAGGCATCTTCCAGGCCCATACAACGGTTTAAGGCATTCAGATTAAAGGTCAAGGTGACCCAATTTTCTAGAATGTGTTCAAAATCCTGTCCACCAATCGGGCATTCTTTAAAATCCATACTGGCCAGATAGCTGCCATTTCCTTCGACACGCATACCACCATAGTAGGCAGTTTCCAGTGTTTCCATCATATGCAGATAATGTGCCCAGGTTTCTGCCCAGTCTTCCCAGGGATGGGCGGTGGCATAAGCACTGATATACTTTTCCTGCCAGTTGATTGGTGCGCCTTCGTTATAATGGCGTTCAAGTGCCTTGCTGTAGTCTTGCCGCTCATCGCCAAAATACTGACGGAATTCATCTAGCAATTCCGGATGCATATGTTGCATGAGCGCAAAATAATAATGGCCGCTTTCATGGCGAAAATGACCTAATAAAGTCCGGTAGTTTTCACCCATATTTACACGTGTAGTTTCCCGATAAACTACATCGGCTTCAATTGCATTTAGGGTAATGACCCCATTGGCATGACCAATTAAAACAGGCTTATCTTCTTGGGGCAGGAGAAAATCAAAACGCAGACCAAATGGATCATCTTCAGACTTTTTAGGGCGTGGCATCATGTTCATGCGCTGGGCCAAATACAGGAATCGACGTTTGGCTTCTTCCAGTCGAAACCAGTAAATCAGGTTTTCGGAATTTTCCAAATCAGGAATGACATGGGTCAACTGACAGGATTCACAAAATTCCTCATCTTCATCGCTGGGAATCATCCAGTTGCATACCTGATAATTTACATAATTGTGACAGGGTTTATAACTGGCATGCTGGTAGTTTTTGGCGATTGGAACCCATCGCTCAGCACTCTGTTTTTCGAATGCGCATAGCTCTTTTTCCGAAGCGATATAACCGATCGGTGACAGACAGTGATCACAAACTGATTTGTAAAAAAACAGCTGTTGCTTGCAGACGGCACATTCAAAATGTTTCATTAAACTCCCTGTAGGGAAGCGAACGACCTAAAATGTTTATCGATGATGAACACGAAAAAAGGTTCAGAATGCCTACCTAAATTTCTTCCTGATAAAGAAACATCATAAAAATTTCATTGAAAATTCTATATGGATGAATTGTAAATATAGGCTGCTTGATATTAAATGAAACATCAATTGAATCTTTGTTTTAATAAAAAAGTATAGTTAAACAAGCTTTTAAATAAATAAATTTTTAAATAGAGTGAGTTGCCATCTTAAAAACACGGACAAGGCGTATTGAAGGATATTACCAAATATTCCGACTGGTTTTTAAATTTGGGGGAAGTCCATTCAAGAACAGCTAACTTTTAAGAATAAAAAATTTTTAATGTGAGCAAGCTAATAAAGAGGAATTAAAAAAAACATGAAAATTAGAAAAGCCAATCTTCAGGATACTCGTGCCATTGTCGATGTGATTGCACCCTTTGTCGATGCCGTGATCAGTTCGGAAGAAGGTCGCCAGCGCTTTCAGCCTGAGATGATCCAGACCATTTTCGAGCGTCCGGACATTCATTATTTTGTGGCAGAAATCGATCATCAGGTGATAGGCGTCGTGGCTTATATGGAACCTGCACACTTCATGCATTTTTTCCTGAACCAAGTCTATCAGGGGCAGGGTTATGGCCGCCGGCAAATGTGGCACTTTTTAGAAAGCGAGATCCGCCGTCAAGGCCATTCAATTATTACGGTAAAATCCAGTCTTTATGCCTTGGATATTTGCAAGCGCTTTGGTTTTGTGGAAACGGGAAAATACACGGAAGAACATGGAATCCGTTTTATCCCGATGCGAAAGGATTATCCAGATTTTTAAAAGAAAATTAAAAAAACTGTTAGGCACAATTTTATATTCCAAAATTTTCCAAAAAAATGGTCATTTTCTGACTGTTTTATAGGTGATTTCACCTATAACAATGTGCCATTACTTGAGATAGCATCCGGCGATCTGGTACAGGGGTATTCGTCTTCACTGATGAATACTTGTTGTTATTGCATTTCATATTGGAGCCAAGTAGAAAAGAGTTCAATTACACTTCAGGTCTAATTACATACTTTAAACATATAGAATAAATACACACTGTACACATCAGCCTAGGAAGGTTTGACTAAGCAAAATTAGTACCATTTTCACGTTTTAAAATGACTGGCAGATCACATTGCATTTTTTCAGCTGGAATCTTTCCAAATTAAGCCAAACTTTCTGCTATTGGCCAGCATCCTATTTTTAATTAGTCAGTCCTTTTGTTAAGACATAGAATTAATTCATTTTTGTAGTAATAGCGATCAGTAGATGGCATTCAGCTGGATTTTTTTCACTTTAATTGCTGCATTTATGCAGGCTTGGCGCAACGCCTTTCAAAAACAGCTCAGCACCACGGTCGATGTGTGGGGAGTCACCCTGGCACGCTTTATTTTCGGTTTGCCATTCGCTGCGCTTTACCTGAGCAGCCTGTATTATTTCAAGCCAGTTGAAAGTGTGATTCACTTCACGCCCAAGTTCTGGGTCTATGTGGTGATTGCGGGTTGCAGTCAGATTTTAGCTACGGCACTGATGGTGCAACTGTTCAAGCAAAAAAATTATGCCGTTGGGGTGGGGCTGGCGAAAAGTGAAGCCATTCTTGCAGCCATTATTGGCGTGACCTTTTTAGCGGATCATTTGTCATTCCTGGCCTGGATTGGTGTGGCGCTGGGCGGATATGCGGTATTTTTATTGAGTAAAGGCCAACAGGTCAGCGGGTTTTCAGCGAGAACATTGGCGATCGGGATTGGCAGTGGATTAAGTTTTGCCATTACCTCGCTTCTGGTACGCGAAGCCAGTCTGGAATTAAGCACTTTACCCACCTTGCATCGTGCGGCCTGGGTGCTGTTAATGGTGATCAGTTTTCAGTGCCTGAGTATGCTGCTTTACCTCAGCCTATTCAGTCGCCAGACTTTAGTGGCCATGTGGCAGCGTCTGGGCTTAACTTTTAAGGTGAGTGTGTGCAGTTTTATGGCATCACTCGGCTGGTTTACTGCCATGAGCATGATGAGTGTGCCGGTCGTGAAAACCTTAGGACAAATTGAGATTCTGTTTAGTATGCTGATTTCGGCATATTTCTTTAAAGATAAACTGGCACGTGCGGAGCATTGGGGACTAGGCTTGGTAGTGATTGCGGCGATTCTAGTGATCTGGGCCTAATCTGAACGAATATTGAGAAGATAAAAAAAGCCACTTCGAAAAGTGGCTTTTTCTTTGCATCTGTTTAAGCGGCAATAAATTTCTGAACTGCCTGATTAAATGCTTCAGGTTGCTCGATGTTGGAAATGTGCGAGGCATTGATTTCAAACAACTGGCTTTGTGCAATTTCAGCTTGCATGGCTTGACCATCTGCAACCGTCGTTACGGGGTCTTGCTGACCGGCCACAATCAGTACCGGCACTGAAATGGTTTTGATCTGTTCGCGTAAATCCGCCTTAGCCAAAGCTTCACAACAACTCGCATAACCTTCCGGGCTGCCAGCTCCAAGGTCGTTTGAAAGTTCTGCAACAATTGCTGCATTGCTTTGGATAAAGGGATCGGTAAACCAGCGTGATGCTGCAGTAGATGCAATCGGCGCCAGACCTTGTTCACGTACCAGTGCGGCACGTTCCAGCCAGGCCTGTTCCTGACCGATCTTGGCAGCAGTATTGCAGATAATCACGTGGCTAAAACGTTCGGGCTTGTTGATTGCTAACCATTGACCGGTTAAACCACCCATTGAAATACCACAGAATGCAGCTTTTTCAATTTTTAAATGATCAAGTAAGTTTACAACATCCTGACCTAACTGTTCCAAGCTATACGGACCTTGCGGTGCAGATGAAGCCCCATGACCACGAGTGTCATAACACACAACAAAATAATCTTGCTGGAAAAATTTAATTTGTGGTTGCCACATGCTGAATTTGGTGCCTAGTGAGTTAGAAAAAACCAGGGCAGGTTTACTGGCATCACCAAAGGTCTGGTAATTGATCTGGGCATCGTTGGATGTAAATGTTGGCATTTTTTAAAATCCTTAATCCTCCCTCGATCCCTCCTTTGGGAAAGGAGGGAAGAAAGAGCATTTAATAATTAAACACGTTCAATAATCAAAGCGATGCCTTGACCGACACCAATACACATTGAACAAAGACCATATTTACCACCGGTTTGTTCCAGCTGGTTCAGTGCTGTAGTTACAAGACGTGCACCAGATGCACCGAGTGGATGACCCAAAGCAATTGCACCACCATTCGGATTGACTTTCTCTGAACCATCTTCAATGCCAAGGTCACGAGTACAAGCCAAAGCTTGTGCTGCAAAAGCTTCATTCAGCTCGATCACATCCATCTGCTCTAAAGTAAGACCGGTTTGCGCCAGTAATTTCTTGATAGCAGGTGCAGGACCAAAGCCCATGATACGTGGTTCAACACCCACAACCGTTGAGCCAATAATTTTGGCACGCGGTTTTAAGCCATGTTGAGCAATTGCTTCATCAGACGCGATCAACAGGGCAGCTGCACCATCGTTAATCCCTGAAGCATTACCCGCCGTTACCGTCCCCTCTGCTTTCACCACAGGCTTCAGTTTTGCCAGAGCTTCTGCAGTGGTAGATGCACGCGGATGTTCATCAGTATCGACAACCACCGGATCGCCTTTACGCTGTGGAATCACTACAGGAATAATTTCATTTTTATAGAAACCTTTGGCCTGTGCTGCTGCAGTACGTTGCTGGCTGGTCAAGGCAAACTTGTCCTGGTCTTCACGGTTGATGTTGAACTGTTCCGCCAGATTTTCAGCCGTTTGCGGCATGGTTTCTACGCCGTACATTTCTTTCAGTTTCGGATTGATAAAACGCCATCCCATGGTGGTGTCTTCAATCTTCTGGCTACGGCCATACGCCGTTTCTGACTTACCCATCACGAATGGGGCGCGTGACATGCTTTCTACACCACCAGCAATAATCAGATTCGCTTCACCGGCTTTAATCGCACGTGCTGCCATTGCGATGGCATCCATCGATGAACCACACAGGCGGTTCACGGTCGTCGCTGGCACCTGATAAGGTAAGCCTGCAAGCAGAGAAGACATACGACCGACGTTACGGTTGTCTTCACCGGCCTGATTGGCACAGCCATAGATCACGTCATCGACCTGTTCCCAGTTCACACTTGGATTGCGCTCCATCAACGCTTTAATTGGCAGCGCACCTAAGTCATCTGCACGGACAGGCGCGAGGCCACCGGCATAACGACCGAATGGAGTACGGATGGCATCGATAATATATGCGTTTTTCATTGTGTATTTGCTCACATATTTAAAAGAAGAAAACTCCTCCCTTTTTAAAGGGAGGTTGGGAGGGATTTAATGAAGTAATTTTATTCTTCAAAAAATCCTCCCTAAATCCCTCCTTTAATAAAGGAGGGACTTCCCCTTAATTTGATTGAGTCGCATCAATCAGTTTGGCACCAGTCATTGACTGCAATTCTTCAAATGACAGACCTTCAACTTTCTCAATCACTTTCATCCCTTCAGGGGTGACATCAATCACGCAAAGGTCGGTATAAATACGGTCGACACATTTCAGGCCAGTAGCCGGATAAGATAATTCAGCCACAATCTTTGGCTCGCCTTTTTTGGTCACGTGATCAGTCGTAATAAAGACTTTTTTCGCGCCAACAGCCAGATCCATTGCACCGCCGACTGCTGGAATTGCATCTGGAGCACCAGTATGCCAGTTAGCCAAGTCACCATTTTCAGCGACCTGGAAAGCACCCAATACGGCGATGTCTAAATGACCGCCACGCATCATGGCGAAAGAATCACCATGATGGAAGAAAGAACCGCCTTCAAGTAAGGTCACGAATTCTTTACCGGCATTGATCAGCTCAGGATCGCGGTCTTCTTCAGCAGGAGGAGGACCGAAAGCCAACAGGCCATTTTCAGAATGCAGGAAGACGTCTTTATCGCTTGGCAGGTAGCTTGAAATCTTGGTCGGTAAACCAATACCGAGGTTTACATAGGCACCATCAGGAATGTCTTGTGCCACACGTTCAGCGATCTGGTCACGGGTCAGTTTGCTATAGCTCATTATTTATCTCCGATGCCAATTATTGTGCAGGTTTAACTTGAACAACATGTTGAACAAAAATTCCCGGGGTGATGATGTGCTCTGGATCCAGTGCACCCAGTTCAACCACTTCTGATACCTGAGCAATGGTCACATCTGCTGCCATCGCCATAATCGGGCCGAAGTTACGCGCAGATTTACGGTAAACCAGGTTACCCCAACGATCGCCTTTAGAAGCTTTAATTAAAGCAAAGTCAGCTTTAATCGGATTTTCCAGGACAAAATCTTTGCCTTCATAGTTCAAGGTTGGTTTGCCTTCAGCCAGCAACGTACCAAAACCGGTAGGGGTATAGATTGGACCTAGGCCCATACCCGCCGCCTGAATACGGCAAGCCAGATTACCTTGTGGCACCAGTTCCAGTTCAATTTTTCCAGCACGATACAATTCGTCAAATACCCAGGAATCAGACTGGCGTGGGAAAGAACAAATAATCTTGCGAACAGCACCAGCTTTAAGCAGTTTCGCCAGACCATAATCGCCATTACCAGCATTGTTGTTGACAATAATCAGGTCTTTAATACCCAATTCGATCAGACCATCAATCAGTTCAGCAGGCTGACCCGCTGTACCGAAACCACCGATCATAATGGTAGAACCGTCCTTGATCTGGGAGAGTGCTTCTTTCAATGATAATGAACTTTTATCTATCATAATCTGGTCCTTACATATCCTAAACTGATGGATGTCTTTAAACTCGTTTTGAATCTGATGCTGTAACCGGAACTGCGTTACGGTTTTTCTGTGACAGCAGAAAATGTGCTACCAGGCCAATGCAAATTCCCCAAAAGACTGAACTCAGCCCCAAGAAATGCATGCCGGAAGCAGTCGCTAAAAAGGTGATCATTGCTGCATCACGTTGTGATTCTTTGCCCATGGCCACGGAAATATTGGTAGCAATCGCACCCAGCAATGCCAGTCCTGCCAAAGCCGCAATCAACTCTTTGGGCATCAGGCTAAACAGCATGACAATGCTGCCGGCAAATAAGCCGCCTAAAATATAAAAAAGCCCATTGGCCACGCCGGCGATATAACGCTTTTCTTTCAGCTCGTGTGCGTCTTTGCCTAAACACAATGCAGCCGTGATTGAAGCCAATACGATGGTAATTCCACCAACACAGGCCACTGCAAGCGAGGCAATACTGGTTGCACTGATAATCGGCTTGGCGGGCATGTCATAGCCACTGAGTTTGATAATCGCCATTCCCGGTAAAAACTGGCCAGATAGGCTGACCAGAATCAGGGGAAGGGCCAGATTCAGGGTGGAACTCCAGGTCCATTCCGGTGCAATAAATTGCGGAATCGCCAGACTGAAATCTGCCGTGACCGGGTTAATCTTGCCCAGCAGCATGCTTAAAACCACACCGGCAATCAGCACCCAGACCATGGCATAACGTGGACTGAAACGCTTGGCCAGCAAAAATACCGCCAGCATGCCAAAGACGATATAGGGCATGGTATCGGTCGCGGTGAACAGCCCTAAACCAAACTGCAGTAAAATCCCTGCCATCATCCCGGCAGCCACTTCCTGGGGAATCCAGGACAGCAACTTGTCGAAATAACCGGTAATCCCAATGAAAAAAATCACCACGGCAGAGGTGATATAGGCAGCAACCGCTTCATTGAGCGAAATGTCGGGAAACAGCGTGACTAATAAAGCCGTTCCGGGCGCAGACCAGGCGGTGACGACAGGTATTTTGTATTTAATTGATAAAAAGATACCTGCGAGCGCAGCACCAATAGAAATTCCCCAAATCCATGAAATCATCATGTCCGGGGAAACTTGGGCTTGCTGCGCCGCCTGGAAAAAAATGATCAGTGGCCCCGAATAGGAGATCAGGACTGCTAAAAATCCTGCAACAGTGGCTGAAATGGACCAATCATTTTTTAATGTCTGAAACAGGGTGTTCATTGGTGATGTGCCTCCTTGCGTCGAACCATGAGCCTGTTAAAAATCGTGATGATCAGGATTAGCCCTGATCACCACCACCGACCGGTACCACTGTACCTGTCATATAAGATGATTCATCCGAAGCCAAGAATACAATTGCATTCACTTGCTCCTGAATCGTACCGTAGCGTCCCATGAAAGTACGGTCAATGGTCTGATCAACCACTTGCTGCATCCATTGTTTTTCAGATTCAGTCAGTGGATTGGCATTGCGCGGTACTTTACGTGGTGGTGCTTCAGTACCACCTGTCGCGATTGCATTGACACGGATTCCGTCTTTAGCATGTTCAAAGGCAAGGGAAGCGGTCAGGCCGTTCACACCACCTTTGGATGCCGAATATGGCACACGGTTAATGCCGCGTGTCGCAATAGAAGACACGTTTACAATGGTACCTTTCTGATTTTTAATCATTTCCGGAAGAACTGCGCGGCAGCACCACAGTGTCGGGAACAATGAACGGTTCACTTCCTTGATAATTTCCTCTTCAGAAAATTCTTCGAAAGGTTTCATCCAGATCGCGCCACCGACGTTGTTGATGAGCACATCGACACGACCATAGGTTTCTAGCGCTTTTTCAACGACTGATTGAGCACCGGCAAACGTTTCCAGATTGGCTTTGACCGTAATCGCATCACCGCCAGTCGCTTCAATTTCAGCCAGAACTTCTTCTACATAAGGGGAAAGGTCAGCCATGACGACTTGGGCACCTTCGCTCGCCACTTGCAGCGCGACACCGCGACCGATGCCTTGCGCGGCACCCGTCACGATTACAACTTTATTTTCAAATCTTTGACGGTTAGACATTGAACAAATTCCCTCTATTAGTTAGCAGAGAATTTTTCAAACAGGAAGCTTGCAGGTTTAACGCCTTCAGCATCTAACCAGCCGCGAACCGCTTCTACCATTGGTACTGGACCACACAGGTAGACATCTACATCACCGTCATTCAGCCATTCATTTTCGATATGACCGGTCACATAGCCTTTACGCTCATGTGCAGATTCTGGGTTAGCAACCACTGTGCGGTATTCAAACCACGAGAATTTGTCTTGCAGTTCATTCAGCTTTTCAATTGCGACTAGGTCAAAGTCATTGGTCACACCAAATACTAAACGCACTGGATGTTCAGACCCTTTTTCTTCCAGTACCTGTAACATCGACATGAATGGTGCAATGCCTGTACCACCCGCCAGCATCAAGACAGGACGAGTCACATTACGTAGGTAGAAGCTACCAAATGGACCGGTGAAAGTCATTTTGTCACCCGCTTTTGCATCAGCGCTGAGGAAACTCGACATTTTGCCGTTCGGTACATTACGTACTACGAAACCAGTCAGACGGTTACCCGGTTTTGAGCTGAATGAATAAGAACGGGTCTCTGTGGTGCCTGGAATTCCGACATTGACATATTGACCTGCCAGGAAGTGAATGTCCGGTTGACCTTCATCTAACTGGATGTCAAAAGTAATAGTCGAATCAGACAGATTTTCGACACGCGCCAAAGTACCCTGGAATTCATGAATTTCAGTTTTGCAGACTTCTGAAGAGGCTTGGATCTGGAACACCGCATCTGAAGTCGGTTTACACTGACAAGCCAGAATAAAGCCTTCAGCGGCTTCTTCAGGCGTTAAAGCATCTTCAATATAAGTTTCTTCAGGCATGTCATAAGAACCTGATTCACAAAACGCACGACACGTTCCACAAGCACCATCACGGCAGTCCAAAGGAATATTGATCTTTTGACGGTAAGCTGCATCAGACAGGGTCTCGCCTTGGGCAACAGAAATAAAACGTGTAACGCCATCTTCAAATTGAAGTGCAACATTGTGGTTTGACATGGCTGAATATCCTATATAAATCTTTGTAACTGGACCTTTCAGCCAATTTTCCATCTGGCTGAAAGGTTTTACCTGGCTGTAATAAAAACAGTCTTAAAGGTGATAGATGTCGATAACCTGATTGATGTAATCATTTTTCAGTACCACGTATTTGCTTAAAATTTGTGGTTTATCGCCTGAAAAATCGATTTCATAACGTGACATACCGAAGTAGCTATAGCTGTTTTTGTAACGGAAACTCAAGGTATTCCAGTTAAAACGTACAGTGACCTTGTCGCCATCACGTTCAACAAGTTCAATATTGCTGATGTTATGGCTGGTACGGGTATCCGGCATGGTTGCAGATGAACGTTCAGTCTTGATACGGAACACACGGTCTTCTAAACCTTGACGGTCTGGATAGTAAATCAACGAGATTTCAGACTGTGGATCTGTGGTCAGCTTGTCATCATCATCCCAGGCTGGCATCCAGAAAGACGCAGTAGGGGCATAACACGTCAACCAGTCATCCCATTGTTCATCATCTAAAAAGCGGGCTTCTTGATACAGGAACTGCGCAATTTTTTCTAAAGTGATGTCGCTCATGCGTTTTCTCCTTCAGTAGATGCTGCAATTTCTTTTTCAGTTGCAATGCCTTTTTTGATCAGTTCTAACCAGTACTGGTGCTGAGCCAGGTATAGACCTTCATCTTCAGTTTTAATACCAGACAGTTTTGGTTTTAACCCAATTTCGTTGGCAGCATCGTCCGGGCCTTGGATCCAGTGTTTAGAACCACGGCACATGTCGTTCCATTCCAGCGCGATACCGGCATAACCTGCCTGACAAGCACGGAATTCTTCAAGATCGTCTGGGGTTGCCATACCTGAAGCATTGAAGAAATCTTCATACTGACGGATACGACGGGTACGGGCTTCCGGCTCTTCGCCTACAGGCGCGATACAGTAGATCGTCACTTCAGTCTTATCGACAGAAATCGGGCGCAGCACACGGATTTGTGAACCGAACTGATCCATGAAGTAAACGTTTGGATAGATACACAGGTTACGTGAACGTTCGATCATCCACTTCGCCATAGCTTCGCCATATTGCGCAATGTATTCATCTTTCTTGGCAAAGTTAGGACGGTCTTCCGGGTTAGCCCATTGCGTCCAAAGCAGCATATGACCGTGTTCAAAGCCGTAAGAACCACCGCCTTGTTTGCCCCATGAACCTGCGCTCATGGCACGGATGTTATCGCCAGCTTGTTTTTCTTTACGTTGCTGAGTCGTTGCAGCATAGTTCCAGTGTACAGCAGACACGTGATAACCATCAGCACCGTTTTCAGCAGTCAACTTCCAGTTACCTTCATAGGTATAAGTCGAAGCACCACGTAAAACTTCCAGACCTTGCTCAGACTGATCCACGATCATGTCAATGATTTTGGTCGCTTCGCCCAGGTATTCTTCCAGTGAAGGAACATCTGGATTTAAGCTACCAAACAGGAAGCCTTTATAGCTTTCAAAACGGGCAACCTTTTTCAGGTCATGTGAACCGTCTTTGTTAAAGCAGTCTGAATAACCCGCTTCAGCCGGATCTTTGACTTTTAATAACTTACCTGAGTTATTGAACGTCCAGCCATGGAATGGGCAAGTATAAGTTGCTTTATTGCCTTTCTTGTTACGGCATAATTGTGCACCGCGATGCGAACAGGCATTGATCATGGCATTCAGTTCACCTTGACGGTTACGTGCAATGATGATCGGCTGACGACCAATATAAGTAGTATAGAAGTCGTTATTGTTTGGAATCTGGCTTTCATGTGCTAGATAAACCCAGTTGCCTTCAAAGATGTATTTCATCTCAAGGTCAAACAGGGCCTGGTCTGTAAATACTGAACGGTGTAGTTTAAATTCACCAGATTCATAATCATCAACCAGTAATTCGTCAATGCGGTCTAAATGGCTGGTGTTAATTACGGGAATACGAGGCATGTCCTTTCTCCGACTTTCCAAGGGGGAAGTCAGCGGGATATATCTCAAGGCATATCCCGCTTCTTAATGTATTAAGCGCTAGCGCGGCGACGATCAACTTCAGTAGAAGGTGCGTCTTGTTTCTCTTTCACAAGTTCAATATCAAATTGAATGTGTTTGAAAGGACCGTTGAGACCACGTTTTGCAATTTCAGCTTCATCAGTCACGTCAACCGCAGTTGCCACCAAGCCTTCACGAGTCGCGAATGCAAAGTCATCCCACAGGTATTGGTCGCCTTCAATATTGAATTGAGTAGTCAGCTTGCGGTAACCCGGTGCAGATACGAAGTAATGTACGTGCGATGGACGGTTACCGTGACGGCCTAATTTGTCCAGTACAAACTGAGTTGTACCTTCTGGAGGGCAGCCATAACCTACTGGCATTGTAGTCAATGCAGTATATTGACCATCTGCAGCGGTAATGATGCTGCGACGCAAGTTAAAGTCAGACTGTGACTTGTCAAAGAATGAGTAGTTGCCCAGGCTGTTTGCATGCCAGATTTCAACTTTAGCACCTTCAACACGGTTGCCGTCAGTATCCGTCACTGTACCTTCAATGATTAAAGTCGGGATTTTGCCTTCTTCAGAACCATCATCCATACGTGCAAAGCTTACTGTTTCAGGTGCACCAGCGACATAAAGTGGGCCTTCAATCGTACGTGGCGTACCGCCAGTAATACCTGCTTTAGCATCCGCTTCATCAGCACGTAAGTCTAGGTAGTGTTCCAGACCCAAACCTGCAGCCAATAAACCTAATTCGTTCGCTTGACCGGCATCAGTAAAGTATTCCAGACCTTTCCACAGTTCTGACTGAGAAATATCAAGATCTTCGATAGCCTGGAAAAGGTCACCCAATAAACGCACAACAACTTGTTGTACACGTTCATCTACAGGACCTGTCGCTGTATCAACGTTCATTTGCTTAACTAATGCATCAATTTCTTGGCGATTCATACTATTGCTCCTAAAGTATGTCTTTCATCTTTTAGTGGCGCACTTTTTTAGCTTTCATTGGCTGGCTAAATCTGGCTGGCCACAATCCTTGTTGAGGTACCCTCTGTTTTCGATTCGGAAGGGGAATCCGGTGACTCCCAATCCGCTCATTCAATCAACTGTCGTCATCTCGAACTGAAGATGGGTGACGGTTTAATGCCATTACTTCAATGTTCATATAAGGATAGAGAGGCAAGCCTTGTAACAGGTTGTGCAACTCTTCATTGCTTTCAACATCAAAAATACTGATGTTTGAGTACTGGCCTGTGATGCGCCAGATATGACGCCATTTGCCTTGACGCTGCAATTCCTGTGAATAAGCCTTTTCAACAGCCTTAATTTCGTTTGCCTGTTCAACTGGCAGATCACGTGGAATGTTTACATCCATACGTACGTGGAAAAGCATGGGTTTCTCCTAATTACTGACGACGCAAGTTGTCAATCTTGTTTTCATCCAACTCAATCCCCAGACCTGGACCTTTCGGAATCTCAAGTTCAAAGTTTTGATAGTTGAGCGGGGTTTTCAAAATATCTTCAGTCAGCAGTAGAGGACCAAACAGCTCGGTACCGAACGCCAGACTTTCAAAAGTAGAGAACACATGTGCCGAAGCAATCGTGCCCACCGGGCCTTCCAGCATGGTGCCGCCATACAGATCAATACCTGCAAGTTTGGCAATCTTGCCTACTTCGCAACCTTCAATCAGGCCACCCGACTGGGCAACTTTGACTGCAAAAACAGATGAACCGTTTTGTTTGGCAATCTCATACGCTGAGTGCGGGCCCATTAACGATTCGTCTGCCATGATGGCAACATCAAAACGTCGGGTCAGACGGCGCATAGCGTCCAGGTTATCAATTGCACATGGCTGTTCGATCAGATCAACACCGCCATCTTGCAATAACTGGATGCCTTTAATCGCTTCCAGTTCTGACCAGGCACGGTTCACATCGACACGGATCGAAACGTCTTTGCCTAAGGCTTTCTTAATTGCCAGCACATGTTCAACATCTTCTTCTACCGGACGAGAACCGATTTTCAGTTTGAAAATGTTGTGGCGTTTTGCCGCAACCATTTTCTCTGCTTCAGCAATATCTTTTTCGGTATTGCCAGAAGCCAATACCCAAAGAACTGGAATACTGTCACGTAAGCGGCCACCGAGGACTTCGCTTAATGGCAAACCTAAACGTTGTGCCTGAATGTCTAAAAGTGCAGTCTGAATCGCACATTTAGCAAAACGGTTACCATTAATATTCTTTTTGATTGCTTGTAATGTCTGTGCAACATTTAAACCGGATAATGTTTTTAAAAGAGGCGCAAAATAAGTTTCAATATTAACTTTTACGCTTTCCGGGCTTTCATCACCATAACCTAAGCCACCGATAGTTGTTGCTTCACCCCAACCGATGTAACCATCTTCAGTGGTGATTTTGACCAATACCAGGGTCTGGGTTTGCATCGTCGCCACTGCCATCTTGTGAGGGCGAATGGTTGGAATTTCTACCAGCAAGGTTTCAACTGACTTATACATAATACGGGTTCACATTCTTGCTTTAATGCTTTGACTTGATATACCTTAAAAGAATAATGTTGATTGGTCTAAGATCGATTTAGCATTTTTTTATACTTTAAAGGTATTCAAAGCCATGGAACTCAGACATTTGCGTTACTTCGTTGCCGTCGTCGAAGAACAAAGTTTTACCAAAGCGGCAGAAAAACTGTTTATTGCTCAACCACCTTTGAGCCGACAGATCCAAAATCTAGAGCAAGAGCTCGATATTCAGCTATTTGAGCGTGGTAGCCGCCCGCTAAAAACCACTGAAGCCGGTCAATTTTTCTATCAGCATGCTGTTAAACTTTTGTCTAATGCTGAAGAAATAAAATCGATGACCAAGCGGATTGGCATCGCGGATCGCACTATTAGCATTGGTTTTGTCGGATCTTTATTATTCGGTTTACTATCGCGTATTGTGTTTCTATTTAAGCAGCAACACCCCCAGCTCAAAATTGAGATGGTTGAAATGAATACTTCAGAACAGATTCAGGCACTTAAAGAAGGGCGAATTGATGTCGGCTTTGGACGCTTGAGAATTTCAGATCCGGCAGTGAAACGGGTGTTGCTGCGTGAAGAACGCCTAGTAGTGGCGGCTCATTCAAGTCATGTACTGGCTCATCGTGAAAATATACATTTATCTGAACTGGTCGATCAGCATCTGTTCTTATATCCGAATACTGGAAAGGCAAATTTCTCTACCCAAGTTCGTGGCATATTTTCCGAGTATGGTCTGGAACCGAAAAATATCCGGATTGTCCGTGAGTTACAGCTGGCACTGGGCTTTGTCGCTGCCGGAGAAGGCGTCTGCATCGTGCCGGAAAGTGCGCAAAACATTAAATTAGCCCATCTCAACTTTGTACCTCTAGCAGATGCTTTTGCAGTGAGTCCTGTCTTTATGGCCATGCGCAATATGGATGAAAGCGAATACATTCGTTACCTGTTTGATGCGGTATATCAAGTCTATGATCTTGAAGCGCTAAAATACGATCGATCGGTATTTTAATCGCTAAAAATTGTGCGAATGATATAGCGCCAAAACCTATGAGGACGTGATAAAAACAACCTGTTTTAGAAAACTTCATGATTGAATAATATATTTATTAATTAATTGAATAGTTTAATTTTACCCAGACCTTATAGGTATAAAGCCATGCCTATTCAGTTTTAGACATTTTTTCCTATTTTCTGCATTGTGAGCAGCATAAGTTGAACTTCACAATTAGGAGGTGGAGATGTCTACAAATAAAGTGAATATAAATACGCTGATTGATGAAGCGAAATTCACACCCTTTCACTGGGGTGTTTTGATCTGGTGTTTGCTGATCATTATTTTTGACGGTTATGACCTGGTCATCTATGGAGTGGCGTTGCCGCTACTGATGCAAGAATGGTCGCTAAGTGCGGTACAAGCGGGAATGCTGGCCAGTACTGCCTTATTCGGGATGATGTTCGGTGCCATGAGTTTCGGAACCTTGTCCGATAAACTTGGCCGTAAAAAAACCATCATGATCTGTGTGGCCATTTTTAGTGGATTTACTTTTATCGGTGCCTTTGCTACATCACCAGTCGAGTTCGGAATTTTACGTTTCCTGGCTGGCCTTGGAATTGGCGGTGTCATGCCTAACGTCGTGGCATTGATGACCGAATATGCGCCTAAACGTATCCGCAGTACGCTGGTTGCCCTGATGTTTAGTGGTTATGCCATTGGCGGGATGACTTCTGCGTTATTAGGTGCATGGTTGGTGCCACAATTTGGCTGGAAAATCATGTTCCTGCTTGCAGGCGTTCCATTGCTCATCTTGCCGATTCTATGGAAATATCTGCCAGAATCCCTGATGTACCTGACCAATAAGCAACAAACGGCTCAAGCACATACTATTATTCAGAAAATTTCTCCGACACAGGTCATCACCAGTGACACCCAGTTTGTACTAAATGAAGTACAAAAAGGGGATGAGGCACCATTAAAAGCACTCTTTCAACAAGGCCGTAGCTTCAGTACCTTTATGTTCTGGCTGGCATTCTTTATGTGCCTGTTGATGGTCTACGCCTTGGGTAGCTGGTTGCCAAAACTGATGATTCAGGCAGGATACTCGCTGGGTGCAAGTATGATCTTCCTGTTCGCCCTGAATATTGGCGGTATGGTAGGTGCCATTGGTGGTGGATATCTCGCAGATAAATTCCATATCAAAAAAGTGCTGACTATCATGTTCTTATGTGGTGCCATTGCATTGATTCTGCTTGGCTTTAACAGTCCGCAATTCGTTCTATATACCTTGATTGCTGTGGCAGGCGCTGCAACGATTGGCTCACAAATTCTGCTCTATACCTTTGTGGCGCAGTATTATCCGTCGACGGTACGTTCTACCGGTATGGGCTGGGCATCAGGTATTGGACGTATTGGTGCAATTGTTGGGCCGGTACTCACTGGTGCTTTATTAACCATGAATTTACCGCATCAAATGAACTTCTTTGCAATTGCGATTCCTGGCGTAATCGCTGCGCTGGCAATTTTCCTGGTGAACTTAAAAACTTCCGTAGATGGCCAAGCCCTTGCAACACCTGATGTGAAGCCGAATCCATTGGCAAAAGAAGCGACACATTAAGTTAGATTTCAATCAATAAAGATAATATTCCCAATGATATAGATCGCCATCGTAACGGGTGGTGATCTGTTGCTAGAATCGAAACGCATAATAAAAAGCGAGTTTAGGATGAACACGACACAATTACTTAATCAACCAACAATCACATTCAAGCGCACAGTTCTGATGAGCATGATGGCAATGAGTTTAGGGGGCATCAGCTTATCGACTCAAGCACAAACCTCAGCTCAGTCGAATCAGCAGGAAATTGAACAACTGCGCCAGGAAGTTCAGGCCTTACGCGCACTGGTTGAGCAACAGCAACGACAGACGGCTGTGGTCACTGCACATGTTGCAGCAACACCTGCTCCAGCAAGCAAACCCGTAATGAAAATTGCCAGTGGTGCCGAATTTAATCTTTATGGAAATATTCGTGCCGATGCCTCTTATCAGGCTGAAGGTGGTTCAGCAGCACGTATGTATAACCAGATTAATGCGGTACCTTTAGAAGGTGTCGGTGAGCGTAGTGATGAATTTAAATCTACTCTGGCTGCAACCCGTTTAGGCATGGATTTTAAAGCACCAGTCGGTGCTGGAGATAAAGCTTTAAGCGGTAAAGTTGAAGTGGATTTTCTGGGCGGCGCAAGCTTTGATAACTTGCGTATCCGTCATGCTTATATCAGCTATGCCAACTGGTTGATCGGTCAAACCTGGTCGAACTTTGCAGTGCCAGATTATATTCCGGAAACTGTAGATGCATTGGTTTATGCTGGCGGTTCAATTAAACGGACGCCACAAGTTCGTTATACCAGCACCATCAGTCCTGAAACCAATCTAGTATTTGCAGTAGAAGATCCTAAAGATGCAACCATTACTGGTATTAAACAACGTCTACCTGCTTTAACGGCACGTTTAAATCATAAATTTGCTGATAATCTTACAGTCAGTGCCCGTGCGATGGGGAATGAAAAGCGTGTCAATGAAGATGAAAAAACCGCATGGGGTGTAGGGCTTGGTGCCAAGTATGATGTTGTGCCGGGTACAACGCTCAAAGCTGACTATTACCATGTCAAAGGCGATAGCAGCTTTGTATCTTATGCAAATACGGGTGTGATTACCGCTGCAAATGGCGATTTATTACAAAGTGAATTTGATTCAATTTCAGTCGGCTTAACTCAGCAGTTTAATGATAAATTGCGCGGCACATTGGGTTATGGCTATATGAATTTTGATGAAGATCAAGCTTATATCAATGCAGTCACTGACAAGACCAAAGCCAATAAAGACTTATGGCAAGCGTGGGCCAACGTGTTCTATAGCCCAACCAAGCCTTTAAGTTTCGGTCTGGAATATGTTTATGGTGAACGTGAGGCATTAGGTGCAGCCGCAAATGGCAGCACTACAGGTGAAGACAACCGAATTAATGCGGTTGCTATTTACAACTTCTAAGACTTCTTTCAATGAGAGAGTCTGATCTGTAACAGAAGCGTGGATGAATTAATCCGCGCTTTTGCTATTTTGGAGAATGGTTTCTGCCAGCAGATTGACTGCATCTTCAATCTTGGCTGTCCATTCAAACGAACAGTTCAGCCGAATATAATGTTGGCTGGCAGGCTCAGGCTTAAACAGCAGTGCAGGGGCAATTGAAATATGCTGTTGAAGCAATTGTTCATAGAGCTGCTGGGCATCGACTTCTTTAGGTAATTCAATCCAGAGAAAATAACCACTGGAATAATAGTAAATTTCACAGATGCTTCCCAAACGTGCTTTAAGTTCTTGATAAAATTTCTTTTTATATTTTTCCAGATGCTGCCTTAAATGCCGCAAATGTTTTTCATAATGATGATGTGAAATAAACTCGACCAGCGCATTTTGAAGTAAGGGACTGACTGTTAAAGTGCTCATGAGCTGTAAGTGCTGAATGGCATCGGAAAATGGACCCGCATACACCCAGCCGACGCGTGCGCCCATCCCCAGCGTTTTCGAAAATGAGGCGCAGTGCAAAACCATCTGATGTTGATCAAAATATTTAACGGGTAGCGGTTTGGATGAACCATAATTTAATTCCTGATAAACATCATCTTCGATTAAATACACCTGATATTCATACAAGAGTTCCGCAATTCTTTGTTTGATTTCAGAACTGACGGTAAAGCCAATCGGATTATGGGCATTCAGCATCAGCCAGCACACCTTGATCGGATACTGTTTTAAAGCCTGTTCAAATGATTCCAGATCAAAGCCAAACTGTGGATGTTCCGGAATCGTAATCACCTGTAATCCCAGACGCTCGGCTGCCTGCCAGGCACCATAAAATATGGTTTGCTGTAGCAGAATAAAATCACCGGGTTGGGTTAAGGCCTGTAAAGACAGATTCAATGCTTCTAGTGCACCGGATGTAATGACAATGTCATCTTGATTGCAGGTAACTCCTTGTAATTGATAACGGTTGGCAATCAGTTGCCGCAAGTTCTGATTGCCGGGCGGCATATGATTCTGGTTGTTATAACTGCTTTTTCTTTTGGCCTGCTGCGCCAGAATCTGCATAAATTTGGCGTTATATAACAGCTCTGCATTGGGAAAGGCAGAACCAAAAGGCACAATCTCTGCTGACTGAGTCGATTTTAAATAATTAAATACCACCGAATTGATTTGAATTTTAGGATTTAAACCAATCTGGGCGGACTGTTTGCTATTGAGCAGAGCTTGAGTGTGTTCTGCAACGTAATAGCCCGATTTGTCTTTGGCATAGACCAGACCTTGTGCTTCAAGTTCCTGGTAAGCATTGAGTACCGTCATCAGGCTATAACCAGATAATTGGGTCTGTTCGCGAAGTGAAGGCAATTTTTCATGTGCCTTCCATACACCGTTTTCAATCATCTGACGGATATTCTGTGCCAGTTTTTCAGACTTATACATACACTTTCTTGAACTAAAACTGTTCTAGTTATTTTGATTTATAGCACATTTTAAGGTACTTAATATAACAAAAGGGAGGAAGAGGAGTGTTGTCATTCTATTTTTTAAGCTTGAGTCTTGATGCACGACAATTAAAGTGAAAATCAGATCTCAGATTTTCTGTGTAAATTTTATCTCTACGTAAATCGTATTCCCATTTTTATACGCCTCAGTCACTTGGCTTAATTTGTCACAATTCGATACTTACAAAGTTAGATTTCCTTGCTAAATTCGATCCACATGATGATAAAAAGTAAGTTACGGTTTCAGATCGAGCCATCATGCAACTATAACAACGATACGCAAATACGGACCAATAACAAGCACAAAGGAGTGGAGAATGCTCGGAAATATGATGTTTCAGCCTTTACTGATCAGCAGCATGATTGAACATGCAGGACGCTATCATGCCGATACCGAGGTAATTTCCAAAAATACCGATACCACTATTACAGTGACCAATTGGGGAGAAATTCATCAAAACTCGAAACGTTTTGCCAATGCATTACAACAACTCGGCTTGGCGCAGGGAGATCGGGTCGCGACCATTGCCTGGAATAATCATCGCCATTTAGAGTCTTGGTATGCCATTTCTGGCAGCGGCTTAGTCTGTCATACCATTAACCCGCGCTTATTTCCGGAACAGCTGATTTTTATTATGAATGATGCTGCGGATCGCGTGGTGCTGTTCGATAAAACATTTGTCCCTTTAATTAAAGCCGTGAAAGCGCTGTTGAGCTCAGTCGAGCATTTTATCTGTCTGGATGCAGCTGATCCGGCAGTTAGAGAAGCGATTCCAGAAGTACAATTTTATGATGATCTGATTGCCGGCCAAAATGCAGAATTTGAGTGGCCAACACTTGATGAAAACTCGGCAAGCTCTCTGTGTTATACATCAGGAACCACGGGAAATCCCAAAGGTGTGCTATTTAGCCATCGATCTACGGTATTACATAGCTATGCCATCATTTTACCTGACTCATTAAATGTCTCGGCTGCCGACATTATGTTGCCTGTGGTGCCGATGTTCCATGTAAATGCGTGGGGCACTCCGTATGCCGCTGCAATGGTCGGATGCACTTTGGTTCTTCCTGGACCGGGTCTGGATGGCACCAGTCTGGTTAACCTGATTGATACTTATCAGGTTTCGGTAGCACTTGGCGTACCGACCATCTGGCAAGGTTTGATTGCAGCCGCAAATCAGTTAGGTTCCAAACTGGAAAGCCTAAAACGGAATGTAGTGGGTGGATCTGCATGTCCACCGGCCATGCTAAGAGCGTTCAAAGAACAGTTTAATTGTGAAACGATCCATGCTTGGGGCATGACGGAAATTAGTCCATTGGGTACAGCGAATCAGCTCAAGACCAAACATTTGCATCTCTCTGATGAAGAAAAATTACAGATTCGGCTGTCCCAAGGCCGTCCGCCATTCGGGGTTGACCTACGTTTGACTGATGCAGAAAAAGGGACGCATGAAATTGAACGTGATGGACAGACCACAGGAAATTTACAGGTCAAAGGGCATTGGGTCATCAGCCATTATTTCGGCAAGGAAGAGTCTGCACTGACTGATGATGGCTGGTTTGATACCGGCGATATTGCTACGCTGGATCAGGATGGCTTTATGAAACTCAGTGATCGTTCTAAAGATCTAATCAAGTCTGGCGGAGAATGGATTTCATCGGTGGAGCTGGAAAATATTGCCATGGGACATCCGGAAATTGCGATGGCTGCCGTGATTGCCGCCCAGCATCCTAAATGGGATGAGCGCCCGGTATTGATTGCCATTAAAAAGCCGGACAGCCAGCTAAGTGAAACTGATCTGCTGGATTATTATGCGGACAAGGTAGCCAAATGGCAGATTCCAGACCGAGTCGTATTTGTTGATGCGATTCCACTCAGTGGTACTGGTAAAATGCTGAAAAAAGATCTGCGTGAATTATATGGGACTATTCTTTTGGAGCAGGCAGCAGGTTAAAGCGTCATTTAATCTAAAAATCCCAACATGAAGTCAAAAAACTGATCTCGAATAGAGGTCAGTTTTTTTATGTATAGGCTAAGCAGCGTTGTCAGTTTAAAAATGCTTTTTCTCAATCCATATCGCCTTGATTGCTACTTTTAGACGATATTGTCCGACAAAAATTCATATTATATGGCTTAGGCACATAATTTGACCTGTATTGACATGGTCTCAATATGAGAATTCTTTATCCTGAGCAATATAATAATTAGACAGTTGTACATTAATAAAACTGTCTGCGGATAAGGGGATAAAAATGACAAGCATGCCAACCTATCAGCCGCATTGGATCCGGGAAGATTTCATTGATTTTATTGGTGAAAAAATCCATCCAACTTGGGCAATCAAAAAAGTTAAGGCTGCCGTTATGGGCATTCAAGCCATCAGCTCTGACTTTTTCAAGATTCACTTACGTCCAAATCATAATTTTAAAGCCAAGTCATTTCAGGCCGGCCAGAATATTGCAGTGACTGTCGGACTGGATGGCGTACGTCATCAGCGACATTATTCTGTGGTGACGGTATTGAAAAATGGTGATCTGATCATTGCGGTTAAACAGCAGGGCAAAGTGTCACGTGCCTTAAGCCTGATGCAAATTGGTGCCGTGATCGAAATATCACAGCCGCAAGGCGAGTTCACATTGCAAAAATCCACGCAGCCGATTTTATTCCTGGCTTCAGGCAGTGGGATTACGGCCATTTATTCCTTGCTGCAAAAAGCAGTGATCCAGTCTCTGGAACAGATCGACCTGATTTATTTCACTCGAGATGATGCCTTTCATGCTGAACTGAAAACCTTGGCTCTCATGCATCCAAACTTGAAATATCACCATTTCAATACCGTGGAACACCAGCAGCATCTGACGCAGAGCTTATTGCAAAAGCTGGTGCCAGACTTTGCAGAACGAAAAATTTACGCCTGTGGCTCAGCCGGGATGATGAAGGCTGCACTGAAAATCGTCGATAAACTAGAATTGAAATCCAATTTTCATTCGGAATATTTCCAGATTGTGGTCGATGAAAAAATTAAAGCACAGCCGGTACAGTTTTTAAGATCGCAGCAAGAGTTTCAGGCGCAGTCCAACTTACTGGAAAGTGCTGAAAAATCTGGTTTGCGACCAGCGCATGGCTGCCGGATGGGCATCTGCAACACCTGTTCCTGTACCAAGGTCAGTGGTTCGGTACGGAATGTCCTGACCGGTGAAATTGATCATGGCAATAATACCCAGATCAAACTGTGCATTTCTCAGGCAGTGAGTCCTGTGGTGATTAATTTATAAACCATTGATAAGCCATTAATTAAACTATAAGAAGGTGCTCCCATGAATATGCAAATTGATTTTAAACGACATAGCAAAAGCCAATTTCTCAGTCCGGAACAGATTGAGGAATTCGGTGCCAAAGTCGATGCAATCCGCCGCGAGGTCATGGATGATCTGGGGGAAAAAGACGCCGAATATATTTATAAAATCCGCAACTTTGTCCGCTATAGCGAAATTGCCTCACGTGGCATGCTGATGTTTGCCGGCTGGTTGCCACCGGTATGGCTGGCGGGGACAGGTCTGCTCGGTCTTTCCAAAATCGTGGAAAATATGGAACTCGGTCACAATGTCATGCATGGCCAGTTCGACTGGATGAACGATCCGAGTCTGAACGGTGTGACGTATGACTGGGATACGATTTCAACTGGCGATGACTGGAAATACACGCACAACTATATTCATCATACTTATACCAATATTGTGGGGATGGATCATGATGTGGGTTATGGGCTAATTCGAGTTAGTGAATCGCAAAAATGGGAACCACGCTTTCTGTTCAATATTCCATTGGGCATTCAGTTAATGGTGTTTTTCGAATGGTATGTTGGCCTGCAACGCCTGCATTTGGAAGACGTGATTGCTTATAAAACCAAGACCTGGAAAGAAGTTTGGGAAGAAGCAGCACCTTTGCGCCAAAAAATGCGCCGTCAGGTGTTAAAAGATTATGTATTTTTCCCGATCATTGCCGGGCCAAATGCCATTCCGGTATTTACCGGAAATGCGGTGGCCAATGTGATTCGCAGTCTATGGGCTTCTGCCGTCATTTTTAACGGTCATTTCACTGAAGATGCTGAAACCTTTGAAATGGATAATACCGACGATGAAACCCGTGCCGAGTGGTATCTGCGCCAGATTCGTGGTTCGAGCAATTTTAGCGGGACGACCTGGCTGCATATTTTGAGTGGTAATTTGAGCCATCAAATTGAGCATCACCTGTTTCCGGATATGCCGGCCAATCGCTATGCGCAGGTTGCGCCAAAAGTTAAAGCGCTCTGTGAAGAATATGGCATTCATTATAACGAAGCGAGTTTCATCAAGCAGTTTTCTACCGTTTGGGTAGGTCTCGCTAAATGTTCTCTACCGAATCACTGGACTGAGCAGGTGGTTGAAAAAACCCATGCTGCCAAATCTGTATTCAACTACTTTAAAGCGAAACTATTGTCATAATTTTTAAGCTTTACTTATTTTACCGTTTTGGTACTCCTCAATAGATTTGGATGGTCTATTGAGGAATTTTTTTTTGACCTTTATCAGATTCAATATCATTAAAATCCTCCTGTTTATGAATAAAATATGGATACAGATTTCAAAAAATGACGAAAGCAAAACAGATCCAGTACTGCTGAAACGCTTTGCCTACAACAACCTGCTTCAGCCCTAAGGGCTTCTCTCTATAATGGCCGCGTCGTTACACTTAAGGTCTCAGTTTTGAAACATCTTAAATATTTTTCAGCAATTCCATTATTAGTACTTTTAACTGCTTGTAACACCACTGAAGCACCCGCACCAGATTATCAGGGCAACTGGAAAAACACCGTGGAAAATCCAAAACTTGAAAATATTCTGGTTATTTCAAAAAATGGTGAAAATTATCTGATTACCAATACGATCAAAGATAAGGAAACCGGTAAAACCGAGAAAAAGAATCCAATGCCCGCTGCAGTGAACGAAAATGGCATGCTTCAGTTGAACGCAGGTGCAGGTATGGTCGATTTTGCAATCGATGAGAAAACCGGAAATCTGGTTGGTTCAGGCTCAATCTATAAAAAAGCCAAATAGTCAGCAAGATTTTTAAGCCACAAATAGTATTCAAGATGTCATGAACAAGGATGCTTCATGGCATCTTTTTTAGTGGATGTTGTTATTGAATGAACTTAATAATTCAGCAAAATTTTCGACATAATAATTTGCTTTGGCTTTGATCAAATCTATTTCATGAGCGGAGTGCTGGTCATACATTGCCACTACCTCGATGCCCGCATGATTGGCTGCTTCTACACCGACTAGAGAGTCTTCAATAATTAGACATTCCTCAGGTCGAAGGTTAAAGGCTTGCAAAACATTCAGATAAACTTCGGGATGAGGTTTAATGTTCTGGACATTTTCACGGGTGAGAATCAAGGAAAAGTCCTCATCAAAGCTGATTTTAGAATTAATATTTCGATTGTTATCCTGATAGCGCTGTACATTGAATAAACTGGTGGTGGTGGTCAAAGCCAGTGATATCTGTTGCTGTTTTAAAGCTTGAATCAGAAGGTCTGCCTGAGGTTTCAATTCGACGATATGATCCAGAAAATGTCGGGAAATTGTATAACGACGATTTTTTACTTCTTCTTTAGCTGGTTCAAAACCGTATTGTTCTTTTAAAAATCCACAATATTCCAGATAAGGATCTGGTCTATGTCTCAAGGCGGTAAGTTGAAGATCGCGCTGTTGCTGAATCTCTTGTAAATCGACTTTTCTGTTGGAGAGCTCATCAATCAGGGCTGCATCGACCTGATTCCAGATGCCTACAGAATCAATCAACGTACCATCCAGATCAAAACAGACCAGCTTTTTATCCTGAAACATATAAGATTTCTCTGTATTTTTACCATTTATTCGGTGGGGCTGAGTATATCGCATACGCTTTAAATGTTTAACTGACCTGAGCAAACCGGGCTGGAAATTTTGCGTTGAGGTACTTGTTGAGGTACTTTTTAATGGATTTATTCATCTGGCAAAAGTATTTTTTTCGGAAAATTACAGCGAGTTTAATCCTGAAAATAGTGGCAAAGTGTTATATTTTAATCTGACCCTCAATAGACTTATGCGGATGAAAGACCTGTCCGAATGAGGAGAAAGTTAAAGGAAATGTATTTCTGTGTTTGAACTTGACTGTAAATTGCTCAGTATTTTTTATTATGTCTATAAATTTAAAAACGTATCTCAGGCAGCCGATCATTTAGATATGAGCCAGCCAGCGGTGAGCAATCTGCTGAATAAAATTCGCCAGCATTATGGTGATCCTTTATTTTTACGTATTGGCAATGAGATGCTACCTACGGATCTGTCCAAACAGCTCTTTCCCTTGGTCAGCGAAGCACTGAGCAAAGTTGAAGCAATCAATAATTTCACGATCAATTTTGATCAGGTCACTTCACAGCAGCGCTTTACACTGGCGATGACCGATGTATCACATCTGGTGTTATTGCCAAAAATTTCCCAGTATCTGAAGCAGCATGCATCCCATATCCGTCTGAATGTGCGTCCGATTACCTCGGAAACCAGTTATCAAATGGCCAATGGTGAGATTGATCTGGCTTTGGGCTTCTTGCCAAATCTGGAGAATGGCTTTTATCAGCAGAAACTGTTTGAGCAATATTATGTGGTGATCGCGGCGAAAGACCATCCGCGCCTGACCGGTGACAGCATCACGACAGAAGAGTATTTACGTGAAACCCATATTGATATTGATGCCGGGATGGGGCATTACCATATTGAAAATGAATTGCTGAATCTGGAACTCAAGCGTGACATTCTAATGCGTCTGCCAAGTTATCTCGGGGTAGGACTGGTGGTACAGGAAACCGATGCGATTGCGACCGTGCCTTATTATTTGAGTGAAGTTTTATTATCACGTGGCAATCTCAAGATTTTTGAGGCACCGATTGCTTTCCCGACCTATTCCGTAAAGCAGTATTGGCATATGTCTTGTCATCATAAAACCAGTCATCAATGGTTACGTAATATGCTGCATGAGATTTTAAGTAAATAACTTTGCAGTTTGGATATCTTGATAAAGTCCTCATCTGTAGATTTTACAATCCTAGTTCAAGCTGGGATTTTTTATTTTGGTACATCTTGATGCCTTTTTCAGAGCCTTGCACCTGAAGTGATCAGTTCCATCTCAAAAAAAAGTATTACGAATATAAAAAATAGTATTACCAGTTTGGCACGTCCTTTGCATCTATCTACTCAATCATAAAGTGATCTAGGGTTCCGATACATGAAGATTCATGTAGGTCTGCGACCGAGAGTTCACGGCTTAAGTTTCAAGCTCAAGCTACACGGAGGGATAAAAGCCCGGGAGGTAAACCGTACAAGATTGGGATGGATGCATATGAGCACAACTACTTATCACGAAGATCAAGTCCTCTGGACTGAACGTTTACCGGGTGGACACCACTGGTCAGCACGCATCCAGCGTGGCGCAGTTTTACAACTTAAATCTTTAGGCGCAAATGCCAATGTTTCACTGTTTTGTGTGAATAGCGAAGATAAGCTTGAAGCCTATAACATGCCAGACAGCTTAAAAGGTCAACACAGCGCATTTTTAAGTACAGGGCACATTTTGGCGTCTGATTTAGGTCGTGCGATGATCTCGATTGTTAAAGATGACCATGGTTGGAATGATGCCTTTTGTGCGCCAAGTACCGCCCCGCAAATTGGAGCACAGTTTGGCACGAAGACCTTCCAGGATGCCCGCA
Source organism: Acinetobacter lwoffii (assembly GCF_022967985.1). Classification (GTDB taxonomy): domain Bacteria; phylum Pseudomonadota; class Gammaproteobacteria; order Pseudomonadales; family Moraxellaceae; genus Acinetobacter. Next base: position 52,881 of record NZ_JALJVC010000011.1, on the reverse strand, counting down.
ACGACATGTACCGCAATGCTAAAGACAGCCTACTTTTAGAGATGACCAAATTTGGTTTATCTGCGACGGATCTGAGTAATACCTTAAATCTATTCTCTAAAGTGCAACCAGATGACAACGGTAACTTGTCTTATGTCGTATCTGACAATACTGATCAGGTGATTGAACTACGTTTTGAAATGGATTGTTTGGTGTTTTTATCCAGTGCACCACATGCCTTAGACAATTCTACTGAATATGCACCTGCCGATATTCAGCTCTCACTCTTTAAAGCACTGCCTTTAGGCGACACCGATGTCTGCCGTGACTCATGCCCGCAAAATCAGCGTGCGTTTCAAAATAATAACCGCTACTACGCTTTAACTGCTTAAGGGGAATGATCATGACTGCACTCGTAAACCCAACACAAAATCATGAAAAATCAGTACTTAACGAAGTTTGTCCTGCCGGTGAAGCATGGATGTGTGAAGTCAAAAAAGGCCAGTATTTCCGTATTGTTGATCTTGAAGGTAATCAAGCGGTGGATACTTTGTTTATTTCCGCACATAACCCTGAAGAGCGTTATAGCGCAACCGATACTTTGGCTATGAACCGTCAAATTTATCTAGAAAAAGGTACGACTTTATATACCAACTTTGGCAATAAAATTGCGAGTATTCATGATGACAACTGCGGTCGCCACGATACTTTAGGCGGTGCATGTTCATGTGAAAGTAACACAGTCCGTTATGCGCATGATAAATATCCAATGCACAGTTGCCGTAACAATTTCATGATTGCATTGTCACAACATCCGATTGCGAAAAAGCATGGTCTGAATGTGCGCCATATCGGTCCAAATATTAATTTTTTTATGAATGTACCTGTAACTTCAGATGGTCACCTGAAATTTGATGATGGGATTTCTGCACCCGGCAAATATGTGGAAATTAAAGCTGAGATGGATTTGATTGTGTTGATCTCAAACTGCCCACAACTGAATAACCCATGTAATGCCTATAACCCAACAAAAATTCAACTGATTGTCCGTGAAGGCGAGGTATAAGACTATGACTTTAAAATATGGGTTTAATAAAGTTCTCATCGCCAACCGTGGTGCAATTGCTTGTCGTGTCATCCGTACCCTTAAAAAATTAGGCATCCAATCGGTTGCGGTGTATTCGGAAGCAGATCGTGATTCCTTGCATGTGACTTTAGCTGATGAAGCGGTCTTTATTGGTGATGCACCTGCAAGCCAAAGCTATCTGAATGTCGATAAAATCTTAGAAGTGGCCAAACATACCGGTGCGCAAGCGATTCATCCGGGCTATGGATTCCTGTCTGAAAATGCCGAATTCTGTAATCTCTGTGAAGCACAAGGCATTGTGTTCTTGGGCCCAAATGCCGAGCAAATGAAAGCATTTGGTCTGAAACACACTGCACGTGAATTGGCAATTCAAGCCAATGTACCGTTATTGCCAGGTAGCCAATTATTGGCTGATGAAGCTGAAGCCCTGCTTGAGGCTGAGCGTATTGGCTATCCTGTGATGCTGAAAAGTACCGCAGGTGGTGGTGGTATTGGCATGCGTTTGGTGTGGAATGCGGAGGAGCTGAAAGAAGCTTATGCAACCGTGTCTTATTTAGCGCAAGCCAACTTTAAAGATGCAGGCCTTTACTTAGAAAAATTCGTACAAAATGCTCGTCATATCGAAGTGCAAATCTTTGGTGATGGCAACGGTTTAGTTCTAGCACTGGGCGAGCGTGATTGTTCGGTGCAACGTCGTAACCAAAAAGTGATTGAGGAAACGCCTGCACCACATTTAAACGATACGCAACGTGCCTATATTCAAAATGTCGCGATTCAATTGATGCAATCGGTGAATTACCGTTCGGCAGGTACCGTTGAATTTGTGATGGATACCGACACCCAAGAATTCTATTTCTTGGAAGTGAATACCCGTCTACAAGTAGAGCATGGTGTAACCGAGCAAGTCTTTGGTGTCGATCTAGTGGAATGGATGGTGACTTTAGGCAGTAGCGATTGGGTTGCACCTACATCAACACTTGAGTCTCAAGGTCATTCGATTCAAGTGCGTCTTTATGCTGAAGATCCAATCAAAAACTTTCAACCAAGTGCTGGACTTTTGACTCACGTTGAATTTGATGCCAATGCCCGTAATGAAACTTGGGTAGAAACCGGCTCCAATGTCTCGTCGTTCTATGACCCGATGATTGCCAAAATTATCGTCACAAGCGATTCTCGTGATTCTGCCATTCAAGCCATGACGGATACTTTGGCTAAAACTTCGGTTGCCGGCATTGAAACCAATCTTGAATATCTGCAAAACATTATTGAGGGTGAGGTCTTTAAAGCAGGCACGCAAACCACACGCTTCTTAAATACCTTTGAGTGGAAAACCCAAAAGATTGAAGTCCTTCAAGCAGGCATTCAAACCGCCGTGCAAGATGTCACAGGCCGTTTGGGCTATTGGGATGTCGGCGTACCGCCATCAGGTGCGATTGATCCGCTGTCTTTAAATGTCGCAAACCAATTGTTAGGCAATGTACCGAATACCGCAGGTTTGGAATGTACGCTACAAGGGCCAAGCCTAAAATTTCATTGTGATAGTCAAATTGTGCTTGCTGGTGGTGATATGCCATCTACTTTGGATGGCGTAGCCGTTCCAATGTGGCAAACTGTCAATGTACGCAAAGGTCAGGTGTTAAAATGTGGCAAGATCGCCACAGGTTGTCGTACCTACATTGGCATTAAAGGCGGTCTAAATGTGCCTGAATATTTAGGCTCACAAGCAACTTTTACTTTAGGTCAATTCGGTGGTCATGCAGGGCGTAACTTACTGATTGGCGATATGCTTCCAATCACGGCATTTACATCCGATGAAGTTCGCGCATTAAGCGATGATCAAATCCCGACATTCTCCAATTCTTGGGAAATTGCGGTGATGTATGGTCCACATGGCGCGCCTGATTTCTTTACCAAAAACGACATTGATACTTTCTTTGCGAATGAGTTTGAAATTCACTTTAACTCAAGCCGTACTGGTATCCGTTTAATTGGACCTAAACCTGAATGGGCACGTCAGGACGGTGGTGAAGCGGGTCTGCATCCATCGAATATCCATGACAATGCTTATGCCATTGGGGCGATTGATTTTACCGGTGATATGCCGATTATTTTAGGTCCAGATGGCCCAAGCCTTGGTGGTTTCGTGTGTCCTGCGGTGGTCATCAATTCGGAACTTTGGAAACTCGGTCAGCTTAAAGCAGGCGATAAAGTCAAATTTGTGCCTGTGAGCTACCATCAAGCGAAATTGCTGAATGAAAAATATCATGCGCAATTAACTGCTAAAGATACGCAAGCAGTCACTTTTGATGAATCATTCTATCCTGAAATCAGCACCTTAAAATCTGCCATTTTAGATACCTTGAAAGGTCAAAATGGTACGCCTGATGTGGTGTATCGTCCTGCCGGTAGCAACTATATGTTGGTGGAATATGGCGAGTTGGTTTTAGATTTAAACCTGCGTTTCCGTATTCATGCGCTGATGCAATGGGTGAAAGATCAAAATATTCAAGGCATTATTGACCTGACACCGGGCATTCGTTCACTGCAAATTCATTTTGATTCGACCCAACTCGATCAGATGGATTTATTGCGTATGCTTCAAGTGGCAGAAGAGCAACTGCCTGATGTGACCGAGATGCAAGTGCCATCACGTACCGTGTATTTACCATTGGCGTGGGAAGATTCACAAACCCAACTCGCAACCGAACGTTATATGCAAACCGTGCGCCCTGATGCGCCGTGGTGTCCGGACAATATCGAATTTATCCGTCGTATTAATGGCTTAAAAGACAAACAAGCTGTGAAAGATGTGGTCTATAACGCCAGTTATTTGGTCATGGGCTTGGGCGATGTGTACTTGGGTGCGCCTGTGGCAACGCCACTTGATCCGCGCCAGCGTTTGGTCACCACCAAATATAACCCTGCACGGACATGGACACCTGAAAATGCTGTGGGTATTGGCGGTGCGTATATGTGTGTCTACGGTATGGAAGGTCCGGGTGGCTATCAGTTTGTTGGTCGTACTTCGCAAATGTGGTCACGCTACCGTAAAAACCCTGATTTTGAGCAAGGTATGCCGTGGTTACTGCGCTTCTTTGACCAAATTAAGTTTTATGAAGTGTCTGAAGCGGAACTCATGCAAATGCGTGAGGACTTTAAAGCAGGGCGTTTAAAATTACGCATTGAAGATGGTGTATTGAATCTGAAAGAATACAACGACTTCTTAACTGAAAACCAAGAATCTATTTCGGAATTTAAAGCGGTGCAACAAGCCAACTTTGATGCAGAGCGCCGTCGCTGGCATGAAGCAGGTCTTGCGGAATATGTCTCTGAAAGTCTAGATGCTGTGGATGATGGCGAAGGTGTTGAAGTGCCTGAAGGTGGTTGTGCGGTGGAATCACATATGCCAGGTTCAATTTGGAAAATTGAATGTCAGTCAGGCGATATTGTGGAAGAAGGTGCGACCTTAGCTGTGATTGAAGCGATGAAGATTGAGATACCAATTATTGCACCTGAGCGTATGCGTGTGGATGCAATTACCATTGAAAAAGGGCAGACGGTAAAAACGGGGCAGGTATTGTTTACGTTGGCGCCAGTGGCTTGATGAATTAATAATAAAAAAGACCGCTTAGGCGGTCTTTTTTATTTATGAAGCTAGATTATATTTTTGTTCTCGTAATTTAAAGGCTCTATCTCCACCTTCAAGAATTTCACATATATGTGACTTAATTGTTTTCTGATTCAAGGTAGACGTGCATGTTGGATCAAAATCAAGTGACTCAATACTTCCAAATTTATATTGAAACTTATGCTTATTCATATTTGGACTATGAGTCCCATGTTGGTTGGCAACAATAATTAGCTCACTATCTGCATTTACCACGACATTAGCGTTGTGAGTCACAAGAATAATTTGTCTTTCCTTTTTCTTTTGTTTTAGAAAAGCTACCAATTCAGAGTATATTGCACGATTATCTAAGTCATCTTCAGGTTGGTCGATGATAATAGGGCACTTACTTTCACTACAATCTAAAGTCATTTTTAACACTACAAAAGCTTTTTTGCCTTGTGACATTTCATTGTAGTTGTCATCATCATAGATCACGTCAAATTTTATTTTAAACCATGAATTATCAAAGAATTCTTTAGTAAATGTTTCTAAAGTAGTACCACCTCTAAAACGAACTTCTCCTTCTTCTAAGGATTCTACTATTTCATGGTATTTATCTAATAGTTCTATTTGAGAAGTAACTTGCATTTCAGCAAATAGCTTGGCTTTTTCAGGCTGTTGGTTAATTGTTTTTTTGATAAATTCATTGAACTTGAATTTATCAAATATATTCGTTGCAATTATTTGTAGATCTTGGCTGATTGTAATTGATGATATAGCCTGTATTAATTCGGAAGCTACATTGGACATTGATAACCAAATTGTACGTTGAAACTCAGTTGTCAGACTTTCCAAAGATTTTTTTAATTCAGCAATTTTTTCTAAAATATCATCAATTTCTTGAATCTTAGCTTTTTCAATATTTAGCCTTTCTAATAATGGTTTTATAGCGTCAGAAGACCTTAGATAGACTTCGACTTTTTGAAATATGTTAGTACTTTTGATACTTAAAATTTCTTGTTCAACTTTTAGGATCTGATCAGAAATAGTTTTCTGAGATAGCTTTTTGAATTGCTCAAATTGAGTAGCTGTAAATTTTTCTATTTCACTTGCAAAAGATTCAAAGTGTGATTTTACTAGCACATAATTTAAACTAAGTTCAAATGGGTTTAACAGTTGATAGAAATCAGAACTGTGCTTATCTTCAAGTAGTTCTTTAAAAGTAATAAGACCTTCAAGATTTTTATTAAGAATTGTCAAAGTTTCATTCGAAGTATTAAAACTTGCCATTTCTTCTTGAGTTATATTTCCAATATCATTATTTTGGATTTGTATGGATAATTCATTAACTTGATTTTGAATATCATCCTTATTACCTTTCTGTGTCAATTGTGATTGATAGTCAGTTAAAGAGCTTAAAATTGAAAAATAAGTAGATACTTTTCCTGAAATTTCATGTCGTAAAAAATCACTTTGTTCTTTAAATTTAGAGAAAAGCTTATTGTCTTTTTGCTGTATCAAGTCTTTAACTATATCTTCAATACCTTGATCTTTTGACTTTGAATACATATGTCCTTGGTAAAAATATTCAATGGGTCTACTATAATCCTCCTTACCATCTTGCCAAATAATTCTAAAATTTGAACAAAGCTCATCAATATGCTGAGATTGTTCAAGGGAGTTTAGTGCGGTAGGTTTTAATTTATTTGCTAGACATTGTAATAGGGTGGACTTACCTGATGATCGCCCACCGATGATAGAAGTTAAATTACCATTAAAGTAAATTTTTTCGTTTGCAACATTAGTATTATTTAACTCGATATAATCTATTACTTCATATGAGTTTTTTATTTCAGGGCAATGTTGTCCGATATGAACACGACTTTCAGGTTCGTGAATAATTTGCTTTAAACCTTCAAAAGTTGGTTCAGCTTTAATCCAGCAATATTTTTGATCTGTTGGTTCAAATAAAGTATCTAGATCGTGAGCATCACTTCCATGTATACATGGCTTATAAGTACCATAATTATCAAGAAAGATAGATTGATCTGCAGTATTTTTCCCTAGAAAAAAGGGTTTATCAGTCAGAGTTGAAGAAAAAATGATGTCTGAAACTTTATATAGAGATTCTCTTAGTACCTTTAAAGTGGCTCCATCTTGTTGGCTATTCAAGAACTTTTCGTGACCTTGAAATGCAGAGGCGCCATCTTTATTTGAATTAGCTACCGCAACCAAACAATTTTTTCTGAAATTTGGATATTTTTTAAATGCTTTAATAATATCACTAGAATTAAGAACAAAAGAGGAAATACCATTCCTATATGCAGATTCATCACTGATATATTCTATGACTCCTTTCCTTCCTAATCGTTTAAGGTCATAAGGTGTTAGCTTGTATTGTTCTTCTTCAGTAACTGTAAATGTCAATGCATCACAGTACTGGTTTTCAAAATCTTCAATAATTTCTGGATTTAGTAGAAAATGCATATTTATAGCACTGCCTTTATCCGTGCTAGGTATAATTCTTAACTCTATATTCGGGATCAAAAGAATTTCACAAATCCTTTCTTTTTTTATTTTGTCGAAATCTGTTCTAGTATGAATTTGATCTTGAAAGTCTTTTACTTTTTTATAATTTTCAATACTAAAATAATCAGTGATGCCAATAGCTTTGATATTACATTCTACAGCTTTGTTGAAAAGTTGAATGCAGTAATCTTCAAAAGAAATATTGCCAAATTTATCGCTTTTTGCTGTACCTTTTGTATGTACGTGTAGATCCCAACGTCCCCACTCAGAGCCACGGCTCATCACTTTTCCCCTTAATATAGTTTTAAAGAACAATTGTTTAATTATTAGATTAATTGTAGATAAATATTGTTTGGAAAAGAACCTGTATGGAGGGTTTTTCTCAATTTAAATATATTTTCCGCCGAACAGTTAAATTCTCAATACTATGTAGCTAGAAACTATAAGCCTCAAACTAAATTGATATACATCAAAAGTGGTAAACTTATTGGGCAAGTTCAAAAAGCAAATCTAGCCACACTTTGATGCACAATCGAACCCCAATGGTGCAAAATGGCCTATTTTTTAGGCATCCTTAAAAAATAAATCATTGTTGTTTTGCCTCTTTTTACATATGTAATTAATTTCCCACGCATTCTGCTTAAATTTATTCTATTTGTATATTGTGGCACGCTTAATGCATTTATTTATATACAATATAAATAGAGGAGAGCAATACACTTGATCACTCATAATCACAAACATCGGTTAACCATTCATGTATAAAAAGAATAGCAAGGACATGAGCAATCAAAATGGAATAAACCGGTGAAATACAAAACTTACTTTTGCTTTAGAACAAGCCCCATTTCAATGTTATGGGGCTTTTTTTCGCCCTTTTAAGCAAGTTTATTTACCTCATCCAAATAACTAAAAATTGGCACGCTTTCTGCATTTTCCTAAGTAATACGAAATTCTGGTTTTGTAATATCCCTAGGAGATGCACATGAACAATCCGACATCAAATAAAAAAATGCATCCATGGCTTCACTTTCTGGTAGAGCTTCTCAGCGTACGTGCAGGCTTTCACATTAAACAGTCTTCCCAATATCAACCCAAGGATCAACATCGTGCCTAAACAAAAATTGGCACGGATCAGTATTACCGTGCCAGAAACAACGCTACATGCGATGGATCAAAAAATTGTCGAGCAGCACTATGAAAGCCGCTCGCAGGCCATTGTCGATATGATTAATCGTCACCTGATTGATGATCTGGTGATTCGCGATGAAGTCATGGTTGGCACACTTACTTTGCTCTATGACGTCAGCCTTAAACCGCTACGCAGTCAGCTGGTCGATCTGCAACAGCAGTATCTGGCGCAAGTGATCAACTCACTTCATATCCAGCTGGATGATGAAAAAATCCTGCAAGTCATGCTGATGCAGGGCGCGAGCAGTGATCTGAAAGAAATAAGCGAACAATTTATTGCACTGAAAGGCGTGATTAAAGGCCATCTCGAACTGATGGATGCCGTCATGCCACCTATTCCACAAAATACCGAACACACTTAAGGAGAACAGCTGTGCACAACTTATGGACTGTACAGGACTGGCAACACGCCTACCAGAATAACAATATCCAGCTTAGTGACCTGATTGAGTATGTAGCCGAGTTGAATAATGACGATCATGCCTGGATATCAATTGCGACAGCAGCACAATTACAGGCACAAATTGATGCATTGACTGGTGCAGATATTGAAAGCTTGCCACTTTATGGGGTGCCATTTGCAGTCAAGGACAATATTGATGTTGCAGGGTTCTATACCACAGCAGCATGTAAAGAGGCAGCTTATCTGGCGACTTCCGATGCAACAGCAGTAGCCAAATTAAAAGCTGCCGGCGCGATTGTCGTGGGTAAAACCAATCTGGATCAGTTTGCGACAGGTCTGGTTGGGGTGCGCTCCCCATACGGCGCCGTGAAGAACAGCTTTAATCCTGAATATATCAGTGGCGGTTCGAGTTCGGGTTCCAGCGTGGTGGTAGCCAATGGATTAGTGCCATTTTCACTGGGTACAGATACTGCAGGTTCAGGACGTGTACCGGCAGGCCACAATAACACTGTCGGACTCAAACCGACCAAAGGCTGGTTCTCGACTACAGGCCTGATTCCGGCTTGTCGCACCATCGATGTAATTTCGATTTTTGCCTTAACGGTGGATGATGCCTGGCAGGTGGCGCAAGTCATGCAGGGCTATGATGCCAGCGATGAGTATTCCAGAACGCATCCTCAAAATGTACCGAGCCAATTTTCAAAAGGGAAAATTGCCATTCCAGATACACTGGAATTTTATGGCGATGCTGAAACTGAAAAAGCGTTTAATCTAGCGATCGCACGTGTACAAAGCTTGGGTTATATGGTTGAGCCGATTGATTTTGCTCCATTTCAGCAACTGGCGACTGCACTTTACAACCGCTCTTGGGTGGCTGAACGTACTAGTGCCGTGGAAAAAATGGTGCAACGCGAGCAGACCCATCCGGTCATTGGCCAGATTATTGCGCAGGCAGACCGGTTCAATGCGGTCGATGTCATGCAGGATGAATATGAACGTGCCCACCTGAGCCGTGTTATTCAAAATACACTGGCAGATTATGATGCCTTGATGGTGCCTACTGCACCCACCATTTATCGCATTGCAGAAGTAGAAGCCGATCCTCTGGTAAAAAACAGCCACATGGGCGCTTATACCAATTTTGTCAATTTTGCCGATCTTTCGGCTTTGGCGCTACCAAATAGCATTCGTGCTGATGGTCTTCCAACGGGTGTGACCTTTATTGCGCCAGCCTGGATGGATGAAGCACTGGCCAAATTCGGGCAAAAATGGCAGCAATCGAGCCAGTTAAAGCTAGGCACCTCTGAACTTAGCTATGAAAAAACAACTGAAATCTCATCGGGTCACAGCGTAAAACTGGCTGTCGTCGGTGCACATCTGACCGGAATGCCGCTGAATTTTCAGCTGACCACACGTGGTGGCACCCTGATCAAGCAGACCCGGACTGCTTCGCATTACAAACTCTATGCTTTAAAAAATACCACACCGCCAAAACCTGGCCTGCAATACAACGCGAAAGGTTTTTCAATTGAAGTAGAGGTCTGGGACATTCCGCGTGCACTGTTCGGAGACATTGTTGCAGAAGTTCCGGCACCTTTGGGGATCGGTAATGTCCAGCTGATTGATGGTACTTGGGTCAAAGGCTTTATCTGTGAAGGCTATGCACTTGAGGATGCAACAGATATCAGTCATTTCGGTGGCTGGCGCGAATTTATAAAATCTAAACAACTTTCAAATACCAAATTTAAATGTGAATGCATAGGGGAAGTCGCAAAATGATCAAAAAAGCACTGATGTCCGTTTCCGTACTGTCTGCAATCCTTTTAAGCGGTTGTGACAATACCGCTAAAGTACCTGAACCAAATGCCAAGGCAGAAGGACGTGTGACTACTCAGCCCATCCGGATTGGTTATAGTGACTGGCCGGGATTTGTGGCCTGGCAGGTGGCGATTGAAAAAGGCTGGCTGGAAGATGCCGGAGTTAATGCCGATTTTAAATGGTTTGACTATTCTGCTTCACTCTCTGCATTCGCAGCGAATCAGCTGGACGCCGTACTGGTCACCAATGGTGATAATCTGGTCACTGGTTCTGGCGGCACCAAGGGTGTGATGATCATGGCGACTGATTATTCAGCTGGAAATGACGTGATTATTGCCAAGAATGGCATTAACTCAATTGAGGATCTGCGCAGTAAAACGATTGCAACTGAAAAAGGCCTGGTCGATCACTTGTTACTGTCCACTGCACTAGATGATGCCAAGGTTAAACTGAATGAAGTTAAACTGGTCAATACCATGACCAATGAATTGCCACAGGTTTTTGCTACTCCCGATATTGATGTGATTGCAGTATGGCAGCCGGTGGCGAATCAAGCGCTATCTGCAGTGGCCGGTTCAAAAATCATTTTCACCTCTAAAGACAAGCCGGGATTAATCTACGATACCTTGACCGTGAATCCAGCCCATCTGGAAGCCAATAAAGAGCAATGGAAAAAGGTGATTCAGGTTTGGGATAAAACTGTCAAATACATCAATGACCCGGCGACTCGAGAAGACGCTGCACAGATCATGTCTAAACGTGTCGGTGTCGATGCGAAAACCTATATGCAGTTCATTGATGGTACACATTTACTGGATCTGGCCGCCAACAGGAAAGTCTTTACCAAAGGTGAGGGTTTCGACTCGATCTATGGTTCCAGCTATCATGTGAACAAGTTCAATGTGGCCAACGGCATTTATACGACTGAAATGAACGTGGATGGCGTGATTGTTCCAACTCTGGTGCAAGAGCTGCAATAAAGCCTGATCTCTTACATAAGAAATCCCCGGTCTGGGGATTTTTTATTGGTCAGATGAGTATTAAAAAATTAAAGCTGCGTACTTTTGGAAAAGACATTGATAAAAATAATGCCAATGATCATAAACGCCAGACCGATCAGCGCGGGAAGATCCAGTTGCTGTTTAAACACCAAGAGGCCAACCGTTGAAATCAGGATAATGCCGGCACCAGACCAGATTGCATAGGCAATGCCCATCGGAATAGTTTTCATGGTCAGTGACAGGAAAAACAGGGCAACGGCATAACCGGCAATGGTGGCAAGTGAAGGCCAGAGCACGCTAAAACCATTGGAGGCTTTCAATGCAGAAGTTGCAATGACTTCTGCAATAATGGCAATCGAAAGATATAAAAAAGACATATTTCTCCCTATAACACCCGTTCTGCATGCTGCATCAGGTGATCCTGTTCTGACTTCAGCCAGCTTTCAGCTTGTGTAGTCGTGGGGGTTGCATATTGAAATTGGTAATCCGGCTGGTATATATCCAGCTCAAAAATCAGGTCAATGTTGCGACCATCTAAAATGACATGCTGAACCAGACTGCTTTCATTGAGAACTTCAAAATTTTCCAGCTTAAAGGCTTTGCCTGTTTCGCTTGTGCGGGTGCTGTAAGTTTTAGCTTGGCCATCAGTCCCGATAGAAACTTCAAAACTTTCCACCAAGGCAAACACGGTCGGATCGACTGCTTTCAAATCTATTTGAGCTACTGCACTTTGCACTTTAGGCAAACGCGTCAGGGCATAGGCAATATGATCAGCACAAATAATCAGGCCACCATCCATTTCCAGTGTCTGACCAGATTGAACATCAAGTGCAGACTGAAGGCGCAAGCCTAAAAATAAACCATGCTGTACCTGCTGGCGCCAGTCTTCGACATAGACATTACTTGGAGAAAACTCCAGAATGCAGTTGCCAATCGCATGTAGCTTGGCTGGTTCCGGCCACTGCACATGATTCTGGTAATTGGCGTAGTCTTTCACTTCCCAAGACAAGAGCTGGCTGGCGTTATCCCAAAGCGTATTGCCAATCCAGCCTTGGCGTTCCTGAACAGCAGTTCCCGTCTGGCTTTTTAGACGAAGATCAATGGTGAAACTGCGCGACTGAAACCAGTACACAATGGTGTTTTCATCGGTTAGGCCATTATAAAAACTGATACTTTTACGCCGGAAAGCACCGTATAAAAATTCTGGAATAATCTCTGGCTGAGGGGTGGTGGGCTTTAAAGTCTTAATCACTTCAAACAGATTCATGATGCTGTCTCCGTCTGTTCTTCAAGTCCAAAAGAGGAAAGTGGTACAGCATTTTTTAAGATCAGTTCACCGCTAGCAACGCGCTGTTTTAAATATTGAAAGGTCTGGGCGGTCTGATTAAACAGGTGCTCGCCCCCGATCAGGGCAGAATATTTGGAATTTTCAGTGTGAATAACCGGTTCAATCACGGTGTCATAATTGCAGGCGCAAAACAGCGGGAATGAATAACGTTCTTCCGAGACCTTTTTCACGCGGTGCTTGGTGGCAAGATATTTACCATTCGACAGAATTTCCATCATGTCACCGATATTCATCACCAGAGTGTTTTCAATTAGTGGAATGTCGATCCATTCGCCGGCTTTATTCAAAACCTGTAAGCCGGGTGCGGTGGGTAACAGCAGGGTAAAGCATTCGTAATCGGTATGTGCGCCAATCCCTTCGGCGTCCTTCACTTCAGGATTATAGGGATAATGAATCAAGCGTAGCTGACTTGGTGCATCAGTAATTATGCTTGCGAAAAAATCCTCACGAACGTCCAATGCCAGTGCAAAAGCAGAAAAAATCTGCCGGCTGATCTCACGCAGATGACTATAGTATTGGCTGACAATAGACTTGAAATCCGGATGATCTGGCCATAAGGTAGGCCCAAGCAAAGGACAGTTTTTTTGTGTAGCCTGATAATCATAATTGACATCATAGGCTTCTTTTAAGTCATAACTGTTGCCGGCAAACTGTTCTTCACCAATCGGCACATAGCCGCTATGGTTTTTTGATTTGCCAATATAATGCTGCATCTTGCTGTCCAGATCCTGTGCAAAATAGGACTGGGCCATTTCAATCAGGGCTTTGGCGTATTCAAAATTAAACTGGCTACCTTGCAGATAGAGAAATCCGACTTCTTTACAGGCTTGATCCAGAGCATTTGCTACTTCAAAACGATCGGCTAAATCTGGACTTTGCAGTTTAGAAATATCAACAAGGGGGAGTACATATTGCGCTTGCATGATAATCACCTCTAATGTTGGTCGTCCAACACAGCGATTAAAACCTTCGGGTCGTCCCAAAGGTATTTTGAATAAGATTATTTATTGTTGCTGACCTTGGTCATACGCGGAATGACCGGTAGTTCTGCCAGTGCCGGATCCAGTTCATCTTCTTCAGCATGCACCAGATAATCGACACGTTGTCTTAACTGTTTAAATTCAGGGCTAAGCATGACGTCTGGATGGCGTGGACGAGGTAAATCAACTTCAATAATTTCCTTGATTTCACCCGGATTGGCTTTCAGTGCCACAATCCGGTCAGCCAAAAGAATGGCTTCATCCATATCGTGGGTCACAAAAATGATGGTGATATCAATGTTTTGCCACAGGTCCATCAGGTGACGCTGCATTTTTTGCCGGGTATGCGGATCAAGTGCCCCAAACGGTTCATCCATCAACAGGATCTTCGGTTCATTGACCAAAGCCCGGGCAATCGCGACACGCTGTTTCATCCCGCCAGACAGCTCATGCGGATACTGGTTTTCATACTTTTCCAGACCAATGATATTGATCCATTCACGTGCCTGCGCTTCGGCCGCTGCACTACTTTGGCCTTTCATGCGCGGGCCAAACATGACATTTTCCTTGACGGTTTTCCATGGAAACAGGGTATAGCCCTGGAACACCATGCCACGCTCCGGACTTGGGCCGGTAATCGGCTGGCCATCCACCAGAATCTCACCACTGCTATAAGGATCCAGACCGGCGACTACACGGCTAAAGGTTGACTTGCCGCAACCGGAAGGCCCAATCACACAGATGAATTCACGCTTATGAATTTTCAAATTGAGTGCATTTAAAACCGTACGTTCGGTTTTGCCATGGCTGAATTTTTGCGTCAGTTGCTTCGCTTCCAGAATCACCGGACGGCTATAAATCTTGTCAAAGTATTCGCGGGTATTAAATTCAGTGTTTTGCATCAGTTAGCTCCCGGTTTCCATTTAAATAAGCGTTGTCCCAGTTTCATTAAAATCACATCACACAGCAGACCAATCACCCCGATAATCAGGATCGCGGCAAAGACATTATCAAAGTTCTGATAACGGGCTTGCTGGGTAATGAACCAGGTAATCCCGGAGGTACTGCCGATTAGTTCTGCTACGATCAGGTAAGTCCATGCCCAGCCGAGCAGCACACGCAGATTGCGGTAAATTTCAGGCAGGGCGGCAGGAATCACCACATGCAGCAGGCTTTTGAATTTATTGGTGCCCAAGGTAAAACCGGCTTCAATCAGGCTGCGATCGACCAGACGTGTGGTATTGGCAATAATCAGGATTTGCTGGAACAGGGTTCCTATCACAATAATGGCAATTTTGGGTGCATCATTAATTCCGAGAATTGCCACTGCCAGTGCACCAAAGGCCGGAGCAGGTAAATAGCGGAAAAACTCAACAAAGGGTTCGGTCAGCTGGGAAATTTTATTTGAAAATCCGCATAAAATACCGAGTGGAATACCAACCAAGGAAGAAATAAAGAACGCGGTAAAGACCAACTTGATACTGTGCCACAGACTTTCATGAAACCAGGGTGCATTGGCTTGGGTAGGCTCCGTGGTAAAAGCTGTGATCAGTGCAATTGCCACTTGATGCGGTGCAGGCAGATAAATCGGGTTGACCAGAATACCCTGCGGCGGAGCCAGACCCTGATCTACCGCAGACTGCGCAGCAGAAAAAAACTGGTCTTTATCAATACGACTCTCGACCTGTAAATAGGCAACACTACCTGAATCCGTAATCTGGACTTGTGGATGCCAGATAAATGGCAAATAACTGACTGCACACCAGATCAGAATTGGTATTAAAAACGACCCCAAGCCAAACAGTAACTTATTTCTTTGACTGAGTTCACGCGCAACGTAACTCATAGTGTTGCCCCTCAATATTACAATTTTTATAAAACGTAATACTGATTAAGCAAAATGGATGCCATTTCATCCCAAATCCTGAAATGACTTTAAAAAGGACTTATTTTTATAGCAAAAATTAGCAGACAACTCTTAATCATATTCAAGAAGTTAGATCAGAATGCAGAGATTTTTTAATCATTTTCTGGAAAATAGACTCAATGAAAAAGACCTGAAAAATCAGGCCTCTTTTTTCAGTAACATCATTTAGCCAATAATGTCTGCATGCTGGCTTTGCAAACTATAGATGCACTGTTCTGCAATCTGTTTTTTCTCGGCTACGGTCATTTCAATATCTTCCCATTTCTGCATCTGCTGCAGAAGCCAGATAAAATCATCGACTTTCGGTTGGGCACTTTTCCCAACAAAATTCCGGATAATATTCTTGATCTTGTAAAAGTCATAGACATGCCGCTGGGCGGAACATTCAAACTGAATAATCTGATAATCGACTAACATATCCCAGACTTCGGAAAGATCAGGGCGCTGCTTTAAATCATCCTGCGCTTTTTGTACTGCCTTGACCACTGCCTCTACGGTAAATGGATGCTGTTCTGCCCATTCCTGGGTCATGGCCAAGACTTTATCGGCAACTTTTGGAATGACATTCTGGCTTGCCGCGACGATAAAACTATAGCCTTCAAGTTTGGCCTGAATATTCCAGGGTTCTCCCACGCAAAAGCCATCGAATACCTGTTCCGCGATTCCTTTTACCATGGAAGGCGGTGGAGAGGTCATCAGCTGGATATTCTTGGCCAGTTGTGGATCAGTCAGCGCCAGCCATTCTTTTAAACAGTAATGGTGAATCGAATATTTATACACATAGGCCAGATTGATGGAATGATTCTGTTGTAAAGCCTGTACCAGTTTCTTTGAGGTATTCTGTTCATCATCCCCAGGCTGGATGCCGAGTTCATAGCACAAATCCTGGCGCAGGCTAATAAAAGCCTGATTCACGCTCAGTACTAGAGGGGTTTGCAAAGCCACCTGTAACTGGTCTGTACCCAGGGCAGCAGCGGGCAGCATGGCAGACAAGCAATGTGCAGCATCCAGAAAGCCATAGGCCAGACGGTCACGCAAACTAGACCAGGAGGCTTCATGGATTAAATTGATGGTTAATCCTTGCTCAGCAAAATACCCCTGTTTTTCGGCCCAGAGAATGGCAACACAATCAAGTAAAGGAATATAGCCAATATTGAGTTCAGTTTTTTCTAATGTGGACATATGCTTTTCCTTATTGGCCCAATAACAGCTTCTGTGCATCCAGTAAGCGTCTGGCCATTTCACCAATGGTAATCCGGTGACTCATGGCATTTTTACGCAATAAAGCAAAAGCTTGCTCTTCCGTTAATGCATGCAGCTGGATGAGCAACGCTTTGGCTTTATCGATATCTTTACGGTCAATCAGTTTGTCCTGGGTTTCTTTTAAATCATTCAGCAGCTTTTTATGCTTGCGAAACTGTTCAATTGAAATTTCCAGAATGCTTTCTAGTTTGGTGGGATCAATACCATCGACAATATAAGCCGTGATTCCGGCATCAATCGCACTTTTGATGGTGTCTTTATTGGAGTTCTGGGTAAACAGCACGGTCGGAAGTTCATATTGGCTGACACAGCTTTCAATAATATCCCGATGCGGATGATCCATATTCAGCAGGATCACATCTGCATGAATACCCTTAACATGTACCATATTCAGGTCATTCAGGATTAAACAGGCCACCACCTGAAAATCATGTGAAAGTAAGGATTCCTGGATGAATTGGGCGCGCTCCAGATCATCATCAATAAGAGCAATTCGTAATTTGGACATGGAATATTTTCAAGTAAGGCCTAAGGAATATTCAAGCAGGAGTAAAGCAAAAAACATGCCATTAAATTGGTGCATAAAATTCTATTTTTCTGTTCAATTTAGTGCATAGCTTTAGGGATTTCAGCTGATGGCTGATCAAAATGAAGCGTTTAGGTAGATCATCTGCCTGAAATAAGGCGTTTTCTTATTGGAAAAGTTGGCACGATTTCTGCATTTATTAAATCGTCAAAGATGACTTTCAATACTAACAACGGCCAACGATGTCCGTTCTGATCGTAATTGCACTTTCAAGGAGTGTGATTGGTATTTCGTTCAGCACAGGATAAATGACATGGTCAGTTGTTCAGCAATACAAAACGCACAAGCGTTTCAACCCTTCCTCCAGCATTACAAAGCGCTGGGTTGCGGTATTTACAACATATTCAATCAGCAGACATATCAATGCCTAGACGTGATATGCGGCTTTTTATCATCTTTAAAAAAACAATAGTTGGAGTGCAGATATGAAAATTCTCATGATTGGGCATGGCATGGTGGGGCATAAATTCATCGAATCTGTACTGGAACAGGCCGGTGATGACATTGAGCTGACCATTTTGGCAGAAGAGCCACATTTAGCTTATGACCGGGTACATTTGACCGAATATTTCAGCGGCAAGTCGGTCAAGGATCTGAGTCTGTGTCGTAGTGATTTTGCCGATGCCTATGGCATTGATTTGCGACTTAATACTAAAGCGGTTGAAATTGATCAGCTCCATAAAACCGTCACCACCAGCCAGGGTGATGTGCTGAGTTTTGACAAGTTGATTCTCGCTACCGGTTCTTATGCCTTTGTGCCACCAATCCCGGGCAATGACCGTCAGAATTGCTTTGTTTATCGTACCATTGAAGATCTGGATGCCATTCGTGCAGCCAGTCTGAATGCCAAAACTGGCGTAGTGATTGGCGGCGGCTTGCTAGGGCTGGAAGCAGCGAAAGCCCTGCGAGATCTGAATCTGGAAACCCATGTCGTAGAATTTGCTCCGCGTCTGATGGCGGTGCAGATTGATGATCTGGGCGGCCGGGTACTGCGCTCTAAAATTGAAGACCTTGGTGTCAAGGTACATACTCAAAAGGCCACGTCAAGTATTGAAGATGGTGACAGCACTCAGCATGTAATGAAGTTCGGAGATGGTTCGGTGCTTGAAACCGATATCATCCTGTTCTCGGCCGGTATTCGTCCGCGTGATGAACTGGCGCGCCAAAGTGGTCTACTGATTGGTGAGCGTGGCGGCATCATCATTAATGATTATTGCCAGACCTCACATCCGGACATTTATGCCATTGGTGAATGTGCACTTTGGGACAATAAAATTTATGGTCTGGTTGCACCAGGCTATGACATGGCGCGGATCGCGGCAAAACATGTCCTAGGCCAAGAAAGTCATGCATTCGCTGGTGCGGACATGAGTACCAAGCTCAAACTGATGGGCGTGGATGTCGCTTCTATTGGTGATGCACACGCCATGTCACCAGGTGCCTTGAGCTATTTCTATGCTGATGAAGCCGCGCAGGTTTATAAAAAAATCGTGGTGTCAGCAGACAAGACCAAGCTGCTGGGCGCGGTGCTGGTGGGCTGTGCCAAAGAATATAGTGATCTCCTGCAAATGATGCTGAATGGTCTGGCTGTACCGGAGCAACCGGAAAGCCTGATCATGCCGGGCTTTGATCAGTCGACTTCCAAATCAGGTGGTAGTGGTGTCGATTTATTGCCTGACAGTGCGACCATCTGTTCATGTAATAACGTTTCCAAAGCTGATATCTGTTCAGCCATTGATGGCGGTGCAACTTCATTGGGTGCACTGAAAAAATGCACGCAGGCTGCAACAGCGTGCGGTGGCTGTGCGCCACTGGTAACGCAGGTTCTCAAATCTGAATTACAACGTCAGGGTGTCACGGTGAACAATCACCTGTGCGAACATTTTGCCTATTCGCGTCAGGAACTGTATCACCTGGTACGCGTGCATGAAATCAAGACTTTCTCTGACCTGATTCAGCAACATGGGCACGGCATGGGCTGTGATATCTGCAAACCGACTGTAGCCAATATTCTGGCATCCTGCTGGAATGATTTTGTTCTGAAACCAAGTCATGCCGGTTTGCAGGATAGTAACGACTACTACCTCGGCAATATCCAGAAAGATGGTTCCTATTCGATTGTGCCACGTGTGGCAGGCGGCGAGATTACTCCGGATGGCCTGATTACCATCGGTCAGATCGCCAAAGCTTATGGTCTATATACCAAAATCACGGGCGGACAACGAATTGACATGTTTGGTGCACAGGTACATCAACTGCCTGAAATCTGGGAGAAACTGATCAATGCCGGTTTCGAGTCCGGACATGCCTACGGCAAATCCTTACGTACGGTGAAATCTTGCGTGGGTAGTACCTGGTGCCGTTTTGGAGTCGATGATTCTGTCGGCTTGGCGATTTTCCTGGAGAATCGTTATAAAGGCCTGCGTTCACCACATAAAACCAAAATGGCAGTATCCGGCTGTACCCGTGAATGTGCAGAAGCACAGAGCAAGGATGTCGGTGTCATTGCCACGGAAAAAGGCTGGAATCTATATGTATGCGGCAATGGCGGCATGAAACCGCGCCATGCTGAACTGCTCGCCTCGGATCTTGATACTCCCACACTCATCAAATATATCGACCGCTTCTTTATGTTCTATATCCAGACGGCGGACCGTCTGCAGCGCACCAGCGTATGGCGTGACAATATGGAAGGCGGGCTGGACTATCTCAAAGATGTCATTGTGCATGATTCGATCGGCATTGCTACTGAACTGGAAAGCCGTATGCAGCATGTGATTGGCACTTATCAGGATGAATGGCGCAGCGCGATTGAAGATCCTGAAGTACGCAAACGCTTTAAGACCTTTATCAATGCCAAAGCAGCCGAGCAGAATGACCCGCATATTCAGTTTGCGCCTGTACGTGGCCAGATTCGTCCAAAGACAGAAGCTGAACGTGATTTAAACCGTATTCCAGTGGTTGAAGCCTAAATACCACAGTCAGGGAGAATGAAAATGACAATTTTAAAAGACATGAACGAACTGAACTGGTACGAAGTCTGCAATCTGGATGAGATCACTCCGAATACCGGTGTGGCAGCCCTGATTGAAGATCAGCAGATTGCAATTTTTCGCGTGGGTCAGGAACAGCGGGTTTATGCACTCAGCAATCAGGATCCGTTTAGTCTGGCCAATGTCATGGCACGTGGCATTCTGGGTGATCTGCAAGGTGAGCGTGTAGTCGCATCCCCAATTTACAAGCAGCATTTCAGTCTGGTGACCGGTCGTTGTCTGGAAGAACAAGAGCAGAAATTACTGGTATTTCCAACCCGAATTGAAAATGGCAAAGTTCTGGTGAGTCCGACTCCACAAAAAACTTATATTTCCAGTAATGGTCAAAACACAGAGCGCTTAAAACTGGTACTGATCGGGAATGGACTGGCGGGTATGCGTTGTCTGGAAGACTTGCTGGATATGGCGCCAGATCGTTATGACATTACCGTGATTGGGGAAGAGCCATGGGGCAATTACAACCGGATCATGTTGTCACCGGTATTGTCTGGTGAGAAAAGCTTTGCCGAAATTATGCTGCATTCAGCCGACTGGTATGCTGAAAAAGGCATTCGATTCATTGCTGGGGATGCTGCCATCGCTATCGACCGTTCGCGTAAACAGGTCCACACCCAAAAAGGCGAAGTCGTTGCTTATGATCGTCTGATTCTCGCCACTGGTTCCAAACCCTTCATGCCACCTATTCCGGGTGCTGAACTTGAAGGCGTGATTAGCTTCCGGGATATTCAGGATGTTAACCGCATGCTGGATTACTGCAAAACCAAGCAAAATGCCGTCGTGATTGGAGGTGGGTTGCTGGGTCTAGAAGCAGCTTATGGACTGAAGCAGCAGGGGATGAATGTAACTGTGCTGCATCTGATGGACCGTATTATGGATCGTCAACTGGATATGAAAGCCAGTCAAATGCTGAAAAAATCAATTGAAGATAAAGGCATCCGAATCATCACTGAAGCCAACACCGAAGAGCTGCTCGGTATTGATGGTCACGTGACTCAACTGCGACTAAAAGACGGGACAGTGCTGGATGCCGATTTGGTGGTCTTCGCCGTCGGGATTCGACCAAATAAAACCCTGGCTGAACAGGCTGGTCTGCGCTGCAATCGTGGGGTGCTGGTGAATGACACCATGCAAACCTATGACCCGAGTATTTATGCAGTGGGTGAATGCATTGAGCATCGTGGCCAGACCTTTGGACTGGTTGAGCCATTATGGGGACAGGCCTTTATCTGTGCGACGCATCTGGCTGAACATGGCCGACTGACCTTTAAGGCACCGACTGTTCCGACCCAACTCAAGGTTAGCGGGTGTGATGTCTTCTCGGCCGGAAATTTTGAACCTCAGGATGATTTTGAAGATATCGTGCTGAATGATGAAAAACGTCAGATTTATAAACGGATCATCATCCAGCAAGACAAGGTCATTGGTGCTGTGCTATTTGGCGATACCGAAGATGGGGCTTGGTATGCAGAACTGATTGCAGACCAGACACCAATTAGTAATATCCGCAGTAAACTGCTTTTTGGTCGGGATTTTGCATTAAAAAAGGCAGGGTAATCAGATCAATCTCCCCCAACCCCTCTTTGAAAAAGAGGCGAATTTCCTCTCCTTTATTAAAGGAGGGTTGGGGAGGATTAAAACTTTTGAGATATAGAAAATATTTAAATCAAACCTGTAAAAGCTAGATATCAGAGATTTGGTGAAACACGTGAATTTGGATGATTAAGGAGCACAGCAGCAATGAATAGTATTCCGGTTATGGAACTACATAGCTCTACTGAATCCCAAATAAAAACTACTCAGACGACCTGTCCTTATTGTGGAGTAGGCTGTGGTGTCATCGCGCACGTAACCCATACCTCGATGGGTGAAAAGGTTCAGATTGAAGGCGATGTTCAGCATCCGGCGAACTTGGGCAAGTTATGTATTAAAGGCAGTCATCTTGCCGATACACTTAGTCTAAAAACCCGGCTTCTGCATCCGATGACAGGTCGAAAAGAACAGCGGCAAATAAGCACTTGGGATCATGCCATTTCAAGTATTGCCAGTAAATTTCAGCAATGTATTGAGCAGTATGGACGCGACAGCATCGCCTTTTATGTCTCCGGCCAGCTTTTGACTGAAGACTATTATGTGGTGAACAAGTTTGTAAAGGGCTATCTGGGTACTGCCAATATTGATACCAATTCAAGACTGTGCATGTCTTCTGCTGTGGCGGCACATAAACGGGCTTTCGGCGAAGACCTGGTACCGGCCAGCTACACAGATTTTGAGCAGACAGAAATGGTGATTCTGGTCGGTTCCAATACTGCCTGGTGCCATCCGGTGCTTTATCAGCGCATCATGAAAGCCAAAGAAGAGCGGGATTTATTCGTGGTGGTGATTGATCCCCGCTTTACCGCAACCTGTGAAGCGGCAGACTTACACTTGCCGATTTTACCAGGTCAGGATGTCGCGCTGTTTAATGGCTTGTTGCAGTATCTTCAGCAAAATGGTCATGCCGATCTGGATTTTGTTACCCAACATACTCAAGGTCTGGAGCAGGCGCTTGCCAGCAGCTCGACAGAGTCATTGATTGAAAGCGTGGCAAGACGTACCGGTATTGCTATTGAAAAATTAATCTTATTTTTTCAAAAATTTGCACAGACCGAAAAAATCATGAGCCTGTTTTCCATGGGCGTAAACCAATCCTCTCAAGGAGTAGACAAGGCCAATAGCATTATCAACTGTCATTTATTGACAGGAAAAATAGGCAAACCCGGTTCGGCACCTTTTTCCATGACCGGACAGCCGAATGCGATGGGCGGACGGGAAGTCGGGGGGCTGGCCAATATGCTGGCCAGTCATCTGGATTTGGATAACCCGCAGCATCAGCACCTGGTGCAGGATTTCTGGCAAAGCCCGGTCATCGCGCGGCAGCCCGGATTAAAAGCAGTAGATTTATTTCAAGCGGTGGAAAGCGGAAAAATCAAGGCCATCTGGATTATGGCCACCAATCCGATCGTGAGTTTGCCCAATGCAGATCAGGTTAAACGCGCTCTGGAAAAGTGTGAATTTGTGGTCGTTTCCGATATTTGTCTCGACACTGATACCACGCAATATGCCGATGTACTGTTACCGGCACTGGGTTGGGGCGAAAAAGATGGCACAGTCACCAATTCGGAGCGCCGTATTTCACGGCAAAAGGCCTTTTTGCCGGCTCCGGGTGAAGCCAAAGCAGACTGGTGGGCCATTTCCCGGGTGGCTCAGGTCTTAGGTTTTCGCGGTTTTGACTTTAACAATAGTCATGACATTTTTCTGGAACATGCCCGTTTATCTGCCTATCAGAATGGTTCACTTTCGCAACGCGCAGATACGCCAAATTTCCGCTATTTCAACCTGCAAGGTTTAACTCATCTCAGTTTTGCAGAATATCATAATCTGGCACCGATCCAGTGGCCAGTCTGGGATAAGCAAGAAGTTCATCAGGTTGGTCAACTATTTAGTCAAGGCCAGTTTAGTCATGCAGATGGCAAGGCCAGATTAGTGCCGACAGTTGCCGCCAATCCCATACATGCTATTTCTGCTGAATATCCGCTGATCCTGAATACCGGACGGATTCGCGATCAATGGCACACCATGAGTCGTACCGGATTATCTGCCAGTTTATCCCAGCATCGTACTGAGCCTTATTGTGAGTTGCATCCGCACGATGCGCTGAAATATGGCTTGAAAGATGCCGAGCTGGTCGAGGTGAAATCCGCTTGGGGAAGTTGTGTACTCCGTGTGCAATTTTCACAAAATATACGACGTGGCCAGATTTTTGCACCGATTCACTGGAACGACCAGTTTGCATCCGATGCGCGGATTGGCAAAGTGGTGAATCCGGTGGTTGACCCGATTTCCGGCGAGCCAGAATTTAAGCATACTCCGGTGATGATCCAGCCATTTTATACCCAGTGGCAGGGCGTGCTGTATGTGCGGGAAGGCTTTGAGCAGAAAATCCAGACCATGATTAAAAATACGGTGTGGTGGAGCAAAACTCAAACCACTCAGGCCATCCGGTATGAACTGGCAGACCGGCGCAGGTTTTCTGACATCACCGGGCAGATCAAGAGTCTCTTAGACTTTAATGATGAAAGCTTTGAATGGCTGAATCTCGAAGATCAAACGGCGCATATCAGTCATAGTGTGGTTCTTCAGGATGGCCAGTTAATTGCCAGTTTTTATATCGCACCGGCGGCACTATTGCCAGATCGTGACTGGGTGGCAGGCCTGTTTAGACGTGAACGTCTGAGTGCATTGCATCGTAAAGCATTGCTGGCAGGTCAGGCCATGTCGATGGGAAATAGTGAAGGTCCATTGGTCTGTAGCTGTTTTAAAGTTGGCAAGAACCGAATTATCCAAACCATTAAAGATAAAAATATCACGCATGAAAAACAGGTGACTGCATGTCTAAAAGCCGGAGGAAATTGTGGTTCATGTTTGCCAGAAATTAGAGGCCTGATTAAAGCCTGCCAGACGGAGTACATAGAATGAAAAGAAAAGCAGTTAAAACGGTGTCTTATCCGGAAACCGATGTGGTGATCCTGGCCGGCGGTTTAGCGCGGCGCATGAATGGCATCAATAAATTGCTGCACAAATTTGATGATGAAATCCAGCTCATTAAAATCCATCATCAGTTGAAGTCCCGGGCAAGCAAAGTTTGGGTCAATAGCCATCGGGATCATTCCATTTATAAACGGATGATTCCTTCGATCGACTTTTATCAGGACGATGAACCCGGCTTTCAGGGACCATTGATGGGCATGAAGAGTGCCTGGTCACATGTGGAATCTGATTATGTGCTGTTCGTGCCTTGTGATGTGACCTATATCCCCAAAAAGGTCATTTCACGTTTACATCAGGCCTTGCAACGACATCCCTTATGTGAAGTGGCGGTAGTTGAAATCAATGAAAAGGCATTGTTTCCATTCTGTCTGATGAAACGCAACAGCTTACCCACTCTTTTACAACATCTTGAAAATGATCAGCACAGTTTAAAACTCTGTTTTGCTGACATGCACATGCAGCGGGCAAGCTTTAAAAATCGTGCCCTGTTTTTTCACAGCATTAATTCATTTGATGAGCTACAGCAGCATCAACAGCTTAATTTTCTCTAGCATTTAAAATGCTAAAAGCCGAATCATTATATTCTGGCTCACCAAAATATTGCTTTTTTATTTTTCGAGCAAACTTTCGGACTAAAAAAGAACAAATATTATCCATTAGCCTACATTAAAAATAAATTTGTGCAAAGTTGGAACACTTATTGCTCATTCATTGTGAAGAAATAGGGCAGTAAATCAAGACTGTTAAATAACCGTGCAGATCTCATCATGGACCGCAGCAATGAACAGCATGACAGCTTTAGCACCTCGCAGTATCTTTCAGGATCAGTTTGGACGCCAGAAACGTAAGTTGCGGATCTCGGTGACTGACCGTTGTAATTTCAAATGCAGCTATTGCATGCCTGAACATCCGGAATGGATGAATAAAAAAGATTTGCTCAGTTTTGAAGCCCTGTATGCTTTTTGCGAGTTTATGGTGCGACACGGGATTGAGCAGATCCGGGTGACGGGTGGCGAACCGTTGATGCGTCAAGGCATCGTTCATTTTATTGCCCGCTTACAGACATTGAAAGCCTTTGGCCTGAAACGTATTTCCATGACCAGTAATGGCCATTATTTAAAAGATTATGCTCAAGCGCTTAAACAGGCAGGACTGGACGATCTGAATATCAGTCTAGACAGTCTTGATCCAAAGCAGTTTCAGCAACTGACCCAAAAACAATTACAACCTGTACTTCAAGGTATTTCTGCCGCACAGCAGGCAGGTTTGACCGTCAAGATCAATAGCGTGCTGATCAAAGGCATCAATGACAATCAGATTATTCCTTTGGTGAAATGGGCACAGCATCAGGCTGTAGAACTGCGTTTTATTGAGTTTATGCCTCTCGATGGCGATCAGAAATGGAATCCGTCTGATGTCATCAGTGAGCAAGATATCTTGGATCGACTGAAAACCGAATTTGATGTCCGGGTATCTCAAGGACAAGGCGCCAATCCAGCCCGTGGCTATCTGGTCAATGGGCAACCGCTCGGGATTATTTCCACCATTACCCATTCATTTTGCGGTGATTGTGATCGTCTACGCCTCAATGCTCAAGGTGAATTTTATAACTGTTTATTTGCCAGACAAGGCCTGAACCTTAAGGCAGATATCGAACAACTGGCGCTGGATCATTTCGCCACACAGACATTTCAGCACAAGCTTCACGCTTATATCTGGCATAAAGAGGCCGGTTTCCATGCGATCCAGCAATCACCAATACAAAAGCCGATCCGAAAAATCAGCATGCACAGCATTGGAGGATAAATATGTCACTCACTCAGCAAAAATTAATTCATATCAAAATAGAAGCCTTCGGTGCGATTGAACGACAAATCCCCGCAGATTTGAGTTTGCAATGCAAGTCTGAAATTCAGGTTTCTGAAGTTCTGAATCAGTTGCTATCTATCTATCCTAATATACAGCCCATGCTGGAACGCTGCGCCTGTGCAATCGGTGAAGACATTATTTCCAGACAGAACGTTTTAAAACGGGACAGTACGCTGGTGCTGTTATCGCCGGTAGCAGGAGGCTGAGATGCAACTCAAGTCACTAAAACAATTTGCCCGAATCCAGCAGACTGCTTTTAGTCTGGAGGATTTTGATGGTATCCAGCATTTTCCGGAATGTGGTGGAATCGGCATCTTTGTCGGAACAGTACGTAACCATCATCAGGGGAAAGCTGTGCGTGCCCTGAAATATACCGCCTATGCGCCTGTGGCTGAAAAAATGATTCGTGAAATTGAACAGCAGATTCAGACCAAATACCAGGTGTCTTATGTGCGGGTGGTGCATCGGATTGGTGAGTTGGGGATTGGAGAAACAGCCATCATTGCTATGGCTTATGCGGCCCATCGTCGTGAGGCCTTTGCGGCTTGTGAGGAAGCTGTGGAACGGGTGAAGCATGAAGTTCCGGTCTGGAAAGAAGAATTTTATATGGATGGTAGCAGTCAATATGTCGAAGGCTGTTGTATCCGAAAAGATCATGGACCTGAAACGGATTATTCCTATCCTACAGAAGATGTGCATTGTCACCATCACCATGTAGCACACGCTTGCCAATCACCATCTAATTAAATGCGTCCAATGAGGATGCATAAGGTGAATCACTTTAAACAGATTTTAAAATTAGTCCGGGATGAATCATGAAAAATGTAGGGATGAAAGCAGAAAGTTACCGTACAGCAATTGCCACTGGAATCCTGCATGCACCGCCACATTGCATTGAGTTGCTGCGTAATGGCAATACTGAAAAAGGTGATGCCCTGAAAACAGCACGCATTGCCGGCATTCTCGGTGCCAAACGTACCGATGAGCTGATTCCACTATGCCATCCATTGCCGATTTATCGTGCCGATGTGGAATATGAACTGTTTGATGCACATATCGAAATTATTGCTACCGTTGAAACCATTGGACCCACTGGTGTGGAAATGGAAGCTTTGACCGCAGTCAGTCTGGCCGGTCTGACCCTGTATGACATGCTGAAACCGCATTGTGAACCGGAAGATTTGTCGTTGGATCAATGCAGATTGCAGCAGAAAAAAGGTGGAAAATCGCATTTTACCCGGGTACTGAAAGAGAGTCTGCCGGCTTCAGTTATTGTGCTGTCCGATACGGTTGCAGCAGGCAAAAAGCCGGATACTGCCGGGCAAAACGTACTGGAAATTTTAAAAGAAGCCAGTTTTGGTCCTATAAGTTATCAAGTTATTTCCGATAGCCCAGAACAGCTCTTAACCCTGATTGATCAGCAGAAAAATCAGTATCCACTGATTCTAACCGTAGGGGGCACCGGCTTAGGCCCTAAAGACCTGACGGTCGAAACCCTGCAACCTTTACTGCAACGAGAAATTCCCGGTTTGATGGAAGCTTCACGTAGTTTTGGGCAAAAACGTACCCCTTATGCAGCATTAAGTCGTGGTGTGGCTGGCTATATTGAGAACAGTCTGGTAATGACCCTGCCGGGAAGTCGGCAGGGTGCAAAAGAATCCCTGATCGCGGTACTTCCAGCATTGGTACATTTGTTTGATGTGCAAAAAAATATTCCACATGCGGGAGGTTATCAATGAATCAGGCACTATCGCATTCAGCCTGCGGTGCTGAGCCGGGATTGATTTCTGTTGATCAGGCGCTGCAGATGATACTGGAACAGACGCATATCCTGGCAACTGAAAGCCTGCCGCTTGCTCAGGCTCTGAATCGCTATCTGGCAGAAGTGATTGATTCGGCCATTCCATTGCCACTGTTTTCACAAAGTGCTGTAGATGGCTATGCGCTTTGTAGTGCAGAAAATGTTAGTGCTCACAGCACTTTTGAACTCATTGGAGAGATTCGGGCAGGGGAAAGTACTGAAATTGAACTGCGTCCAGGTCAGGCGGTTCGGATTTTTACCGGTGCCAGGATTCCGGCAGGAACTACAACAGTCGCCCGTCAGGAAATTGTCGAATGCCATGCCAATCAAATCCTTATCACAACAGACCTAAAACCGCATGCGGATATACGTGATGCAGGCGAGGAAATCGCACAAGGACAACGTCTGGCAGATGTAGGACAAAAACTGCATGTAGGTGCAATTGCAGCTTTAAGTATGGCAGGCGTAAAGCAGGTTTTAGTCTATCGTTATCCTAAAATTGCTGCTGTGATTACTGGAGATGAAGTGGCTTCCAGCATTGAAGACCTGAATTCCGGAAAAATCTTTGACGCCAATGCTCCGCTGATTCAGGCCTGGTTTCAATCACAGGGTCAAAACGTAGATATTCTGCATGTTTCAGATAATGAGTATGAGCTGCAAACGTTAATACATCGTCTTAAAAACCAATACGACTTCATATTGACCACAGGCGGGGTTTCGGTGGGTGATTATGATTTCATTCGTCCTGTTGCCCTGGAGCAGGGTTTTGAGCAGATTTTCTGGAAAGTGAAGCAGAAACCCGGAAAACCGATGTTATTTGCCAAGTATCGTCGAGATGATCAAGGTTACTGTTATCTCTTGGGTTTACCGGGAAATCCGGCTGCCGTTTATGTCGGGATGCAAATCTATACGGTAACTTTACTGAATGCCTTACAGGGGCAAAAGCAGCTACCTGAATGGCTTAGTGCGGTAATGACGCATGATTTGAAAGCGGATGCACGCGAACGTTTTTTAAGAATGGCTGCAGAATTTGATCAGGGCACTTTAAAACTCAAGAGCCTGGCGAAACAGCAGTCGCATATGTTGAGTAATCTGATGCAGGCCAATTGTCTGATACGTATTCCGGCAGCAACAGAAATCCAAGCCGGGCAAGTGGTACAGGGTTTGCTGATTTGAAATGCCTGTCACAATTCTCAATATTCAAGCCACGCAGAATGAGAAAGATGGATTTATTCAAAGTTCTCCTCACTGGCATGCTGTTGACTAGCCCCATGCTGCATGCCGAGACAGTTAAAATCTATGCTGCGGCCAGCCTGACCAATGCGATTACTGATATTTCCAAGCTGTATGAGCAACAGCATCGGGATATCCAGATCGTTCCAGTTTTTGCTGCGTCTTCGGTATTGGCCAAACAAATTGCAGCGGGAGCCAGCAGTGATCTATTTTTCTCTGCAGACCTGGACTGGATGAATGACCTGATCAAGAAACAAAAAATCCAGGTGGGGCAGAGTAAACCTGTGCTGTTTAATGAGCTGGTATTGATTAGTCCTATCCAGCAAAAAAATCATTTTAAAATGTCAGCCGATTTTAATTTTGCTAAGGCCTTTCAAGGCTATTTGTGTACAGGACAAATGGAATCGGTGCCTGCCGGAAAATATGCCAAGCAAAGCTTAACCCGGCTGGGCTGGTTGAATCCGCTTTGGGGCAGAATTGTCGGTACGGATAATGTCCGTGCAACTCTCGCATTTGTAGAACGTGGCGAATGTCAGGTCGGTATTGTGTATAGAACCGATGCCTTAATAATGAGTAAAAAATTTAAAATTTCGGGAGTTTTTCCAGCCAGTACACATCGTCCGATTGTGTATCCGATTGCTTTAACCCGGCAAGGCCAGAAAAATCAGGCAGCAATCCAATTTTCTGAATTTATCCAGACGAGTCCAAGGGCCAGGCAGATTTTCCAGAAATATGGTTTTAAGCTCAAGGTTCCATAACTGATGATGCTTACACCAGAAGAATTGAATGCCTTGATGCTTTCAGCCAAAGTGGCGGGCTTTGCCACAGCAGTGTGCCTGCCATTTGCCATTACCGTGGCATGGTTACTGGCGCGTTATGAATTCAGGGCCAAATTTCTCGTAGAGGCAATATTGCAGATGCCTATGGTGCTACCGCCGGTAGTACTAGGCTATCTTCTGCTCCTGCTATTTGGTCATCAGGGTATGCTGGGGCAATATCTACATAAATGGGGAATTCAGCTGATATTTAACTGGAAAGGTGCGGTACTGGCAGCAATGATTGTGGCATTTCCTTTAATGGTTCAACCAATTCGCTTGTCTTTTCAAATGATCAACCGGCAGTTAGAACAGGTGGCAGGATCTTTGGGCGCCACACCATGGCGGGTATTCTGTAGCATTAGCCTGCCTCTGGCTTTGCCTGGAATTTTAATCGGCAGCATTTTATGTTTCAGCCGCAGTCTGGGAGAATTTGGTGCCACGATTACCTTTGTTGGCAATATTCCAGAAGAAACCCGTACCATTCCCATCGCCATTTATAGCCTGTTACAACAGCCTGATGGAGAAAGTATGGCTATGCGTTTGGTCATTTTATCTCTGATTCTGGCTTTTTCAGCCTTGATTGCAAATTACTGGATCATGCAGAAGTATCAACGTAAATTGGAGGGCTAAGATGCTGAAGTGTGATTTTCAGTTTAATTACGCAAATTTCCAGCTACAGGCCAGTCTGGATATGCAGACACAATTGATTGGTATTGTGGGAGCCTCAGGAAGTGGGAAAAGCACCTTTTTAAAAAATATTGCAGGGCTATTAAAACCATCACAAGGCTTTATTCATTTTCAGCAAAAAATATTATTTGATCATCAGCAGAAACTGAATATTCCTGTTCATCAAAGAAAAATTGCCCTGATTTTTCAGCAAGCTCTACTGTTTCCGCATCTGAATGTCATGCAGAATTTGAAATATGCAGAACAGCTAAATATAAAAAATAAAGGTCAGCAGAAATTTACGTTTGAAGACATTGTGGAGTTACTTGAATTAAAGCCACTACTTCGGCATCGGGCGCATCAGCTTTCTGGTGGACAGGCACAGCGCGTTTCTATCGGTCGTGCACTTTTATCTTCTCCCGACCTATTACTTTTGGATGAGCCTTTAAATGGACTGGATCAAAAGCTGAAAAACCAGATTTTACCTTTTCTGAAAATTGTGATTCATCAAACAGATTTACCCATGATTTATGTGACTCATCACGTAGATGAAGTGGCGTATTTACAGGCACAACTGCTGCATTTTGAAAAGGGAAAAATTATTTGATCCAGCCCTGCACCGATTTAAACCAGCAATGACTCCGGGCAGGTCATCCTATCGCTGTTTTGCTCATAATTTCTCAGAAGATATCTATTTTTCTCTCTATTTTTAAGAAAGAAAAGTCTAAATTTGAAAGTGAAATAAAAATTATTTTATATAAAAGAATAGTTTATTTTATGTTAAAAATAATCTGGCATGACCTATGCATATATCTAATTAAAGTCAAAGAAGACTCTACATTTGTATGACGGCCAATGACGTCCGTTCTGATCGTTACTGATATGCCTTGTGCATCACAGTGACTTAAATACGTTCAGTTCTGGTAAGGAAATGGCTATGTCTTCAAATACAAGTCTCAATAAAGCAACAAAAATAAGTCTATTTAACTTCAGTAGTTCAGCGATGCGGGCCTTCCATATGAGTTGGCTCGCTTTTTTTGTCTGTTTCTTTGCGTGGTTTGCCTGTGCACCGTTAATGCCAGTGATTGCCGGTGAATTCAGCCTGACCAAAGAGCAGATCGCCAATATCAATATTGCCGCAGTCGCCATTACAATTCTGGTGCGTCTGATCGTGGGGCCGTTGTGTGATAAATACGGTCCGCGTAAAACCTATACCGCCTTACTGATTATTGGCAGTATTCCGGTGTTTGGTGTGGCGTCGGCCAACAGTTATGAATCTTTCTTGTTTTTCCGTTTATTGATTGGCGCCATCGGTGCCAGCTTCGTGATTACTCAATATCATACCAGTATCATGTTTGCGCCAAATGTGGTGGGAACGGCAAATGCAACTACAGCAGGTTGGGGGAATGCCGGTGGCGGTGCGACTCAAGCCCTGATGCCTTTAATGCTGGCTGCTTTGGTGATGTTCGGTGTAGAACAGGCAATGGGATGGAGAATTGCACTTCTGGTTCCGGGTATTCTGATGATCATTGTCGGTGTACTGTACTGGAAATTCACCCAAGACTGTCCACAAGGCAATTTTAAAGAACTCCGTGCTGAAGGTATTTCTGTTGGTAGCGATAAAAAAGGCGGCCTTGCAATCTTGATGCATGCCGCACGTAACTACCGTGTGTGGATTTTGTTTGGAGCTTATGCAGCCTGTTTTGGTATTGAAATTTTCATCCATAACATTATTGCCTTGTACTTTGTCGACAACTTCCAGTTTGGCCTAAAAGAAGCAGGCATGGCTGCCGGGATTTTTGGTTTACTGGCATTGTTTGCCCGTGCCTTGGGTGGCATTGTTTCAGACAAAGTTGCGATTCAAAAAGGTCTGGATGGTCGAACCAAAGTCCTGTTTGCCTTGATCATGCTGGAAGGTCTGTTTCTTATTCTGTTTTCGCAAATGAACAGCGCGACCTTGGCTATTATGGCTATGACCATCTTTGCCTTGTTTACCCATATGGCATGTGGCGCTACCTATGCACTGGTGCCTTTTATCGACCGTGATGCCTTGGGCGGTGTGGCCGGTATTATTGGAGCAGGTGGCAATGTCGGCGCGGTGGCTGCGGGTTTCCTGTTAAAAGGCATGCTGGATATTCAAACCACTTTGATGGTACTGGGTGGCTTGGTGGTGATTGCTGCAAGTTGTGTGTTGATGATCCGTTTCTCTGTCGAGCATAAAGAAAAAGAACAGCGTTTATATGAACAGGCCGTGACTGAACGTCATCTGGCGGAAGTACAGCAATAACACAACACGCCCTGATATAAAATGAATTGACAAAAAGGATAGCAATATCCTTTTTGTTGTTTTTGCTAACGCAATAATAAAATGATGAGCTATATATTCAGGATAGGAAAATATTATTTAAAAAGTACAGAATGGTTGAATTTATCGAATAAAAGTAAAATCATTTATAGTTTATATGTTTAATTTGAGATGAAAAAATTATATATATTTTAATAATGATTTTTAAAAAAATAAATGAATTTAATAAGTGTAGATAAAATAAAAGCCATTTTAATAATGGCTTTTATGCTTATGGTGGAGGATTAATAAGTTTTATAAGGTAAAAACTTTCCGGATAATACGACATTCACCCGATCTCCGTTTGGATTATTCTCACGTTGAATATCCATATTGAAATCAATTGCACTCATAATTCCATCACCAAATTCTTCATGGATCAGTTCTTTAATAGTCATACCATAGACACTGACGACCTCATACCAGCGATAAATCAGTGGATCTGTCGGCACACTGGTTGGCAGAGAACCTTTATAGGGTACGATTTGCAGCCAGGCGATGGCTTCATCAGTCAATCCAAATATTTCACCAATTTTTTCTGCCTGTTCTTTATTAAAAGCCATCTGACCTAAACATGCAGCAGTCACCCATTCTTTAGAAAGGCCTATTTTTTCAGCGACATCTGCCCATTTGATAGACTTTAAAACTTTCGCTGAAATAATCATGTCTGTCACTTGTTGACGATGGCTAATCATAATCTTCTCCAATAGCTATATTTAAAAAATGACCGCTATAGATAATGCAGAGATTGTGCCAATATAATTACAAGGATTAAATTTTAAAATAATTTATATGATTTTTATTAGCTATTTAAAATAAATGGCATGCTATTTGCTTTTATCTATATTAAATATGGCAACGGCGCCATGACACAATTGATCTGTTTGAATAATACAAGGCAAAGACGCCTAAGGTTGAAATAGACCTTAGGCGTTTTTTATTTGCAAACAGGTAAGTAATTTATATAAAGGGGATAAAAATATGGCTTATCTTGCTCCTGCAGAGTTTGCAAAAAAAGTGGTCGATGCCGGTGAGGCAAAACTTCATATGGCAACGCGCGATGTTTTAATCCGTGCGTTTATGGCAGGCGCAATTCTGGCGCTGGCAGCAGTATTTGCCGTGACGATTGCGGTACAAACAGGGGTGCCGCTGATCGGTGCGCTGCTATTTCCAGTCGGTTTCTGCATGTTGTATCTATTGGGCTATGACCTGCTGACCGGGGTATTTGTATTGACTCCATTAGCCTGGTTAGACAAACGTCCTGGGGTGACGTGGGCACGTATTTTAAAAAACTGGGGACTGGTTTTTTTAGGTAACTTTGCCGGATGTTTAACCGTGGCAGTGTTGATGGCCGCAGTCTATACCATGGGTTTCGCAGCTGAACCGAATGCGGTCGGGGTGAAAATTGCCCATATTGGGGAAGACCGGACTTTGGGCTATGCCGAATATGGTTTTGCTGGCTGGATGACGATTTTTATCCGCGGCATGTTGTGTAACTGGATGGTGTCACTCGGGGTAATTGGTGCCATGATGTCAACCACAGTCAGCGGCAAATTCATCGCGATGTGGATGCCAATCATGCTGTTTTTCGCCATGGGCTTTGAACATTCAGTGGTGAATATGTTCCTGTTCCCATTTGCCATGATGATGGGCGGTGATTTCTCGATTACAGACTATTTCTTGTGGAATGAATTACCGGTGGCACTGGGGAATCTGGTGGGTGGTCTGGCACTGACAGGTTTGGCGCTCTATACCACGCATGTACGTACTGGCGATAAAAAAGAATTCTAATCTGAGCATGATGATTTATGTCTTGAGATTAAAGGGATCAATTCGATCCCTTTTTGAGTATTTAAAATGAATAAAAAATTAAAGATCAGTGTCGGGCAATATTCTTCCGCTGGAATCAAAGCACAGAATCAGGATTTCCATGGGGTCTATATTCCTGAAGGTCACGCGCTTAGCAGTAAGGGCATTGCCTGTGCAATAGCAGACGGGATCAGCAGCAGCAATGTCAGTCATATTGCAGCAGAAACTGCAGTCAGCAGTTTTTTATCGGATTATTACTCGACTTCGGAAGCATGGAGCACCCAAACTTCGGCAGCACGGGTCATCCGTGCGACCAATTCCTGGTTGTATGCACAAACCCAGCAAAGCCGCGGACGTTTTGATAAAGACCGGGGTTATATCTGCACCTTTAGTGCACTGATTTTGAAACAAAATAGGGCACATATCTTTCATGCTGGCGACAGCCGGATTTATCGCATTCAGGCACAAGTCATTGAACAGTTGACGGCTGATCACCGTATTTGCCTGTCATCAACAGAACATTATTTAAGTCGTGCACTGGGTGCCGACCATCGTATCGACGTCGATTATCAGCAGCTTGAATTATGTGAAGATGATTTCTTTATCTTGATGACAGATGGAGTCTATGAGTTTATTGATATGCAGCTCATATCGGAGATGCTGCAACAGCAACAACATCTGGATATCATTGCCAAGTCTATAGTCGAGCTAGCCTTTAAACGGGGCAGTGATGACAATCTCACCATTCAAATCATTAAAGTGGATCAACTACCAGAGGAAAAATACTTCCAGATTAAAAGTCATGTTTTATTTCCACAACAGCTAAGTCATGGTGATCTGTTTGAAGGTTATCGGATTGATAAAATCCTGCACCAAAATCATCGCAGCAGCCTCTATTTGGCGCATGATGAAGCGACACAAAATCAGTTGGTCATTAAAACCTTGTCTGTCGATGTGCAGGATGATCTTAAAGCCGTAGAACAATTTCAGTTAGAAGAATGGGTATCGAAACGCTTAAAACATGAAAATCTAATGCAAGGCTATCCACATAAGGGCAGCAAGAAATTTTTATTTCAAAGTTATGAATACTTGCAAGGGGAAAGCCTAAGTCGCTGGCTGCATCGTCAAAAAACTGCTTTAACTTTACAGCAGTTGCTTCCCACCATTGAACAGGTGGCCAAGGCACTGAATGCCATGCACCGTCTTGAAATGCTGCACCAGGATGTACGGCCAGAAAATGTCATGCTGCTTGAACCTGCTGATGCTTTAAAAGTGAAACTGATTGATTATGGATCGACAGCGGTCAGAGGTCTGGTTGAACTGAATCCCAAACATGCAGACGTTCCTTTGGGAACTCTGGCCTTTATGGCACCTGAGTATTTTATTGGACACTCGCCCTCAGTAAAATCAGATCAGTTCTCGCTGGCGGTGATGAGTTATTATTCATTGACCCGACAATTACCTTATGGGACAGACCTCGCGCACTGCAAGACCGAAAAGGCCTTAAAGCAGGTTCGATATCATCCTCTCTATGAGTATCGACCGGATCTGCCACATGGCCTGGATGCAATCTTTAAAAAAGCGCTTTCTATTCGCCCGGAGCAGCGCTATGAAGCACTTTCAGCATTTATATATGATCTGAAACACCCAGATCTCAAATTTAAAAAATCAGTTTCACGTCCTATGCTTGAAAAGCATCCAGTCACTTTCTGGAAATCCTGCACAGCGATTCTGTTTTTGTTATTGCTCGGGGTTGTTGCACTGCACTTTAGCCAATAAAAATAATTTAAATAAGCTATTGAATGATTTCTTTTAACTGAAGTAAAAAATCAGATGTGATTTGAGCTGAGATGTAGTCAAAATATCTATTTATTCTTATTGCAGATTTTTATGTTTTACGATGATTGACTCTGTGTTTTCGAAGATTATCTCTATAAAATAGAAAGTGCAGTCAAAAAACCAAATAAGCATAAAAACATTGGAATAATAATTGCTTATTTTTAATACCATTAGAATAAAAAGGCAGATGAGACATGAAAATTCAATTTTTTAAGCTGATTTTAATCTTGAGCAGCAGCATGGTGATGAGCCAAACCAGTCTCGCCGGAGATGGTGGCTTGCGTTTTGCTGAGAAAAATCAGGAAATAGCGGCACAAATTAAGGCCAAGAAAAAAACGGCAGAAATACAAGCGCAGTCCCTACAAGCAAAAGCCTCTACAGAAACGAAATAGTAAAATAGCACTCATCCAAGAAGGTGAGCTGTTCAGTTTAGATCAGATGTATAAGATGTGGTGATGCGAAAAACTAGTCCCTAACTTTTTAATACTGAAAAAAACTCCCCATCTATTTTAAGAATGGGGAGTTTTTTATTTTACATCTCAGGGAAAATTACTGAATTTGTTCCTCATCCTGTCTTTCCTGACGCAGCTGATCACGTTGTCTCTGTGGATCATGAAGGCCTAATTGACCTCGCTGGATCTCACGATCCTGCTTTTCTTGAGGATCAAGTTGTTCTTCAGTGAGTTCTTCATCATTTCGATCGATTGGATTCGACATAGTCTTTCATCCTCTAAAATACTTTCTAATTTTTATTGTATGAGTGCAGCAAAATTATTCTGTGACTTTTATGCCTGAGTTAGTTTTCTATCTTGTTGCTGCTGTAAGTTTAATCAATATTTTATGGGTTATTTTAATGATGGTTAAGTTAACCAAGAAAATTAAATTAATGAAATTAAGGGAATAGTAATTTAAACCTATAAACCTAATAGTTGAATATATCTCATTATTCTGGTTTTGAAATGAGAAAAACTAAATAAAATAAGAAAAATGGGTTATGCTTAAGACAGATTAAGTGTCATCCGTCTTTTAAATTTCCGGTATTTTTCATGATAGAACTTCGCCATTTAAGAACTTTAACTGCTCTGCGGGAGCATGGTTCTCTGGTTGCAGCAGCAAGTGATTTATGTTTAACCCCATCAGCCTTGTCACATCAGCTACGTGAACTCGACCAATGGTTTGGCATCGAAGTGGTCAATCGGCGTAGTCGCCCTGTGAGCTTTTCAAATGTTGGAGAGCGGTTGCTAAAACTGGCAGATGAAATATTACCGCAAGTTCAAATTGCACAGAGTGATATCAGCCGTATTGTGCATGGTCAGACCGGACGAATTGTTTTCTCCTCTGAATGTCATAGCTGTTTTGACTGGTTGATGCCGCTACTTAATCAATACCGGATGCAATATCCGGATGTAGACTTAGACTTTGCTTCAGGTTTTGAATCGAATCCGCATGAATTATTACAAACCGGAGAGTTTGATCTGCTGATTACGGCTGATCCGATTGCGCTCAAAGGCATTGAATATTTTCCGATTTTCGAATACGAATCACGCTTGGTTTTATCCAATACCCATCCGCTGGTACGTGCGAAAGAGATTACTGTTCAGGAACTTGCTGAAGAAACGCTGGTGACTTATCCGGTGGATAAACACCGTTTGGACATTATGTCGCGTTTGTTTATTCCAGCTAATATTCTACCAAAAGCCATTCGTACCACCGACTTGACCCAAATGCTGATTCAGCTGGTGGCAAGTGGTCGCGGGATTGGTGCATTACCCGATTGGGTGGTAAATGAATATGAGCAGAAAGGCTGGGTGACATCACGCCGTTTAGACTGCGTGGCGCCTGAAGGCTTGCGTCGTACTTTATACGCCGGCTATCGCACAGAAGAAAAACAGAAAGATTATTTTGAAGGCTTCTTGAAACAGCTGGATCGGTTTTCCAAGAAAAGACAGGTCTATTACAGCTAATTTGCGAATAGTTAAATATATTTAGTCCGTTATTTTTAAAAATCCTGCATCGTCAGGATTTTTAAAAATTGATTGTTTTTCTCTCAAGGATTTCAATTTTTCTATAAGGTGATGAGGTTAATCTTGTCTACTTTAAATCAGAAAATATACAACTTCGGCCAACTTTCGAAATTAAAGAACTGGTTTGGTTGATTATAAATTTTTCTACTTATCACATTTTGCCAAGTGGAAATACATCTGTGTAGAATTAAATTGCATATTATTAAATATCAAATACTTAAAAATTAAGTTCTTGGAACTTGTGAGGATGTGGTTCTGATCTTGCCAGTTGATTTTTAATAAAAAGATTAAATAAAATGACAAAACATACGCTGATCAGTCAATTTTTTGGCAGAAAATAACTCCTGAAAATAACAATGTTGATCTATGCTACAGCATAATTTTTAAACTGATTTCCTCTCATAAAACGGAATCACTTATACAGGACTGTATAAACTCGCCATGCACATGACAAAAATTCCTCTCAAGAAAAGCCCGCTAAGCCTCATGATCTTGTCGATTGTCTCAGGTCATCTTTATGCTGAAACTGCCGTAGAATCGGGCAACGTTCAACAGCTGAATACCATCGTGATCAGCGCTGAGCAAAATGCCAATCCGCAGCAGCAATATCAGAAAGAGCTGGCTCAGGTTTCTGGAGGAACGAATTTCATTG
The DNA here is from genome assembly GCF_022967985.1 of Acinetobacter lwoffii. GTDB lineage: Bacteria > Pseudomonadota > Gammaproteobacteria > Pseudomonadales > Moraxellaceae > Acinetobacter. Next base: position 12,464 of record NZ_JALJVC010000011.1, on the reverse strand, counting down.
GTGAGCAGCAGTTAGAACAGCAGCGACTTGCAACCACGGCCGATGTGTTCCGTTTACAGCCAGGAATCTATGCCCAGTCTGCAGGGAATGAAGGTGCAAAAATTTCGATCCGTGGCTCAGGCATCAACCGGACTTCAGGTGCACACGCATCCGGTACGCACGTCCTGATTGACGATATTCCATTTACCGGACCGGGCGGTACAGCGTATGAACTGCTAGAACCCTGGTGGATTGATCATGTCGGGGTTTATCGCGGAGCCAATGGCTTTAAACAGGGTGGACTGGCCTTAGGTGGAACAATCAACTATAAATCCAAAACTGGCGCTGATCAGGATGGCTCTGAACTAAAATATGAAATGGGCAGCCATGGTTATCAGAAATATCAGTTTAGTACCGGCCGAAAGCTGGATCAGATGGATTATTATCTGGCACTGACGGGTACCCAGTTTGACGGAATTCAGGATCATGCTGAAGGCGATGGTAAGGGTCTGGCTTTTAATTTGGGTTATCAAATTAGTCCGGATATCAAAACCCGTTTTTATGCCCGTTACCGTGAGAGCAAACATTTAACTCCAGGGCGAATTACGCAAGAACAGCTCAAAAATGATCCTGAAGCAGCTAATAAAGATTTTGTAACTATCGATGCCAAACGGATTCAGCCGGGCAGTACCTGGCTGGCCAATACTACGACCTGGAATTTACAGGATGATGCTAAACTGACCGGCAGTCTGGCTTATCATCATTATCCGCTGGATTTACGTGAAAGTCGTTATCGTACCAATGTCGATTATGAAGATATTACAGCGCGCTTCCAGTATGAAAAGTCTTACCAGGTTCTAGGTCTGGAGCATCAGGGGCGTATTGCCTTGCGCACTACCACACACCGCCCGGACAGTGGGGTTACTGAAACTTTAAGATTTAATACAGAAATTGGTAATCAAACGTATCCGGCAGACACAGTTACCCGCCGTTATACCTATCGTGGTTCAGACAACGTGCTGCAATTTAATCAGGAAACTACATTAAATGATCAGTTCAAATTAGATCTGGGATTGGCAGCTGTGTATACCCATCGGGAAAGTGAAGTGACTTATGCAAATATTATTCCCGACCCAGATTTAGGTCCTGATGTAGATCCTAAAGTCAGTCGTTATGAATGGAATTTTGCACCACGAGTTGGATTGACCTATCAGCCAAATGACTCTGTGCAATGGTTTGCCAATTTAAGCCGGAGTATTGAACCGGCACATCCTTGGGCAATGGCTTGGTCTTCACCTTATTACTATTCTAAAGACAGTGGAGCTGCATCAAATCGAGTACGTGCGCCAATCTATTTGGATACGCAAACCGCCAATAGTTTTGAACTGGGGGGGCGTGGACAATCAGGTTTTGGAGACTGGGCACTGAGCTACTATTATTCCAAGATTAAAAAGGAGCTATTGTCTTCTGAAATGATTAAAAATTACGGGAATGATTCTGATTCTACTACTTCAGAGGAAAGAATTAGTGTAGAAGCAAATGCCACGCCAACGATTCATCAAGGGGTGGAGCTAAGTCTGGATACACCATTGCATGAATCCCGATATGGTGAACTGCGTCTGCAACAGGCTTATACCCTTAGCGATTTCCAGTATAAAAATGATCCATTGTTTGGCAAGAACCAGTTACCGGGAATACCAAAACATCTTTATCAGGCTCAACTGAGTTATGCTTTAAATAATGGCCTGTATATTGGCCTGAATACAGAATATGCGTCCAAAATGGCGCATGATTATGCCAATAGCCGATTCAGTGATGACTATCAGATCTGGGGCATTGACTTGGGTTATGCGCCAGAACATCAATCATGGAAAACCTGGATCAACTTTAAAAATATCACCGATGAGAAATATGCTGCGGTCGTGATTCCTGGTCTGAATGATCAAGGTGCTGATGTAGCGCGATCTTCACCAGGTGAAGGTTTTTCTACTTATGCCGGCGTGTCATTTAAATTTTAATTATCAATAAATAAAAAGAGCGGTAAACACCGCTCTTTTTATTTATTGATAGAAAGGATTTATCAGGTTTCTAAAATTCCGGTAACGCCTGTCACAATCATATCAATGGCAATAGTACCGATTAAAAGCGCTGCAACACGACCGACGATATCGACATACAGGTCAATGTAGTTGGAATATTTATGCTGTAAATGATCATGCAGATATTTCATCAGGATCAACAAGCTACAGGTCAGAAACAGGGTAAAGAAAATCACCAGAATGGTTTGCATTAAACTGAGCTGAATCCCGGTAATCACGGAAGCCGAAATGGTGCCGGGACCGATCATAAACGGCATGGCAATCGTACCCGCCAGATGACTGGGCGCTCCACGCATCACACCAATCGTATCAGCACCTTCAAAGACATAACGATAGCCAATCACCAGAAAAATAATACCGCCAAAAATCTGGAAGGACTCAAACCGTACATGCAAGACTTCATTAAAGAAGGCTTCACCGGTTTTTGCAAAAATGATGAACACAATAAAGCTGATCAGACTGCCCTGAATCAATGCCATGTTGAATACTTTTGCGTCGGAATTACGGATAATTCCGAGCATATAAATACTCATCAGAAAAGGGTTGAGCAGGGAGAAAAACAGGGCAAATGCATTCAAACTTTCTGACATCATTCAGTCCTTCCGTAGTTGAGATATCCTAGATTTCACGGTCCGGGAACAGCGGACGTTTACCTGGGCTGATCCGGTTAATATGCAGATACATCATATGGCGTTCATATTTATCCAGGATGTCATTGATCACCTGTTCCTTACTATAACCGACCAGATCGTTGCCCTGAGAGCCTTCAAACAGATAACTTTCCAGACGATAGTAATAACGTTTGGTTCGTTTACCCCGTGAACTGAAATTTGGCGTGTCATAGCGTACCGGCCATATTTCATAGACAAAGTTTTCTTCTTCATCGAGCTGAATGGTCAGATCCAGGTGATACAGTTCAGGTTCTTCCTCAAGCGATTTTTCCTGAATATTTACTTGAATGCCTTTGTCAATTAACTCGGTTGCAACGGCCTCAATGGCTGGTTTGCAAACATTATCCAGCATGGTCCGGGTCTGGTACAGGCTTGGATGCAGCATGACCCGGCTCAGACGCTTCTTCCAGTTCAGGATATCCACATTACCGACCACAGGCGCAGCATTCAGACTGGTACTGGCCTGCCGAAAATCCTCCAGACGCAAGGACTTATACAGTCCGGCCATCACAAAGAAAATCACGAAACTAAAAGGCAGGCCCATAATAATCGTGGTGTTCTGTAATGCTGTTACGCCATTCGCCATGAGCATTGCCAAAGTCAGCAAACCGATGGCAATGGCCCAGAACACACTCAGCCAGCGCGGTGAATCATGTTCAATATTAGTGAATTTGGTCGTGAAATTTCCCAATACCAATGCCCCCGAGTCCGCTGAGGTCACATAGAACAGTAAGCCGGTAATGGTGGCGACACCTGCAGTAAACATAAAGCCTGGATACTGCGCCAGCAGATCATAAAAACCATGTGCCGGATTTTCTAAAACTGTCGTAGCAAGTTGAGTATTACCATCAAAAATCACGCTGTATAAAGCACTGTTACCGAAAATAGACAACCAGGTCAGGGTAAATAACAGAGGAATAACCAAAGTCCCGGTGACAAATTCGCGAATGGTACGACCACGGGAAATACGGGCCAGGAACAGACCAACAAAAGGTGACCAGGCGATCCACCATGCCCAGAAGAACAGGGTCCAGCTATTCATCCACTCTTTCGGTTGTTCAAAAGGAAAACTGGTTAAAGAAAGTTTCGGGAACTGGCTGATATAGTCACCAAAATTTTGAATCAAGGCGGCTAATAAAAACTCGGTATTTCCTACAAACAGAATGAATAGCAGCAGCCCAATTGACACATAGATATTAATCTCAGACAGGATCCGGATGCCTTTATTGACACCGGCAGTGACTGAAATAATAGTAATAATCACAGCAACGGCGATGAGTGCGGTTTGAATCCAGATATTTTCCGGTAAATCAAACAGCACATGCAGGCCATAATTTAATTGCACAACGCCAATCCCGCATGTCGTGGCAATCCCGAAAATTGTGCCGAGTACTGCAGCCGTATCCACAGTATGGCCAATTGGACCATTAATTCTTTTTCCAAAAATAGGATAGAGTGCTGATCGAATGGTGAGCGGTAAATTGTAGCGATAGCTGAAATAACCTAGCGCGACCCCAATCAGCGCATACATACTCCAGCCAGTTAAACCGTAGTGAAACAGGGTCCACACCATGGACTGGCGCGCAGCTTCAAAAGTTTCACCTTCGCCCACAGGTGGATTCATATAGTGGGAAAGCGGTTCCGCCACCGAGAAAAACATCAGGTCAATCCCGATCCCGGCAGAAAATAGCATCGCCGACCAACTCAGCAGGCTAAATTCTGGTTTGGAATGTTTAGGGCCGAGTTTAATCTCGCCATAACGGGAACAGGCGATAAAGACGATAAAAACCAGATACAGCGTTGCCGCCAGCAGATAATACCAGCTAAAGGTACGACTGACCCAGTTTAAGATATTGATAATGACTTGATTGGCTTGTTCATTAAATAAAATGGTAATGATAGAAAACAGCAGAATAAGCGTCGCCGAAAAATAAAAAACCACTTTATTCAGACTATCTTGCTTCTCTTCATTTTTCTTTTGCATAAATCTCTAACCATCGTTTTGTTGCCGGATGATCTACAGTGCAGTGTGATTTAAAAGCAAAAGCCTGCGGTAAAGCTTCCTTGTTTTCGTGAATTACAAACTTTTGCAAATCCAAAACAAACTGCGCTGTACATCAAGGGTGAGCTGGCACTATAATTTTTATTAATTGAACGTTCAATTAAAAAAGCGTTTATGAATTGTTACATCATTCAGCTATTTGCTTTAGCAGAGTGATTTTTTATTGTTACATCCGTTATTCAGGTTAGTCCTATGCCCAAAGTTGGTATGCAACCGATCCGTCGTCAGCAACTGATCGATGCCACCTTAGCTGCAGTGAATGAGCTAGGTTTTGCAGAAGCTTCAATTAGTCAGATTGCCCAGAGGGCAGGTGTCTCAACCGGTATCATAAGTCATTATTTTCGAGGTAAAAATGGCTTGATTGAAGCCACAATGCGTTACTTGTTGCAGCAATTGGGTACATCTGTGGCACAGATAAAGTTACAGGTTGATGACTTACCGGAGCAGCGCTTACTGGCGATCGTACGTGGTAATTTTGCTGCTCCACAAACGGACAAGGCAGCCATGAAAGTCTGGTTGGCATTCTGGGCTAGCAGTTTGCACCAACCTGAATTACACCGTTTACAGCAGATCAATCATTACCGTTTACATTCCAATCTCAAATATGAATTCATGAAAAAGTTGAGCAAAGACCAGGCAGAGAAAGCTGCTCAAGGTCTGGCAGCATTGATTGACGGATTCTGGCTAAGAGGTGCTTTGGTAAGTGGCGAAATTGATCCAGAACTGCCGATTGAACTGTGTAGTGAATATATCCGGCAACAACTCAAATAACCCACCTGCGAGGAAATTCCATTGACAACATTCAAACTGCAACGTCCTTATATTCATGGACAATATGTCGATGCAACATCCAATAGCACGTTTCAAACGATTAATCCTGCAACTGGCGAAATTCTGGCAGACGTGCAAGTGTGTACGCGAGAAGATATCGATCGTGCTGTTGAATCTGCACAGCAAGGACAAAAAGTCTGGGGAGAAATGACAGCAATTCAACGTTCCCGTATTTTAAACAAGGCTGTTGCCATCCTCCGTGAACGTAATGACGAGCTGGCGCGTTTAGAAAGTCTCGACAGTGGTAAAGCTTTCAGTGAAACATCCACCGTCGATATTGCGACAGGTGCAGATGTGCTCGAATACTATGCAGGTATTTTGCCAGCATTAGAAGGCCAGCAAATCCCGCTCAGAAGCAGTTCGTTTGTTTATACTCGCCGTGAACCTTTGGGGGTGGTTGCCGGGATTGGTGCATGGAATTATCCGGTTCAAATTGCCTTATGGAAATCTGCACCTGCACTGGCAGCAGGCAATGCCATGATCTTTAAAGCCAGTGAAGTGACGCCTTTAACTGCATTAAAACTGGCAGAAATTTATACTGAAGCAGGTGTGCCGCATGGTGTCTTTAATGTGGTTACCGGCAGTGGTGAAATTGGTGGTTATCTGACTTCGCATCCTGATATTGCCAAAGTGTCGTTTACCGGTGGTGTCGCAACCGGCAAAAAAGTCATGGCCCAAGCTGCAAATTCCAGCCTGAAAGAAGTCACCATGGAGCTGGGCGGAAAATCCCCGCTGATTATCTGTGAAGATGCCGATCTGGATCTGGCGGCAGATATAGCCATGATGGCTAACTTCTACAGTTCTGGTCAGGTCTGTACCAATGGAACCCGGGTATTTATCCCTTTGGCCTTGAAAGCAGAATTTGAAGACAAGATTTTGCAGCGTATTCCTTATATCCGTATGGGGGATCCACTTGATCCTGAGACCAATTTTGGTCCAGTGTCCAGCTTCTCTCATATGGAAAAAGTGCTGGGCTATATTGAACAGGGCAAGATCGAAGGTGCACGCTTATTGTGTGGTGGCGGCCGTGCTGAAGATGAGCAGTTTGCCCAAGGCGCTTATGTGCTACCAACGGTATTTACCGATTGCCGTGACGACATGACGATTGTCTGTGAAGAAATTTTTGGTCCAGTCATGAGTATTCTGAGTTATGACTCAGAAGAAGAGGCGATTCGTCGTGCCAATGATACCGAATATGGTTTGGCAGCTGGTGTCGTGACACCGAATCTGGCACGTGCGCATCGTATTATTCATCAAATCGAAGCCGGCATTTGCTGGATTAATACCTGGGGCGAATCACCGGCAGAAATGCCTGTCGGTGGCTATAAACATTCGGGTGTCGGTCGCGAAAACGGTATTGTCACGCTACAGCAATATACCCAGACCAAGTCGGTGCAAGTTGAACTTAGTCCTTTCCAGTCTGTATTTAGCGCATAAGGGAGGATTGGATGAATTACGACTATATTATTATCGGTGCAGGTTCGGCAGGGAATGTACTCGCAGCGCGTTTAACTGAAGATCCGGATGTGAAAGTCCTATTGCTGGAAGCAGGTGGGCCGGATTACCGTCTAGACTTCAGAACACAAATGCCTGCTGCATTGGCTTATCCATTACAGGGACGACGCTATAACTGGGCCTATCTGACCGATCCCGAACCTCATATGAATAATCGTCGTATGGAGTGCGGGCGCGGAAAAGGTCTGGGCGGTTCTTCATTAATTAACGGCATGTGTTACATTCGCGGTAATGCTATGGATCTTGAACAGTGGGCCAGCCTGAAGGGGCTAGAACACTGGAGCTATGCTGAATGTCTGCCGTATTATAAAAAAGCTGAAACGCGCGATATTGGCGGCAATGATTATCATGGTGATTCTGGACCGGTTTCGGTGGCAACACCTAAAAATGGCAATAATGAACTGTTCCATGCCATGGTCGAGGCAGGTGTACAGGCCGGTTATCCACGTACTGATGACCTGAATGGCTATCAGCAGGAAGGTTTTGGGCCGATGGACCGTACTGTAACGCCGCAAGGCCGTCGTTCCAGTACAGCACGTGGTTATCTCGATATGGCCAAAGGCCGGGATAATCTCACCATTATTACCCATGCCATGACCAACCGAATTCTGTTTAATCGCAATCAGGCGATTGGCGTAGAATATTTTGAAGGTCAAAATACCTTACAGCCGATTCAGGTCTTTGCGGATCGTGAAGTTCTACTATGTGCAGGTGCAATTGCCTCGCCACAAATCCTGCAACGCTCCGGTGTAGGTCCGGCCGAACTGTTAAAAAGTCTGGATATTCCTGTGGTTCAGGATTTGCCTGGTGTGGGTGAAAACCTGCAAGACCATCTGGAAATGTACCTGCAATATAAATGCAAAAAACCGGTTAGCTTATATCCGGCACTCAAGTGGTATAACCAGCCGATGATTGGCGCTGAATGGTTATTTTTAGGTAAAGGTATTGGAGCCAGCAACCAGTTTGAAGCCGGTGGTTTTATCCGCTCTTCCGACGAATTTGAATGGCCCAATATCCAGTATCATTTCCTGCCTGTGGCCATTAATTATAATGGCACCAATGCCATTCATGAACATGGCTTCCAGGCTCATGTGGGCTCTATGCGTTCGCCGTCACGTGGCCGTGTTCGTCTGAAATCCAAAGACCCGTTTGAGCATCCAAGTATTCTGTTTAATTATATGAGTACCGAGCAGGACTGGCGTGAATTCCGCGATGCCATCCGCATTACCCGGGAAATTATGCATCAGCCGGCATTAGATCCCTATCGTGGTGAAGAAATCAGTCCGGGGAAACATCTACAAACAGATGCTGAAATTGATGAATTTGTTCGTAATCATGCAGAAACCGCGTATCATCCATCGTGTAGCTGTAAAATGGGTGAGGATGACATGGCGGTTGTCGATGGTTATGGACGCGTACATGAAATGCAGAGGCTGCGTGTGATTGATGCCTCGATTATGCCTTTGATCATTACCGGCAACCTTAATGCAACTACGATTATGATCGCTGAAAAACTGGCAGACCATATTCGTGGAAAGCCTGCTCTTGTGCCTTCATCTGCACCTTTTTACAAGGCGCCTCGCGCTTAAATCATGGTTTTATTCCTGTCGTTTAGCAAAGCAGGAGTAAAGCGAATTTCAATTTTGTCCCAAAGCGCAGATAAAGCCTCGACTGCTTTCGGTTTTATCTTCGCTTTGCTTAATACATTTTATATTTTATGAAAATATTCAATCAAACAGTGCTGTTTGGCTGTGCTGCTGTTTCAAGTTTTTACTGTTATGCCGATGCTGCGGAAGTAAAACAAATAGAAGCAAGTGGAAACTTGAGTGTGGTCTCCAAATACGTCTCCCGTGGTTTGACCAATGCACCTGAAAATGATGACGTTGCTGTACAGGCTGCATTGAATCTGGCTTATGGCAATTTTTATGTTGGATATTGGGGATCTACGCTTGGATACTCTTATGCCGAAGTACAGGGGCGTCCGGGACATCGTTCAGACAAATTCGAGCATGACTTTCTGGTGGGTTATACCTATAGCAGCGAAAATTATGACTGGGATTTATGGAATGCGACCTATTATTATCCGGGCGGTGAGAACACCACTGGAAATGAGTTGGGCTTAAATGTAAGTCGTGCGTTGAATGATCAAACCAGTATCGGCGCCAGCGTATCGACCTATCTGTATGATGTGGCTTATGCCAATCAGGGCGATACTTTTTATACGCTTAACCTGAACCATCAGTTGAATGATCGTCTCAATGCCAGCATTACAGCAGCAGGAAGCTATTTTAACGATGAAGGCAAATATGAGGGCGGTGAACTGGGCGATACCGAAAAGCAGTTTGCCTTTCGTTATGCTTCTGCCGGACTCAGTTATGCGCTTTTACCGCAGTTGAGTGTGTCAGGTGAATATATCTTTGGCGGTTATGACCGCTATGATGACAAGCAGCGTAATCTTGCAGTAGTTGCACTGAGTTATGATTTTTAAAATTATGAAATCATTCAGACTAGGCGGGTGAAAATCTGCCTTATCTGCAACTTTGATTAATAGTATAAGCCATGACTGGAAGTGGATTCATGCTCCGGCAGCTCAGGAAAGACTGAGGATCTGGTTTAATCTGCCAGAATTTCAGACAAATATTATCAATTTCATAAAATAATTCTATAATAGCGCCCATTCTCGGCAGCGTTATCCAGACACTTCGTCAAATGGTATAACCTGACCATTTTCTATTTTTCATTCAAGTTCTCCTCCGTGAACCGGCTTGTATATTCAGATTCAGCATCTTATCTGTCCGTGACGGCACATAAGAATATTTAGGTATCCACATGGAAATTAAGGTCAATTATCTCGATAATCTTCGTCAGGAAGCCAAGTTCGATGACTTCACGGTAATCGCCGATCAGCCGATCCGCTATAAAGGCGATGGTTCGGCACCCGGCCCATTCGATTATTTTCTGGCATCTTCAGCTTTATGTGCGGCTTATTTTGTCAAAGTCTATTGCGCGGCACGTGATATTCCGACCGACAATATCCGCCTATCTCAAAACAATATCGTTGATCCTGAAAACCGATATAAACAGATTTTTAAAATTCAGGTGGAACTGCCGGCTGATATTTCTGAAAAAGACCGCCAAGGGATTTTACGTTCGATTGATCGTTGTACTGTCAAGAAAGTAATTCAAACCGGTCCTGAATTTGTCATTGAAGAAGTAGAAAGTATCGATGCAGATGCTCAGGCCTTGTTAATGCCAAGTCTGGCTTCTGACCATACGACTTTCATTCCGGGTAAGGACCTTCCGCTGGAAGAAACGATTGCCAATATGTCTGCCATTCTGGCAGGCCTTGGCATGAAGATTGAAATCGCGTCTTGGCGTAATATCGTGCCGAATGTGTGGTCGCTACATATCCGTGATGCGCAGTCACCAATGTGCTTTACCAATGGTAAGGGTTCGACCAAAGAAAGTGCGCTGGCATCTGCCTTGGGCGAATTTATTGAGCGTCTGAATTGCAACTTTTTCTATAACGACCAGTTCTGGGGTGAGGATATTGCCAATGCCGAATTTGTGCATTATCCAGATGAAAAATGGTTCCAGCCAGGTCCAAATGGCGAATTACCAGCAGAAGTTTTAGATGAACATACCCGTGAAATTTATGATCCTGAAGATGAATTATTGGGTATCCATCTTTACGACACCAACTCTGGTAATAAAGCACGTGGCATCTGTTCATTGCCATTTGTACGTCAGTCTGATGGTGAAACCGTTTATTTCCCGTCGAATCTGATCGAAAACCTTTACTTAAGTAACGGGATGAGTGCCGGCAATACCTTGGCTGAAGCGCAAGTACAATGTCTTTCTGAAATTTTCGAACGTGGGGTAAAACGCGAAATTCTGGAAGGTGAACTGGCACTACCGGATGTGCCTGAACATGTTCTGGCAAAATATCCAAAAATTGTTGAAGGCATTAAAGGCCTAGAAGAACAGGGCTTCCCGGTTCTGGTCAAAGATGCATCTTTAGGCGGTCAGTTCCCGGTCATGTGTGTCACCCTGATGAACCCGCGTACTGGCGGTGTATTTGCCTCATTCGGTGCCCATCCTAACTTTGAAGTGGCATTAGAACGCAGTCTGACTGAGTTATTGCAAGGCCGTAGTTTTGAAGGTCTGAATGATCTGCCAAAACCAACCTTTAGCAGTAATGCTGTGACTGAACCAAATAACTTCGTCGAGCATTTCATCGACTCGAGCGGTGTAGTGTCTTGGCGTTTCTTCAGCGCGAAATCAGATTATGATTTTGTCGAGTGGGATTTCACTAATAACGGTCAAAATTCGAATGCTGATGAAGCTCAGGAATTATTCACGATTCTGGAAGACATGGGCCATGAAGTTTATATGGCGGTGTATCAGCATCTAGGTGCAACAGCTTGCCGTATTCTGGTACCGGGCTATTCGGAAATTTATCTGGTAGAAGATCTGGTTTGGGACAATACCAACAAGGCTTTGTTATATCGTGAAGATATCCTGAATCTGCACCGTCTGGATGATGAACAATTGGAAGCATTGGTTGAGCGTCTGGAAGAAGCAGATGAGGATGACTATACCGAAATCAAAACCTTGATCGGTATCGAGTTCGATGAAAATACTGAATGGGGCCAACTGACAATTCTGGAACTGAAACTTCTGATTTATGTAGCTTTACAGCAATTTGAAGAAGCCAAAGATCTGGTTGAGCAGTTCCTGCAGTTCAATACCAATACCGTTGAACGTGGCCTGTTCTACCAGTGCATGAATGTCGTTCTGGAAGTCATTCTGGATAATGAAATGGAACTGGAAGATTATGAACACAACTTCCGTCGTATGTTTGGTGATGCCCGTATGGATGCCGTTCTCGGTTCAATCGAAGGCACAGTTCGTTTCTATGGTTTGACCGAAACCAACATGCAGCTTGAAGGGCTGGACCGTCATCTACGTTTAATTGACAGCTATAAGAAATTGCATGCAGCGCGTACCAAGTTTGTGGCTCAGCAATAATCCATAGATGAATGACTAAAATTTTTCGTCATTTGTTTTAAATCTTAAAGATGGCTTACTCGGTTTCGAGTAGGCCATTTTTATCTCTGACCCTATATGCAATCTTTTCTATTATTTCTATTCTAACTTATTAATTCCAGCTCCCGAGGGAACTGGAATTACCTAAAAAATTAAAGTGAAGTGTTAATACTAACTGCTTCAAGATTGGGTATGTGAATGTGAGAAATAGATGTATTTTTCTCATTCACAGGAATTACCTTACATATTCGGGTAATT
>NZ_JALJVC010000010.1 GCF_022967985.1 Acinetobacter lwoffii | reverse complement strand
TTCAGGATTTCAGCAGCACGGACCTGGGTAATACGATGATCTCTAACGTCTTGCAGAACTGCAAGACGTTGAATTTCTTTATCAGACATAGTGATCAGCATCTATATTTTATATCCAGTCCATGGTGATAAAAACCATCATAAACCAGACATTTTTATTGGTGAGAATATAGACACTTTAAATGGGTTCTAACATGGATAGTTCGTATAACGCGTATTATGTTAATTTTAGAAAATCGTAATAGGATAATAAAAATCTATATTGTTTTAAGAAAACTCTCTTATGATTAAATCTCTATAGTTCTTTTAATATTTGCTATGTATCAAAGAATCAAGCAATGGGCTAAATCAATTAAAAAAGACATCTTGGTTGTTTGGCTTATTGCAAAAGACAAGCGAACGCCCAATTCTGTAAAGTTTTTAGCTTTAATTATTGCTGCTTATGCCTTCTCACCAATTGATTTAATTCCAGATTTTATTCCCGTACTTGGGTATTTAGACGATATTATTATTGTACCTTTAGGTATTTTATTAGTTATCAAGCTTACCCCACAAAACATTGTAGATGATTGTAGAATTCTTGGAGAAACCTTAGTTGAAAGGCCTATAAACCGTTGGGGAGCAGGAATTATTATCCTGATATGGCTTCTAGTATTAGGATATTTAACCATGTACTTCATGAACGATTCACTGTCTATACTGCCTATTTTTGACAAGTGAGATTTAGATACCCTCTCTCATTTGCACCCATTTAATATAATGGGCATTATTCGAAATTAAACTTTAAACCAAAATAGAAATGAAATATCTGCTTTCAGAGCATGACATTAGTTCTGTCGTTCAACTTTAAAAGTGACATTGGCCATGTCGATCCCGAATGATGATATGTAGGATAGCAGTAACTAGTTTCTTGGATTCTATTCACTAAAACTGACAACGTATGTATCGCATGAAGCAATGTTAAAGAATCTGGTTACTTTGTGCATAAGTATCCAGTTCACCTTGAGTCACGACACGCACCGCCTGCATTTCATCAATACGTACCAGTAGCAAGCCACCTAAAGCAGGCTGATAACGACGGGCACTGCCGAAAGGCGTATAGGCCACTTTCGACTGAATACTAAAGCTCAACCAGTCTTCATGTCCCAACATCACAGCAACCGGCTCAAGTCCCTGCTGCTGCATTAATTCAATTTGCTGATTCACATAGTCTTCAATGGTTAATTCAGTCATGGTGCGGGTATTCAGTTTGAAAATTACATTTCAGACAGTATAAAGCATGCAAATCGAGCTGAAGATCAGAAAACCAGCAGCCGGTATTCTTTTAATAAATAAGTCGATTGGATTTTAATTTTCTCATTCTAGATCTGAAATTTTCTATTTCATACGATTGATAAAATTAGGAAATAACCTGTTTCACTAATAAGCTATTGAATTAGAAAATTAATTATCCAAATTTATAGCTTATAAAAACTTAATATTTAGTTACAACCTATTCAATATGATAAAAATCATTTACTTAACGTTTAAATTGATTTTTTCTTAATCAACCGATGTTCACTATATACACAAATTCATTTAAATTAATTTAAATAAAGGCATTTGCCCTTTAAAAGATAATTTTTCACCCTTATTTAAGATTTAACAATGATGAAGGAGTGATCTCGTGAAAAAAGTGGTTAAAGCGAAAAATTTGATTGCATTTCGACTATGGTTAGAAAAATTAGGATATTCGGTACGCACCCTGGCGGATGATCGTGGTTTCAGTTTCAGCTTCAAGAAAGAATATGGCCTGGTGACCTGTGATCTGGCAGGTAATGCTCTGGCACTACAGTTAGGCGAGGAATTTGAAGATCATTTAAAAGCCTGATTGCTTCTATTTAAGAGAAGAAAAATAAATTAATCTTTCCACTGATTCAACAGCGCTATTCTCCAGTTATTCAGCCCATTTCGATGGGCTTTTCTTTGTTTAGTAAATTTGAGGCAATAAAAAAGCAAGGCATTTGCCTTGCTTTAATATGATGGTGGGGACGGAGAGACTCGAACTCTCACACCTCGCGGCGCTGGAACCTAAATCCAGTGCGTCTACCAATTTCGCCACGTCCCCATCAGGGTACCAACTTAGCGTTGGATTTTTTTCAAACTTTGGCAGAGGATCAAGGATTCGAACCTTGACGAACGGTTTTGGAGACCGTCATGCTACCATTACATCAATCCTCTACTTCCACCCAATATCCAGTTACCCAAATATCGATTGGTGGGGACGGAGAGACTCGAACTCTCACACCTCGCGGCGCTGGAACCTAAATCCAGTGCGTCTACCAATTTCGCCACGTCCCCAATGGCTGTGTATATTATAGAGATAGACCGGCATTGACAAGCGATTTTACAAGCAATCACAATCTATTCCGCTATAAAATAAACAGTTAGTTTAATTTTTTATAAAATTTATGTCGAAAATTTGATTGATTTGAAGATATGACTGCCCATTCGTTATTTTTAATCATTTCGATTCAATTCCAACATTTCAAATTAAAACTCAAATAAATTTCTAATCTTGATCAACATGAGCATTCAAAATACTGAAACTATTATTCATAAATTATTTTTGAAGCAGTGCATGGAATCAGAATACAACACAGCATAAATACAACGGCTTTGCCAAATTTCAGGCAATAAAAAAGCAAGGCACTCGCCTTGCTTTAATATGATGGTGGGGATAGAGAGCATATCGCCATTAAACTGAAACCCTTATCCTGTAAGGGTTTTTCTTTTAACTATTGATTTTTAATAAATTAATATTGTATTAGAATGTATTACAATGTGATTTAATACATCAATCAAATATCTGATTTGCACCAAATCTGCACCACGACATTATGAAGATACCAAAGGCTATTCAGCGCGGTGATAGTTGGCGCATTTGCGTCAATCATCAGAACAAGCGTCACACCTCTACCCATGATACAGAAAAAGAAGCACTGGAGTGGGCAGCTCGAAAAATTATCGAACTTAAGGATGCGGCAAAAGCGTCAAAAGGTGAATTACCTAAACACACCTATCAAGAAGCAATTGAATATTACCTGAAGAATGTGACACCAAAAAAGAAAGGTGCGCGCTGGGAAACTTTGCGCTTAAGAAAGCTGATCCGCGATAATCCTCAGTTAGTGTCAAAAAACCTTACAGATCTCAAGTCATTTGATTTTGTGAAATATCGTGATGCCAGAATCAAGGATGTAACCGCTACGACTGTTTCAAGGGAAATGGAATTGCTTAGTGCTGTACTGCATTGCTGCATCCGTGAATTGGGATGGTTACACTCCTCTCCCCTCACTACGGTATCCAGACCAAAGTTGCCACCACCGCGAAATAGACGTGCAGCAGATCATGAGATTGAAGCTATTTTGAATGCCTGCTCTTATGTTGAGGGTGAACCGGTTAAAACCAAAGGTCAGGAAGTGGCTTGGGCTATGCTTTTTGCACTTGAAACTGCAATGCGGCTTGGTGAAATCACAGCAATGACCTGGAAGAATGTTCACATTGATAAAATGTATGTGCATCTGCCAGACACCAAAAACGGCCTTACTCGGAATATTCCATTATCTGAACGTGCTGAAGAATTGCTACGCCACATGAAGGGCGTGAATAGCCCTCGCGTTTTGAGTATTGATTCAGATTCCCTTTCGGCTTTATTCAGACGGTACCGGGATAAGTGTGATATTCAGGATTTAAGATTCCATGACTTGCGACATGAGGCCACTACTCGCATGGCCCAGATTATCCAGAATCCGGCTGATCTAGCCAAGATTACCGGACATACGGATATTAATATTCTGGTGAATACCTACTACAATCCAACTGCTACCGAGGTTGCACAACGATTAAGAAACGGGCTTAGGGGATAATAATGAAAACATGGACCTACTTTTATATAGAGCACGCGATAAAGAATGGAGAGATTTTTAGGAAGGAATCTGGGTGGGGATTAAAGAAGTAATTTTGTTATAAAAAGGAAAGATACATGAGTAAAAAACAAGACGCTGGATCATCGGATATCGCACTATCTACCGCTGACGGGCTAGTTAAAAAAGTTCTTGAAGATGTCACAACTGGGGTTGGAGGAGAAATCTTAGCTGAAATTCCTTTTGTTTCTTCAATATTTGCTGTGGGCAGGGCTGTTTCTGCACTTAAAGATGCAAGGTATCGCAAAAACCTAATCGCCTTTTTTTATGAGTCTGAAGAAAATACAGAATTTATGAAGAGGTTTTTTGAGGACAAAGCAAACGCTGAAATTGGCTTGGAGATCTTAGGCTTGGTAGAGCAATCTTATCTAGAACGCCAGGCTGAGATGATCGCTAGAATAACCAGAATGTGGAAAGAAACCAAAGAAATTAGCAAGGAAACATTTGATGAATATGCAAACATAATATTGAATTTTGACAGTCACCTTATTCGTCAATTTGAAGAGTATATTAATTATAAAAAACCAACAGCTTCAAATTTGGATTATGGGTTGAAGATTGACGCAAGTGGAACATACGTTAATCCTTTATTATTCGAAACAAATTCTATGTTTTACAACCCGCCAATGGATTTTGTTAGCTTTGGCTTTTTAGAAAGGGAATTTATACCAAATCATTTTGAAGCAAATGGCTTAAAGAGAAAAGATTATTACTCGATAACTCAAAAAGCTCATGATTTCTATAACTCTATCTTTAAACAAAATCCTAAATAAGCTGTGCAGCCCTCACTTAGAGAGCCTTCACACATATCCCCACATTAACATTCGTCGTAATCGAATGAGCTGTGCAGCCTGATAGGAGGAGGCACAGCGTTAAAATCTTAATTACGCTTTTCATAGTCGATCAGCACTTTAGCCACAGCCTTAGCAGCCAGCCAGTAACGTGCATTAAATCGGGCAAGTTCGTCTTCATTGGAAATAAAACCAAGCTCTATAATCAAACCACCGGCATTCACGTATGCCAGTCGTCCACGCGCTGATTTAGATTGATCAATCCAGCCATTATCCCCACGTAAACGACTACCCAATGCATCTGCTACAGCTTTTGACAAATCCTGAGCCAGTTTCTTATCTTTTGGCAGTGCAATGGTTTCAATACCATTGGCCTGCTTTGATGTAGCAGCATTCATATGGAATTCAACCGCAACACTGGAACCTTTAATCAATTTGATCGCAGATGAAAGTGGATCATTCTTATTTCCAGCACCATCAGTTTTGACTTGCAACCCGGCTTCTCGCAAATAGTAAGACACAGCATTGCGGAAATTAACTACAAGATCAGCTTCTTTTACCCTGCCATTCACTGCACCTGGATCAGAGTTGCTATGACCAGCTGTCACCGCAACAAACTGATTAACCCCATGTAATTCGGGCTGTTTCTTCAAGCGTGCTAACACCATCGCCACACCTACAAACATTCCGATCCATTCAGCAATATTCTCAGGAATCTTGTTTTTTAGTTCTTGTGGAATCACATTCCAGATATTCAAAAACTGTTCTGATAATAAAATCAGAGCATAGAAGAATGCGCTTAACGCACCAACCTGCACTGACTTAAGTTTCCATGCCTGTTTCCAGTCATCAATTAATTTCATTTGCCTTCCCTCAGACGTTGTAAAGTTATTTCATGAAGTTCTGTTGCTCGGTGATTTTCCAGTCGCTTGTAGTACCAGTTCACCACAAAGCCACCCAAGGCAATGGTGATACCTAGCCAAGCCAGTACATCAATTGACGCAAGGTATGCCACAAAACCAGAAGCCGCCCCCGCATACGTTGTTTTTGATGCAGCGGAAGAAACAGTTGCTGCCATTTCCATTACTGCTGTTTTCTGATCGGACATGCCGCCCCCAATTATTTTTGACATTAAAAAACCCTGATCTAATTAAAGATCAGGGTTAAATGTGGTTTGTTGGGTGTTAATTAGGAAAAGTTATAACCATTGCCGTAAATAAAAATATTAGAAATAAACTCTATAGACTTATATGAGAAATAGAGCATAACTATCAACAGCATTAAATCCATTTTGTTTTTATAGTATAAGACCAAGCCAACATATAAAATAAAAGCAAGCATACCTATTCGGTCTGAACCAAGGAAATAAGCAAGAATGATTATTGGTAATCCCGCAATAATCGCTATCGACTTTCTTATTGATATAGCAGCAAAGACAATGAATACTGCTGTCTTTAATGCACCCATAATCCCAATGCTTCCACTTTCTAGAGTGCTATATGCGCTATATTTTGCTTGGATATGCCCTTGTAAGAAATAAAACATCCCACCAAAGAGAACCAAGCCGCCCAATGAAACAACTAATTTTGTAGGCCACCGGGTTTCTTTTGCAAAAATTCTAGATAAATAAAGCGGAGCAATCATGATTGCAACTTGAGCATGCGTCAATATAGCCAATATAAATAAAGCAATCCTTGACCTGTTAGCATATAGCAACCCTAGCACTAAAAAAATAAAGCCAAATTTTAGGCGTTCAGCCGAAAAAAGCATCACAATAAAATAATAATTACTCAATACTAAAAGTAGAAAAAGATGTCTGTGCCAAACAGCCTTGTAATATCTAAAAATAAGAATAGTTGAAATAAAAGTCAAAATGGTATTTGCTATTGCAATAAATATGTCTTTACTTATTGATATTGAGTTAAAAATTTTTGATAAAACAAAATAACCAGGCTCGGAAGAACCTAAGGTATTTTGAAAACAAAAAAATTGCTGCTCAAGAGTATATGCATCATAAAAACAATACCTATAGAAATCCCTATAGTGTGATTGATCTCCATTTGTAAAAAAAGGCATTACAATAATAGTGAAAAAGAATGCGATTATTGAATAGAGCGTTGCGAATACTATTGATTTATTTATCTTCATTACATAAACATTAATGTTTTGATTGGGGGAATTATCAACATAGTCCCAGTCTTTTGCAAATTAAAAAACTGAGACATGGTTATTTTTGATAAAAAGCCCCGAAGGGCTTTCTATTTAGTTAAATAGCCTTGCAAACACTGATCCACTCTTTGTGGTGGTATCTGTATTCGTGTCGCTAAAATCGAAAGACACACCGATAAAACGGTCGGTATGCGCCGAAGAGTTAAACAACTTCGCCGGCATTGGGAAGCTACCAAAAGCCGCCGCCGGATAGGACATCACCTCAATACCTGAAAAGTTTCTATTCCCATCGGTGCAGTAAAACTGTGCGCGCTTCGGATCACTGTTCAGTGGCTTCAAATAACAAGTCAACTTTTGATCAACGATAATCTTGTTATTAGCAAAAAATGGGGCGTTAGTGATAGACCCGAATCCTGAGATACCAGCAGTGATGTTAGTTTGACCATCGAACGTGAAAGATAGTTTATTCCCTTTCGAGTTATCAGGGTCAACAACACTGAAAGAACCGCCTGTGCGTGAAGGCAAACCAGTTGGATAGGTTTGCCCAATATGGTTCTCGAAGGTACATCCATTGAGGCGATGTACATTTAACTCAAGTATTGGCTTTGTGGACATTGCACCAGAGTAATCAACCGTGTTGTTCTTCCAGATGTAGTTTTTAATTACATGCGGGAAGTCCACACCCAAATGCGTAAACTGGTTCTTGATAGTGAATAACTTAGGTGTCTTCATGTAGTTGTCAAATATATGAATACCTTCATTCATCAGGATTTCCATATCATAAAACTGCTCTTCCAACTCAGGGCTAAAACTAGCAAAGAACTTGTTATCATGAAACTGGAGTGCCTTCTGCACAGTCATCTCGTAGTCTTTGGCAATAGCATTATTCGTTGACAAAAATGCACGCTTTAAAAGTTTACGCATATCCACAATACTGGCTTTAACGCCTGCTGCTATTAGTGCATCTCTTGATATGTATGGCATAGCTGTATGCACGTTATCAAAGGTATCCATAAAGCCATAAGGCTGGAAAGCTCCGCCTTTGTACCACAGTTGCATGAAGTACCATGATCTAGAGTTGTTGCCGTAGACGAACATATTATTTTTGGTGGGTTGGTTTGTAAGATCCCAGCCGTAGGCACATTGCAGAACGGACACAAGAAAACCGTCCACGGTGTTGTTATAGAAATAGTGCTCATTACCATGCGACTCAAAAGCGCACATTTGAATCTGTGCTTTTGGTGATGAGTCTGTAAATCTATTATTGTAGACTTTACAGTCCGGAGCGGTGGTCCAGATCGAACTATGGTCGTGGCTGCTTGAAGCGGTGACTGTTGTGTCTTTAACGTGGTTGTTGTAAAAACGAATCCCTTTAGCTTTGTTTCGACCCACAACAATATTGCCGTAATCACCACCAACAGTTGTCAAACCATACATATGGAAGTTGGTACAGCCGCCCAAAAACACCAAGTAACGGTTATTGTAATGTTGCGATGCCATGCTTCCAGCTTGAGTGCTATCAATCGTACCAGCACCGAATAGGTGGACATCATCTTGCGGAAAGAAGTCTGTCCAGTCGCTCGGGTTACTAGGATTCGCAGCACAGAAAACCTGAGTTTCACTATTGTTAAAATAGCTACCGATCTTTATTGATACTCCCGACTGAATCTCATAATGAACCCCACCAACAAGCCGGACACCACATTTAATCCCTGTAGACACATGCGTCATGCTTCCGGTACGCGGAAGTTCACTATTGATAAAAATGTCTTTATCGAATACCACGCGCCCTTTCAGTTTATTGTATTGTAATGCGTAGTTTAGCTTATCAAGCTTCTGTGCATCATCGGTCACGCCGTCACATGCGCAGCCTGCCATGTATGGTGAATAAGTATCAGACTCTAGGAATCGCTCCCAACCGTTAAAGACAAATACGCCATCGTTTTCAGCCGCTCTGGAAGACTTATAGATAAAGCAGTTACCGCCCTTGTACGGGGTTGCCTCGCCTAAGTACCCAACGCCATTACCAGGGCGGTAAGATTTTACAAAAACGCGCATGCCGTTGAATGGGTTTTGAATCGCCAACATTTCTGCGATTGAATCTAAGCCATCATTTATTTTTTTCTGAGAAATACCATGATAAACAACAAAAGAAGCATTCCATCCTTTATCAACGGCAATTTGTGCTAATCGCTGCATCAAGTAATTGTAATAATCATCTAGCTGGTCTAAAGCTACGCCCTGCTTGCGGATCTCCTCCATAAGATAAGCCCGCAGCTCATCATCTCGATCATCCACATAGTTTTTAAGAGCATCAATGCGATTACCTAGAATCCAATCCGCTACCCCTAACTCCTGAAGCTTTAACCAGATCCAATCGAAATCCTTGTTTACAGCAGGTGGACGGAATGAATTGTTATAAGACTGGTAATCAACTGTACGGCTGAATGGTGTATTTCGCTGTAAAATAATTTTGCTACCGGAAGCTGGTGCAGTGGTGAATACTATGTTGCCACCGGTTAAACTCCACGTTGCAATCGGTGGTTCAATTTCATCCACCAGCACAATTAAATGATCTTTTGATTCACACTGGAATTTCAGCGCGAAGCTGGTTGTGACACCATTTCCAGTATGTTCGATATACGGCGTTTGTTCTGGAACTGTCATGATCTGCCCCTTAATTTTCAAAATCTAAGGTGGCTTCAACAACACCACCGCTTGTCCTCCAATTAGGGCTTTCATTGACCTCATTATTTCTGTGTATTTTGCCTACTCGTTCCGGCTGGTCTACGATTGCACCTGCTGCTGAGTCCATGTAATCGTCAGGTTGGTTGGCAACGGCTGGATTCCATTCACGCATCTGTTTAGCTGCTGGTGCATCTTCTTCGGTGTTATCTGGATTTCTTACCACAAGGACAGAGATATGCGCCCAAAGTAGACCGGACATAAGCGGCCCTTCAAAACTTTCAAGAATGCGCTTATTTTTATTCTGGGATGCATGCCGTTCTTCCACGCCACAACGAAGTTTTCGCTTCTTCAAAGCCGCTTTAAGTGAGGAACCTGCAAAGCCACCAATACCATTGGTCTCAATTACAATTTTCGGTACATGGAATTCTTCTATCAAATCGCAAAGTTGCCATACCTGACCACCAATAATTTCACCATTTTCATTGGTAATAATATCGGGACCGGTCAATGCAATGGATCTGTGCCAGTACTTGTTCCCCAGGTCGTCATGCAGCACCAATGCAGTGGATGAAATATCTGATTTAAGCTTGCCTGATGATGGGTCCCACTTAGCGGACATACCGACAATACGGCGTTCCCCTAGCATCATGAAGTATTCACCATTGGCACGTTTCAGCACCGGCTCACAGTCATAAGCCAAAATCTTGTCTGGATCTAGACGTACATCACCAATCGGCTTGGCATGCATCTGGTACTGTGAATCCCATTCGTTCAGGGTTTTACATTCTTCGCGCCGGAACTCCATTTCTTCAGGTGTGAAGCGTTCTTCCCATAGCCCTTCAGAATAGAAATCCACAACATAGTTAGATTCAAGGAATGTAATTTCCCAGACATTTTTTAGCTTTCGGCATTCATAGTGTTCGCCTTTATGCAGATACTTTGCACCAACGCCAATGCCTGAGAATCCATGAACCGGCTCAAAATCAAGTAAAACCTTCTGGCCTTTCTGTGTATCCTCAAAACGCTTTTCGTGCTCAAACATTTTGAGAATTAATTTATCTACCTTTCGTTGTTTTTTGATTTTTTCATAAAGTGAATCGTGGGTATGTGGTGTACCGATCCAAAGCTTCTTTGCACCTGGTATCGCAATGTGTGTCTGCTCAGATAGTTTTTTCGGCAGCTTTTCGCGTTGTTCCGGATTGGCCGTGGTTTGCGGTGTCTCAACGTCATCATTCTGGATAAAGTGTGCACGGTGACCTGTTACACCTGAAAGAATTCCTTTGGCCAACATAGTGCCGTATCGAACATCTAACGTGCCATTTACAAACCAGCGTTCAATCTCACCCTGACGGATGCTGACATTATGATTATCAATACACAGTGGATGCTTTTCGAGGACATCACGCGTACCTTTTGAACACTTATATGCATCTGAGTCGGTTGTGCCCTGGTGTAGAATCTGTGTGTGTGGCCAGCAGTAAATTACCCAGGCGTTAAATACGTCCAGAATGCTGGACTTGGAATGCCCACGCGGCAGCATAAGCAAACCTGTACGACCTTTAAGATAGAAATCTTCAAGGAATATACAGACCTGAACATGAAATAGCGGAACCTTCCAGCCTTGTAGCTCAGCCCAAAGCAGAAAGAACGCTAAGAATGAAATCTTAGGTTTAGTCATTAGCTAAGGCGTTGTTTAAGTTTTGCGGCTGCTTCTTCGGCTTTTTTAATCAGTTGCTGTTCGTATTTCTCCTGAGTTTCTTTGGTGGCACTGATCGGCGGAATCTTGCCTGACTTCACATCTAAAACACGTTGCAGAGTCGCCATGACGCCAGCCTGATTTTTCACGATGCCATATAAAAAAGCTTTATCCCCACGTCCTACTTTTGTTCCGATATTGGTATCAATTGCAGCTTCCGCAGTACTGACCATGTCGTCTGCAATTTCTTCAGAAAGTAATTTGATTCGTTCTACTTGGTCATCACGCATAAAAAAATCCCCCGTATATAAGCCATATATACAGGGGGTTCGGTTGAGCTTAATTGGGTGTCCTACTTACTGCACGACACGTTCAAAATCAGGCATCTGAATGTCACCTACATCATCACCCCAGAAGCGTGTCCGGTCGTGCTGACGTTCGGCTTTACGCAATAATTTTTCACGGTAGTCTGGGGCAATCATGTCCTGAATTTCATCAAAGACTAGGCGATTAGTCGCGGCTTTGGTGTACCACAAGTTTTGTGCAGGGATCTTGTTCTTGAGTAAGCGGAATGCTTCATTAGATGCATTAGTGTCCTTGTCATCGTAGTACTGCGTCAGGTTGCCTACAGTCAAACCGAGCACAGCTTTAACGTCTGACCCCAATGGACCTACCATAAAATCTGAGGTACTACGCCCTGAAGTATCAGTACCCGCCACCAGAATATCACCAAGGATGGATAAGCCACCGCCTTGAACCGCTGAACGTGTCCAGAAATTCATAGCCTTTTGTGGATCATCACTATCCCACATGGTAGAAGGGTCATTACCATTGGCTAGCTCTTTAAGCTGCACAGCCAGTGCGCCAAGTAATGTGGTCATGGCAAATAATGAAACGCCATAAGCTGCTTTACCTTTCACCCCATCCTGCGCCATTGCGCGTGAACCATGGCGCATTAAAAATGCTGCTGGGAATGACTTAAACTGAAGCATAGACTTCACAAGTTCACCCATGCCTGTTCCTTTTCGCTGTCCTGCGCTCATCCATGTACGTTCACGCAATCCGGCTTCAACTACGGCCATCCCCTGTTCATCCAGCAAGTGTGCCTGAAACTGTGTGGCTACTTCGTCACGTACCTTTTGTGGGTCGCCAAACCTAGTTAAATCACTATCTGGAATTTCATAGATAGAACGCGCAGACATCAACTGATTGCCTTTACGATCCACCACCGGATCAGCCAGGCGCATGACTTCCCAAGCTCGTTCATTCAGTCCCGTTTTTTCTATGAGTTCACGGTCCATGGCATCCAGATCGGCCCATGCTTTATTGCGGGTCAAAGTGCCATATTTATGCATAAGCATCTTGGTAAAGCCGACTTTTGAAGCTGCTGTGAGTGCATTCAGGCCAGATATACGCATAACTTGTGAAGCAATACCACTGGACACACGTGCCAGTTTCTGTGACTTGCCATGTACGGAAGTCAATCCATCATCCGACCAACGTGCGATAGAGCCAAGCATTTCCTCTGTGGCCAGACCTAGGCTGTGCGCCAGCTCCCGATCTTCTTTATTTTTCGGATTGAGCTGTGAAATCAATTCACCAAAAGTTTTACGGTAGGCAATACCATGGATCGATGCAGTCTTTGCAATCATGGCCTGATCGGTGACGGATGAAATTGTGGTACCACCCAGCATGGATGCCACGTTCATAGATCGATATGCCAGACCAAGATTGGCGAGTACTTCGGATTGCGGTGTATTCTGGCCCGAGAACTCATCAAACATGGTCTGTGCACGTTTACGACTCTTGCCTGTCGTGTTCTGGTCTAAACCCTTTAACCAGTCCTTTTGCTCTGCTGCATCCATCAATATGCGCATGGCATTTTTAGGACTACTGCCCAGATTTTCAACCATAGCAATATCTTTAGATAAGCCATTAATATGCGCTTCCACCAGGTCTACAAACGGCATGCCACCGAACTCAGCCTGATATTCCATCCACGATTCAGCATCTTTAAAATGCAGTACCCGGCTTTCAGAATGACGGCTGGTGACTTTGGAATTACCACCAAAGGACTGACGGCCAATTTCAGTTTTATTTGCACCGTTGCTACTCAGGGTATCGAATGAATATTCGAGTAGTTCGCGGATCTCTTGCTGTGAATAGTACGTGCCATCCTCATGCGCGTATTTTGAAGTGTCGATTAAGCCTTCTGCCTTTTGCACCCAAGCTTGTTTGCCGGCTAATACAATCTTTTCCAAGCTATGTGTCTGCGGCAGTCCCCAATCATCCAGTTTTCCAATGTCACCGCCGGCACGGTTGAAGCGTTCGCGCATGCCTTCAAAGACTTCACCCATTTTGTCTGAAATCTTCTTGGCCAACGGATCACCGGTACTGTCATTGAATCGTTCACGTACGATCTTCTGAACTAGTTCTGCATCGGTGAATACACCTAAACCGCCTTTAACATTGGTATAGAAGTCCACCAGTTCACCACGGTAAATGGCTGCAATCGCGCGGGATTTAGAATCAATCGATTGAATGCCGGACATATCACCATGCGGTGCCACCATACGATCTACCACTTCACTGGCCGATAATGTTGGATGATCTAGCAAGGCAAGGTTCTTGTTTTGAGTCAGAATGTCACGTGCTGCAATGGCATGTTTTCGTTTTAGTTGTGCCTGAATATCTTCCGAGACAAACTCACCGGCTTTCACTAACTTTTCAGCATCGGATAAATTGCGCCAGTTCTGAATATCTTTTTTGGCCAAAGACTTCATTGCATCTTTAATGCGGTTTTCAATATCGGTTGCTTCTTGCTGGTTTAGTGTGGCCTTGCCGAGTGCTTTTGCTACGGCGGCCTTGCATTGGTCTTTCATAATAAAAATGCCCAGATAATTTTCATCATCTGAGCATTAATAAGAGTGTGGTTTGTTGGGTATGAATTAGGAATTAAACTCTGCTTCTGTCATTTCACCCAGATAAGAAACTGAATTAATATACACGTCATAAATTTCCATTTCAGGGTGTTTCTTCTGCGTTTCAGTTTGAATTTCTTGGGTGAAATTCTTTAGAAAAGATTTTGTAATTTTATTCGTTGGAATAGTAAAATTTAAACGAATATCTTGATTAAATTCATGTCCAGATTTTTTATCTTTGAAAGAGGCATGACAAAGATAATGATGTAACTTTTGAGCAACTGACATTCAAGTCTCTCCAAAATTCAAATTTAGAAAATTAATTTCAAACTATCCCATATATAAATTATAAAGTGAATAAAACATGTCTTTAAAGTTTGAAAAATAAAAATTATTCCCCAAACTGTAGAGCACAACTAATGGCAGTCTGTGCGGCCAAAGTATCTTCTTGTGCCTGACGTGCTTCAGCTTGCATTTCATCCAGTCGTTCACGCAAGGTCATTGTGATTTCTTCCATTTCCCCATCTGGTCGCATACGGCTAACAGAAATCTGCTGATCAGGATTCTGCATGATGATATCTAAAGCGGCTGACTCTTCTGGACCATCACCAAACAATGAACCCTGACGCGGATCGCCCATACCCTCGATCCGGTCAATCTCACTTTGAATATTGTCTGAAATGGCCTTAGCACTACGTTTGTTCTGATCAAAGACATTTAAGAAGTCACGCGCACCAGGTGAAAGTCCATCATCGATGAGCTGACCCTGATTTAAATAATCCGGTACGGTCTGGCCATTGGCTTTCAGGTCACTGAGCTTTTGCGCTGCCTGAGCCAAATCCTTGGCCAAAGTGTTTTGATGACGGCCACCTTGTTTCACCAGGCTATCAAGCTGTGCCAATTGTGGTGCAGCACGGAGCAAGGCATTCAATACTGTCTTACTGTCATCATCCAGATTCTCAGCCATACGGCCAATCAGTGACGAATCATCATAAGCACGTTGCATGATTGCAGATTCAATACGGCGCTTTCCTTCCTGGCTTAAACGTCCGTCACCGGTAATGACTGTGCCCTGTTCTGACTTTGGTAATGAGCCTACAAAGCCGCGCACAAAGTCCATCGATCCATCAAGGTTAATTGTGCCGTCATTATTGATTGTCAGCAAAGAAGCATCAGGCAGACGATCTGAGTCGCTCACAGCGCGTTCGGTTGCGGAGTACTGCGCAACATCGGATTCATTGGCCAGTTTTGCGAATTGCGTACGGTCTGTATCGGTTAAACGTGTTCGGACTAAAACAGGATTATTGATCCAGGCAATATCAATGCCGCGTTCTGCTGCATATTGCTCCAGGAATGCCCGATATTCTTCAGCACGGCCAGATTCATAAGCCTTTGCAAGGGCCAGTGTACGACCGTTGCCAGACTCCACCACATTATCCATGCCGATAATCGGTGCACCATCAGATAGCTTTGGAGATTCGCCAAGCAACTCAGGTCGTAGATCCTCGGCCATACGTTCAATCTGTTGGCGTGATGCTTCCCGGGTACGGTCACGCGGTTGCAGTTCAGCTGGATAAAGCGGATTAACCCCATAGGCCAGATCATTCGATGCAATCAGTTCATCCAGTGATTTGACCTCATAGGCCATGTCATAGCTTGAGCCATCCATGCCGATTGCAGTACTGGTACCATTACCACCATATCGAGCGCTTAGACTGTTCCACTTATTACGCCATTTGCCAATAGCCTGCCCGACTGTCATGCCCTCCATGGCATTGTTTTTCACAATGTCATTGGCATTCTTTGGATCATATTTGCGGACGACATCGATCAGCTTTGCATTTGGATCTGCTTTTAAAACTGCACTTGCTCCACCTGGTCCAAGTAAATGCCCTAAATAATGCTCATGTGGTTGCAGCTCACGGCCAATACTTTTCTTGATATGGCTTTCTGCCTGCTTCATGTGCTTGAAGCCGATACGGATCTGCTCATCAATATTGGATCGATCACCGCCGCCCAAGTTACTCCACGACTTATCCAGCACCTGAAACAGACCATGTGCGGATGATGTTGGATTCTTGGCTGTATGGCTGAATGAACCGCCCGTTTCAATATGGGCAATGGTTAAAGCTACATTTGGAGGAATCCCGGCCTGTTGTGCTTTAAGTGCAATCGTTTTGGCATTGGTTGGTAAGGCCATAGTGTCGTAATTGACTGGCTTCTGTTTATCCTCACCTTTCACCGGATGCACCACGTTTACCGGTCGACCCATGCGAATTGCTTCAACTGATGCATCTAGGTTTTTTAAATGGTTGTTGTGCTGGATTGGATCGGCTGGGTTTACTGGTGTCAGCGTTTCCTCAAACTCCAATTCATTTAAAACCAGTGCTGCCTGCTGCTGTTCTGGTGTGACATCGGGATTATTAAAATACTTGCCTGCACCACGTGCTGCACCGAAAAACATAGTATTCAGCAAGATATCCGTCGTGACTGATTCGGCTGTGACTTCGTATTTTTTAGCCTGTTTGTCGTAGCCTTCAGATTCAAGAATTGCACCGGATACAGCTTGGCCACCAATGGACAGACCAGATGCACCACCAACGGAAAGTAGGCCATCTTTAATCACGCCACCTGTGCCTTTAAAACCATAGGACATAGGCAATGCAGTTGATACCGCAGCCACAGCACCATCAGTCAAAGCGACTTTTAAAGCGGTTTCTTCGTCCACCCCGTCACGGGTTAAGTCACCATAGACATAGTTGGTCTCAGATCCACCGGTTACAGCCGCAGCACCAGCGATACCACCAACGGCGCTACCAACCACAGCACGTGTTGCATAGTCGCCCAGACTGAATGCGATATTGCCGACTGTGCCGGTATTCTCTTTGTCTTGCAGATAATCAATCGATTCATAGACCAGATCATCACGCGCCTTTTGCTTGCGCTCCTTATAGGCAGAATACGGCTCGCTAAATTCCTCCTTGCCCACATCATCAAGGGAATATGAAACACGATCCACAACGGCATCAACTGGTGCAGCAATCGCATCACCGACCTTGGCAAAGCCAGCTGCCGCACCACGAAACGGTGCAGCCACTTTAAACAGTGCGCCAGATTCTTCTTTTTGCTCAAGCGGCTTAAACGCCACACCTGGTGTATTCAGCTGATCGACCTGCTTTTGGTCATCAGTAGAGTATTCAGATAGCCAGTTACTCATTACTTGGTTGCTCCCTGCATATTGATCCGCCACATCACGCCACCCACTTGCAATGGCGCACCACGTTCATTGATCAAGTCATATTGGATCTCGCCTTTTTTAGATCGCTTGTCAGATCGGCGTAGGCGTAAATCTTGCAGTTCGGCCGTGCTGATACCAGTGGCCTGAGAAATCGCGGCATAGCCTTTGCTGACTTCACTTTCAAAACGGTCATCATCCATACCGTATGGCTTCGATACCTTCCATGTCTTTTGGTTGCCGTACTTCACGCCTTGTTCATATACGCCACCAGTCGCCATGCTTAATGCAGTCTTGGCCAGATCCTTGCTCATATCGTCTTTGTCTTTGTGCTGGTAGCCATTGCGCTCAGATAGATGCACATAGATCGACTTGAATGCCGAATAAGACATATTTGCCGTTTCTCCGGAGACAGAATTACCCACGTACTTATTGAACTCAGAACGTAGTAAATCATCCTTTGGAACAACCAAGGCTTTATTCTTTAATGCCTGAGTACCGGAAATAATCGCTGCTGCTACATCTTCACCATCACGTGAACGATAGTTATTAGCACGCGCTACACCCGCCATAAGGTATGTTAGATCACCACCCCCTAGCTGCCCCATGGTTGCAGACCAGATCTTACTGCCATTCGGTACGCCTTTTGATTGGTTGATCAGCTCCCCAATAAAGTCCAGTTTGTCATTCACAGACTTGGCTTCAAACGCTTGCTTGGCTTCTGCTAGATCTTCTGCAGCAATAGGTTTCACCACAATGTTTGGGTCTTTAAGCGCCAACTGACTCACGCCGTTATCAATCGCTTTCGCAGCAAATGATTTTGGATTGGCTTTTAGTTCACCAGCATTCAGGCTATGTGTTTCTAAACCTGCTTCGCGTACCGCCTGATTTGGATTATTTTTTAATGTTTCTGTCTTTTCCTTATGGATGGATTCATATACGCCTAAAATCTTTTCCTCATTCACAGCATCAGCGGTCTTGCTATTCTTGGCACGCGCCTTCTGTTCATTGATACGCTTTAGCTGCTCAGATGTAGACAGGTTAGAAAACTGCTGAAAATTATTGGACTGTGATTTGTAGAAGTTATATTCGGCCTCATGTTCAGTACCGACCACTGCACCGCCTACACTTGCCAGATAGTTATCATCCAAAGCACGACCAGTCAGCACCTGAGATTTAAAATCATTCAGAACTTTGCCGGCTAATTGCAGACGTTTATTTTCTTCTACCTCAACCTGTTTATTGATTGCATCGATCCGGCTGAGTGCCTGTGCTTTTTTCTGTTGCAGTGTCGGGCCGTCTGTATAACCAAAACCACCGTTATCCATTTCAGTGACAAGCTGCTGCAGGCTGGCCGTGTCCTTATTTTCAATGGCACTGGTGATACGTCCGTCAATATCTTGCAGATCACGTGTGCCTTGGTATTTATAAATCAGTGCCTGTTTTTGTGCTTCCGGTATGTTCAAGCTTTGAATATTGGATTTGACGTATTCCTCACCGGCTTCACGATCCATACGTGTACCAATCTCAAGATAACGATCAGCCAGTACTTCACCTTTTTTGTTATCAGCACTCAGCTGCAGCGGCAGGAATGCAGTAGCATTACGAGTCACATTGCTGGACCAGTGCTGACTTAATGCCTGGTGTGCATGCCCGGGCAGCTCACCTTCCATATCTTTGAAACGCTTTTCAGACCATTGCTGTAATGTTTTATTGGCTACATCTGCATTCATTGCGCCGTTGGCCACATCGTTTTTAAGCAATGTTACCTGCTCTGATAGCTCGGTAGTCAGTACATCATCTAGCTTAACCTTGGCTTCTTTCTCGGCCAGATCATTGTGATAAAGCTCTGCACGTTTGGCAGATACATCGGCTTCATCAGATTTTCTTCTGCGCTCCTCAATGATGCCGTCTACTGCCTTACCAATACTTCCGAGTCCGGTCATCGGCGTATGCTGCTGCATGACTGGTCGAGACACATCCCGACCTTGAGATTTTGGAATTAACGCCATTATTTCCATCCTCCTGATGATGCTGCACCCATAAAGTCAGAGGCGGCTTGCATTGCATAATTGTTACGTTGCATTTTGCCCTGCATGCGAACCTGTTTAGCCTGATAACCTGCATCTGAAATATTGAGTGATGCGTTATAGGCTGCATCAGAAATATGCTCATCCTGAAGCATTGCTGCTGCACCTACATCAACATTCACACCATTTTCCGCAGCCTGTGCACGCGCCGTTGAAGCATTGCTTTTGCCTTGCCGCTTCATCTTTTCGGCTTCTGCACGTGCGACTGAGTTGATAGTTTTGGCATTACCTTTGGACACAGCATCCGCCATTTGGGCATTTGCCATGTTTTGAACGCCTTGCATGATTCCGCCTGGATTGCACATGATTAGACCTCCATTTCCAGAACATAGCCGACCAGTTCAAAGCCTAGAGATTCATACAGCTTCACAGTACGTTCAGCATAAATGCCGGTGGTTGTACCGACTTGAATACGATCTGCTTCATTCATCTCTGCCCATACCTTAAATGTTTCAATCAAGTCACTGGCTG
Source organism: Acinetobacter lwoffii (assembly GCF_022967985.1). Taxonomy (GTDB): domain Bacteria; phylum Pseudomonadota; class Gammaproteobacteria; order Pseudomonadales; family Moraxellaceae; genus Acinetobacter. The sequence goes on along the minus strand of NZ_JALJVC010000010.1, from coordinate 87,512 downwards.
CACCTGATTTACGATACTCAGGCAAAACATAAAGACCCTGCTCATAAGCAAGCTTCTGGCCTGTTCGCCAATCAATATCAATCGCACCAATTAATGTGCCAACTGGATTTTCATACTCATCGATCACGATCAGGATAGACTCAAGCTCATTAATTAAATGCGCAAATACATTACGCGCCCGCTTTTCATCAAAGCCCTGTTTCTTAAACCGTGGGGATTCATTGGTTAGACGCTTGCCCCAGTCAACAAGCGTGTCTAAATCTTTTAGTGTTGCTGCACGTACAAGCATCTTTATCTCTCATTCATTGATACCAACATAGCTACACTCTGGACGTGGAAAGGTAGCGGTTTGTTGTGTGTTATTTTTAATTCCATTTCGTGCAAGGTAGCCCAGCCATTCATGCTGACACTGACCGGCCCTGTGTAGGTCAGGTTCTGGAATGCAGACTGATTAAATGACTTATGTTCCAGATCGTACTGATTACACTGGCCACCAATCGAATTACGCACATATAAGACCGTTTCATGCGCCTGAATCTTATGGAACATTGCAGTATTGGGAACTTGACTGTGATCCGGTGGCAGAAACTCAACTTCCATATTGAACGGCTGACCAGCAAACCAAGTGCTGGATGTTGGCTGATTGTCATCGTAGAAATAGCCATCTGCATTCTGGAATCGGTACTGTGTGCTGTTATGCAGGTTTCTGTTTACCAATGCGCCGTTATGCGCAATCTCACAATCCATGAATGATGTTTCGTCCAGCTGCTCAAGCACAACCGCTGATTTACGCGCAACCAGCATGAAGCACAGATCATTGCCGGCAGCTTGAGGCAAGGCACAGATTGAGCGAACAGCTCCACCAAAGTCATGCTGTGCCCAGGCATTCATCTCCTGATCGCGGTTTAAGGTAATACTGGCCACCTTGCCATCATTGAGCACCATCCAGACCAAGCTGTACGGCGTTTGCTGATAAGTCAGTTCCTTGATACCGCCATGATCCTCTGCAATGTGTGGTGCAATGGCTGACAGTTCAGGACTGACCAGACCATCTACCTCATAGCGATAGGACAAAGCACGCAAGCGGTTACCGCCACGCTGGACAAATAGCAGCTCATTGCCCACCAGACACGGACGGACGTTGGATTGTGCGCCGTAGGTTGTGTGCTGTTCAATCTGGGCAGATGCTGGTGTAAATGCACCGGCTGAACTGATCAGGAACTCAGAGCCACCAGTAAGTGCTACCACACCACCACGTTGTGCTAGATGCAGAATGTTGTCTGCCTGTGCAGAAGATGAAGCCATGCTGAATGCACTGGCATCGTCCGTTGCTTCCAAGAAATCACCATCATTCCCGATTGCACTAACCCATAACTGGTTCGGATTGTTCTTTGTATTGGCAAAGACCAGGCGCTGTTTGAAGAATGTCACCGTGGATGGGTAGCCAGTCTCTGCAGTAAACGCTGCAGTATTTAAGATCCATGATTTGGCAATGGCTTGAACGTCTGCATTCAGCTTAACAATGACTTCTCCCAGCACACCCGTTGGAGAAACATAAGAAGTAATTTTGACTTGGCCACCATTAATCGAAATGATTGCCCCCACATGCGCAGGAATGAATACAGACGCATCACCTGCAGTCACAGATTCCCAATCGGTACTATCGACTGCTGGAACCTTACCAGTGCTATCCGCTATTGCACGCCATGTCTGGCCAAGATAAATAACACGCTCACCAATGATGTAGTTTTCTGTTGAACTCCAGTTCGGAAAAGCAGCTGCATTCAGTGAAATGGTTTTACCCACTTCCACGCCAGTCGGCGTTAATGCCACGTTAGGTGTGGTATTGATTTCATCCACCGGTGCGGTGACAAAAGTGAATTGATCAAAATTCCAGTTGTCAAAGTCCTTGCTACATACCAGACGATGTACCGGATGATCGCCCTGGACAAAGAACATGCGATAGCGTGAGTGTGCCACCTGGATCTGTGAAACTTTGGCCACTGTGTTATACGGCGTACTGCCTGTATGGACCACAGATTGCGTTAAAGGGTCATACACCTGCAGTGTATTAATGCCCAAGATCAATAGAAATGGATTATCTGAGTTCGGAACAAAAGGAATTAGGCGCAACGCACCAGCGAAGATGCCGCGAAACTTAGTACCTGGTCGTTTCTTTGCGCCACCTTCTACCAATGGAATTGCATTTAATAGTTTTTTAGCGCCGTTGGCATATTGCTGCACATCAGTTCGCGTATGCAGTAACGGTGACAGCTCACCACTGGACAGGTTATTTTTGAGTAGCCATTGCTTCATTAGTAGCGACTCCCGATATAGCGTGATTCCTCATACACGATGTCTTCAGAAGGTCGTTCTTGCGCATTGATCGTACGTGCACGCTTGATCAGATCACGATATTGCGCTTCTGCCGATTGTCCTGCTGCATCGCTACCAGTATTCGGTTTGCATAGCTTGGCGGCCATTTTAAGTGACATGGCTTCCACCAGCATCGAATCCCAAGAATCTTCGTTATCGTTGTCAAAGATATATTCAAGGTTGATCTGCTGCTGATTGGCCAGAATGTAGCGATTCTCTACTTCATATTTTTCAGTATTGGCACTCACGATCCGGATGTAATCACGCGGCAAAGGAAAGGCATGCTTATAGCCAAAGGCCGGATAAGTGGTCACTGGTGCCAGAATGGTACGCGCTTTCGCACATGACCAAGGATGATCACGCAGGATGGATTTGCGCACCTGGTCATAGATATTCCGGCAGCGCTCAGCACGTGCTGTGTTCTCATCAAATGAAGCGATATTCTGATCACCGATCAGGCTTAAAGCATGGTTGCAGATAGAAGTTCTGGTTGTAATAGACATAAAAAAGCCCTCAAGTTTTAATGATCTTGAAGGCTTTTAAGGACTGGTTTGTTGGGTATCAAATACCGGCTGGCTGTGCTACGGCGCGAACTAAGGCCATAATTCCAGTCTGAATATCAGTCTTACCAATCGTTGCCCAGCGTTGTGGTTCTGCTGCTTTAAATCGGTTGAACTCTTGATATTCAACGCTTGCAAAATCATTTGGAGCGACTTGCGAGCGAATAGCATTAGCTTGTTTGTATTCGAAGTCAGTGCTTAATCGATTAGCTAGTTCATTTTGTAAAGCAAGTAATTCCGCACCTTTCTCTTTGATGCGATTCATTAGATCAATTTCTTCTTTGGTTAGCTCACGATAACCATTAATTTTACGATGTTGATTTTCCATATTCTTATTCCAGTTCTTTCAAACAATTGCGGCACTCTGGCTTGGTATCAGTTCCAATCTCAGTCGCACCATGAAAACCAAAAAGACACATCAGAAGTTGAATCATTTTGGCTGCTCCTTATAAAAAAGACCCGACACCCCATGCCCAAGATGCCGAGCCAAAGCCCCTTAATTAGGCTGGTGTGTAGTCGATTGCTACGACTTTCAGTTCATTGGCACGTGCAGCACCAAATGAATGAACACCACCAACCTGTTTTGCGTTCTTCTTATCCGGACGATTCGAGATATCGAAGCTTGTAATATCTGCATCACCGAAATGGACAGCAGACTTACAGTACATTGCTAGACGCTTGGTTCCGACTGTAGCGCCTTGACCTACTTTTTCATAAGCCACCCAAGTCACACCTAACCACTTGTGACCTATGGCACCATTTCGAAGCATCTCAATGTTTAAGTGATCCGAGCTGGTCAGCACGGTGTCATTTAAGAACTCATTCAGCACATCCGAGGTGTACGTGATAAAGATTTCTTCGCCATTCTGTTCATCACATTCGTTCGCACGGAATAATGTTTTTGCTTTGGTGATCTGCTTTTTCAGCGTACCGAAAGCCGGCGCAATGATTTGACCCGCTGGCAGGTTCACTGTTGAAACAGTTGTGGCACCGGCATCGTCTACTACTTTGCGAGTCACTGGACCAACAAGCGCTGCATAAATAATGTCGTCAATCTTGCGCTCACGTGCGCTGATCAAAAGCTTCATGTATTTGTCTTGCGGCATTGCCTTCAGCTTAGGCAGGTCACGCGGTTCAATTGGAATGAATAGATCCCAATCAGACATTAATGCAGTACGCACACCTACATCTGGATGACTCCAATTAGTGTCACCAAAGCGAGCACCAGAAGCCTGCATTTCCACTGAGCCCATGTCATTGACGGTGAATGACTCACCTTCAATTTTTCCACGGTTCACAACGGTTTTAAGTAGTCGTGATTCGTTTTGCTGTGCCGCAACGTCGTATGTGTCATGGAACTGTTGAACAAACGCCGCTGTGATTTTGTTTTGGTTAGCCATTGGCTAAATCCCCCTTATTGATATTGCTTCGCATAAGCCTGTTCAACCTGCGCATAGACGCGTTTATGGTCTGGATGCTTGTCGTTCAAGTAGGCTTCCGACTGCATTAATTGTTGAATGGATTCTCCACCGTTTTGCTGTGTGTTAGAAGGTGGTAAATCTTCCTGAATGTGCTTACCAATAGCGGCTGCCAGCTTTAACGCACCGATTGGTGAGTCTAGATCCGAAGCCTGAAAACCCAATGCTTCAATGGCCTGTTTGGCCAAGTTCACATTTGCGCCAAAGTCATTACCCCATTCTTCCTGTAAGGCTTCCATTTGCACGGATTGATGCTGTTCATAGGCTTTAACGACTGCTTCAACCTGCTTATTGGTCATGCCTTCATCATGGAATGATTGCAGTACTTCAGCGTTATCCGCTTTAAATGCATCAAAATCGAAGCCATCAATTGAAACGCTATAGGCATCGGCAGATTCTGGTACCGCTTTTGCTGGATCTGTTTCAGTTGTTTGCGTTTCTTGCTCACCAGGGTTCTGCTGTGTTGTCTCAGTACCCGGCACCGTTTGCGTTTCTGTTCCTGCAGGTGGTGTTGTAGTGTGAGTTTGTTCAGTTGTTTGAACGTCTGGTGTGTCTGTTGTCTGTTGTTCATTCATTGTTTTGCTCCATGTGTGCTAGTTCTAGGCTCTCGTCATAGCGAGGGTCGTTTGCTGTGTTAATTCGGTTGATAATGAAGTCCACGACTTCGGCACGGCCCAAACGGCGGCATGTCTCACGTTCGTTGTCAGTGAAAGCATTGCGTTTAAACCGCACGGTGAGTTCTTCTAAAATTCGCTGGCCATTAACGTCCATATCAAAGTGAATCTGGTAGGTTTGCGCCGTTGGCTTTCGATGTGAGCGCCATTTGACGTGGTGACCAAAACCTAATTCGTCCTCTTGCTCCTGAATCAGTTCTTTGAAGTCAGATTCAGGATTAGATAATTGTTCCTTGAGAGTCGATAATTCCTCTCTAGCTTCATAGAGGAGTATGGAAAGCTCATTATTTCCCTCCCTCTCCTTGATCAATTGACTGCGAAACTCATTTACTTTGTTTTCAGCCGCATAAAGCAAAGCGCAGGCAATCAGCGCAAGAATGGCCATTACTGCAAAACCTAAAATCATTGCATCACCTCACTGACCATTTGCGCTTCCAAGCCTTTACCCATACCTTGAGCAACTGCGCCTGTCATCTGCTGCGCCATAGCTGCCTGTTGCTCCTGTGCTGCTGCCTGTTGCTGTTGCTGGGCTTTCTGTTCACGGTATGCCTGAAGTTCATCTGTGGTACGCATGATTGAAGTTGGTGCGCCTAGACCAGCTGCTAGTACTTGTGGTACTGCATCAAGATTGATGTTGTCCAGTGCATCCGGTGCGACTTCAATAATTGATCCAAGTGAAGCCATCAGACGTTCAATACTGGCCACTTCCTCAAGCTTCTGAGCACGTGCCAGTGGTGAAATAAACTTGAATGAAAGGTTACGACCTTGTAGATCCTCTGGTGCTTCGCCTAATGCTTCTGCCCGATATGCCAGACCAAAAGCACGATCAAGGATAGGAACAAGTAACTCAGCCTGCGCACGGCCATACAATGGGCCAAGCTGCTGCCGGATCATATCGACACGTGCATAAATCTCTGCTGCTGTAGGCGGTGTGTTGTAGTGTTGCTGCAGGCTGTCCGCCATCAACTTACGGCGTATGCTGGACTGAATGCGATCCAGTAACGGATCTGCGACCTGAAAGCCCCGACCACTATCCAGACGTTTCATTGCATCTACTTTTCCTGCAGTAACGATCTTGCCGCCACCGATACGTACAGTACGTGGGTTTAAAATCCCGTCATCCTCAGCAATCCAGAAACCCAACACATCAATCTCAGCACTGCGCAAGGTGTCACGCATCAAAGCATTGGCTGATTTGGCATCTGGTAACGCCGTAGACATGATGCCGATTCCGTACACGCTGCCCGGGATCTTTCTAAAACGTGGTACCGCACAAGGGAATTCGTTATAGCCAGATTCTTTCAGGATATTTTTTCCATCTACTTCCACATGATATGAAGCGAACGGCATATTCTTTGGCAGCAATACACGGTTGGTCATTGATGCTTTGACCTTGCGTGGTTCGATCACATGCACAACCTTGAAACGATCATCTGGCCGAGTCTGGTAAGTGTTACGCACTGCATCACTTACTTTGTGTTCACCAAATTCACTGACCAGCTGTGCAGCGGTTTTAGTGTATTCACGATAAATCGTATCCACTTGACCATCTGGACGTGTAGACTCAATAAAGCACTCCCCAATTGGCCAGCACTGATAAGTGAAGCCACCGCCTTTCTCACGGTCAATGTCTTGATAGACCACACCCCAACCAGCAACGGCGAAATCAATGATCATGTCGTAGATTTCACTGTCAAAGTTTGCGCCGTGGATATTGCGGAATAAGAATTGTGCGACCTGTTCAAGCCAATGTTCACCTGGTGTGAGTTCGGCTTGATCGTCCATGCCATCAGGCACAGCTTTAAACCAGATCGCGTTTGCAGGTGTGGTACCTGCAATCAGGTTAGATACAAAGATCAGGATTGATTCGGCAGCAGTAGAATCCAGCAAATCAGCACGCTGTTTCTCTCTGGTGCCTTCAGAACCTGAGCTACCACCAAAACACTGTTGGCGCTCAGGTGCTCCGTACTTGTAGCATTCAGTCCAGTGCGCTTCGTATTTGGCACGTTCTGCCCGAAGCTCACCTAACCGTTTGCAAATTTGACTTGCTCGATCACTCATGCCTTATCCGCCTAGTGTTGATTTCTTTTCATCATCAGATGCAGAAGAAAGCACCTCAGATGCCTTACGCTTTTTACGCTGTGCAACCTGTTCGTTTTCTGCTGTCTGTGCCTCTGCTCGGGCTTTGGCTTCTGCTGCCTGAGCGTCATAGCCTTTGGATGCTGCCTTGGTATCTGTCAGGCCAATGGCATCCGTTACGGTGCTAATGGCCTTGCCTACGAATCCACCACACATGGTTAGTACTCCTCGGTGATCCAGCCGTTAGGGCCTACAACTTGGCGCGTACGCTTTGCTGTCGGGTCGGTAGGTGCATGCTGTGTAGCTGGTTGTACTGCTTCACCTTTGTTTTTCCGCCATTGAAGGAATTCTTCATATTCCTTTTTGGCTGCCAGATCTTCGACAGGTTCAACTGGTGCACCTAGTGAACTGGTTTCATTAGTAGACTGGTCTTGTGGTACTTCAGGTGCTGGATCGTTGCCAGTGATATGCTCTAACGCTGCATCGGCCTGTTCGGCTGTGCTGACTGGTTCCGGTGCCTTCTCTGTTGCACCTGGTGTATTTACTTTGCGAGTACCCATAAAAAACCCTATTCAGTGGTTGATTGAATAGGGTTACTGTGGGGGTATGGGTGTTGGGGTTTGTTGAGTGATTTCTATGTTAGATAATGAGAATTTAATTATGTAATTGTCTAATTTGAATTTAGCAGACATAATGAAATAGGATCACCCATTATTATCAACCTTTAAATTTTTAAGCTTTAATAAATATTTTCAAAGAGGGCATATGGCTACTATAATTCGTGGAATTGATCCACGCTATATTTCCACCCTACCATCTTTAGAAGAAAGAATTGAACAACGTTATAAGATTAATAACGAAACAAAAAAACCTTTCAACATTCAAGAGCTATCTAAACGTATCGGAGAGAAACCAAGCCTTCTATTATGTGCGATGCTATCGGATCCGCATTGTAGTAAGTTTGGTGTTGAATGCTTAATTGAAGTGCTTGCTGGTATTGCTGATAATAATCCAATATATGTTAGTAGTCTTGATTATGGTCCAAATCAAACTAGACCATTTAATTTCACGCTAATGACCCAAGGCTTCCTAAATGAAGAATTTATTAATGTTAACAATCTATTAGGTGAGCGCGATCATGCATGTTTTAGTTTTACGTTTATACCAGAGAATAAAATTTCACAGTCAGATTTACGAAATGGTCAATCAAACATCAAAGGAAAATTTTCGCTTGATTTGACAATAGAGCTACATATGACAATTTTTGCTGATCAAATAAATCATAATACAAAGCAACATGAAAGAATAGTCGAGGATTTTTTAATAGGGAAAGTGGTCATTGAGTTTGATGGCATAAACCACCTTAATGATGAACAAGTTAGAAAGGATAAGCTCCGTGACTCAATGATTCAGGGTGAAGGTTTTACTGTTTTTCGTATTCAAATGCCATACCAACATGCAGGTAAAGGTAGTAATAAAATTAATAAAGAAAATCTTTCAATTTTACTCAAAGGTCAAATTGAAGATATAAAAAATTACTTTAAAAATACATTTCATAATGCTATTTCTGTCAACTACTTACTACACTCATTAATTAGAGAGGGATTTTTAAAAACCGCCCCCCCTATTAAATGATATGGCAAATGATCCCTTAATTAGAACGGATCTCCTGATCCAACTCATCAATCACCTGGTCACATAGGCCGCCGTCTTCAAAAATATCCATCTGGCCAATCTTGTATTTGTATGTCATCCATTCACCTTCCAGTGGGTAGCGTACAATGCCTGTCTCTGTTTGCCATAGCAGAATGAATGCATGGCCATTGTCATAGTTCGGAACGCCACCACGCGCCCATTCTGAAACTGTAGAAGCACCAGACACCGGCAGAACGTCTGCAATCTTTTCGTGTGTCCAGCCGCATTTACCTAAGTCCAAGATCATGCGATTGAAGTCTGGACGCTTGTAATTTCGAAGTTTTAACTTGAACTCTTTGACCTTCTTTTTGGTATGCAGATTGATAAAACGCGCGCGCGCGCGAGGGGAGTTCGTATATACCCCATCTCCACACTCACCACCGACTAGTTGCAGCCCCATAGAACTTCCCATAGCAACCCCTATATTCATTAGATTTCCATCACTTTTATTTTGAGTAATCCGCCTTTAACCACATTGCCCCGGCGTACTATCAGCTCATCAAACTGTTCGTCATCTACGCAAAATTCACACTTCACCAGGCTATCAATCGTTGCTTTCAAGTAATTATCGATATCCCGTCTTAACCGATTTGGAAAATGAAATGTCACCTCCAGTTTTAACCGTGCTGCTGTTTTGATTCTTGGTACCAACATGCTCACCAGGTCATGAAAATCTCTTGCCTCATCACTCAACTTGAAACCGCGTCCAGATTTCTTCCAGTAGTGGTTTACGCTTGGAGGAATGGCCGGCAAATTAAAATCTAAAATAACTTTTTCACCCCCTACGCTATTTCGCTCTAATTTCGCGTCTACGGCGTTTTTTTCTGCTTCATGTATCTTTGCTTCAATTTTGTTTTTAAATTGCACTGTCGCGCATTCCTTGCGCAAATTGTGCTTATTCAAGTGAACTTCTAACTGTTTTTCGCTCCAACGGGTTCCAGTCATGTACCAGCCTCAAATAATTGTTTAGCTTTTTCGGTTGGCAGGAATCCTTGTGGGTATTTTTTATCGCCTGTGATGTATCCAAGCTTCTCAAGTGATGCCAGATACTTCTGCACAGTTCTTTTGCTTACGTCTGAAACCACATCATCCAGAACATCCTGCACATAGGTTTTCTGCCTACGGAACGTAATGAACAAAACGATTTCAATCGTGAGTTCAAACATGTGGCCGTGTGATTGACTGATACTCATGCTGCACCACCTGTACGCTGATCATTCCAATTGCATTCGACTACGCTTAAACCACCTTGCTGAAAACGAGACCAAAGACGATCACCTAAGTCTTTTTGCAGTTCTTCCAGGGTTAAATTTGAAATCAGCATGGTCGGCTTCATGCGGTCATAGCGTGCATATAAAACTTTGTGCACCAGCTCCCGGCGCTTATCACGGTCATGCAATCCATATTCATCCAGAATTAATAAATCGTATTGAGTGAAATCATGGATTACAGATTTCTCTGTAGCGTCTGGTGCATCCCATGCGTGCATGATTCGTTGTGCCAGATCCTCACTGGTGATGTAGCGTGCGTATTTGCCATTTTTCAGCAGTGTTTTCGCCGTTGCGCAGCTCAGATGGGTTTTTCCTGTACCTGTAGGGCCAACCATCACCAGATTGTTTTTATGACCATCCAAGATGTTTTGAGCATGAGAAACAACAAGTCTTAAAGCGTTCTGGTGGCCAGCGTGTTGAACGTTGTAATTCTTAAAACCTGACTGAGCATGACGCTCTGGCAGTTGAGCACCTGCAAAATGCTTTTCACGTACCTGACGATCCACTTCGGCCTGTGCTTGTGCGAGTTGTTCTTCATGGAACTCTACGGCGCATTTAGGGCACTTGTGATATGGACCTGCTTGAACCATGGCGACCTGATGCTTGTTGCAGATCTCTTGAACTTTTTTCAGTCCAAACGAAAACGATGACATTGCGTTCATACGAAGTCCTCCGGGATATCCACTTGGAAGTTTTCAACAGGTGCGTGATAAGTTGCCTGATCTTTCCATGCATCATTCACGTTCAGATTTGCGTTAGATTTCTTGCTGGCTTTTGGTTTTTCAGTCTTCGGTTTTGCAGGTTGGTAATTGCGTAACCAGTTCAACCAAGTGGTCATCCACTTTTGAGAAATACGTTCAGGTTGACCAACTGACCATTGCGCCAGCTCTTTGAGTTGTTCAAGTACGATGTCTTGTGACAGCTTTGGAAAACTCAGAGCTGCTTGCGCCATGAAATCCTGTTTGATTGGGTAGGTCCCAGAAAGATCTTTCAGCGTGTACAGCTTTGGATCCTCAGAGTGGTAATCAATAAAATTCAAAGCACCACGATCCTGAGGAACAAATTCAGACGGCGCTTTATTCTTATTATTTTCTAAAGATTCTATTGGAGTATCTATTGTGTGTTCGGTTTCCGAACTAGTTACTGGTTCGGTAGTCGAACTAGTATGGTTCACTTTCCGAACTGGTTCGGTAGTCGAACTAGTCCTGTTAGTGAACTGATCTTTTAGTGATATCTCATTTAAAACGTATTTTTTTACGCCCCTTGAACCAGTACCAGCAATTGAAACAACCTTGAGTTTTAATAGCTCATCTATGCCATTCCTAACAGTTTCACGGCTTAATTTACGCGCACCTGGTAAGTCACCACCCTGAAGTTGTGAATAGCTGACAAAATCAGACTCCTTGTTATGTCCGTTAATGCGGTTTTCCAGCTCCGCATAGACGTTACGTGCAGCATCACTAATGAATGGCCACACTTCTTTTCGATACAAGCGACTAGACATAACATAGCCCTGATCGAACTTATCGCTATACATGTTCTTTCCAGCCCCTTGTGCTGGTTGTGAAGGCTTCTTAAACGGAATTACTTGTGCAGTATTCATAGCTTCACAACCTCCCCGATACGTGTTAAATTCAACATTCGTTACATGCCTCATTTACTTTCTGAGTGAATGGCAAAAAAAGCTCATCTGGTCGCACACATGGGCTTTTTTTGTGCCGGTAGGTTTCATCAATGGTTCAGGTGTTAATTCAAAAATAGGCGTGTCTACGGTATCTGTGGTCAGACGCATAAGAGATGCGAGATTATTTAAACGTTCCCGAACTTCAGAAATATTTGATATGCCTAAACTTCTAATGTGCTCAGACAAAGTTTTGTTTTCAGATCTAGCAATTGCCTCTAAGTCACGTTTTTCTTCATACGTGCATTTGAACGTGATACTTTCAGTTAATTTCTCGGACATGCCTTCTACCTCACACAGCCTTATCACGCAGCTCAATCCAAATATCTTGATAGGTATCTGGAAAAAGTTCTTTTCTGGTCGAAAGGCCACGATCCTCAGCAATAACAGCAAGTCTGATTTTTCTTTCAGTAGGGATTTTCTTCCATCCACTTACTGATGGAACTCTGATCCCAAGTAATCGAGCAACGGCAGCTGGTCCACCAAGAGCTTCTATAAGCTGTGCATCATTCATGTTGTTCTCCTAAATAATTATCCAATTATTAGGCATTCCTTATTTTTATTCAATAGGAATACCTAATTTATTTCGTGTTAGGATTTCCTAATGAAAACACTTGCTGAACGTCTTAAATATGCCATGGAAGTTTTACCACCTAAGAAAGTTAAGGGGGTCGAACTTGCACGCGCCGTTGGGGTAAAGCCACCATCTGTTAGTGATTGGCTTTCTGGTAAATCGAAAAATATGGAAGGCCCGAACCTGATTCGAGCGGCCCAATTTCTAAAGGTAAATTCAAAATGGTTAGCTACCGGTATCGGCAAACCTACTGATGAAGAAATAAAATCTGAGTTCAGCAACGTAAGTTTTAATAACCTGCCAGTTATGGAAATTCCTGTTTTGGACTTTGTTCAAGCTGGTCTATTTGGAACCGTTGAATATGACGGACTCAATCCTAAAGATAAAACCTATACGACTTATCAAAGTGCAAAACCTTCTGATGTCTTTGGTTTGACGGTTGAAGGAATGAGTATGGCACCCGAGTTTTTACCAGGTGACTCACTTGTAATTGATGCATCTTTAGCACCACAACCCGGTTCATTTGTAATTGCCCAGAATGGATCCTATGAAGCAACTTTCAAAAAGTACCGGGTAATTGGATATGATGAATATGGCCGCGAAGAATTTGAATTGGTGCCATTAAACCCGGATTATCCAACACTATCTTCAAGAGAACATAAAATATCGATCATTGGTGTCATGGTTCGTCATGAACGGAGTTATAAATAATTATGAAAACTAAATTAATTATTGCAGCAATCTTAGGTTTTATATTTTTACACATTATTGATTTCGTTTATTTTAAAAATGAAAAATTCTCTCCTTTTGATGATGTTAATTATCTTGATCAGCAAATATCTTTAAAGCCGGTAATAGTTGATAAAGAAGTAAGTAAATAATATTAATTCTCAATATCGAGTCAATAGAATAAGTTGTTTTTAAGACCCACTGGATTGTGGGTTTTTTTATATCTAAAAAAATAAATCAAAAAAATTAGGAATACCTATTTACTTATTTATTAGGATTGCCTAATATTTGTCTCGTACCTAACAAAAAGCCCGCAGGGACTGGAAATCTAGCGGGCTTGCAAATATGCGAGATAAGTATGGAACAAAACCCTATTCAAAGCAACCTGCCAGAGTTCGGCCAATCGCGCATGACTTCTGAGCACCTGTATCAACACCCAGAGCCGAAATCAGTAGCGAAAGAAATCGCTTCAAATGTCGCTGCTTGGATGCTCCTGTTTTCAATCTTCTTTGGTCTGTCAGTCATGATTTTGCATGCAGCGGAAAAGCAGTCTGCGTATCAGGCGGAAGCGATTGTTAAAGCTGTTGGGGGTGCAAAGTGAATGCCTTTATCGAACTACCAACGGCACAGCTCATTGAAAAAATGAGCAATGATGAATATCACGCTCGTCCTGAGTTCAGTTCAAGTCAGTTAAAAGACATGCTGCGTTCTGGTGCCCACTTTTATTCAAAAAATATCATCAAGGAAGTTGAGCGCGAAACTAAGAAGCACTTAGATTTTGGAACCTTGGCCCATACGTTATTTCTTGAGCCTGAGCAGTTTCATAATGAATTTGCTGTTATCCCTGCGGATGCACCGAAGCCACCAACGGACGTAATGCGTAATGCAAAGAATCCATCTGAGGATTCAATGAAGCGTGTGCAGTGGTGGGATAAATTTGCGGCTGAACATGGCACAAAGATCACCATCACGGAAGATCTTCTCGAAGGCGCTCAACGCATAGCAAATAATTTGTGTTCATTGAGCTCATACAAAGACATGCAAAATAATTATGGCATGGCCGAAGCAAGCATTTTCTTTACAGATCCAACCTACGGTTTAAAGCTTCGAGTCCGTCCTGACTACCACATTGCGCCTTGTTCAGCATTCCCGAACGGCCTGATTCTTGACTTGAAGACCACAACGGATGCACGTGCACACGGATTCGCTAAAAAGTGCGGTGACTTTTGTTATGACCTATCAGCGGCCATGTACCGCGAAGGCTTCCAGGAGTACTACAGCACAGCAGAAAAGCCAGACTTCATTTTCCTTGTGGCTGAAAGTGCTTTGCCTTTCAACGTCAAACAGTACAAGGCATCTGACCTGTTTTTAAGTGTTGGTGAAACCCGATACAACAAGTCCAAAGCCCGACTGGCTGAGTCGCTACTCATTGATGAATGGGACGGCTACCCAACCGAAATGGAAGAAATATTCTTGCCGTCTTACATGACCAAACAAGCTTTAGAAAACGATTTTAACTAATTTAATTTATAGGAATTTTTATCATGAATACTCAAACTCAAGTATCTGCTGCTCCACAAATGAATTCTGTTGGCCTGTTAAACCTTGAAGCGTTTGAACTATCTCAACGTGTGGCGAAAATGCTGGCTAGCTCTACCCTGGTACCAGAACAGTACCGCGCAGTGATTAAGGTCAAAGCCGGTAAAGATCAAAACGGCAACTGGCAGTACCGTGATGAAGAAAATCCGAACGGCCTGTCGAACTGTGTGATTGCACTTAACATGGCAAATCGTATGGGTGCAGATCCGTTAATGATCATGCAGAACCTTTACCTGATTGAAGGTCGTCCGTCTTGGTCTTCACAATTCATCATGGCATCAATCAATAGCTGTGGTCGCTTCTCATCCCTACGTTTTGAAATGCAAAATCTAGGCGAAAAGGAAGTCGAATATCAGGAAACAGCTTGGTCAAATGGTCGAAAACAGAACGTAACCAAGAAGATCAAAATCCAGAATCTGACTTGTGTGGCTTGGGTAGTTGAACGCGAAACTGGTGAACGTCTGGAATCTTCAAAAATTAGTATTGAAATGGCTGTGAAAGAAGGTTGGTACGGTAAAAACGGCAGTAAGTGGCAAACGATGCCTGAGCAAATGCTTCGCTATCGTGCTGCTTCATTCTTTGGCCGTGTGTATGCACCTGAATTATTGATGGGCTTACGTTCTGCAGAAGAAGAACAAGACCGTATTGTTGACGTTACACCGGATCAGGAGGTTGTGACCAAGGCAGATATCAATCAGCTAAAGCGTGCAATCCTTGCAGTGAAATCCCCTGCTGAATTAAATGCTTTGGAAGAACAGGTATTTGATATTGCAGATGATGAACCACGTAAGGAATTGATGAAGCTGGTACAAGCCCAGGCTAATAAGTTCCAACCCGCAAACACTATTGAACAACCAGCTGTGGAAGAAAAGCCAAAAGCTAAACGTCAGCCTAAGGCTGTGGAAGCAGCACCAGTCGAACAACCTGAAAATGCCCGAAACCAAACATCAAATGCGGCAGTTGATGGTGAATTAAGTGTTGATGAACTCAAACGTCTACAACAAGAAGCTGAAGCACTGGTTGAGCAAAAGAAACAGCCAAGCTCTGCGGAAATGAAAAAGGAATATGCCAAAGCTCTAAACACAGCTAAATCACTGGGCGATATTCTGGATATCGAAGAACAGATCGAGAATGACAGTGCTTTGACCCAAGCAGACTTCCAGAACCTGCAAGCCAATATCGAACAGGTACGCGCCAAGTTTGAAACATCACAAGCGCCAGCTGTAGATCCAATTAAAAGTGGATCAGTTAAAAACGGTCTTACCCTCCTGATATCTGATGCCAAGAACGGTGAAGACATTCGACAAGTTGCACAGCAAATGAATGCAGCTAAACCAAACTTGACCGATGAGCATCAACAGGAATTACTGCAAGCCTACGCGCAGAAAAAGAAATTGATCGAAGATCAGTTCGATATGTTCCAAAGCAACTAATACGGATCTGGCCACTCCTTCGGGAGTGGTCTACAGGAATAAATTATGAAAGTTATCCCATTTAATTTATTGACTCCGTTTAGAAACTGGCTGGTGAGAAACGGATACCGTGGCGTGAATCTTGGCGACCACATGACAGCCTGGAAGCCTAAGCACAAACAGATTGAGATCATCGGACTGCAAATGAATAAACCTTGTCAGCCGGTATTTAAAACGTTCTTGGGTCAGTACTTGGAACGCGGAAAAGAATTTTTAGAGGATTTGGAGTGATGGATATTCTGGAAGAAATAGATGTTTTTTTAAGTGCATGTCAGCTGACACAGGATGAATCCAATAACTTAGTTTTTAACGGTAAAACTGGTTGTTTTGAGTCTAAATATCTTGCTGATTGGTTTGTAAACCAGATTAATTTCGGGTGGAAATTATGGCAAGCAGCCAAAGTTAAAACGGTGCCGGAATGGACTGAGTATGAGATGAAGTCGCCACGTATAGATGGTCGTTATCAAATCTTTATTGATGGTGAGCAAATAGCAGCCGACTGGGAGTGTGGTTTTGGATTTTCATGTCCAATTAGTGGTGAAGCATTGATTCAGAAAAAATTACGCATTGGTCTGTGCTAGGTGGAGATCCAAAGGAGCCAGCCAATGAACTTTGATGAGGCTCAATTTCTCTGGTGCACCAACTGGTGCAAAGAACAAGGTTTAAACCCATACGATGCAAAGAATTGGGCAGCGGCAAAAGCAGAATATTTAAAGGAGGTGTCATAATGGAAATTGGCTCAAGCCGATGGATGCCTGAGATTTTTGCAATGTTCGAGGAGCTTAAATCTCAGAATCAATATCTGGTTGAGAAAGTCGAGCGCCTGGAAGAAATTGTAGACAAGAAGCCTTTGACACTAAATACTGCTGAAGCAGCAAAAGTTTTGGGTTATTCAGCGGAATATATCAGAAAGCTTGATCGTGATGGTAAAATGCCAAAACGTGTGTCGAAGGATGGACAGCGCTCTCGATGGAATCGATCAGATATTGAAAAAATGGCTAAATCTAGAAAAACTGGAAGACCGAGAAGCAACTCTTAAAACTGAGGGTTGCACCAAAACTGCACCAAAGAATTATAAGTTATTGATTTTATATGATGTATGGTGGGGATAGAGAGACTCGAACTCTCACGCCCAGAAGGCGCTGCGACCTGAACACAGTGCGTCTACCAATTCCGCCATATCCCCATGGCTGTGTATATTATAGCGATCAGACCTGATTCACAAGTAGTTCTATAAAAAGCTAAATACTTTTATATCAAAAATTAATCAGTTAATTCCCTATTAAGCAAATACTGCTCTATTTAGACCAATATATAAAATTGTTAGACACCATGGGACTGATCCATATAACATTTAAATTATTGAATATACAGATCGCATGAATTATTGCAGCAATACAATGAAATTTACTAAAGCCCTGCCCTTGCAATCATTCGCTAGATAATTTAAGCCCAGAACGCATTGATGTTCATCAATCTTGACAGCAAAAATCTGATACTAAAAAAACCGCCCTCAAATTTCAGGCAATAAAAAAGCAAGGCATTTGCCTTGCTTTAATATGATGGTGGGGACGGAGAGACTCGAACTCTCACACCTCGCGGCGCTGGAACCTAAATCCAGTGCGTCTACCAATTTCGCCACGTCCCCATCAGGGTACCAACTTAGCGTTGGATTTCTTTCAAACTTTGGCAGAGGATCAAGGATTCGAACCTTGACGAACGGTTTTGGAGACCGTCATGCTACCATTACACCAATCCTCTACTTCCACCCAATATCCAGTTACCCAAATATCGATTGGTGGGGACGGAGAGACTCGAACTCTCACACCTCGCGGCGCTGGAACCTAAATCCAGTGCGTCTACCAATTTCGCCACGTCCCCAATGGCTGTGTATATTATAGAGATCATTTCCAGCTGACAAGCCGTTTATCATAAAAAAACACTCGTTTGATTAAATAAGAAACAATCCGAGTTTTATTGTATTTTTCTCATTCAATTTCAGTCATTAAGTAGTCTTTAACCGCTTGAAAATCGGCCAATCTATGCTGCTTCTGCTTACTTAACATTTCTTCTAATAAGTCTTGAAAAGCCTGTAAGTGCTGCGGTAACTTAACTTTCAGACGCTGACAATGCAAAAAGGCCCAATCCAGATAATCTGTCGCCTGTAAACGCTGACCACTCAACCACTCATAAAAAATAACACCCAAAGCATAAACTTCACTTTGTAAGCTTTTAGCTTGGCCTTGAAACAGTTCAGGTGCCATATAACGCGGTGTCGCATTCAGTTCATGCAGGCCATTCTGATGGAGTGTTTGAACATGCTCAAAATCAAGCAGGCAGACCCTGCCCTGATTATTTACAAAATGCTCCTGCTTTAAATCGGCATGCAAATAACCCAATTCTTGCAGACAGATTAAAGGCTCCACAGCTTGCAGCAAATGTTGCCAAATTTGCGTGATAGATTGCTGATGCGGCATGACCTGAAAATGCGCCGGCGCATCGACCAGAATCAAGGCCTGTTCAAAGTTTTCGTGATTAATCGTGAAAGGTTGTTGAATAATTCGATGCGGAAGGAAAAAATTCAGATCCCTTGATCTGGCATAAGCCTGATAAAAATCCAGCTCATATTGCCAGCCTAGTTCAGCATGTGGAGATGATATTAAACTATCAGATCTATGCGATATCTGGGTTTTTAGCCAGAGCGCATTTCCCTTGGCATAATAAAGACGCCGACCAAAACCCAGACTACGGGCTTTGGTTCGTAGTTCAAAATCAGAAATATCGAGATGATCTAAATTAAGTCGTGGCAATGTATTCAGGTATTGGATTAAGTGTATGCTGATAATTTAGCAGCTCCAGACAATGCTGAATAGTTTTCCCGACCCGTTCCTGAGTCTCAATGAGGGAGATTTTTGGCCAAGTAGCCCGCTCCCCTTCACGCTGTAAAATTTTAAACAGATACGGCCGCGGATTTTGCAACATATAGCTATAGTGGCGTAGGCTATATTTACCGACAATATTCACATCACCATAATAACGCTGGTCAACTACACCATAGCCATGATCCAGTAGACGGCGTACAGGAGGCAAGCTACCGGCATGTTCCCGGGCGAAATCCATCATTCCTTTGGTAATCACCGCGCCCTGACGGCGAACAATTCGTTGTGGCCAGCTCAAAGTACCTTTACGGAAACGTGAAATATCATCCTGCATGAATGGCACGATATGCGGGTTGGTCTGACTGGCAATGGTATAATTGATATTATACAGGCGTGCCATTTTCTCCTGCGGAAAATCACTGCGCACGCTGCCATCCACCCAGCGGGTTGAACCCATATAAGGCGTATATTGATCATCATAGCGCTTACTGGTCAAACGAACCGGTGGAAACAGAACCGGCACCGCACAAGACGCCAGTACCGCACTCCAGACCAGCAAATCCGGAGAAGTATAGGCATTTAAAATGCGTGCATCCTGTCCAGCATCATAAGGTGCAACCGCAATATTGATATGCAGACCTGAGGTTTTGAGTGCTTCTTCGAAGGTCAGATCACCCAGATTTTCGACCAGAAATTTTTTTAGATATTTTACATCCGCCAGACCACCATTACCTTTCATCAATTCACTCATGGTGCGGAAATGAAAAGCCTCATGAAAGAAATTATGGCCTTTCAAAATATCAATATATTGCGAAGGTTTGGATACACCTAACATGGCGGTCATGATGGCACCCGCACTTGAACCGGACATTACCTTCGGCAACAAGTCCTGCTCCATTAAGGCTTTGCATACACCAGTATGAAACAGACCCAGCGTCGAACCACCGGAAAACATCAGGGCTGGCTGGCCATAGGCGCGCTGACAATGCTGAAAATATTCGATTTTTTCTTCCATACTGAGACAGGTACAGTCTATTGAAGCAATATAGGCTAAGCCTTGGCTGACTTCTTCGACATAATCTTCAATAATTCTTTTAGTGCCCACATAGGCTTCGGTAAACAGTAGAGGATGGGCAATGTTGGCAATATCGTAGCTCAGGCCTTCGCGCAAAATATACATCAGGTCACGGGTGCGCTTTTGTTGTCGATAGCGTCGTAATTTACCCAGACGATGTGCGATCACTTCTGCATCAAAGTAGGGTGAACTGTTATCAAATTTCCATTCCTGTGCACCTGATTCTTCATCTATTTTCAGGGCAATATATTTCCATTCCTCATAGGACTCAGCCTGTTGCAGCTGCTGCTTGAGCTTTTTAATACGATAGGCCTGATGTGGATTAATATCCTGAGTAAAATCTTTAAACAGCATCTGCCTTTTCCCTATATTTATTCTTGATACAGCTCGTACCCAGAGCCAGAAAATGTGTACAAATTTTCTATCCTCTACAATAACGAAAATTCTCTACTTTAAGCAAATTATCATACTTTTCTGGCTTTGACTGTGAATTTTGCAATGGTACTATCTTAGCCATAATTTTAAATCTGTAATGTTAAATCATGGCGAAAATTGAGTTACCTGACCATATTTTAAATGCCCTTTCGACTGTTCTGCAGCAACTTCAGCAAAGTCTGCCCGAACTAAAACAAATTCCTGATTTTTCTGCTCATGCCTATAAATGGCAACATGGTGAACTCAAACCTATTCATCAGCTTAGACAGATGGAACTGGCCGATTTAAAAGGGATTGAGCGACAAAAAGAAAAAGTCATCCAGAACACGTTGCAGTTTTTAAACGGCTTACCTGCCAATGATGTCTTACTGACCGGTTCACGCGGTACGGGTAAATCCTCCATTGTTCGTGCCCTACTCACCGAGTATGCAGATCAAGGGTTACGATTAATTGAAATCGAACGGGATGATTTATCCGATCTGCCTCAAATTCAGCAACTCATTGCAGAGCGTCCAGAGAAGTTCATTGTCTACTGTGATGATCTGGCCTTTAATGCCGAAGATGAAAATTATCGCAGTTTAAAGAGTGTTCTGGATGGTTCTTTACAGTCCGGTTCCAGCAATTTTGTGATTTATGCGACCAGTAACCGTCGTCATTTATTACCCGAATTCATGCATGAAAATACGCCCGTTACCCGAGTTGATGTGCCGCAATATACTGAATTACATCCTCAGGAAGCGATTGAAGAAAAAATTTCACTGTCTGACCGCTTTGGTTTATGGCTGTCTTTCTATCCAATGGATCAGAACCTGTATTTGGAAATTGTCGAACATTACCTCAAAAAGGCAGGCATGGAACTCACGCCAGAAACCCGTGCTGAAGCCCTACGCTGGTGTCAGGCACGCGGTCAACGTTCAGGACGTGCTGCCTATCAGTTTTCCAAGCACTGGATTGGTTCAACCCAACTAAATGCCTCTTAACAACTTAAAAGCGACCGGCTCAGGTCGCTTTTTTCATATAAATCATTTATATAATGATGATACTCAAAAGAAAATTAAAATTATGGATGTCGGCGCAGTTCTCATTCAACTTAAGCCCTTACACATGCAGCAAGTTCATGACTGGCAGCGTACTTTGAAAGCACGTCAAGACGAAGTAATTGAAACGCTTAAGGCTGAACAGGTTCATGTCGAGTCCTGGTTTTATCTGCAACTTCATGGTCAGGACTATTTGATTGCATATATGCGCGCCGACAATATTCAAAAAGCGCAAAATATTGCAAAACTCAGTACTTTCCCAATTGACCAAGTGCATAAACAGTTTAAAACTTCATGGCAAGCGGTTTATCCCGCCGAATTGTTATTGGATGCTACAGTTACCTGATTTATTAGCACGGCTATTCAAAATAGTTTTGTAATAAAGACTTCTCCCCAATCAATAATAAAAAAAGCCCTGGAAATACAGGGCTTTTTTGACATCTCGAATTATTGTTTATCACCGATAATGGTAGACCATAGCAGGTCATCAATTTCACTGCCATTGAAATAAACAGTAGCCTTCAATGATTCAGGCTGGTTCTGTTTGACCTCAATTACCTGATCATCGCTGTCCTTAATTCTAAGCACGCCCTCTTTTGGCAAATGCTTATAGTTATTTAATACGGTTTCATCCATTTTAAATGGTGTCGTGGTATTAAAATCAAAACTGTAACGATAATCTGCCAGATCAGGCTGACCGATAATCGTACCACGACTGGTTAAGGTACGAATCCCATTACTGCCACTGCCATAATCATCGACCAAGCTGTAATTATAATTACGCACCTGCAGATATTCTTTGCTCTTTGTATCAAACGCGATTCCAGAAGTACCTGCCTGACCGGTCTCGGCGATACGCTGAAATTCCAACTGATCGATTTGATAAGATTCGGATTCACCCATTTCATTTTTAGTTTTACGATGCACAATTGTGCCAGAAATCAGGTAGTCGTCCTTGAGATTAAAATCTACATTTGAACCATAACGGACATTGCTAAAGCTTAAAGTCGTCGTGTCACCATTCACCGTCTGAGTAATGTTTGAGCCTTTACGGTAAGTTTTATCCAGAATAATACAGTTATCTTTATCTGTTTTTAATTTCAGGGTTTTGACCGAACCAGTGGTATTGACTTCCGAACAGATCAGATTTGGATATTTAATACTATTGATGCCCAAATTATAAATTTTGATAATACGTGCAGTACGCCCATAAGGATAATCTGCGAATACTTCTCCAATCATGTGACCTAGAGCAACATTATAGTCGGTATCATTACTGGTATTTCCGGAAATTTTATCGCGAATTTTCTTTACAATATCCTGATCTTCAAACGGGACAAACTCCTCTGAAAGCTCAGGGGAAATACTTTCCTTAGGAACATTTGGAGGTGTAGTGACAGTAGGACTGTCTGAGCTACTTCCCTCACCACCGCCACAGGCACTCATTAAACCCGAAACAAGAGCAAGTCCAAAGATAGAAATCTGCTTTTTCATAAAATTTATTCCCTAAAATTTCTTTGCATTTTTATTTGGTGATCACTAAAGATTGGCCTTCTCGAAACTGAACAGCTCAAATGCTATTTCTGCCGGTGATATTTTTTCTTGGCAGCCAGCTTTATCCTTCGATATCGCTTTATCCTTAAACAAAGAAATTTTTGGTTCTATAATTTTAATGTATATTTCAAACAACAATTATCATAAGAAATGAAGTGCTTATTTGAATCTTGTTCCTTACCAGTGTCACTTTTCAATACAATTAAAGCGCATTTAATTAAATCAATTTACTTTGCAACAAAGCTTATAAAATTTGTAATTGTTAAGTTAAAGATGGATTGAATTTTCTTTTTATGGAGAATCATGTTCAACTTTTATACAGAGCCATGAAAGAGAATATTGAAAGATAGGATGACTTTAGAGCATATAAAATGATCATTTTTATGATATGAAATACTTAATTATTTACAGAAGATTTAAAGCGTCGATTATTTTAGATTGGTCACGGATTCACTGAATTTTTTCCGACGCTTATATTCAAACATATTCTGATCCGCTTGTGCGAGCGCTGCAAATAAACCATGACCAGGATGAC
This sequence comes from Acinetobacter lwoffii, assembly GCF_022967985.1. GTDB lineage: Bacteria > Pseudomonadota > Gammaproteobacteria > Pseudomonadales > Moraxellaceae > Acinetobacter. The sequence goes on along the minus strand of NZ_JALJVC010000010.1, from coordinate 63,809 downwards.
GCATCGCCATACCAATCGCTGCGCCAATGTTTGCTGCTGCAAAGGCATTAATTAAACGATCCACTAAACTTTCAGTACCCGTTTCATCATTTTCTACGCTAAGAATCACAAACTCATCACCACCCAAACGGGCAACAATATCGTTGATCCGTACATTATCTCGTAATACTTGAGCCGCATTTTGAATCAGCCTGTCACCTTCATCATGACCCAAACTATCATTCACCTTTTTTAGGTCATTTAGGTCAATAAATAATACAGCGGCGGGATGACCATATTGCTTGCAACGCTCTTCTTCTGCTCGCAGCAGTTTTTCCCAGGCACGGCGATTATAGAGCCCGGTCAATTCATCTTTACTGGCTTCTTCCTGCAATAATTCATGCTGTCTTATCTGCTCACTCTGACGTAATTCTGCCTGCAATATCGAACTGAGCAATTGTCCCAACAACTCGACCAGTTGCATATCTTGCACAATAGCTTCCGATTTGGTTTCTGGATCAATCGCACAGAGCGTTCCAAACAAACTACCATCTTCTTTAAGGAGTGGCTGACCAATATAAGATTTTATACAGACCTGCTGATTAATCGGCGCTGTGGCGTATAAAGGAATTTCTTCAGAGCGGGGGGCAATTCTCGGGGCCTTACCTGCGACCATATGAGAACAAAAAGAATCAGCCCACTGAAACACTTGACCGGGTCGTATATCATAACCATGATCTTCACTTTGCAGCACAATCCAGTCTTGGCCTTCTACCCGGGTGATCATCCATAAATTAAAGCCAAAATGCTGATGCAGAAACTTTAACACTGCCTCTCCAGCATCCTGAAAACTTTTGAAATTTATATTTTCCATCCGAGATTGCCTCTGCTACAAACCTGTAAAAATATGCATGATATAAACTTAAGCTATTAAACTATTTTTCCGGTTTCAATAGAATATACAAGCTCTAAATACAGGTATAAAACTATATATTTACAACATACCGTTGCTATAAGTTTTCATTTAAAAATTCACAATAAAAAAGAGGCCTTAGCCTCTTTTTTTCAAGCCTGAAATCTATGCCTCTGTCGGATTAGTCAATTCCGTCATTGGCCAGCGTGGTGTGGTGGTCACCGCCAAGCCATCATGCTGCCCTGCTTTTAAACGCTGATAGCCCGCAAAAGCAATCATTGCACCATTGTCTGTACAGAGTGCAGGTTCAGCATAATAAACAGATGCACGGATCTTGGCTAAATCTGCTTCTAAACGCTCACGTAAACGCTTATTGGCACTGACACCGCCCGCAATCACCAGACGTTTAAGCCCCGTTTGCTTCAATGCTTTCACCGACTTTTTCACCAGAGTATCGACAATGGCTTCCTGAAAACTGGCAGCGATGTCGGCATCGCGGTTTTCATCACCCAGTTTTTTCATCTGTACAGAAACTGCCGTTTTTAGACCACTGAATGAGAATTCCAGACCTTGATGCAGCATTGGGCGTGGGAATGCAAATGCATTTGGATCGCCCTGTTCCGCCAATTTAGAGATATTCGGACCGCCCGGATATGGCAAGCCCATCATTTTCGCGACTTTATCAAAGGCTTCGCCTGCCGCATCATCAATGGATTCACCGAGCAATTCATACTGGCCAATGCCATAAGCAGCCATGAGCTGAGAATGTCCACCCGATACCAATAATGCAACAAATGGAAACTCAGGCGGAGTTTCTGACAACAAAGGTGCCAGCATATGACCTTCCATATGATGCACACCAATTGCGGGTTTATTCAGTGCAAAGGCCAAAGTACGACCAAACAATGCGCCTGTCATGAGTGCGCCCATCAGACCCGGGCCACGGGTATATGCGACTGCATCAATTTCTGATTTTTTCACGCCGCTCTGTTCAAGCAGCTCATTGATGAGTGGAATCAGTTTACGCACATGATCACGTGACGCCAGCTCTGGAACTACACCGCCATATTCTGCATGCAGTTTAATCTGGCTATAAAGCACCTGTCCGCGCAAACCCAACTCGCTGTCATACAGCGCAAGTCCTGTTTCATCACACGACGTTTCCAAGCCTAAAACGATCATTAAACTGCCTATAACCTGTATCAATTCTATTGCAGCAACTATTATAGACTTGTGGTATGAGATGTAAATGAGTAAAATACTGACCTTCACTTGTGATTGAGGGCAATTCAGCCCGAGATCTTACCCTAACTGATATGAGGATTCTTCATGCCACAAGTTAAATTGAAAGAAGGCGAGCCAGTAGACGTAGCTATCCGTCGTTTCAAACGTTCATGCGAAAAAGCGGGTGTTCTTGCTGACGTACGTAAGCGTGAATTCTACGAGAAACCAACTCAAGAACGTAAGCGCAAAAAAGCTGCTGCTGTTAAACGCTACCAAAAGAAATTGGCGCGTGAATCAGTACGTACGACTCGCCTTTACTAAGATTAATTTGTGATTGATTGCCTGGAATAAATAATGACGACTTTAAAAGACCAAATCACGGATGTTTTGAAAGCAACAATGCGTGCCAAAGAAATGTCCAAGCTGACGGTCATTCGCAGTCTACAGGCAGCAATTAAGCAAATCGAAGTCGATGAGCGCAAAGAACTTGACGACGCTCAGGTTCTTGCGGTCATTGAAAAACAAATTAAACAACGTAAAGAATCGGTTAAAGCCTTTGCAGGCGCTGGCCGAGATGATTTAGCTAGTAAGGAACAAGCCGAAATTGAGATTTTGTCTCAGTTTCTACCAGAAGCTATGACTGAGGAAGAACTTGATTCCATGATTGCGCAAGCTATTGCAGCGCAACAAGCTACTAGCATGAAAGATATGGGTAAGGTGATGAATTCTCTGCGTCCGCTCATAGCCGGGCGCGCCGATCCTGCACAAGTTTCCGCCAAAATCAAAGCGCAACTTGCTTAATCCCTACTTTCTAGCATCTTGTCTTTAACGTTGAACTGCCTTTAATCATCAAAGACAGTTCTTGACGTATTCTTATTACAAATTACAATCGACCTGATAACGCTTAAGTAATTGCATCTCTTTAGACGATTTCACTTCTACAATTACATCCTGTTTACTCATATTTTGAAACTGACGATCCAGATAAGCACGATTCTGGTCAGCGGCCTGATATAAACGATCAACATAGCGTCCTACAATTCCACAAAATTTTGCATTCTGCTCAGGACTAAATCCCTGTTGCTGCGGATTTAACCCACTTAAAAATTGACGCGATTCCTTTTTATAATCTGCATTAATTCGCTCTATCGCTTCTATATATTCAACTGCACTCGCAGCAAAAATCCCATAACTCCACCCCAGTAGACACACACCCAATAGTATTTTTTTCATATTATGCTTCAGTTTGATTCACGCTGATCTTTCAAAAAGATTGTAGCCTGATTGAATATATTCTTGCTATATCATCCTGATACAAAAACTTAAAACCCAGTGCAACCTTAAATCTTGTATTGATGTGCCTGCTGCATCTGTTTCAGACGCTGGCGAATGGTGGACGATAAAGATTGATTGTTTTTCACGCTACGCTGGGCATGTAATAAGGATTTGATCGCGGTTTCTTCATATCCCGACCAATATTCTACTTCTGCACGATAGCGCAGTACATTAGCAGCCTTGATCGGCGAATCTGGCTCTGCATTGGCAGCCACTTGCATCAGTCGCCAGCCACTCACATCACGTGAATTGGCATTTAAAAATCGCTGCACTAAAACTTTTGCTTTATCGGGTTGCTTGGCACGAATCAACACTTCTGCATATTTATAATTGAGCGCTCGATTCTCTGGCATGATCCGCGCTGCTGACGCTACACTTTTCAAAGCTGCATCAAGCTGGTTCTGGGCTAAATAAATATCAGTCTGGAATAAAACCTGTAAAGGATGCTTCTGGTTATGCTTTTTTGCTCGATCTAAAGTAGCCTGCGCGGCCTGAAAATCACTTTGCTGTATTTGATAGGCAGTTAAGGCAAGCTGGCCTGCAAAATTATTTTGCCGGTCCATCAGGATAAGCTGCTCTGCATTGGTCTGACCAGACAACACCCTGCTATACCACTTGATAATTTCAAAGTCTTGATCATTGAGATTACGTTTCACCGCAGGAAGCTGGTTGGCACGTAAACGCGCTTCACTCATACGCTCGGTGGTCAGCGGATGAGTAAACCAGAAATCCGGCAGAAAGCTTAATCGGCTGGTCGAGCGATGCATGACCTCAAAGAAATCTGCCATACTATGCGGGTTATAGCCGGAACGATACATATATTGCATACCAATCCGGTCTGCCTCACGTTCCTGATTACGACTATAAGTGAGCTGTTTATCCAGAAGTGCTGCCTGTGAACCCATCATGACCGCTGTGCCGACATCGCCATCTGCCTGAGAAGCGACCAAAGCACCGACGAGAATTCCGGCTAGCGCCAGTAAACCTTGCCCTTTAAATGCATCCTGAGAGCGACTGTAATGACGTTGTGTGACATGTGCAATTTCATGCGCCATCACTCCTGCCACTTCATCCATGTTTCGGGCTGAATTAATCAGACCAGCATTAAGTGCAAAGAGGCCACCCGGTACGGCGAAAGCATTAATTTGGGGATCATTAATGACCAGCAAACCGATCGGCTGTTGCAATTGAGTCTGACTCAGGATATGAGAAAATACTGAAAGCAACTGATCTTCAAGCCATGGATTTTGCAGGACCGGCATTTGTTTATGCACTTCACGATAGACTTTTTCACCGATCATTTTTTCTTTTTGTTGATCGAGTAAGCCGACGCCTGTACCAATATCAGGCACAGAAAATTGTACATTTACTTGATTAAAATCATGGTTAGAGCCGTGCCCTGCTACCATATACAGACTTAAGCCACACGCCAGCGCCAATCGTTTCAATGAAAAATCTCTAATCCTGCCGATCTAATTTATCTTGAATATAGCATTAGAACAATGAGCAGAGACGCAAGAAAATGTTATTTTTTAATACCATTTAAACGACGAATCAGATGCATTTTAAAATTCCGGATTGACCACATAACGGGGCACTCGTCCTTCCAAGGCATCAACAAGATTCTGATAAGCCAGTTCTGCCATTTTTTTACGGGTGGCTGCAGTGGCCGAACCCACATGTGGCAATGTAACCACATTATCCAACTGGAATAATTCCGATTCCTTTAACGGCTCTTTCTGATACACATCCAGACCGGCAGCAAAAACCTGCTTGGCTTTTAAAGCTGAAATTAATGCCTGTTCATCAATGACCGAGCCACGTGAAATATTGACCAATACTGCATGGGATTGCATTTTAGCCAATTCCGCTGTCGCAATCAGCGCCTTGGAATCCGCATTCAAATCTACTGCAACGACCACAAAGTCAGAACGCTGTAACAGTTCCTCAAGCTGGCAATATTTCGCATTCAACCCTTGAGCAAGTTCTGGTTTTTCCCGACGATTATGATACAGAATATTCATATTAAAACCGTAAAAACCACGACGTGCGATTGCAGCTCCAATATGACCGAGACCAATAATTCCGAGGGTTTTTCCAAAAATATCCATACCAAATTGTGCTTCGCCCACGGTACGCTGCCATTGTCCCTGCTTGGTCCATTGATCCAGGTAAGCCACTTTGCGTGCTGCTGACATCAGTAAAGTGAAAGCCAGGTCAGCAGTGGTTTCAGTCAGTACATGCGGCGTATGACTGAGATAAATTTTCTTTTCATTTAAATAATCCAGTTCATAGTTGTCATAACCGACACTGACACTGGAGATAATTTTTAACCGGGTGGCACTGGCCAGATTATCGCGATTCAACAAGCGCCCTGCGCCAATCATGCCATCAGCATCCTGAACCTGCTGCAAAAGCTGTTGATTCACATCGCCTAGCTTCGGTTGTATATAACTAACCTGATAATTTTGTTCCAGCTTGTTTTGAATATCAGTATCAATTTGACTAAATACAACCACTTTTTGTTTCATCTATTTTTATTCCACAGCAAGATTATTCCAGACTGGCAGTCCTATTTTGCATAAACTGCCATAAACGTTTTTTTAGAATCGGCTGATCCAGCATTTCTTGTAAAGATGCCAACTGGATCATTTTCGTATTTGATATATGCGCTACAGGCCCGAGGAAAATAATATTTTTCTCTGCACTCATTCCATCCAGAAAACCCTGAATATAGGATTCTACACCACGTCCATCCTGAACATTGGCCCAGGGAAATGGCCAGTTCAGCTCATGAAACTCACCTAGGACTGCACGCTGGATATTGCCCCATAGATTCTGGGTGTCTTCGGTCATTTTAGTTGCATCAATCATGATACTGCAATGCGCCAGACTTAAAGCCTGCAAACTGAATGGCGGGATCTGTACGATTTCACGCTGTTCCTGAACAGGTGCAATGTGAGTCGGTGCCGCAGGTGGTGTATCAACCTTAAGCGTAACAATTGGCTCTGGCTCAGGAATCGGTAGATCAGCCAACGCCTCTACGGAAGCAGGCTGTGGTAAGACGATATCGGTGTGAAATTCAGGTGCAGCCTGATCACGCCAGATCGAAACCTGGTGCGGCTGACATGCGCTGTCCCTAGGAATCCAGAGATCGATTCCTAATGTTGCCAGTATGTCACGCTGATGCCCAATCATCTTTTCATCATCACCAATTTCAGGCTGAACATTTTAGCCGGATTGCCTGTGCTTTGCCGAACTTTTTCAGCTTTTCTTTTTTATCCTGATGGATTCTAGTACAAAGTTTAGCTGTCTGCTAAAAACCGTGCTTTTAATACACAATTAAACCATTCCTGCTGTTATAACAGATTCCGGCTAAAGCTGCGCGTTCTCATTTATTTTCTACAGAATGGTTAAACTGTTCTTCTTTAACATTTGCTGAACGACCTGTTCTGCCTCAAAACCCAAGCGCCAATACAACAGCTCCATCACGTCCAACTCATCCTGTGTCACGATACGATCACTCCACAAACAGGCCTCTGCAATACCTAAAATACTGAGGCGATCACGCAATAACAGCCCCGCAATATCATTCAGGATTTCTGCTAGATCAATCGGCTCATCAGAAATTTCATTATATAAGTCCAGTTCCTGAGCGGTCAGAATCCGGTTTAAAATCCGCTCCCGCACCTCAAGCTGGTTGCCGCTATTAATCTGCTGTACATGCAGCAAGGCGTCGATCAAACGCACAATCTGTGGCTTGACCTCATCGAGTGCTGTAGGCGTATGTGCAGGAAGCAAATTCAGTTCGTATTTCACACATTCCAGTAATAATGCATCCAACAGGCCAATTTCGCCATCTTCCTGAATAATCCGTGCCAGCTTCATCAAAAACTGGCGTGCAACAGTTGTCGGCATGCCACCAATATTGTTACAAGCTTGCTGGAAAATCGAGATATGCACCCGCCCGTCCAGATTGAGCAATGAATCTACAATGGCACGGCTAACTTCAGCCTCAGTCGGAATAAATTCACGATATTGACGGATCATTAAAATGGCGACCATCACTTCACGAGAACCAGTTGCGGTTTGTAATGCACGCTCAATCAGTTCCGGACGTGGCATCTTGAGCCGAAGTTCCGGATTCAGTGGTTTGATCGCATCTTTAATCGCAAAACTGATCGGAGACAGCCGCAATAATGGCAAAGGCTGTGGCGAGCTCCAGCTCATTGCAGTTTCAGGCACCACTTCTTCTAAAGAACGGAACAAACTAAACAAAGGCTGATTTTTGAGTTTTTTCAGATTCTCAAGCTGTAAGTCCTGAATCAAGGCAGGATTTAATTCATAAATCCGCTGATTGATATTGGGATGAATATTCAGCCAGTTTTGTGGGCTCAAGGAATTGGCAAAGCACATATGTGAAATGGATTCAGCATATTCACTATAAATCTGGGAGCCAGAATGATGCACATGGATTCTGAGTAAAGTCTGGATATTGGCATCATTTTGAATCAGGCGACGGGTCTTCCGATCATTTTTATAGGTTCGACCACCCAGTGAAATATATTTAATAAAACGGGAAATCAAAACACCCAAACTACCAATCAGCCAGATCACCGCGCCCACTGAAACATAGAAAGTTTCGAACTTGTTTTCACGAGGACTACCCGCTCGATAAAAACCGGACTTGGCAATCTTACTGCCACACTGACTAAACGTAGTTAAACTGCTATACAGAATTTTCAAACGGGTATTTTCCGCAGCTTCACCAGACAGGATTTTATTGAATTCATGGCTGAGCAAGCCATACAGCTCGACTTTATCCAGTGTTTGTATCGCACCCCAAGTCAGGATAATTGCGGTATCCCGCGGACTAAACCCTGCCGTCAGCGCATTAACACCGACTTCATCGGGCAACACATATACCGCCGGAACATCAATCAGAAAAATCTCTGCCAGCTGCTGGTTAATGTGCAGTACAGCACTTTCTTCTGGAATACTGTCCATCGGACTCAACCGACGTGCACCCAACTGCTTCGCCAGCGAATAACCACCATTCCGAAAAATATAAAATTCATAGATGACCGAGATCATCATGGCACATAACAGCAAAGCAATCAGATAGGGACTCAACGTATGCCAGAAGATCGACTGGCTAGGATCAGTATAAAAAACAAAGAGACCAACAACGGTATTAATAATAAAAATAGTCAACAGAATTGCAATCAGGCAAAAACTTACAGGCAGTACTATATTTTTGTTTTTTATAAAATCGTATCCTACGTTTCGCAATGCAGAACCCTAAAATGATGATTTTCAATGGGCTCATCATAAAACAAAAAAGCGGGAAATTCCCGCTTTTTCATGATGATTTTAACTACTTAGACTTCACGCACACCGGTCAAATCCACTGAGGCTGCATCAATATTGACATCAATATAATTGCTTTCTTTCATGGCGCTGTCACTACGTTTTTGCTGAAGATCATCCAGATATTGCGCATCAATGCCACCCGAAACATAGATACCATCAAACACTGAACAATCAAAGTCTTTGACGTCCGGCACCTTGGTGGTTCTTACCGCATCTTTCAAATCTTCCAGATCTTGGAAAATCAGACGATCAGCACCAATAATTTCACGGATTTCTTCTACGCTACGTTCCGATGCAATCAATTCTGATTTTGCTGGCATATCAATACCGTAAACGTTTGGATATTTCACCATCGGTGCTGCAGAAGCGAAGAATACTTTTTTCGCGCCAGAATCACGAGCCATCTGGATAATTTCATTACAGGTTGTACCACGGACAATCGAGTCATCCACCAACAGTACGTTTTTACCTTTAAACTCAAGCTCAACCGGGTTCAGTTTCTGACGTACCGATTTTTTACGCAGCTGTTGCCCCGGCATAATGAAAGTACGACCGATATAACGGTTTTTCATGAAACCTTCACGGAATTTCACGCCCAGCATATTGGCAAGTTCCAGTGCAGAAGTACGTGAAGTATCCGGAATCGGAATTACCACATCAATATCATGCTCTTCACCCCACTCGCGCAGAATCTTTTGCGCCAGCTTCTCACCCATTTTCAAACGTGCTTTATACACTGAGATTCCATCAATGATGGCATCTGGACGGGCAAAATAAACATATTCAAAAATACAAGGACGATATTCAGCATTCGCCGCACATTGCTTGGTAAAGAAATTACCTTCCAAATCAATAAATACTGCTTCACCCGGTAGAATATCACGCTCAACTTTAAAGCCCAGCGCAGTAATCGCAACAGACTCAGAGGCAATGATATATTCCATACCCTGTTCAGTTTCACGTGAACCGTAGATCAGTGGACGAATACCATTTGGATCACGGAAGCCCACCAGACCTTGACCGGTAATCATCGCCACCACGCCATAAGCGCCTTTACAACGCTCATGCACACGTGTCACCGCATGGAAAATATCTTCTGACGTTGGCACCAGTTTGCCATGTTTTTGCAATTCATGCGCAAATACGTTTAATAGCACTTCTGAATCAGAATCAGTGTTCATATGACGCAAGTCAGTTTTGAACAAGTCATCATGAATTTCTTCGGCATTGGTCAGGTTACCATTATGTGCCAAGGTAATCCCGTACGGTGAGTTCACATAAAACGGCTGTGCTTCAGCACTGCTCGATGAACCGGCTGTTGGATAACGCACATGACCAATACCGTAATTTCCTTTCAAAGCACGCATATGACGGGTATGGAATACATCACGCACCATGCCGTTGTCTTTGCGCAGGAATAAACGTCCTTCATCACATGTCACGATCCCAGCTGCATCTTGTCCACGATGTTGTAACATCGTTAATGCATCAAACAACATTTGGTTAACGGGTGATTTACCAGCTATACCAACTACTCCACACATAGCAACCTCGCAGACAAGCTAGGATTAATAAAAAGGATTATTTGTAGACTCATCTGCAGCTCCAGACTTGGACGATGTTTCAGATGATGAAGCTGAAGGTTTCGATGTCCCTTCAGGCTTGATATGTTGTAGTGCGCCATTCGCGGCTTCTTTCGACATTTGAGTCGCCCAAGGTGCATAAGGCAATAAGGCTTGAATAAACTTGGACTGTTTCCAGTGAGGTGAGCTTTCTACCCACGGGCCAATTCCCTGCATGGTAATCAGAACAATCAGCAAACCTTTCAGGCTACCAAAGACACCACCCGCCAGACGGTTGAGAGGGCCCAGTTTAAGACTCTTTAAAATACGGTTCAACAGTGCAGTAACGATCCAGGTCAGAACTACAATCAGCAGGACGATAAAAGCGAAGGCCGCAATCTTTTGTACGACTGGATCTGTACTCAGAGCAACCATAGACGGCGCAAGTAGCGTTGAATATTTTGCCGCAACAATCAGGGCAAAGATCCATCCCACTAAGTTCGCAAAGGCTTTAATAAATCCTTGACGCAAACCGTTGAGCCCTCCAATGAGCAAGATAATCAGTAGAAAGATATCAATGGCATTCATAGGATTTAAAGTGCGTCTACACAATCTTTTACAAGTTTAGGTCCAGTATAGATGAGGCCACTATAAACTTGTACAAGGCTGGCGCCTGCCTGTTTCTTGGCAGCAGCATCTGCACCTGAAAGAATACCACCCACACCAATCAATGGAATTTGTCCTTTTAATACCGCAGCAAATGCAGCCAGACATGCGGTACTTTTCTCAAATACTGGCGTGCCAGACAAACCGCCTGCTTCCTCTGCATGCTCCAGACCCTCTACACCTTCACGTGACAGTGTGGTATTGGTCACGATCAGGCCATCAATCTTGAATTGCAATAATTGCTTGGCAATAAAGGCAATATCGCTGTTATCCAGATCAGGCGCCACTTTCAGTACCAAAGGTACATAATGCTGGTATTCCTGAGCCAATTCAAGCTGACGCTTCTTCAGTGTTTCCAGCAGTTCGGTGAGTGCATCACCACTTTGCAGGCTGCGCAGGTTTTTGGTATTGGGAGAAGAAATGTTGACGGTAATATAAGAAGCATAATTATAGACTTTTTCTAAACAGATGAGGTAATCATCTACTGCTTTTTCTACCGGAGTATCAGCGTTTTTACCGATATTAATACCGAGAATGCCTTTAAATTTGGCCGCTTTGACATTTTCAACCAGCTGATCCACGCCATCATTATTAAAGCCCATACGGTTAATAATGGCTTTGGCCTGTGGCAAACGGAATAAACGCGGATGAGGATTGCCGGCTTGCGGTCGCGGGGTAATGGTACCAATTTCAATAAAACCAAAACCTTGACCGGCAAGGGCGTCAATATAGGCACCATTTTTGTCCAAACCTGCCGCAAGACCTACCGGATTGGGAAATTCGATTCCCATACAGGTCACAGGTTTCGCAGCAACGTTTTGACGCATCAAGCCCATTTTATGGGATGATTTCAATAGTGATAATGTCAGCTCATGTGCACGCTCTGGTGCTAAAGAAAACAACAAAGGGCGGGCTAGAGAATACAACATATCCAGAAAAGTCTACTGCTTTTTAAGTCGGCATATTATAGGCATAGGCTGACAAAAAAACCATGCTTTGCAAATCTTTATTTTTACCGTTTATTGTATGGTCGCCGTTAATTTAATCTGTCCTGCCTCATTATTTAGTTCCATTTTCTCGATACTTAGCCCCATTTGCGCCAGTTGAGTCAGGAAATTTGCCAGCACTGCATAATTTTCATGCATGACTGCCAATTGAATTTTTCCTTCCATTTGCTGGGAAGCCACCGACAATCCTTGCTGCTGTGCGACCCGCTGTACTTTTTCTGCAGCATCCAGTTGCGTGTCCCCAGCCGGTTTCATGGTTACTGCATTACTTTGCATCCAGACAATGGTATCTTTCAGCTGATTTAAGCGTTTTTGCTGGGTGTCTGCCGCCTGATGCATATACCAGAGTGCAGAACCGACTGCCGCCACAATTACAAAAACAGTGGTAAAAATCACCAGAATGCGTTCACGTGCTGACAAACGACCCAGATAATCGGTCAATTTTTCAATTTGCAGATCCATGCGGTTCTGTAAGGTTTCAATGGCTTTCATTATTGTATTTTCACCAGTCCTACGGCGCCTGTTCCATTCGCCTGTATATTCCCCAATTCTACTTTAAAGCCCTGTTGCCCCAGCTGCTTGGTCAAAGTATTTAGACTTTCAGATGAATTGGACTGTAATTGTAGACTCAATCCTGACGGGTCATAATTGACGCGCTGTGCCACAATCTGATTTTGCATCAAGACAGGCCCCACCTGACTAATCAGCTGTAATGCATGCGTATCTGCGATCTGGCTTTGACGCAACTGCCCTTCAAACTGACTTTTGATATTCTGCTCAGTGACCGGATAATTTTGTCCAAACCAATATTTAAACTGGTCAATGGCTTGCGCGGCGGTCTGATTTGCCACTTTCTTATATTGATACCAGCGCACAGCATCATAACTAAACTGCAATACCCAAATACCCAGAAAAACTGCCGCGCAGGCTTTCCAGTAGCCGGAAATAGCGCCATCGGATTTTGCTTTAGGCAATACATTAAATGGATGCTGTTTCGGTTTTTTCAGTACAGGAATACCATATTGGAAAGACTCCAGTTGCTCCTGAGTGATGCGTGCTTCAAGACTACGCAACTGCTCCTGATTCAGGTTGCTCACCTTATAGCTGAGATCCTTGGGCTGATAATCCAGATAAAGGCTTAGATCATCTAGCGACTGGCCGATATATTCCGACTCGCGCACCAGCAAACGTCCACCGATTTGCGCAGTCACACGCTGATTGACCTCAGGAATCGGCAGCACTAAAAAGTCCGGCAACAAAGCTGCCAGCTTGACTGGAATCAGGTTTAAAACGTGTTGCAAGGTTTCAAGCGTAGAATTCGCAATCCCCATAATGCTGATCTGATCCGGCTGCTGAAAATGATGCAGCACTTTCATGGCATCTACCGGCAGCACCACGTATTCTTCGAGCAAATATTTGATGCCATCATTGCCCATTTTCTTATATTGGCTCTTGGGCAGGGTCTGCTGCAAAATTTGCACATGACGGCTCGGGAAAAATACTACCGCCTCTTCGCCATGATGAGCCTGTATATCCTGAATCAGCTGTTCTAATGTGTCCGCAGTGTTCCAGAATTCCCCAGTTGACCATTGCCAAACCCCATTGGCTTCAGGCATCCATAAATACAACATTGATTGTGTTCTGCCGTTTTAATTAATTTTTTATAGTGTAGGACTAAAGCTTTTTATCTGTGTGGATAAGCCAGGGGCAATCACCGCCTGATCATAAATACGTGCTTCTGCCAATGCATAAGGTTGAAAAGATTCAGCCAGCAGAATGGAAGACATATGTGCCACCACATTCATATGGCATACCACTGCAATCGACTCATAAGGCAGTTGCGACAACCATTCCACTGCGACTTTGGCATCATCATCCGGTTTGATGGTATTACAGATCACCACCGGCACATCTTTAAAATACTGCTGCAAATGTGCCAGAGTTTCCTGCGCACGCAATAACGGACTGACCACAAAGACTTCAGGCTTAATCAGATCCTTTAAGAACTGTGAAGTCTGCTCAGCCTGTTGATGACCACGCTCCGTTAAAGGTCGCTTGGTGTCATTACCATTGACCGGTGGTGCGGCCTCGCCATGTCGAACTAAAGTCAGTTGCATTTGATTTCCTTATATTCTTTTGCCTGCATGTTAACTAGCTGATATGACAATTCGCAGACAGTCCCTGTGTTATAGATCAGACTTGATGATGTGGCAAGACAAATTCAACATCACTGCGATGACCATTTTTCATCAATGACAAGGCAATATTGAGTGGCGGCGCACCTTCAAAAATCACATCATACAAGGCCGAAGTAATCGGCATATACACATCGAGTTCTTCCGAACGTGCCTTGACCTGCAAAATGGTATTAATCCCTTCTGCCGTTTGACCCAGTTCAGTTGTTGCCTGCTCCAAAGTCTTACCTTTACCAAGCGCATAACCCACCTGATAATTACGGCTGAGCGGGCTGCTACAGGTTGCAAATAAATCACCCACACCTGAAAGCCCAAGAAAGGTCAGCGGATTGGCACCGAGTTTTACTGCAAAACGGCTCATTTCGGCCAAAGCACGGGTCAGGATCATACTCTTGGTATTTTCACCCACGTTATACGCAGCGGCCATGCCCATCGCGACAGCATAAATATTTTTTAATGCGCCCCCGAGCTCTACGCCATGCACATCATCACTGGCGAATACGCGGAACAAGGCACTATGTAAGGCTTGTTGTACCGCATAACGCACCAGCTCGGATTGGCTGGCAATCACGGTTCCTGCTGGCTGTCCTGCCACAATTTCTTTGGCTAAATTCGGTCCTGATAACACGCCATAAGGCACTTCAGGCAACACTTCACGAATAATATCGCTCATGAAACTAAAGGTTTTGGCTTCAATACCCTTGGTCAGCGAGATCACGGCTTGCGAGGTAATAAAAGGTTTGATTTGCTGCAAGACATCCCGGAAAGAATGGCTCGGAATAGCGACTAAAATAATATCTCGATCACGCACAGCCTGTTCTAGTTCTGACACCGCCAGCAGATTTTCTTCTAACTTAAAGTCTGGCAAATAGCGTTTATTGATATGCGTGACATTAATATCTGCCGCAACTGCTTCATCACGAATCCAGATCATGGTATTGCAACCATTACGCACTGCAGTATTGGCCATTGCAGTACCGAAGCTGCCCCCACCCAATACCGTGACTCTTAAAGCTGTCTTATGATCAACTGCAACCGGTTCTACCAGTTTTGAGAAATTTAATTCTGACATCTTATTTTTTAATATCCTGTTATACCGTGCCAACTAGCTGTTCTGGTTCCAATAACTTACAAAATCACTGGTTCGAATCTCTGCACGTGCTGGAATTGCTTTTGCTGCAGTGCCAATATAAATAATACCCGAGACCAGATCGTCTTTTGAAATTCCCAATGCCTGCTTAAACAGACCAGACTCGACTACAGCACCACTACGCCACATGGTCGAGAAACCCTGAACCTGAAGTGACAACAGAAAATTTTGAATAGCTGCGCCTGAACTCAGGATTTGCTCAAAATGCGGAACTTTAGGATGATCCTGCAAACGCGTTAAGGCAAGCACCAATAAAGGTGCACGAAATGGATGATTCTTGACCCGCTCAATCTGCGCTGTTTCAGTTTCACCCAAATCGACGAGCGCCTGTGACAGCAACTCTCCAAAAGCTTCACGCTGATGATCTGGAACCACCACAAATGTGGTCGGCTTGAGCCGATGATGATCGGGTGCAGTTAATGCTGCCTGAAAGGCTTTTTCCAGTTGTTCTGCATTCGGTGCCGGTGCCAGCAGATGACCAATCGATTGCCGTTGGTGAATATTTTGATGAACGATGTCAATCGCAGATTCCGTCATTGCCTTGTATATCTACACTTAAAAAACCATACTCAAGATTAGCATATTCAAAGAAAAATACGCTAGAAACTTCATAGGGATTCAGCACGCTCATCACCACTCGAAAATAAACTTGTTTGGTTTTTCAATCCCGTACTGCTCTATTTTTCACCTAACTCACATAGAGCTACACCAAAAATTGCCAAACCTATACAACAGCTACAAAATCTGCGCTGCTTGCTGTGTTGAAATATTCAGCATCGTATTTACTTGAGATTTCATGATGAAAAAAACAATCGCTTTCAGCGGATTAGCTATTTCCGCATTACTGCTTACTGCCTGTGCCTCAAATCCGACTGCATTGGCAGTGCAAAAGGAAAATAACCAGTATGAGGTGACCGGATTAGGTAAAAATCAACTGACCTCGAAAAACAATGCGATTACTGCGGCCAATAAAGCCTGTGGCTCTCGATCAACCCCCATTATTGTGGATGAAAAGACAGCTTATAACGGCGCTTTAAAAGGCGTAGTCGATGAACAAACAGGTCAGATGATTCAGGCAGCCGCCACTGTCCTTGGCAATATCGCAGGTACCAATACTGGTTTAAACCAGAATGATGATTATCAGACGGTGCTTACATTCCGCTGTCAGGCCAAATAAGCCTTAAACCATAGCGCAATAAAAAACCGCTCTTCAAGAGCGGTTTTTCTATGGTCTGGATTAACAATAACCTTCCAGACGGGTCAAAGGCAATTTTTGCCCAATGGCTTTTTCAATTTCTGGCAGATAGAACGCATCATCCTCTGCAAGGAAACTGATACTCACACCGCTGGTTCCCGCACGACCGGTACGGCCAATACGATGCACATAATCATCCGACTGTTCCGGCAAGGTGAAGTTCACCACATGCGATACACCATCGACATGGATACCACGACCTGCAACATCCGTTGCAATCATAATATTATGTTTACCATTTTTGAACTGATCCAGCATTTTCAGACGTTTGTCTTGAGCAATCTCGCCCGACAACATTACCACCTTATAACCATCACGTTTTAAATGATCATAAAGTTTGCGCACCTGATCACGACGGTTGGCAAAAATCATGACTTTTTCAATCGGCTCATCACGTAGGATTTCTTGCAATAATTTATATTTGTCCGCCTTGGCGACCATATAAACCCGCTGCTCGACATCGGCATTGGTTTTCTTTTCCGGTTCAATTTCAACTGTAACCGGTTCAAATAACCATTGCTGCGCAAGATTCAATACATCGTAGCTAAAAGTAGCAGAGAACATCAGAGTCTGACGTTGTTCTTTACGCGGCGAGAAACGTACAATGCGCTTTACTGAAGGAATAAAGCCCATATCCAATAGGCGGTCGGCTTCATCAATGACCAAAAATTCAATCTGATCCAACCAGACTTCTTTTTGTTCTACAAAATCGATCAAACGCCCCGGTGTAGCCACCATAATATCGACAGGCGCTTTATTCAGCTGGTTCTTTTGCTTGTCAAAATCCACACCACCCAGCAAGGTCACCACATTGAGACCAGCATATTTCGCCAGATCCTGTGCATCGCTTTCGATCTGTAACGCCAGTTCACGGGTCGGTGCCAAAATCAGCGCGCGTGGCTCACCACGATAGCGTTGTTCCTGAATCGGATTATTTAATAGATCATTCATGATACTAATTAAAAAGGCAGCAGTTTTACCTGTACCTGTCTGTGCACGGCCAATGGCATCATGTCCTGCCAGCGTGAATTTTAAAACCTTCTGCTGGATAGGCGTCATGGTGGTAAAGCCTAAAGCATCAATCGCTTTTTTTAGATTGGGATGTAAATTTAAGGTTTCAAAACCAGATGACATAAAGCGGTGCTCTAATTGGGTAATCACTAAGATAGGGATAGTATAAACAAAAAACGCCCCAAGTTATATTGGAGCGTTTTCTTTTTAGCTTAATCCGAAGATTAGTCTAATGGTTGAACTTCTTCAGCTTGAAAGCCTTTTTGGCCTTTAACAACACTGAATTCAACACGTTGGCCGTCACGAAGTGAACGGTGACCGTCACCTTGGATAGCACGGAAATGAACGAATACGTCATCGCCGCCGTTACGTTGAATAAAGCCGAAGCCTTTAGTATCGTTAAACCACTTAACTACGCCTTGTTCGCGAGCAGCTGTCATAAGTTAATCCTCATTGAAACTAAAAGAAGGACCACCCGGTGTTGCAAACAGCAGAGCAAACAAGTTTGAAAATATTATTTTTAAGCTTGTAATCATTCTGTAAAACTATCAACAAAATCCCGGTTACATCCATTTATGTAATAGGGTGAAAAACAATCACTTTGTTTATTCAAAGTCCCAAATACGCAACGAGCTTAACATGGGTTTATCACAATTAATAGATTTTTTTTAGCATGTTCTGTTTGATTTAGTTATTTTTTTCATGAAAATTGTCAAAAGACTTTATAAAGTCATTTAGATCTTCTTTTTCTTAAACTAGTTTGGTTCTGGCATCATATTTGCTACTATTTATAGCCTTTTCTGCTACCTAAATGAAACCGTAATGCTCGAAGATCCAGCGCATTTCAGCCTTATAGACGCCATGGGAAAACCGTGCCCGATGCCGCTATTAATGTTAAAGCGCGCATTAAAGGCCGGAAATCAGAAAACATTCCTGCTGAAATCATCTGATCCGCATAGCCAGACGGATGTCAGCCGCTATTGTCAGCTGCATCAGCTCAAGCTTGAATTTAAAAAAATTTCTGATACAGAGTTTCACTACTTAATTGAATCTTAAAAAATTTCAATTAAACTGTTGATCCTCACTTTCGTATACTTTTTTACATTTCTCTACCCAAATATCCATTATTTGTGGAGAGATTGGATTAAGATAAAACCTAGTTTAGGGTTATCCCGCACTTCAAGGAGAACACATGAGTGACAGCCGCAATCAGTTGATGCCCCTGTCATTATCGGCGCCAGGTGTCAACCTCGGTGCTTATATCAGCACTGTCAATCAGATTCCGATTTTAACAGCCGAACAAGAAAAAGAGTTGGCTGAACGCTATTACTATGACCAAGATTTAGATGCAGCGAAAATGCTGGTCATGTCGCACTTGCGTTTTGTGGTACATATTGCGCGTAGTTATGCAGGTTATGGTCTGCCACAAGGTGACCTGATTCAGGAAGGCAACCTGGGTCTGATGAAAGCTGTGAAACGTTTTGACCCGAATATGGGCGTACGTTTGGTGTCATTTGCCGTGCACTGGATCAAGGCGGAAATTCACGAATACGTGATCCGTAACTGGCGTATCGTGAAAATCGCCACCACTAAAGCGCAACGTAAACTGTTCTTTAATCTGCGCAGCCTGAAGAAATCATCGAAAAAGTTGACGCTCGAAGAAGCCCAGTCAATTGCGAATGACTTAAATGTTACTCCAGAACAAGTACTGGAAATGGAAGGCCGTCTGACAGCATATGATGCTGCTTTTGATGCATCAAGTGATGACGACGATGAAGGTTCCACCCATGTAGCACCAGCGTTGTATCTTGAAGACAACCGCTATGATCCGGCTCGTCTGATTGAAAATGAAGACTATGAAGAACAAAGTACTTCTGCCCTGCACGAAGCCATGGACCAACTGGATGATCGTTCACGGAATATTCTGCAACGCCGTTGGTTAGACGACGAGAAATCGACCCTGCATGAGCTTGCAGCCGAATATAATGTTTCTGCGGAACGTATTCGTCAGCTGGAAAAAAATGCCATGGAAAAAATTAAAGTAGCAATGTCATCCAATTAACACCAAATTCTGTTACTGATTTATTTTTAAAAAGCCTTCCTTCAGGAAGGCTTTTTTATGTCCGCATTTTGAATTTATGCTAAGGTTAAGCGCAAACTTTATCAGGAAGATCAATTCAAATGTGGATTGCGATTTCAGCACTCAATCTGGCCCTGGCAGTCATGCTCGGTGCTTTTGGTGCACATGGTTTAAAAGCACGTGCAACTGAGGTACAGCTCGGCTGGTGGCAAACGGCAACAGATTATTTTTTCTATCATGCCTTAGGACTACTGATTCTTTCTCTGCTCGCGAAAGTCATTCCTGCACTACCGATTCAGTGGAGCTTCGGACTGATTCAGGTTGGTATTTTACTGTTTTCTGGCTCACTGTATATCATGGCCTTAGGATTACCCCGCGGTTTAGGGGTGATTACACCTATTGGCGGTGCTTTAATGATTGCCGGATGGTTAATTCTGGCCTGGAATGCTTTAAAATACGCCAGATAAATCTGAACAACACTTAATCATGGAGGGTTGCTAGAATGGTGATTTACATCAATGGCGAACAACAGGAAACTCACTGCAAGAATCTGCTGGAACTGATTCAGAGTATGGCGCTTGAGGGTAAGCGTTTTGCAGTTGAAATCAACGAAATGATTATTCCTAAAAGCAGATTGGGCGATACGCCGATTTGCGATACAGACAAAATCGAAATTATTCACGCAGTCGGTGGCGGCTAATACTCGGGACAATTATGCAAGATTTATTACAGATTGGTTCACGCCAATTCCAGTCACGCCTTTTGGTAGGCACAGGCAAATACAAAGATTTAAATGAAACCCAGCAGGCCATTGAAACCAGTGGTGCAGAGATTGTCACTGTCGCTATTCGCCGGGTCAATATTGGCCAAGATCCTGACCAGCCGAATCTGCTATCAGTGATTTCTCCGGAAAAATATACCATTTTGCCGAATACTGCAGGTTGCTTCGATGCCAATAGTGCCGTCCGCACCTGTATGCTGGCGCGTGAGCTGCTCGATGGCCATAATCTGGTCAAACTGGAAGTATTGGGTGACGAAAAAACGCTTTACCCAAACGTGACCGAAACACTAAAAGCTGCTCGTACCTTGATTGATGATGGCTTTGAGATCATGGTCTATACCTCGGATGATCCGATCGTGGCGCAAGAACTGGAAAGCATGGGCTGTGTCGCGATTATGCCATTGGGTAGCCTGATCGGTTCAGGTCTTGGTATTTTAAATCCACACACCCTGTCAATCATCAAGGAAAATGCCAAAGTGCCGGTTCTGGTCGATGCCGGTGTCGGTACAGCAAGTGATGCCGCGATTGCGATGGAACTGGGTTGTGATGGTGTACTCATGAATACAGCGATTGCAGCTGCACAAAATCCGGTATTGATGGCATCTGCGATGAAAAAAGCCGTTGAAGCAGGCCGAGAAGCTTTTCTTGCAGGCCGTATGCCACGTAAACGTATGGCCAATGCCAGCTCGCCGGAAACCGGCTATTTCTTTAAATAAATTTTCATAAACAAAAATAAAGGACTCGATTGAGTCCTTTATTTTTTCCAGTAATTAAGGAATCAGACCTTCATCACGCATGGCAATCTGGACAGATTGACGTTCTGCCACTTTATTACGGATATGAATAATATTTTCATATGGACTCAGATCATGCTCAATCTGGTTCGACCAGTTGGTCAAGACAAATAGATAGGCATCCGCAGGCCCAAAGTTATCATCCACCAGATAATCATTGTCCGATTCACCGATAGCTTTATCGATATAACTCAATAGTCGATCAATCTCTGCATAGGCTTTTTTCTTTTCATCTTCGGATAACTTGCCACCGAAGAACACCGCATAGGCATCATGTAGTTCAGAGTTCAGATAACCTAACCATTCCAGCACTTTGGCACGTCCCATGCCCGATGGTGGAATCAGATCTTGTTTTGGATCGTGTTGAGCAAGAAACGGTAGAATTGCAACATTTTCTGTCAGGATCAGACCAGGGTTAATTTCTAACGCTGGTACATAGCCTTTAGGATTAACTTCGTAATAATCCGTACCTTTTTCTGTTTTATGTGTTTTTAAATCAACACGTTCCAAATCAAAATCGACATTAATTTCATTTAAAATAATATGAGCTGCCAGTGAGCAGGCACCTGGCGAATAGTAAAGCTTCATTTCTGATCCTTGTTATACACTTCTCAATGTTTTAAATCGCTTCTGACAAACTTTCAAGTGATCAAACCTGTAAATTGCAAAAAAGCGTAACTGTGATCTCAAGACAGTTACTCATTCAATATTCAGGATATTCCGGGCTTTTGCAAGTCAATCTTGTGTAGATTTTTATCTCTATCTGTTTAACATACACAGGTTTTCCAAATTTAGATGATATTTCGTGATTAGCCTGAAAAAAGAAGAATGGTTTTCCAATATCCGCACAGATGTACTGGCAGGTCTGGTGGTGGGACTTGCCCTGATTCCTGAATCAATTGCCTTCTCTGCCATTGCCGGTGTTGATCCGCAAGTCGGTTTGTATGCCTCTTTCTGCATTGCAGTATCCATTGCCTTTTTTGGCGGCCGTCCTGCCATGATCTCTGCGGCTACAGGTGCTATGGCGCTTTTGATGATTACCTTGGTAAAAGAACATGGTCTGCAATATCTGTTGGCTGCCACAATTCTGACCGGTATCATTCAGGTCATTGCCGGTTATTTTAAAGTCGCTAAATTAATGCGCTTTGTATCGCAGGCTGTGGTCTATGGATTTTTAAATGCCTTGGCGATCCTGATATTTGTGGCACAAATCCCGGAAATTAACCGGATGGATAGCACCGGTTATCTGTTTATTGCGATTGGTCTGGCGATTATTTATCTGTTTCCTTATATCCCTAAAATCGGTAAAGCCATTCCCTCACCTTTAATCTGTATTATAGTTTTAAGTGGGCTAGCGCTGTTGTTGGGTGCAGATATGCGTACCGTGAGCGATCTGGGGCAATTCCCGGATACTTTGCCAGTATTCCTGATTCCAGAAATTCCACTCAATCTGGAAACCTTGCAAATTATCCTGCCTTATTCCTTTACCTTGGCAACTGTCGGTTTGCTGGAAAGCATGATGACCACTACGGTCATTGATGAAGTGACTGGAACTGAAGGTGACCGGCATCAGGAATGTCGTGGTCAGGGTATGGCCAATATTGTCAGCGGCTTTATGGGCGGGATGGCCGGTTGTGCCATGATCGGCCAGTCAATTATCAATGTGTCTTCAGGGGCACGTACCCGTTTATCGACTCTGGTCGCTGGTGTGTTTCTACTCTGTCTAGTGGTTTTTTTGAAAGACTGGCTGGCTTATATCCCAATGGCAGCGCTGGTTGCGATCATGATTATGGTGGCATTTACCACCTTTCAATGGGGAGCGATCAAACAGTTTGGCAAGCATCCACTGGAATTTAATATCGTGATGATTGCCGTGATTATTGTCGTGCTTGCCACTCATAATCTGGCACTCGGTGTATTTGTGGGCGTATTACTCTCTGCTCTGTTCCTTATTAATAAACTGGAAAAAAGTGTCCATGTCGAAACCTATTTAAAAGATGAATACTCACGTTGTTATGTGATTTCCGGTCAGATTTTCTTCAGCAGTACAGAAAAATTCTATCAGTTCTTTGATTTTAAAGAGGAGCTTGAACACGTGGAACTGGATCTGACCCACGCGCATATCTGGGATGTGACCTCAGTGAACATGTTGAATAATGTGATCCAGAAATTTAAAGCCCAAAATATAGACGTAACAGTGATCGGTTTAAATGAAGCCAGCAGTACACTGATTGACCGGTTTAGTAGCTGATGAACGGTGATTAATAAAAGAGCCTCAATTGGCTCTTTTATTTTATCTGGAAGATCTCGCCAATTTTTATGGAGAAATACCGAGAAAAGTTTGACTTGCTCGGCTCAGGACTTAAAATACCGCATTCTGAATTTTTAGATTTGCCAAAGTTATGTCGAACGATCAATTAGACCAGCAAGTCGTGGAGCTGGAAAACTTAAGCGAGCACCGTGAAATCGTGACGTTTATGCGCCGCTCAATGCCGTTAAACACCTCTCAACGTACTGCGCTTGAACAATATGGTCACTTAATTTTGGAATATCCAGTGGGTGATTTGCGTCAGCACTTTGAACATCCAGAGCGCCCTTTGACTGTAGAAATCGGTTTTGGGATGGGCCGTTCACTGGTATTGATGGCCAAAGCCAATCCTGAGCGTAACTTTGTCGGGATTGAAGTGCATGTACCGGGTATTGCGCAATGCATTTACGAAGCAGGTGTTGAAGGCCTAACGAATTTACGTGTACTGGATGCAGATGCAATTCAGGTATTACGTGAAATGCCAGACAACAGTATCAATACTGTGCAATTGTACTTCCCTGATCCATGGCAGAAAAAGCGTCATTTTAAACGCCGTTTTGTTTCGCATGACCGTATGCTACTGGTGGAGCAAAAGCTGGAGCTTGGCGGAACTTTCCATGCTGCAACGGACTGGGAACCGTATGCAGAGTGGATGATTGAAGTATTGGAAGAACGTCCACGACTGGAAAATCTGGCGGGCAAAGGCAACAGCTACCCTCGTCCAGAATGGCGTCCGCAAACCAAGTTTGAACGTCGCGGGATTGAAGCCGGTCACAAGATTAATGATTTTATCTTCAAGAAAATTTCTTAATCCAAGATTCAAAAAAAGCGCTGATTAATCAGCGCTTTTTTATGGGAGAAATTTTGCAATCCACTTATATATAAAGACAAATGCACCCGAAATAACACTTAAGAAGAAAAATAGATTTTCATCTTTATACTATTTCCATTTTTTATTATTTTTTCTTTTCATTTTTCACCAAAATTAAAGAGGAAAAAGAATTGAGTATTTTATTTTAGACTAAAAAATCCGGCTCTTTTATTTTCGATGACGTTCTAGGATTTGCTGGCTCAACAACTGATAGACATTTTGCAAATCTTCCCGCTGCATATTAGCTAACATCTGCTGATGCATATTCAAGATATTCTGATCACCACGCATCGCTGGGCCGGTCTGCATTTGTTTGGGATCATTCTGCGTGGCTTTACTGGCGGTTTCCAGCATCAAGGGATACAACAAACTAAAATCGACCTGTTGTGCATCAACCACCTGCTTGCCCATGTCATAACAATAATTGGCAAAGTTACAGGCAAATACCGCTGCAAGATGCAAACTGAGACGTTGACTAGAATTATAAATATAAACACGATTGCTTAGGCTATTTGCCAGTTCTAATAACAGGATTTGGTCCTGTTCATTCTCCGCCTCAATAAATAGTGGCGTCTGCTGCCAATCAATCTGGCGTTCCAGACTAAAGGTCTGTAAAGGATAAAATACGCCTGCACGCGCATGCACATTTTTCAGTAAATCGAGATGGGTACTGCCAGAGGTATGTACGATCAGATTCTGCTGCAGATGCGGATGAATCCGTTCAATGACGCTGGCAATCGACTGATCACTGACCGCGATAATGACCAGATCCACCTCATGATCCAGCTGTTGAGGCTGAGCGATGGCCTGAGCGTTGAATTGCTCAGCCAGATATTGTGCTTTTTCTAGGGTTCGACTGTAGATCTGTACGATCTCATGGTGTGCTGAAAATACACGGGCAAGATGATATGCCACTCGCCCTGCCCCAATCATACTGATCCGCATCTTGTGCTGTTCCTGACTCATTGCGCACAGCATGCCAATAAATACAGATTGAGGCAATTGGCCTTGATGTTTTTGAATAGGCTTTAGAACTTTCGCAGGGTCAGAATCTGTTCACTTCGGCCAAAAGGTCCATGAACATCATGCAGAATCCCGCTAGTCAGACCGATACCATCTTCACCATATTGCTGCACCACTTCCAGTCCCAGCCATTTACCCTGCGGCAGACGGTGCATATGAATCTGCAGGTCCAGATTCGGAAATCCCCAACCGGAATTCGGGTCCTGACGTGGCACAATGCCATTGGCCGTATCGACCATACCGAGCAAACGACTAAAGTCTGTCGTCGGTTGACCTTCTACCATGTCCAGCGAATTTCTTAGCCAGACAATGCCCTTGCCTGCACGATGGTCAGCATGTGCCCGGGTTTCAATACTCTGGATATAACCGCCCGGCCAGCAGCGCATACCCTCCCAAACCGGTAAATATTCTGGACTTTCGATCGGAAAATCTTCCACTCCAGCAATGGCCGTGGTATTTGAAGTTAGCATTCTCCACGCGCGTGCCACGATACAGGTTTTACCATTGGCACACATTTCAGCTTCAACCAGTTCAATGGTTTTACCCGGACGGATCATGCGTGTGGTAATCGAAAATTCACCAAAGGCTATAAGGCCAAAAATATCCAGCCCGACCCGACCAATACGCATGTCAGCACGTGGCTGAAACTGTTCCAGTTCGACGCATAGAATACCGGTGGCTGGCGCCATGTGCTGCTCATGCGGATTCCACGCACCTTGTGCATGAATATTAGAACGGTAATAAGCCGTAGTACTGCCATCTGCATGCTGTTCGCGCTGAATAAAACTGTAATATGCCGACATTGTTTTAATACTTCCCTGAATATTCTCTTAAACTTTAGAATTTGCAAAAAGTTCTTTGATCTTTATTTTCTGAGCAAAAAGCCATGATAATTCATGATTTGACAATAAATTTTGCACTGTTTAAATCCGACTTTGGTTAAAAGTGCTGTAAAATTTTGCGCAGATAACAAGTGAAAATCCTGCTCCAAGCGTTCAATCATCTTGCCACTTTGCACCATGCTTAACCCTGTCTGCTGTGCCAGCTTCTGCATAATTTTGATGTCTTGCTGATCTTCGGGTTGCATCAGGTCATAGGTCAATGCAAGACCGTTGGTTTTAAGACACTGATGGATAGCCTGAAAAAATCCGTTTTTTTCGGAATTTGGAATGAAATGAGCCACCAGAATGGCCAATGCGGCATCGAAAGTATCCGGCTGATTCAAATCTTGAATCGTGCTTTGGATGAATTGCACCCTTTGTCGATCTATAGAATTCAGATTTTTACTAGCCTGTTTCAGCATGGCTGCTGATGGATCAATTGCAGTAAAGGTCCAGTCTGGATGTTGCTCTAATAAATACGACAATTCATAACCTGTTCCGCAACCCACTATTAATATATGTGCGGTTTCTGGGAGTTCAGTGCTGAGAATTGCTTCAATCTGCTGATGCACCAGTTCATAACCGGGAATCAGTTTACGGATATGATTGTCATAACTGACGACCACGACTTCACTGTGAAAGTTTTTTGCCATATTTTTACTCTAAATCTATGCACGAATCTAAAACTCAGGCGGGTATTTAGATAGATTGAATATTTAAATCTTGTAGCTTGATCTTATTTACTGTTTTCTTGAAATTTGATCATAGACCCGGCGACATGGATGTCGCCATTTTGCTGAGGGACATGGAAGTCCCTTCAGCAAAATAAAGGGATTTTGCTTACTTTTGGCCCATCAAAAGTAAGAAAAGCCTAAACATTGATATCGAAACCGTTATACAAATGGAGGCAATGCATGCATTAAATACTGCTTTGCCCCATTTAAGAATCACATCAATACAATTTAAGCAATCTCTTTCAAGTTCAGCTCTTCACGCATAAATTCACGCAATTTGAACTTCTGCGCCTTACCGGAAGCCGTCATTGGAAATTCCTGGAAGAAACGCACATAACGTGGCACTTTATTGTGAGAAATATGCTCCTTACAATACTGACGGATAGTTTCCTCAGTACACGGATCATTTTCATGCAGGATGATGCAAGCACAAAGTTCCTCACCATATTTATGGTCTGGCACACCGATCACCTGTACATCTGAAACGGCAGGATGGGTATAAAGGAAATCTTCGATTTCTTTCGGGAACAGGTTTTCTCCGCCACGAATGACGACATCCTTGATTCGACCCTTGATTTTCACAAAGCCTTCATCATCCATTTCAGCGATATCACCGGTATGCATCCAGCGTGCAGCATCAATCACTTCCTGAGTTTTGTCCTGGTCTTCCCAGTAACCGAGCATGACGGAATAACCGCGTACACATAGCTCGCCCAATTGACCGCGTGGCACCACCTTGCCATTTTCATCGACAATTTTAACTTCCAGATGCGGATGTACTCGGCCAACCGTACTAACACGTCGCTCGACACTGTCTGCCGTTGAGCTTTGTGCACTCACTGGCGCAGTTTCGGTCATGCCATAACAAATCGTGATTTCAGACATATGCATGCGTTCAATCACGCGCTGCATAATTTCCTGCGGACATGGACTACCCGCCATAATCCCGGTACGCAGACTGGACAGGTCAAATTCGTCAAACTGTTCATGCTCAAGAATAGCGATAAACATGGTTGGCACACCATAAGCCGCGGTACATTTTTCCTGCTGAATGGCTTTCAAGGTTTCCAGCGGATTAAATACAGCTGATGGATAGATCATGGCAGAACCATGCGTAATACAGGCCAGATTACCCATCACCATACCAAAGCAGTGAAATAAAGGAACTGAAATACAGACGCGGTCTTCTGGACCTAAATGAATCGCTTCACCGACAAAGTACCCGTTATTTAAAATATTATTATGGGTCAGCATGGTGCCTTTCGGATTGCCCGTAGTGCCCGAAGTAAACTGGATATTAATCGTTTCATCGAACTGCAATTCACTGGAGATCTGTTGCAGTTGTTCCAGCTCTTGGGCGCTTGGCGAGCTTAGTAAATCCTGAAAACGGTGGATACCGGTATGCTGCTGATCATCAATTTTAATCACATGCTTTAAATGCGGCAAGCGCTCTGCATTGAGGAATTTACTTTCAGTCTGCATCAGCTCAGGTGCAATTTTAGTCAGAATTTCCTGATAGTCCGTCGTCTTAAACTGCGCTGCAATCACCAGTCCCTTACAGGAGACCTTGTTTAGCACATATTCAAGCTCATTGCTTTTATAGGCCGGATTCAGGTTCACCAGAATAATGCCTGCCTTGAAGGCCGCAAACTGGGTAATGGTCCATTCCACACAGTTCGGCGACCAGATTGCCAGACGGTCACCTTTTTGCATACCCAGTTTCAGCAGCTGACAGGCAAAGGCATTGACCTGATCCTGTAGCTGCCGGTAACTGAGGCGTATGTTCTGATGCAAACTCACTACCGCATCACGTTCTGCATACTGCTCGCAAGCCTGATCAAATTTTTCACCAATCGTCATGCCCAATAAAGGCTGGCTGCTGGTTCCATAGGCATAGCTTAACCGTACTTGTGTCATTGAATCGATCTCCTTGATTCTTTGTAATTCTGATTTTCAACTTTACTAATTGTTTTATGACCACGACGACCTTGTCTGTGTACCGGTTTTTTGTGTGTTTATGCTTGTAAATTTTCCTCCTGCCCACGTACTGCGTTGACACAAAAATCGGCAATCTGTTTGACAAAGTGATCCTTATACTTCTGATCAAACATGACATTTCGGGACGGATTTAAAGGTTCAATCACGACAAAGGTCATGGCACCAACCACACCTAATGCTGCCGTATTCAAATCTTCAAATTCGAATTCTCCATTGACCTTTCCTTCGGCCAGAATTTCCTTAATGCTCTGCTTGAGCAGCTGCTTACTGCGAAAACGCTCATGTTCCATTTCCGGATCGACCGGTTCGAACATCAGTGAATACGCCAATTGGGGGCTATTCATGGCACGCTTGACAAAAGTTGTAACAGATTTTTGCAATTTCAGTTTTGGCGATAAATCTGACTCGGCAATATGGTTCAGAATTCCGACTTCATGCTGAATCGCGGCCGACAAAACCTCAATTAAAATCTGGCTTTTGCTTTCGAAATATCGATAGACCAGCCCTGTAGAAACGCCTGCGCGTTCTGCAATCGCCTGAATCGATGCCTCCTTCAAGCCCCCTTGAATAATCAGTTCACGAGCAGATTCCAAAATCGACAGGCGATTTTGTTCCATTCGTTCCTGCATCAATGATGATCTTTTATAACTCATAAAATTAATCTCAACAAGATAAAATGAATTGTAAATCATTTTGTGAATATAGATTCACTTTTTTATTTTTTCGTTGTATGTTAAAACCACAAGCACAACAACAATGCTTTTTTGGACACAACAAATATAACCTCAGGATGGATGAAGAATGAATTTACAAAGCTTGGATTTCGGTTTGGATGAAACTCTTATTGCGCTTCGTGATTCAGTGGCCGCATTTTGCACCAAGGAAATTGCCCCAATTGCCCAGCAAGTTGACCGTGACAATGAATTCCCGGCTCACCTCTGGAAAAAATTTGGTGATATGGGTCTACTTGGTTTAACGGTCAGTGAGGAATATGGCGGTACCAATCTGGGGTATCTGGCCCATATTATTGCCATGCAAGAAATTTCCCGTGCTTCAGCATCCATTGGTTTGTCCTATGGTGCCCATTCTAACCTATGTGTAAACCAAATTAAGCGAAATGGTAATGAAGAACAGAAGCAGCGTTACCTGCCAAAACTGATTTCTGGCGAATATGTCGGTGCATTAGCAATGTCTGAGCCAAATGCCGGATCAGATGTAGTCAGCATGAAACTGAAAGCTGAAGATAAAGGCGATCATTATCTACTCAACGGTTCCAAGATGTGGATTACTAATGGTGGTGATGCCGATGTACTTGTCGTCTATGCCAAAACCGATTTACAAGCAGGTGCCAAAGGTATGACCGCCTTTCTGGTTGAAAAAAATATGCCAGGTTTCAGTCATGGCACGCATTTGGACAAACTGGGTATGCGCGGTTCCAATACTTATCCGCTGTTTTTTGACAATGTCGAAGTACCGAAAGAAAACGTCATGGGTGGCGTCGGCAATGGTACCAAAGTGTTAATGAGTGGGCTGGATTACGAGCGGGCTGTATTGAGTGCTGGCCCACTGGGGATTATGGATGCCTGTATGGATACCGTGATTCCATATATTCATGACCGTAAACAGTTTGGTCAGGCGCTGGGTGAATTCCAGTTAATGCAAGGCAAAATTGCCGACATGTATTCGACTTGGCTGGCATGTAAGGCACTGGTTTATGCGGTCGGCGCTGAATGTGACAAGGCCGAACATAGCCGTAGCCTGCGTAAAGATGCTGCCAGTGCCATTTTATATGCTGCTGAAAAAGCAACCTGGATGGCGGGTGAAACTATTCAGACTTTAGGTGGTAACGGTTATATCAACGAGTTTGCTGCAGGCCGTTTATGGCGCGATGCCAAACTGTATGAAATTGGCGCCGGTACTTCAGAAATCCGTCGCATGTTGATTGGCCGTGAACTTTTCAACGAAACAGCCTAAATCTTAACACTTAGAATAAAACAAGGATGTTCGTCATGAATCAGTTATCGAGCAAAATTAATACTCGTAGTGAAGAGTTTAAAACCAACCAGACTGCCATGCTGCAACTGGTGGATGACCTAAAACAGAAAGTCGAAAAGATTGCTCTCGGTGGCGGCGAAACTGCCCGCCAAAAACATTTAGATCGCGGCAAGCTGTTACCACGTGAACGGATTAATCACCTGATTGATCCAGGAACCGCTTTTCTGGAAATTGGTCAGCTGGCTGCCTATCAAGTCTATCAGGATGATGTTCCTGCCGCAGGTGTGGTCGCGGGTGTTGGTCAGGTCAACGGTGTGACCTGCATGATCATCGCCAATGATGCTACGGTGAAAGGCGGTACTTATTATCCATTAACAGTGAAAAAGCATTTACGTGCCCAGGAAATTGCCGAACAGAACCATCTGACCTGTATCTATCTGGTGGATTCAGGGGGTGCATATTTGCCTTTACAGGATGAAGTTTTCCCGGATCGCGATCACTTTGGCCGTATTTTCTACAATCAGGCACGTATGTCAAGCCAAGGTATCGCCCAGATTGCAGTGGTAATGGGTAGCTGTACTGCGGGCGGTGCGTATGTTCCCGCGATGTCGGATGAAACTATTATTGTGCGCAATCAGGGCACGATTTTCTTGGGTGGCCCTCCTCTAGTTAAGGCAGCTACTGGTGAAGTGGTTTCCAGTGAAGACTTGGGTGGTGGTGATGTGCATACCCGTTTATCGGGTGTAGCTGATCATCTGGCTGAAAACGATGAACATGCGATTGCGATTGCCCGCAACATCGTGGCCAACCTGAACAAAAAGCCAAACAAGACCGCAGATGAAATCGAAGCGCCGCTATTTGACAGTTCGGAACTGTACGGCATTGTGCCGAGTGACGCGCGTAAGCCTTTTGATATCCGTGAAGTGATAGCCCGTATTGTCGACGGTTCACGTTTTGACGAGTTCAAGGCACGTTTCGGCACTACCCTGGTGACCGGTTTTGCCAAGCTCTATGGCATGCCGGTCGGGATAATTGCCAATAATGGCATTCTATTTTCCGAGTCTGCCCAAAAAGGCGCACATTTTATTGAACTGTGTACCCAGCGCAATATTCCGCTGATTTTCCTACAAAACATTACCGGCTTTATGGTCGGTCGCCAGTATGAAAATGAAGGCATTGCCAAAAATGGTGCCAAGCTGGTGATGGCCGTCGCCAATGCCAATGTTCCAAAACTGACCTTGGTAATTGGCGGCTCTTTTGGTGCCGGTAACTACGGTATGTGTGGCCGCGCCTATTCGCCACGCTTCATGTGGACCTGGCCAAACTCGCGTATTTCAGTGATGGGCGGTGAACAGGCCTCTAGCGTATTGTCGACTTTGAAACGCGATCAGATTGAACAAAAAGGTGGAACATGGTCTGCTGAAGAAGAAGACCAGTTTAAACAGCCGATTCGTGACCAATATGAACGCCAAGGCCATCCTTACTATGCTTCTGCGCGTTTATGGGATGACGGTGTCATTGATCCAGCGCAATCGCGTGAAGTCCTAGCCTTGAGTCTGGCTGCGGCACTGAATGCGCCAATCCAGCCAACCAAATTCGGCGTGTTCCGCATGTAAGGGGTGACAAAATGACATATCAATTTTTACAGCTCGAACAGCAGGATCAGGTCGCGACAGTCTGGATTAACCGTGCCGAACTGCACAATGCTTTTAATACCCAGGTGATTGAAGAACTGCATGCCTGTTTCCGGTCTTTAAATGACCATGATGATGTGCGTGTGGTGATTTTGGCAGGCCGAGGCAAGAGTTTCTCTGCTGGCGCGGATCTGAACTGGATGAAACAGGCAGGTCAGGCATCACAGGCAGACAACGAAGCGGATGCTCTCAAACTGGCAAAAATGCTGCAAAGTCTGGCGACCTTAAAACAGCCAACCATTGCCCGGGTACACGGCATTGCCTTTGGTGGCGGCATGGGGCTGGCCTCAGCCTGTGATATTTGTGTGGCCAGTACAGATGCCAAGTTTGCGACGTCAGAAGTACGTTTAGGATTAGCCCCTTCGACCATTAGTCCGTATGTGATTCGTGCGATTGGCGCCCGTCAGGCGTCACGTTATTTCCTGACTGCTGAGCGAATCTCAGCTGAACAGGCGAAAACCATTGGTCTGGCACATGAAGTGACTGCACCAGAACAGCTCGACAGCAAAATTGATGAGATTGTGGAAGCGCTCTTACTCGGTGGACCAGCAGCGCAAAACGCCTCAAAACAGCTGATTCAACTGGTCGATCAACAGGTCCTGACTGAAGATCTGCTGTTTAAAACCGCACAGCATATTGCCCATGTTCGCCAGGGAGATGAGGCGAAAAATGGACTGAATGCATTTTTAAACAAACAAAGCCCGGCCTGGATCAAGACCACGGCATAACAACAAGAAGGATCGTAGGATGTTTGAAAAGATTTTAATTGCCAATCGTGGTGAAATTGCCTGCCGTGTGATTCGTACAGCGAAAAAGTTAGGGATTGCCACCGTTGCCGTCTACTCCGATGCCGATGCTCAGGCACAGCATGTGAAACTGGCAGATGAAGCCATCCATATTGGTGAATCGCCTGCTGCACAAAGTTATTTACAGATTGAACGTATTATTCAGGCAGCAAAAACTACCGGTGCTCAGGCCATTCATCCAGGTTATGGTTTCCTGTCTGAAAATGACCAGTTTGCCCTGGCCTGTCAGGATAACAACATTGTCTTTATTGGTCCGCCAGTGGATGCCATTCTGGCAATGGGTCTAAAGGCCACCTCTAAAGCGCTGATAGAAAAAGCCGGTGTGCCTCTAACCCCCGGCTATCATGGTACCAATCAGGATGCCGACTTCCTGAAACAGCAGGCAGACAATACTGGCTATCCGGTACTGATCAAGGCCAGTGCCGGCGGTGGCGGTAAAGGCATGCGTCTGGTGGAACGCAGCGAAGATTTTCTTAGCTCGCTTGCTTCATGCAAGAGTGAAGCACGTTCAAGTTTTGGCAATGAAGACGTTCTGATTGAACGTTATGTGATTCAGCCACGTCATATTGAAGTGCAGGTGTTTGGTGATACCCACGGCAATTATGTACATCTGTTCGAACGTGATTGCTCGGTACAGCGTCGCCATCAGAAAGTGTTGGAAGAAGCGCCTGCACCGAAAATGCCGGAAGACAAACTGGAGGCGATGCGTCAGGCGGCAATCGATGCTGCGCGTGCAGTAAATTATGTCGGTGCCGGTACAGTCGAGTTTATCGTGGAGCAAGACGGCACAGCTTACTTCATGGAAATGAACACCCGTCTTCAGGTTGAACATCCTGTCACTGAAATGATTACCGGACAGGATCTAGTGGAATGGCAACTGCGCGTGGCCTTTGGTGAACCTTTACCGAAGCAGCAGCATGAATTGCAGATTCATGGACATGCACTCGAAGCCCGTGTTTATGCCGAAGAACCGGAAAAAGGCTTTATTCCTGCGATTGGTCAGATCAGCTACCTGCATTATCCGGAGCAAAATGACCATGTCCGCGTTGATAGTGGCATTGTCGAAGGCGATGAAATCAGCACCTATTATGATCCGATGATTGCCAAACTGATTGTCTGGGGTAAAAATCGTGAAGCAGCCTTGACCCAAATGCATCATGCACTGGGTCAGTTCCATGTCGATGGTCTGGGTAACAATATCGCTTTTCTAGATCGCTTGGTGCTGTGTGACTCTTTTAAAAATGCACATTTAGATACTGGCCTGATTCAGCGTGAAGAAGAATCTCTGCTCAAACCTTCTGCGGATATCCGTGCCGAACTGGTAGTTAGTGCCGCACTGATTGAACTTCTGTCACGTCAGGCACAGAATCCCGCTCCAAGCAATCCGGTATGGCAGCAGCAAGCATTCTGGCGCCTAAACCAGCAAAATAGCCATACAGTGCAATTACAACGCAATGGCATCAACCTGAAAGTTCAGTTCCGCACTCAGGATCAAGGCTTTGTCGCCAGCTATAACGGTCAGCAAATTCAAATTCAGGGTCAACTCGTCGATGCCCATACTTTAGCGTTACAACTGGCGGGTAAACAGCAAAAACTGGCTTTTAGCCAGACTGAGCAAGGCATTACCCTATTCCAGAATGGTCAAAGCTATAAGTTCAATTACCTGAAGTCTGATTTTAATAATCAGGATGAACAAGGCACGGAAAATAACCTGATCGCGCCAATGCCAGGCGTCATTACCCAGGTGCTCGTGGCAGCCAATGACAAAGTCAAAAAAGATGATGTGCTGATGACGCTGGAAGCCATGAAGATCGAATACTCGATTCGCGCACCGCATGACGGCATCATCGCAAGCTCATATTTCCAGAAGGGTGATCAGGTTAAAGCCGGTGATGAACTGGTCGAGTTCCAGCCGCTGGCGGAGGAAGTGGCATGACGGATTTTGTCAAAATCGTAGAAGTCGGGCCACGCGATGGCCTGCAAAATGAAAAAACACCTTTGACATTGGATGACCGGAAAAACCTGATTTTGGACCTGATGAAAACCGGTCTACAGTCCATCGAAGTCGGCTCCTGCGTTTCAGCCAAATGGGTACCGCAAATGGCAGACAGTGATGTGCTCTTTGCCAGCCTACCCCAAGATCCGAATATTCAGTTCAGTCTGCTGACCCCAAATCTGAAAGGTTTTGAATCGGCACTGGCTGTGGGTTGCAAAGAAGTCGCGGTATTTACCGCTGCTTCTGAAAGCTTTACCCGCAAGAACATCAACTGCTCGATTGATGAAAGCTTCGAGAAGTTTGCCGATGTCATGGCAGCAGCCAAAGCCAATGATATTAAGGTGCGCGGCTATGTCTCCTGCATGGTGGACTGTCCTTATGAAGGTGCGATTGATCCGAAGCAGGTGGTGAAAGTCACCCAGCGTTTGCTGGAGATGGGCTGCTATGAAGTGTCATTGGGTGAAACCATTGGCACAGCAACACCGGATCGGGTGAAAAATGTCTGGGATGCTTGTCTGGCTGAACTTGATGCCAAAGTGTTGGCGGGACATTTCCATAATACCTACGGCATGGCAATCGCCAATATTTACCAGTCTTTACTTCAAGGCATTCGGGTCTTTGACTCCTCCATTGCTGGACTGGGTGGCTGTCCTTATGCCCAAGGTGCATCTGGCAATGTCTCGACCGAAGACCTGTATTACCTGCTCTCGAATATGGGCTTTGAAACCGGTATTCAGCTGGATGCACTGATGCAGGCCAGTCGTAATATCAGTGAAGTCTTGCAGCGCAATAATCCATCCAATTATGCCAATGCCTACTGGCAAAAAGCCTGTGCTTAACAATAATCATGCTTGAGCAAAATAAACTTAAGCAACCCATAAGGATATAAACAGCAGATTTAAGTCTGCTGTAATAACAATAGAGGTGACAAGATGTCAAACAAGGTTTATGACAGCGCTCAATCCGCCTTAAAGGATGTGGTGCAAGATGGTCATACTCTGGCTGTCGGTGGTTTCGGCCTATGTGGTATTCCAGAAGCTTTGATCACGGCCCTAAAAGAAACTGGTGCCAAAAATTTGACCTGTATTTCCAATAATGCCGGTGTAGACGGCTTCGGTCTGGGGCTTTTACTGGAAACAAAACAGATTAAAAAAATGATCTCCTCTTATGTCGGTGAAAACAAGGAATTCGAACGTCAATATTTAAATGGCGAACTGGAAGTTGAGCTGACCCCACAGGGTACACTGGCAGAAAAATTACGTGCTGGCGGTGCCGGTATTCCGGCTTTTTATACGGCGACGGGTGTCGGAACCGTGATCGCTGAAGGTAAGGATGTCCGTGAATTTAATGGCAAGTCTTACATTCTGGAAGAATCTTTAACAGCTGATGTTGCTCTGGTTAAAGCCTATAAGGCCGATAAAGCCGGCAACCTGATTTTCCGTAAAACCGCCCAGAACTTTAATCCGGTCTGTGCCATGGCCGGCAAAATTACCATTGCTGAAGTCGAAGAGATTGTCGAAATTGGCGTGCTGGATCCGGACGAAATCCATCTTCCGGGAATTTATGTGAACCGGATAGTCCTGAATGCTCAACCGGAAAAACGTATTGAACAGATGACTTTAAAGGCGGAGGCTTGATCATGGCTTGGACACGTAATGAAATGGCGCAGCGCGCGGCACAAGAGCTTGAAGATGGTTTCTACGTCAATCTAGGGATTGGCCTGCCGACGCTAGTCGCGAACTATATTCCGGAAAATATCAATGTCTGGCTGCAGTCGGAAAATGGCCTGCTGGGGATTGGCGAATTTCCAACCGAGGAGACAGTGGATGCCGACCTGATCAATGCCGGTAAACAGACGGTTACCGCGCGTAAAGGTGCTTCATTTTTCTCAAGTGCCGACTCCTTTGCCATGATCCGTGGCGGTCATGTCAATATTGCCATTCTGGGTGCTATGGAAGTGTCCGAAACTGGTGATCTGGCCAACTGGATGATTCCAGGCAAAAAGGTCAAAGGCATGGGCGGTGCCATGGATCTGGTCGCGGGTGTACAAAAGGTCGTGGTCTTGATGGAACACTGCGCCAAAGATGGTACACCGAAAATTGTACCGCAATGTAGCCTGCCGCTGACCGGCCAGGCTGTGGTGAACCGGATTATTACCGATCTCGGTGTACTGGATGTTACTCCTGATGGAATTCAACTGGTTGAACTGGCACCAGAGGTAAGTTTTGAAGAGATTCAAAAAGTCACGGGGGTAGCGCTACTACGTAACGCTGCCTGATCCAGCCAGCCCTTAAGAATGAAGCATCTTAAGGGCTTTTTTATATATAGCTGTTTCATTTCAAAATAATAATCGCAGAATAAATGGATTTTAATCATGCAAACTCAACAAAATATTTTGCAGCGCTTCGCCTTGCGCGTCAGCGACTGGTCTGAAAAATGGTTTCCGGATTCTTATATTTTTGCCCTGCTTGGCGTCATCATTGTGGCGATTGCCGCCATCGGAATTGGTGCACCCGCACAGGATGTCGCGATTTCCTTTGGAGACGGCTTCTGGAGCCTGATTCCCTTTACCTTGCAGATGTGCATGCTGATCGTGGTCGGTTATGTGGTTTCCGTATCTAAGCCTGTCCAGCTTCTGATCCAGAAAATGGCGCGCCTGCCACATTCCGGTCGTGGTGCGATTGTCCTGGTCGCCACGGTCAGCCTGTTAATTTCTCTGATTAATTGGGCCATGAGTACTGTACTGACTGCACTCCTAGTGATTGCACTGGCACAGCGTAAAGAGCTTAACATGGATTACCGCGCTGCTGCGGCTGCCGCGATTATCGGGATGGGTGCGACCTGGGCACTGGGCATCAGTTCTTCAGCTGCACAGTTACAGGCCAATAAAAGCAGTCTGCCTGAACCGATTTATAATCTGACGGGCGTGATTCCATTTACCGAAACCATTTTCCTGCCGCAATCCATGATCATGACGGCGGTACTGATTGTAGCTTCAATTGCGATTGCTTACTGGTCAGCACCTAAAGGGTCTGACATTAAAACCATTGAGCACTTCCCGATTCAGATTGAAGAAGAAAAACCGGAAGTATCTGCCGAAAAAAGACCGGGGGATTGGCTGGAAAATTCACCCATTTTAAGCATTCTGATTGTGATTCTGGGTGCAGTCTGGATGTTTAACGAATTTTCCAAAAGCAATCCGATTCTGGCCATTTCCAGCTTAAATACCTATAACTTTATCTTCCTGATTTTGGGCGTGGCCTTACACGGTACACCGCGAAATTTCCTGAATGCGGTATCCAAAGCCGTACCCGCCATTTCTGGGGTACTGATCCAGTTTCCGCTGTATGGCAGTATTGCCTTTATGATGACCAATGCGCTAAACCCGGCCGATCTGTCATTGTCACATTACATTGCCGAGTTCTTTGTTTCCATTGCCTCGCAGGAAACCTTTGCCATTGTGATGGGCTTATACTCGGCGATTCTGGGTTTCTTTATTCCTTCTGGCGGAGGGAAATGGATTATCGAAGCGCCCTATGTGATGCAGGCTGCGCATGACCTGAAAGTGCATCTGGGCTGGTCGGTACAGATTTATAATGCGGCAGAAGCCTTGCCGAATCTGATTAATCCATTCTTTATGCTTCCGATGTTGGGTATCCTGAAATTAAAAGCCAAAGATGTGATTGGATTTACGGTGACCCAGTTGATTTTCCATCTGCCTTTGGTACTGTTCCTGCTATGGTTCCTTGGTCGGACATTGACTTATAGCCCGCCGGTATTTTCTTAATTTAAGATAATAAAAAAGGACGAAAATTCGTCCTTTTTTATTTAGGCCGCTCTCTTAATTTCCTGTCTTCTCAACTACACCTTCATCATCTACTTCACGTACAATTCCCGTTTCGGTATTCACGACCTCAAAGGTCACGCGACGATTCTGAAACTGTCCGGCAGGTGTGGCATTGGGTTCAACCGGCTGATCCTCTCCCATGCCAACTGCCTGTAACTGTGCAGGATTGACCCCTTTTCCAACGAGATAACTGGTAATCGCTTGAGCTCGTTGCACAGACAGCACCTTATTTTCTGCTTCACTACCCTGAGCATCGGCATGTCCTGTAACCTTCAGAATGACATGCGGTGCTCGTTGCAATAATGCAGCAGCCTGATCCAGCACCAATTTATTGACCTCGGGAACTTCAGTCGATGCCGTATCAAAATTAATGATCTGTAAATTCAGTGCAGTCGCCACATCCAGCGCTTTAACATTATCGGTCTTGATACTGGCCAAAGCTTGTTCTGCTTCGCTATTGGCCGTATTAATCACGTCACTTCTGTTGAGCGGCTGTTGGGTAACCACCGTGACATTCTTGGCCAGACTACGAATTTGTGCTGCCAGACGCTCGGCTTCTACATTGGTTGCTGCACGCACCGAAACCTGATTGCCAATCCAGTCCAGTGATACATTTGGCATTCCTTGGATTGTTCTCAACACAGTCGGAATAGTATCTTGATCGGTGAATTCTGAATGATAAACCTCACTGCTCAGCGCACCACAACCAATATTATAATTAAAGATCTGTTTGATCTCATTTTG
Source organism: Acinetobacter lwoffii (assembly GCF_022967985.1). Classification (GTDB taxonomy): domain Bacteria; phylum Pseudomonadota; class Gammaproteobacteria; order Pseudomonadales; family Moraxellaceae; genus Acinetobacter. The sequence goes on along the minus strand of NZ_JALJVC010000010.1, from coordinate 23,587 downwards.
TAGAATTTCCATATACTGCGGATTATTCAGCTGTAATTGGCAACTGACAATTTCGCCATTACTGCCGGTACTTAATCGCAAGGATGCAGGCTGAGCTGCAGCAACTTCGCTCGTTGCCTGGGTATTTGAATCTTCAACATCATCCTGCATGCAGCTACGAACCAGAAACAGGATCAAACCCGCCAAGATCAGAAAAATAATAAACGGCCATAAAAAGCCGGTTTTTCTCTCTTCCTGAACAATGATGGTCTGCTCCGCCAATACAGGCTCCTGATTTAAATTCTGCCCTGCCAAGGGTGAAACTCCTAGCGCTGCCAGAATAGGGCCAGCCCAAACGGGTAATGCACGCTGAATCGAATCGGCGTGGGTTTCCAGCAAATGGCCAATCGCTTCCGGACTTGAAGCACCCGCTTCGGTCTGTAAAAAATTCATGGTCGGTACAATTGACCGGTTCAAGGTATGCTCTATTTCATCTTGTGGCGCGCTCTGATCCACTTGATCCAGAAACTGCTGCTTGAGTGCCGGATTTGCATTGAATAATTCATGAATTTTTGGATTAAGTTGCTGACCAAGATTCTCAATCCAGGCGGGACGTGCACGCAATATACTTAAAAATATGGGATAGAATTGAGCCAAAGCTTGATCTTTGGCAAATAAATGCTCGGTTTCACCTTGAAGCACAATAGCCGTAACATCGCTTTTTAAGCGTTCTATAAAGTCTATATTCATAATCGTCACCATTCTTTTGATTTTTCTAATGTTTAATATTTAATCAGTGTAACGATCCCCATTTTTTTAAAATGTAAATAATTGTATGAATATCATAAAGTTTCACTATTTTTATTGAGCACTCATTTTACTGATACAGAATTTAAAAATAAAAAAAGCCAGCCGAAGCTGACTTTTATAAAATTGGGATCACTTAAGCAGTAAAAGTTTGAACAACTTTACCCAGCACTTTTTGATTAATTAGCGGGGTATTTTTACCTTGTGACACGATGCTTTCTTTATTCAGGGTCCATTCCAGTTCCGGATCTAGCAGCACCCAGCCTGATTCATTTACCCAGCGATCTGCCATTTGCGCAACACGAGCCGGAGCCAAGGTTACTTTTTCTACCCATTCCAGTGGAGTCAACAATCCTTCACGAATCAGTTGCAGACCAAAAGGCACATAAGTATCAAAAGCTGTGAATCCTGGCTGTGTTTCAGCAAACGGCGCCATTTTCGCAGAGCTGCTTAGCGGTTCATGATGAGTACAAATCGCATCAATCACACCTGATTTTACACCCTGACGCAGTAATTCTTTGTCCTGTTCAGAACGAAGCGGTGGACGCACATGTGCAAGAGAGTTAAATCCATCAATCAAATGATCAGTTAAATGTAACTGATGCATGGCCACATCACAGGTCACTGGCAAGCCTTTTTCCTTGGCAATACGGATCAATTCGACAGATGCACCACAAGACAACAGACCAAAGTGTGCTCGTACTTTGGTTGATTCAATCATCAACAGATATTTGGCAATTGCCACGGTTTCAGCCAGTGCCGGAATCATCGGCAAGCCCTGACGTGAAGCAATAAAACCTTCATGCACACAGCCGTCTTTGGCAATTTGTGGTTCTTCTGCATAGAACACCACCGTCAGGTCTAAACCTGCAGCATATTCAAGGGTACGCAGTACCACGTCATCATTGGCAAACGGCGCACTGGCATTGGAGACGGCTGTACAACCGCCCTTTTTCAAGCCCGCCATATTTGCCGGTTGTTGACCATTTAAGCCTTGGGTTTGCGCACCAATCACTTGAAGATAGATACCACCATCCAGCATGGCTTTTTCGACCAGACCGTGAATCAGCGCACCGTTGTCTTGTACGATTGGCTTTGAATCGGGTGGCGTAAATACATGCAAAATGCCATTTTCACGTGCCGCTTTTCCTTCAGACTTAAGCGTACCATGTTGCTGTTGACCCGGTTCACGTAAACGCGCACACAAATCGACCATGGTTGGCATTAACCATTTGCCTTGACCATCTATCGTTTCAGAGATATCTGCTGTTTCTGCAACGAATTTGCCATTTTCCAGATACACGGTCTGGATAGAATTAGTGTTTTGGATCGGATCAAGAACACGGACATTTTCAATTTTTACAATAGTCATGACTTATTCCTTAACCCGCAATCGCTTCAATCAAACCTTGTTCTTGCAACTGGCCTTGCATCGACAAAGCCAACACCGCCATACGCACTGCAATGCCATTGGTCACCTGCTTCAAAATCACAGATTGCGGACCATCCGCAATACTTGAGTCGATTTCAACGCCGCGGTTCATTGGTCCCGGATGCATCACGATACAATCCGGTTTGGCCATGGCAAGACGTTCTTTATTCAAGCCATACATTTTGTAGAACTCAGCTTGCGAGGCCAGTGCCGGAGAATCAATACGCTCATTTTGAATACGAAGCGTAATAATCACGTCGCAGTCTTTAATGCCGTCTTCCATATTGTTAAATAGACGAACACCATCGCCATATTCTTCAAAGCCTAATGGCAGCAAGGTATTCGGTGCAATCACCCGGATATCCTGGCAGCCTAAAGTTTGCAAGGCGGCTACATCTGAGCGCGCGACACGTGAATGCTTGATATCGCCAATAATGGCAATCGACATTTCTTCGAATTTTTTCTTGGTTTCACGGCGAATGGTCAGCATGTCCAGCATCGCTTGAGTCGGATGCGCATGACGGCCATCACCGGCATTAATAATTGCCACCGTTGGGCAGACATCTTTGGCAATAAAATGCGCTGCCCCTGAAGATGAATGACGTACCACGAAAATATCGGCCGCCATAGCTTCCAGATTCCATAACGTGTCACGCAGGGTTTCACCTTTGGAAGTACTCGAACGGGCAATATCGATATTGAGGACGTTGGCAGAAAGGCGCTTGGCAGCAGCTTCAAAGGTGGTGCGGGTACGGGTAGAATTTTCGAAGAACAGGTTCATCACCGTTTTGCCTTCGAGCAAATTATTGGTGATCAGCTGATTTTGGTCATTAAAAAAGGACTGTGCAGTGTCCAATATTTTTGTCAGGGTTTCTTTAGAAAGACCTTCGATGGTCAAGAAGTGTTTTAGATTACCTTCTTTATTGAGTTGAATCTGGCTCGGTGTATGCAATGCCGCCAAGTGCATGAGAGATTCCTTATGCGTTAAGTCAACATATTATACAGAGATTGGCGAATTTTTATAGTTGGCCACGCTGCTACTTGTACAAAAAGCATCTGAACAATAAAAATAGAAAAGCAGATTCCTTTGTATTTTTTCAATAAGATAATTTAACCCGATTTGCATCTTGCTGATTTTAAGTACAAAACCAACGGGCGCTTCAGTCTGGAGCATTCACACCCATCTCAGGTTTAACGCAGTGCACCAATATAACGATGTGACACCTGTGCACGATAGATATCGTCTTCATCCGGTTCGACCGAGATCAGCCCTTCCTGCTGGCTTGGGTGTGCAGATTCTGTTGGTGAATCTTGTGCTGTTTCCGAAATCTCCAGTACCATTTTCAGGCGCTGGATCAGATGATTCAAATCTGGGTCTTGGGTCTGCTCTGCCAGTTGAATCACATGCCGGGCATAATCCAGGTTCTCTGCCAGATAAATTGCATCAATCACCCGACCTGAAACACGTCGTAAACGTGCATAAATTAAAGTGGCCACTGAAAAAGCGTCATGGTTGCGTAACTGATTCTCTAACATCTTAACCCCCATTATAAAATTGAAAAATCAGGCAGCCATCGCTCCCCATCGACTGACCGCCTGATTTGCCATGTATAGAGCAAAATGCGTACCAGTTCCTCAATTTATAGTGTGAATATTATTTTTCTCTATCACATGCCACGGCCTTTCAGAGAATTTCAAAAGCTTTCAATATAAAAATACGGTAAACTTAGCGCAGTTTTTTATTTATCTTTTTTGGTCTCTCTATTATATGAATACCTCTCCACGTTTAAGCAATTATTGGGTCACCTGTGCCGATGGTCTGGAAACCTTATTAGAAGAAGAAATACAAGGCTTAGGTGTTCAGAATATTGAGCGTTTTCCGGGCCGTTTGACCTTTAAAGGCACACTGGAAAATGCTTATCGTATCTGCATGTGGTCACGTCTGGCTTCACGTGTTTTGATGCCGATCCACACGCATGAAATTGAATTTTCTCATGATGCCCGTGATGTGGCAGAAGAACTCTATGAAGGGGCTCTCAGCTTTGACTGGTCGCTGATTTTTGCACCACAAAGTACCTTTGCGATTCGTTTGCATGTCGAACGTGATATCAAGGTCAATACCCAGTTTGCGACTTTACGTGCCAAAGATGGTGTCGTAGATTCCTTTATGGAAGCCGTAGGCAAACGTCCAAGCATTGATACCAAACAGCCTGAAATTACCATGTATATTCTGGCAGGCAAGAAAGAACATACTTACTGCCTGGACCTGTCTGGCGACTCTTTGCATAAACGCGGTTATCGCCGCTTTATGACTGACGCCCCAATCAAGGAAAACCTGGCCGCTGCGATTCTGCAAAAAGGTGGTTTAAAAGCGTTAAATCCGGACATCATTGTCGATCCAATGTGTGGTTCAGGTACCTTTATTATTGAATCCCTAATGATTTTGACCGACCGTGCACCGGGTCTGGTCCGTCGTTTCGGTTTTAATGGCTGGAATGGCCATGACCATGAACTGTGGATGAGCATCAAGGCCGAAGCTGCTGAACGTCATCAAGCGGCAATGGAAAATCCATTACCACAATTCTATGCCTTCGATGCGGACTGGGAAGCGGTTAAAGCCACCAGACAAAATATTATCGCGGCGGGTTTTGAAGCTGCTCTCGACAATATCATGATCGAAGAACGGACTTTAAATGACTGGCCTGATTTCCATGCAGAAGGCAAGAAAGTATTCTTCGTGACCAACCCGCCATATGGCGAACGTCTCGGCGATAAAGCGCAAAACCGTTCTTTATACCTGGGTTTATCGGCTTTATTGCAAAAGAATTTCCCGAATCAAAAAGCGGCTGTGATTGCCTCCCAAGTGGAACAGGCCGATGTGCTGGCGTTCAATGATCCGCAAATCCTGCGTTTGATGAATGGTAAATTGCCGATCTATATCCGCTTCGGTACGGTTAAACCGGCCGCAGTGGTACGTCCATTCCTAGAAAGCTGGCAGCCTCAGCAGTTTGAACCGATTGAAGGTGCGATGGAGTTTGCCAACCGTCTGACCAAAAATATGCAAGCTCTAAAAAAATGGGCAGTCAAGGAACAGATCCATTGTTTACGTCTCTATGATGCAGATTTACCTGATTTTAACGTCGCAGTAGATCTGTATGGCGAGCGTTTGCATGTACAAGAATATGCGCCACCTAAAACTATTGATCCGGAAAAAGCCAAAAAACGTTTCAACCTGGCCTTACAGGCCATTCGTGCCGTGACCGGTTTGGGCCGTGATGCGATCTTTATCAAGACCCGTGCACGTCAGGAAGGTAAAAACCAGTACACCAAACAAAGTACAGCATCCAAGCGTTTTATCGTTCAGGAAGGTCAAGCCAAGATTCTGGTCAACCTGACCGATTATCTGGATACCGGTCTGTTCCTGGATCACCGTCAAATGCGTTTACGTATTGCACGTGAAGCAAAAGGCAAACACTTCCTGAACCTGTACAGCTATACTTCAACCGCGAGTTTACACGCTGCTTTGGGTGGTGCTGCGAGCACGACCAGCGTCGATCTGTCGAATACTTATTTGAACTGGTCGAAAGAAAACTTTGTCCTGAACGGTTTAACTGTGGATCATGCTGATGAACAGCACCAGTTCTTTGCCTCTGACTGTTTCGAATGGCTGAAAGAAGGTCATGAGCAATATGAGCTGATCTTTATTGATCCGCCAACCTTCTCAAACTCGAAGAAATTCTACGGGACCTTTGACGTACAGCGCGACCATTTGTCCCTGTTAAAACGTGCGATGAACCGCTTAACCACTGATGGTACCTTGTATTTCTCAAATAACTATCGTGGTTTTGAGATGGATGAAGAAATTCTGGCCTTCTTTGATGTTGAAGAAATTACCCAAGAAACTATTGGTCCTGACTTCAAGCGCAATCAAAAGATTCACCGTGCCTGGAAAATCCGTCATCCACAAGTGTAATTTGATGATGAATTAACTGTCTTCATCACGATTGATATCTTCTTTATTTTTTCCTGAGGTGAGTTTTAAGCAATGCTTTAAACCTCGCCGCAACGAGAATACAAAAGTGTTGTGATGCTCGAAGTTAAAAATAAGATTAAAAAACCCAGCCTAGGCTGGGTTTTTTGTTGCAAGGAGAAGCGGTTTAGTTAAGTTTCATTTTTTCAAAGATTAACTCACCTGCTTCAGCTTTCACCAGAATGGTATCGCCCGGCTGGAATTCTCCGCCCAGGATTTTCTGCGCCAGACCATTTTCAATCCGCTGCTGGATTGCACGTTTCAGTGGACGTGCTCCATACAATGGATCAAAACCGGCCTCAATCAACTGATCGAAGGCAGTATCATCTACCGACAAGCGCATATCACGCTCTGCCAGACGTTGACGCAAACGGTCCAACTGGATATCGGCAATACCGCGAATCTGGTCTTTTTCCAGCGCATGGAACACTACCAGTTCATCAATACGGTTGATAAATTCCGGACGGAAATGTTCCGATACCGCATTCATCACCACCGTACGGACTTCTTCTTTAGTGGCATTACCGCCCAATTCACGTACATCCTGCGAACCCAGGTTCGAAGTCATGACGATCACAGAGTTTTTAAAGTCCACTACCCGGCCTTGCGAGTCAGTTAAACGGCCATCATCCAGTACCTGTAGCAAGATGTTAAATACGTCCGGATGCGCTTTTTCGACTTCATCAAACAAGATCACACTATACGGTTTACGACGTACGGCTTCAGTAAGCACCCCACCTTCTTCATAACCGACATAGCCCGGAGGCGCACCAACCAAACGGCTGACCGAATGTTTTTCCATAAATTCTGACATATCGATACGCACCATGGCATCGTCGCTGTCAAACAGGAAATTCGCCAAGGCTTTGGTCAATTCTGTTTTACCGACACCCGTTGGCCCCAGGAACAGGAATGACCCACTTGGACGGTTCGGATCTGACAGACCGGCACGTGAACGGCGTACTGCATTGGATACCGCCACCACGGCTTCATCTTGCCCTACTACACGGTTATGCAGGAATTCTTCCATATGTAGCAATTTGTCACGCTCGCCTTGCAGCATTTTCGCAACCGGAATACCGGTCGCAGCACTCACTACTTCAGCAATTTCATTGTCGGTGACTTTGTTACGCAGCAATTTTGGCGTTGCGCTTTCATCGGCTTTTTCAGCCAGTTCAAGCTGCTTTTGCAACTCTGGTATCACGCCATATTGCAAACGCGCGGCCTCGCCCAGATCACCTTCACGTTGCGCTTTTTCAAGTGCTGTACGCGCCTGATCCAGTTTGATCTGTACGTCTTTATTGCCTTCGACCAGCGCTTTATCTGCACGCCAGACTTCTTCCAGGTCATGATACTCTTTTTCAACTGTGGCGATCTGATCGGACAAGTATTGAATCTCAGCTTTGGCACCTGAGTCTTCATCTTTTTTCACCGCTTCCAGCTGCATTTTTAACTGAATCAGACGGCGTTCCAGTTTATCTAAAGCTTCTGGCTTAGAATCGAGTTCCATTTTGATGCGCGATGCTGCTTCATCAATCAGGTCAATGGCTTTATCCGGCAACTGACGGTCGGTGATATAACGATGTGACATTTTCGCAGCAGCAATAATGGCTGAATCCAGAATCTGTACCCCGTGATGGGTCGCATAGCGATCTTTCAGACCACGCAGAATCGCAATGGTATCTTCCACGCTTGGCTCATCCACCAGCACTTTCTGGAAACGACGTTCCAGCGCTGCATCTTTTTCAATATACTGACGATATTCATCCAGTGTGGTGGCACCGACACAGCGCAGTTCGCCACGGGCCAGCGCAGGTTTAAGCATATTGCCGGCATCCATCGCGCCATCACCTTTACCAGCACCCACCAGGGTATGCAACTCGTCGATAAACAGGATGATTTCGCCTTCGTGTTTGGCAATATCTTTCAGAACGGCTTTTAAGCGCTCTTCAAACTCACCGCGGTATTTGGCACCGGCCAGCAAAGAACCCAGATCTAGAGATAAAACACGTTTCCCTTTGAGTCCTTCAGGCACTTCACCATTAATAATCCGCTGCGCCAGACCTTCGACGATGGCAGTTTTACCCACACCCGGTTCACCAATGAGTACCGGGTTGTTTTTGGTACGACGTGACAGAACCTGAATGGTACGGCGGATTTCATCATCACGGCCAATCACAGGATCAAGCTTGCCTGCCAACGCACGTTCAGTTAAATCAATGGTGTACTTATTCAGTGAATCACGCTGATCTTCATGATTATTGCTCATGACTTTTTCATCGCCTCGAAATTGATTAATCACTTGGCTTAAAGTCTCTGCCTTTACGCCAACACTATTTAATAAGGTTTTTGTATTTCCTGTTTCTGCCAGTGCCAACAGCACCCAATCTGTAGATAAAAATTCATCTCCAGCTTTTTGCGCAAAGCTGTCTGCCAAATGCAATACTTTTGCCGCTTCAGGACTGAGGTTGATATCTGCTGATGGATTAGTCAGGGTGGCCGCATTGCTCAACGCTGTTTGCAGCTTGGTCTGTAACTCACGCAGATTAGCACCAGCTTGTTGCAGCAGGCTGACATTGGATGCTTCATCCATCAAGGTGGCTAAGATATGGATTCCATCAATCGAAGTATGGTCCTTACTCATGGCCAGCGATTGCGCATCGGAAAGGGTTTGCTGCAGGCGATTGGTAAATTTTTCAAAACGCATTCTTGTTATTCCTCACAACAAATTTTCTACTTGATGGATATATGGGTACGCTTGATAAAATTTCAAATCATTTTTATATATTTTTCAAAAACTTAATTTATATTAGGAGACAGATATCAGTAATAATATTGGTATATATAAAGCAGATTTCAAGAGCGCCAAATAGAATTTTTATTTGCTTGTTCAAATGACCTGTATTGAATTTCCTTTCTGATCGGAATTAATGGTTTCTTCGGGAAATTTAATAGAAGACGACTTAAATGTGTCGCATCCGTTCCAGAAGATCGATTACTTTGCTGAATCCTTGCGGCGTTTGGATCAGCGTGCGTGGTAACTGATCATCTAGATAGCGATTTGGTGAATTGATAAAAAGGTGCATTACTTCAAAATCGCCACCAGCAAGCTTAAACAATTGCTGATAAAGCTGCACTAAAGCGAGTGCCTGTTTTCCTTCACTCGTATGCGGAGCTAAATCATCCATGTGCACAAGCGATAATACATCTTTCTCTGAGATGCCGAGAATGGCAGCAAGTTCCGCTTCCGTAAGCTGTAATTGCTCGGCTATACGACTCGTGGCTTTCACTAATACTGTAATTGGTAATGTCGTGGCTTCTGGATTCATTTGTTAAGACCCATCTTCTTATTTCTTATGTTCATTTGATTATGCCGTTTTTAGTTTCCGACATCTATGTTTATGTTGTGTGGACTCAAGTTTGTTAATTTATAAAAATAAAAACACCCTCATAGGAGGGTGTGTTTCAATCAGCATAAAGTTAAGGTGCCGGATTCGGCTGCTGACGGTGAATATCTTCAATACCTTTAAGAATTTCTTCCGATAGATCAATTTCAAATGCCTGAATATTTTCTTTCAGTTGATCTAGATTGGTCGCACCAATAATAGTACTGGTCACAAAGAACTGCTGCTTGATAAAGGCCAAAGCCAATTGGGTGAGACTTAAGCCATGCTGTTCTGCCAGCTGGGCATATTGCTCGGTTGCCCATTCACTTTGCGGATTGCTATAGCGGCTAAAACGTGAGAACAAAGTGACGCGCGCATTGGCAGGACGGGCGCCATGACGGAATTTACCGGTCAGATAACCAAATGCCAAAGGTGAATACGCCAACAAGCCTACATTTTCATATTGGGCAATTTCTGACATACCAATTTCATAAGTACGGTTCAGCAGGTTATAGGGGTTTTGCACGCTGACGAATTTGGACAAACCTAACTTCTCTGCAAGGTGTAGGAACTTCATCGTGCCCCACGGGGTTTCATTAGAAAGACCAATATAACGGATACGCCCTTTTTTAATTTCATCCTGCAAGGCAGTCAGGGTTTCTTCGAGATCTGTCACGGCACGCTCTTCTGTCGCTTCAGCATTGCCATAACCCAGCTTGCCAAAGAAATTGGTCGGGCGTTGCGGCCAGTGCAATTGATACAGGTCAATATAATCCGTTTGCAGGCGTGACAATGACTGGTCAATTGCTGCTGAAATTTCATCGGCAACAAAACGGGTTTTACCATCCCGGATATGGCTACCACCTTGCGATGGTCCGGCAATTTTTGAGGCTAAAAAAAGTTTGTCACGGCCACCACGTGCAGCGATCCAGTGACCAATAATACGCTCGGTGGCACCTTGTGTTTCAGGTTTTGGCGGTACCGGGTACATTTCCGCAGTATCCCAGAAATACAGTCCCTGATCTAAAGCATAATCCAGTTGCTGAAAAGCCTGTTCTTGCGTGTTCTGCTCACCAAAGGTCATGGTGCCCAAACAAATTTCTGGCAAAAGAATGCCGGTATCCGCCAACGGTCTGAATTGCATAAAAACATCCTGTGAATTTTATTCAGTGAATTGAGATTAAGTGGGCTATAGCCTATCGGAATTCTAAGGGAGACTTAAATCATCTTTTCTGAGAAGCTTGTTCTAAATTTTTATGTATTGAGTAATGACGCATAAAAAAAGCAAATCCGAAGATTTGCTTTTTAATATCTGGATTATTCGTCTATGGCACCATCTGCCACTGCTTCAGATGCTTCTTCTAATGAAGCATCAAAGATCAGGATGGCTTTACCATCGGTTTCGATCATGCCCTGCTCTTCCAGGGTTTTTAGTACACGTCCGACCATTTCGCGGGAACAGCCAACAATGCGACCAATTTCCTGACGGGTAATACGAATCTGACGGCCATTCGGCAAAATCATCGCTTCTGGCTGTGAAGACAGGTCGATCAGACAACGTGCAATCCGGCCTGAAACATCAATAAATGCCAGATCAGTGACTTTACGTGTGGTATTTTTCAAACGACGTACTAATTGAGCAAATACCGCATAGCTCAGATCAGGATATTGCTTGCTGATTTCGTGAAAGTTTTCATAGGTAATTTCGGCAATTTCACACACATCACGCGTACGAACTTCCGCAGTACGTTGTGGATTAACCTCGAATAGACCCATTTCCCCAAAGAAGTCACCCGCATTTAAATAAGCCACGACAATTTCACGATCATCATCTTCACGAAGAATGATAGATACAGACCCCTTCAGAATTAAATATAAAGATTTAGATTCTGATCCTGCATCAATGATCGTGGTACGTTTTGGATAACGATTAATATATGCACGTTTTAACAATGCTTTCACGGATTCTGGTAATTGCCCCGGAGAAAGCGCATCAGTGCTTAATTGTGAAAAGTTTGAAGTCATGCTAACAGTTCCGATTATGGATAATTTATAGATCGCACAAGACCTAATGTGAACTTGTCACACAGTGGGATTGAAATTCCGTATCAACCCAATTTATGTTAGTGTACAGTTACTTGACAAATTTATAGCTTTTTTTAGGTAGTTGCAATGCAAACAAGCGTTCATTGGTTAGAGAATGTTGCTTTTGAAGCAAAAACTCAAAGTGGTCATAGCCTTATCATGGATGGTTCAGCTGAATACGGTGGTGAAAACCGTGGTCCCCGTCCTATGGAACTGCTTTTAACGGGTCTGGGCGGTTGTGCGTCTTTTGATATTGTTACCATTTTAAAGAAGGCTCGTCAGGATATTACCGATGTACGCTGCGAATTAAAGGCTGAACGTGCAGATACAATTCCGGCAGTATTCACGAAAATTCACTTGCATTTTGTAGTGACCGGCAAAGCGATTAAAGAGAAACAGGTCGCAAAAGCCGTAGAACTTTCTGCTGAAAAATATTGCTCTGCCAGCAAAATGCTGTCTGATGGCGGTGTTGAAATCACCCATGATTATGAAATAATCGAAGCAGAATAAAATCTAGATTCTGTAAAAAAAGCGGCTGGAAAAGCTGCTTTTTTTGTATCAGAAAATTGCCTTTTCTCAGAACCGCTGAACTGAATACTGATTGCCATCTTCAAAGCTCAAGATATTTTCTGGAAATCTTAAGGCGCCGAGTCGATGTCTGAACGCGACACCCTGTTGACGATCGAGATAGCGTTTACCCACTGAATAATCCACACAAAATACGTTTTGTTGCTGTCCATACCATTGCAGTGCATCGATCGATTTGAGTAAACCGGTTTTTTCTTCAGTAGATTTAAAGTTCCGCCAATAATGTCCAGTAATGACTGGAATTTGGTCGGTATAGCTGTCCCACCATGGCACGCGGTCGATCATCCGCCACCTTCCACCGGCATAAATCGGTTCTAAGGCGATTTTTTCCGCACCAGAAGTAATGACCCGAATCGGATTGTGCATTTGCTCACGTAGCTCTTTTTCTGCGAGATGTTGCAATAAAGGTAAAGTTGCAGCTGGGTTTTTGAACTGGTGTTGGTATTGTTGCTGTTCATTCTGTATTAATTCATTAATACCTAAGGCTTGCAGATCCAGCGCTGTATGCTGAGCAAAATTAGCATAGGCTTCACCAAGTGAAGTAAAACCAGAATTGCGTAATTGATCAATTGATCCTTGATGCCAACAGGCATGTACAACACGCAGCTGCTCCGACTCCAAGGCCAACGGTAAGCTATTTAAAAAATCCAGAATCCATTGTCGATCTTTGATTGAGGCTTGGATCGAATCAAAAGGTTTCAGATCATCCTGATGCGGTGAACCAAAAAACCAGCCATTGCCTTCCCGCAAAGTATCGGTCAATAGGTTCAATTCATGATTACCCATCACACATTGTGCATAGCCTTCATCTACCAGCTGTTTGACGCGTTTGATCACCGCAACACTGTCTTGCCCCCGGTCACATAGATCACCGACAAAAATTAGTTTGCGCTGTTCTGGATGATGACCATTCCGGTCATAACCTAATACCTGGATCAGTTGTTCCAGCGCGGCAATCTCACCATGAATATCCCCCACGATGTCCACGGGACCAGTGAAAGCCTGCTGTATAAATGAGTACTTCATTTATGCATCCTGAATTAAGTCTAAAACAGAATATATCCCTAATAAGTATCCTTTAAATTTATGAAGATCTGAATACAGAATGAATCATCATTTAAATAATTTAACCCGAATCACGGATAAGAAATTGACTTGAAAAATAAGAGGACTAGAGCCATCAGTTGAGTTACCAAACCAAACTCACAACTCTAGTCCTGATGTTCAATAGTACCGATTCTGCTTAATTGATGATTTCTTTCTTAAATTTGAAGCAACTTATTGGAAGTTCCTCAAACAAAGTCATCATTCTCTAAGAATCAGAAATGCTCAGCTCACAATTTCAGAAATCTGCTTTATCACCATTTGGTACAAATGTTCTCATTTCAATAATTTCAAAGCCTTTTTTACATGGCTAAAGCTGGATAAAAGCTTTCTATTTAAGCACTTGCCTTGCTGCCAACGCATGATTCACTTGATCAATAGGCATGAATTAGCACTACATGCCCTGTATGTAGCTTTGATGAAAGGCAAAGATAAACAATACTTATAGATTGATTCAACAACGCTACCTGTTTGTAAAAATCAACGTATTCAATGGCATAAATCATTAGCCCAAATCGCATCACGTGGCAAAAGTTCTATGGGTTGGTTTTATGGCTGTAAATTACATATCATGATGAACCAATTTGGTGAAATTAGTTGTTCTGCTTTATCGAATGGACATGTTGCTGACATAAAAATGGTTGAGCAATTGGTTGATGGTTTTGCATCGCTTCAAACAGTTCATTTACGCTGACTTCCTGAATTCGGCTTTTTGCATTCTGGATCAATTGCTCTGCAGTTTTCATCATTTTCATTCTTCCTCGGCCATTAAAATTATATTTTGTATAAACGATGCTCAGGTAGATTGAAAGCGTTTGAGTTGAAGTTCCAAACCGGTTGGTTTAGCCCATGAGTGCTGAATAGATTAAATACATCGCCACTCCAACCACGGTAGTGGCAAATATTTTCTGTACCTTGTTACTGTCAATCCGCTGCATCAAACTGCGTCCAATTAACATTCCGATAATACAGGCCAGGACAAAGGTCAGCGTAACCGAAACAGGATATTGAAAGCCATCCAGCACGTGTGCAGAAATACTGACCCCACCAATCAGGAAAATAATCATCAGGGAAGTCGCAACGATACTGCGCATATCAAGGTCGGTGAATTTACGCAGGGCTGGAACAATTACCCCCCCCAACCCCCAATAGACCGGTTAATAAACCTGCCACGATACCAATACCTGCCAGGAACGAAGCAGTTTTGACATTCCAGATCAAACGACCGGTGGTTTGATTGACCTTACACGGTGCATTGCCATGATCATGGACTTTATTAAAGAAGATCCGATAAGCCACAATTAACATGACCAGACTGAAAGCCAGCGTCAGCCAGACCGGAGAAACGATATCGGCCAGATGCACGCCATAACGGGCTGAAGGAATACTGATCAGCGCGATCCAGAGCGCAGCGCGATAACGTACAATACGCTTGAATAAACCTTCGAATGTTCCAACCAAAGCCGACAGCGTGACTGCCAGCAAGCCTACCGGTGCAGCCTGTGCCACAGTCCAACCCTGACTCGCCATCAGTGCCGGTATAGCCAGAATGCCGCCACCGGCACCGGTCAAACCCAATAGCACTCCGATAAACCAGCCCTTCAAGTATTAATGCCCACATCGCCCTCTCCCTTATCCACAAAAGTGATTCAATAAAGGTTGAACTTTTTGTTGAATCACGACACAAGCTTATTTGAAGTAGTTAAGAGGAAGCTTGAGGTAAGAAACACCATTTTCTTCTGGCTCAGGAAACTGCCCTGCTTTCATATTGATCTGAATCGCCGGTAGAATCAGTTTAGGTATACTCAGTCCTGAATCCCGCTGGTTGCGCATCTGAGCAAATTCAGCTTTGCTGACTCCCTGATGAATATGAATATTCTGTGTCTTTTGTGTCTGGATATCAGATTCACACACATACGATTCACGTGTTTCAGGCAAATAGTCATGACATAAAAAGACCCGGGTATCTTCTGGCAACTGAAACAGGTTTTGTACCGAATCATAAAGCTGTTCTGCGCTGCCTCGCGGAAAGTCACAACGTGCTGTACCATAATCTGGCATAAACAGGGTATCACCCACAAAAACCGCATCCCCAATCACATAACTCAGACAAGCAGGCGTATGTCCCGGTGTTGGAATGTTATAGGCCTTCAATGTTCCGATTTGGAACGACTCATGATCTTCAAATAAATAATCAAAGAGCTGCTGAGCATTCCATTGTTTAATATCCAGATGATAAATCGCGCCAAAAGTTTCCTGAACAATACTAATTTTCTGGCTCATGGCAATTTTGCCACCTAACTCAGCTTTAAGATATTGCGCTGCAGTCAGATGATCAGCGTGGACATGGGTTTCGAGAATCCACTCAACCGTTAAATCCTGCTCTTTAATATAGGCAATAATCTTATCGGCATGAACAGTTGAGGTACTTGCCGATGCCGGATCATAATCCAGAACGCTATCAATAATAGCGCAGGCTTTGGTCGCCGGATCACGTACAACATAACTGAAGGTATTGGTATCTTCGTGAAAAAAATCTTTTACTATAGGTAAATTTGACATCGTTAAGCTCCTGACCATTTACGGTGAATCCATACACCCACCAGCATTGCTACAATAAAATAGAGCACTTGATAGTGGCCCAAACCGATCAAAGTGAAACTTGGCGCCGGACAGATGCCGGCAATGCCCCAACCTGCACCAAATAAAACCGCACCCGTGATCAGCTTCTTATCTATCTGATTATTTTTAGGTAAATCAATAGGTTCATTAAATACTGTTTTCGGTTGCGCCGTACGTAATGCTTTCTGGAAAGGAATAAAGGCCACCGCAATCGCGCCCATCATCACAAAGGCCAGACTGGCATCCCAATCGCCAAACAGATCCAGGAAATCGAGTACTTTTTCCGGATTGGACATGCCCGATACCATCAATCCCACAGAGAACAGCGCACCAAATAAAAAGGCAAACACATTTTTCATTTTAGAATGCTCCTGTGATATGACGGATAATATAAACAGCGACAAAACCTGCAAACATAAAAGTCATGGTCGCGATGATAGAACGCTTAGACAGGCGACTGATGCCACAAATTCCATGACCACTGGTACAGCCCGAACCCAGACGTGTCCCAAAACCCACCAGCAGACCTGCCACAATCATCATCAGTGGGCTGGCGTTCAATTCGATTTCAGGTTGTACAAACAGACCATAAATAAACGGTGTGAGAATTAAGCCTAATAAAAACCAGATTGCAGGTGTTTTAAACATGGTTTTTGAGTTTAAGACTTGCCCAATCAAACCACTGATTCCTGCAATACGGCCATTGACGTAAAGATAGCCAACTACAGAAAGCCCGAGCATTAAGCCTCCAATAAATGCGATGAGGAAGTCATGCATGATGAATTAATCCCTATACAATATACTTTTTAATATTATATAATAAAAAATATTAATCAAGCGGTTTTATGGTAAAACTGCATGGGCTACATCAAAAGTTGTGAGGACGTTTATGGATATGATTGCTGAAAATGCCAAAATTGATTTTTCTCAAGTCGATTTCGTCAGCCAATGCCTAAAAGTTTTGGCCAATCCTGATCGTCTGAAAATCTTATGTGTCTTGGTCGATGGGGAAATGAATGTTCAGGAAATTGAAGAATCTACCGATATTCATCAACCTACACTTTCACAACAGCTTACTGTATTGCGTAAGGCCAACATGGTTGGCACCCGACGTGAGGGTAAACAGATTTTTTATCGTCTGAGTGATCCCAAGGTCTTGAGCCTGATGCAAAAGCTGTACGAGCTGTATTGCGCCTAGCCCTCCTCTTAGTGCAGCCAAAAATAAATGATCAGAAGCAGCCCACTAAAAGCAGTAAACAGGTTTAGCCATCAGGATGCTGGGCATAATAACCATTGATAAACTCCGCCGGTCACAATGATGCCCATCCCCGTCGATATTGCAGGATTGAGGCGAAATTTACCAACATACCAAATACAATCACCGCAATTCCCAGCCATTGTGAATAAGCTATTTTCTGTGCATAAGTGTCTGGGTCCACCAGTTGCACTAGCAGGTTGGATTTTTCAATCACAAAACCAAAAGCAATTAATGCCAAACCACTCCGGTTCCACGCCAGAGCGGTTCGTTCCAAAGCAAGCAGTACCCGTGGATCATCCAAATTTGACATTTCTTATCTGCTCTTCATGCTTAGCCTATCCACCAATGTAAATCTGCCTCCCTATCATGTATAGATGTTTTAAGTAAAAATTACTTTTTTATCATGCAGTTAAAATATTATTGTTCAAAAATTTCCTTGACATCCATCGCCAGGCCTTGAGTAGATTTAAATTCACCCTGATTGTTTTTCCAAGCCATCGACGGTGTGGAGAAAAAGCCGTATTTCCCCATTAGGGCCTGGTTGGCATCAATTTTTGCAGCAATTTCGACAGGAATCTTTTCCATTTTCTTGAGCTGCTTTTTGCCTTTATTCTTGTTTATATCATTAAAAACTGCCGCTGGATCTTTCGAATTCAATAGTGTTGCCACCTGGCCACGGCTTTCTTCACGGATCACACCGACCTGAATATGACGCAGCTGTACCTTCCCTGATTCTACCCAAGGTCGGGCCGCCTGCCAGAATTTATAACAATATGGACAATTTGGATCGGAAAAGACATAGACCACCCGTGGTGCATCTGGCTTGCCGTCCTGGATCCAGGTCGATTTTTCCAGGGTTTTCCAGACATCGTCCAATACCGCTTTTTTCATATGCTTTTCAATCTGCTCATTGGACAGGCTTTTCCCTTGTGCATCAAACAGTTCGCCCTTGATATAATATTTGTCATCGTTGGAGATAAATACCGTATTGGAATACTGGTCTTCATGCCCCACCCAGCCGGTCATTCCTTGCGGTGCCGGAATCTGTTTTACAAACACAAAACCCTGTTGTTCAATATGCTGTTTAATATTTGCCTTCGTGTGCATGCTCATGATCAGGAACATACCTGCACCAAGCACCTGGTAAATTTTGTTCATACTAAGTTCTTCCGTTTTTTAAGGTTGATCTGAAATTCTGTTTAAATATTGCTGCAACATGGCCGGACTGAGTTCCCCCATATGCCGCTCGACCAGCTGGCCTTGAGCATTAAAAAACAGCGTCGTTGGCAAGCCAAAACTATTCAACTGCTGGGGGAGTTCACCATATGGATCCAGCAGGACATGTTTAAATTGAAACTGATGTTTTTTTAAATAGGCATTTACAGTTTCAACCTCCTCACCCTGATTGAGCATGACAAAATTCACTTGAGGATGTTGCTTGGCTGCTTTGGCCAACACCGGCATTTCGCGATGACACGGCGGACACCAGCTCGCCCACAAATTAATTACCGTAGGCTGGCCAATGAATTGGCTGAGTGAAATCTTGTCTGTACCCAGATGCTCCTGTTCTAATCCAGCAAAGACTAGATCAGGAAACGCTGCTTCAGTTTTTAGACTGGATTTGAACGCGAGCCCAAGCCCGATCCAGAGTACAAAGATGATCAACAAGATGGCTTTGAATCGGATCTGCAACTGTCTGTTTCGAATGACATACCACAAAGCACCAATCAGCACCCCGCCCCATAAATGAAAACCCTTATCCTGGATTTTCAGTATGTCGATGGGTGCTGCAAAATACAGCTCGGCATTGAGCAGGACGAAAACAAGACGTGCACCCAGCATCCCCAGCAAAAAACTGCTCCAGAGTACATCCTGACTTTGTCCAAGCTGCTGTTTAGACCATGAATACTTTCTGGCTAATCCAAACAGGACGGCAGATAACAGCATCAAGCCAGTGGCAACAATTATGAGTGTCCAAGGCAACATCAAAGGTCCCAGATGCAATGCATCACTGGAAATCCTCATGGTTGTTCCCCTTGCAGTTGCTGCAATTTACCGAGCAAATGTGTCGCGCTAAAGCTTCCGGTCAAGCGCAACTCGCGCTGTTCCTGATGCGCTGCATTTAAAAATATAAAAGTAGGTGGACCCAGGATTTGCCATTCTCTTAGCAGCTCATCCTGACTTGGATGATAGTGGGTCAGGTCTAATTTGATACGAACCACATTTTGTAAAGCAGCTTGAACATCACTACGTGGAATCACTTCCTTTTCAATCGGTTGACAGGCTACGCACCAGTCTGCATAGACATCAATCACCACCGGCTGTTCGCGATGCTTGGCTAAAACCTGTTGCAATTGTGCGGCTGTGCTGACCTTCTGCCATTCAAGACGTGCTTCCACATGGGCGACCTGTACCTGACTCCAGACATGATAGAGCTGCATGCCTCCTGCATAGACCAGTAAACCACTGAGCAGCATCAGGACTATTTTCGATACAGACCGATGCACATGGGGCAGCATCTTGAACAAGAAATAGCCTGAACAGGTGATCAGTACCACACCCAAAAGGCTCAGGTATAAAATGCCGGGCAATAGAGGGCGGGCAAAATACAAAGCCAAGGCCAGCATGACAAAGCCAAAACTAAACTTCAGGCGATCCATCCAGATGCCAGGCTTGGGTAAAAGATGAGATCCAAATACGGCTGCAATAAATAGCGGCAAGCCCAGCCCAAGACCTAAGACGAACAGATAACTGGCTCCCAGCATCGGTTGATTGAGCTGAGACACATAGATTAAGGCACCGGCCAACGGTGCACTCATACATGGCCCGACAATCAGTGCGGCGATCATACCCATAAGACCAGCACCAATCAGCGTGCCACCCTTCTGCTTTTGCTGCCATTGATCCAGACGCTGTAACATTCCTTGGGGTAAGGACAGCTGAAATGCTCCGAACAGATTAAGCGCAAACAAAACAAACAGAATGCTGAGAATACTGATGAATACCGGACTTTGAAACCAGCGCTGAAAACTGTAACCGAGCTGTGCCACAGCAAATCCCATGACCGCATAGACCAGTGCCATACCCAAAACAAAGACCAGCGCAATCAGTGCAGCACGGTAGCCCCGGTGCTGCTGGACCAGAATTCCCGTTAAAATTGGAATTAAAGGTAAAGAACACGGTAAAAATGCCAGCAGAATGCCAAGCCCAAGAAAAATCAGGGCATTAATTAACAGACCTTGTTCCGACAGCAAACTTAAAAAATACTGGTCATTGTTCCATTGGCTATTTATGCCTGCTGACGAAGTTTGATTTTTAGAGTCTGCAATGAGCTGGTCATTTTTCTCTGTTAATTCCACCTCAGGCTGCACCATTGGTTCAGAAACTGCAGCGACTTGTATTTCCTCTACCTTTTCTTCAGTCAGGGCTTGATCTGTACTTGGAGTTTTCCCTATCGCCTCTGGCTTATCTTTCCGAGCGGTCAGAATCTGTTCGTTTGCTTCTGGCTGTACAGTACTGGCCAGCAGTTTTGGGGTTTTGCTCAAGTTTTGCGCTGGAAATAAACCATCTGCATCAGTTTTTATTGTGGTACGTTGCACCGGATAACATAAACCGCTTTCTGCACAGCCCTGCCATTGCACCACAAACTGCTGGTTAGGCTGCACATTCAGATTGGTTTTGACTTGCCCATAATGCACCTGAGTCAAACCGAAATTAGGATCGTCTTTGTCTTCGGGTTTGGGCAATGTCAGCTTGACTAGGGTCTGCTGAGAAGACACTTTAAGCTGGTCATGATACAGATAATAACCATCTGCGATTTTCCAGCTAAGCTCTGCCTGATCCTGACTTGTAGAAACCACCTGAAACTGAAATGCCTGATCCGGTGGTAAAAAGTCTGCATGTACGGTTCCCGTCATGATTCCACCGCCAATCACGGCACCCAATATCCACTTCAACATCCAGCTGATCTCCTCCTGTTAGGACTGCATTATTGAAAAACTAAAATTAAGGCAACATTAACAGCCCAAATCATTTATAAAATAATGGCAGTTTGATCAGGATGTTCTATGTTTATTGTATTGGTTGAGGATGATCCCTATATCGCACAGAGCATTTGTGCTGCTCTGAACTATTTAAATATTTCAGTGGAGCATGTCAGTCACGCACGTGCTGCAGATTATTTTATCCGGCATAGTGCAGTCGATTTGTGTTTACTGGATTTAGGCCTGCCCGATCAGGATGGCTTGGACTTGCTGCACAGCTGGCGGCGCGACCAGATTGATCTCCCGGTACTGGTATTGACGGCGCGGCTGCGGACCGATCAGTGTGTTCAGGCCCTGAATGCCGGTGCCGATGACTATCTGACCAAACCCTTTGAACTGGAGGAACTGATTGCCCGGATTCATGCCCTCACCCGTCGCCACCGCGGCTTTGCCTCCAATACCCTGCAATTTGATGAACTGGTTCTGAATCGGGATACCCAGACTGTGATCTATCAAGACCAGACCGTGAATTTATCTTGCCGTGAATTCAGCCTGCTGGAAACCCTGATGAGCCACCCCAACCAGATCCTGAAAAATGAACAGCTTATTGACAAGCTCTATGGTTTTCAGGACTCTATAGAGAGCAATGCCCTGAATGTACACATTTATCATCTGAGACAAAAACTGCATCCAGATTTAATTCAGACCATTCGTGGTGTGGGATATATTTTCAAACCGTTTGAGCAGCGTCATGTTTAGTCACAGCTTGAAATGGCGTTTGGTCACGAGTCTTTTGGCCGTGTTTATTGTGCTGTGGAGTGCAGTATTTTCATGGCTGTATATTGACTTGAAACAGCGTTTACAAGACACACTGGATCAACGCTTATCGGCATCTGCACAAATGGTTGCCCGGCTGATTCAGCAGTTACCGCTGGATAGTCTAGGGGATGCAACCTTATCCAAATTAGCCAAGAATGATGATGCAAACCAGTTAATTGCCTGTGAAGTTTCTCTTTTTAGCTCTGACATCTCGTTAGGTAATCAGGTGATTGCCAAAACACGCGGTGCCCCCCAAAATTTAAGCCAGCGACCAGAAGGATTCAGCACCTGGCAGCAGGGTGATACGGAATGGCGCAGTTATGTTCTGCGTCGTGGCGATATTCAGGTGGTGGCAGCAGAACGTATGTTCTTGAGGGATACCTTACTACAGCAGATTCTGCAGTCCGTACTGATTCCCTTGGTCTTCTCACTGCTGATCTGTATTGCCCTGATCATCTTTATTATCCGCAGACAGTTCCGGTCTTTGGATCAGCTCAGTCAATACCTGAACCAGAAAAACCTTAACTATTCAGAGGCGGCAGATTTTTTAATGCAGCTAAAGCCTGCAAGTATTCCTCAGGAAGTACAGCCTTTTGTCAACAATTCCACGCAGTTGATTCAGAAACTCAATGACAGTCTGCAACAGGAGAAAGCCTTTAGTGCCTAGGCTGCACATGAGTTACGCAGTCCCCTGACCGCAATTAAAACCCATGTACAACTGGCCCAGCTGATCGGTCAGCAGCAGAAGCTGCCTGAATCTATTCAGTACAACTTACAGCAGGCCAATGAGAGTATCCGGCGTTATACGCTGTTACTTGAGCAGCTTTTATTACTGACCCAATCAGAAAACAGTATCCAGGAAATGACTGAGGCCATCTGGCTTCACCCCATACTTGAGAAAGTTCTTGCAGACTTAGGTACACGCTATCCAGAAATGAACAAAAAAATACAGGTGAACTGGGAAAGTCTAGGCGAAATTCAGCTACCTGAATTTGTGCTGTATACCGTACTGAAAAATCTGCTCGAGAATGCCCTGCTGCATGCTCAGGCTGCCCATATCTGGATTTCCATGCAGTCTGATTGCCTGGTAATTGAAGATGATGGACAACAACTTACAGCAGAAGATATCCAACATTTAGGACAACGCTTCTGGCGCAAATCTGCTCAGCAGCACGGCCATGGTTTAGGACTGGCATTAACTGCTAACCTGTTAAAACAGTATGGCTATCAGCTCTCTTTCAATCCCCGACAGCCCTATGGGCTTCGCATTAAAATCAAGTGCGATGTGTCTAAGCGTGACCTGCAAGCTTGGACATAAAAAAATACAATATGGCTAAAAACCAAAGAGATTTCTATTGATAAAAATATCGAATTTTCAAGAAACTATCTAACACTTACTATTTTAAATCATTCTTTCTTATTTTTTAAAAACACACTTTTTCCAACAAAAACCCTCGATGTATTCCCAATGTTCTGATCAGGCGATCACAACAC
>NZ_JALJVC010000009.1 GCF_022967985.1 Acinetobacter lwoffii | reverse complement strand
TTCTATATTTTTAAAAAATTAAATAAAACATTAAAAATACAATTCCTTTTGAATATTATTAACTGTGAAGAAATACGATACTTAACATGACCTCACCAATAAAACTTAAGCTGTTTCGAATTTACCTTGACTTTAATTCAAATATTTTTACTTATTATTTTGGTATAAACTTAGATCAAATCATTGTTTGTAATTATATTTATTAATCTATTTATAATAAATAAGCCTCTTTAAAAGAGGCTTATTCTATTCAGTTTTTATTAGATATTGACTACTTTGACGATAATCGTTTGAGTATCTTCCTGCTCTTCGGCCAGATGCAAACGTTTAAGCTCTTTGCTTTTTACTTTGAACTGCAAGTTCTGATAAGAAATTGTGCTTGGTATCTGATCAAAATATTGACCATCAGCGTCAATTTCTTCCTGAAATAATGGTGTACCCAATTGATAGTCAAGACTTTTTAAGACTACATATTTTACTGTGGTTTTCATTCCAACACCCTACTTTCACTAAGCACTTTATTTTTATTTTTACCACTGTTCCGCCTGAGAAGAAACCTCTATTTTTGAAAATAGCCCAAGCTTTAACCATTCAGATTTTGCGATCAGATCAACATGAAATTACACTAATCTATGAAAAAAATTTTAACTTTCATAAAAATATAAATATACTTGGAGTTGATCGACAGAAAAAATCTGTCTAAATTGATCTAAAATCACTCCCACAAAGAAAAGAAAATATAGAGACTATGATAAAAACCTGTTGCGGCTTACTCGAAGAGAAAAACATAAAAATTGCCTTTATCGAAAGCGCAAGTTCTGGATATCTCAGTAGCCAGTTCTCCATTTGTAAAGGAGAAGGTGCCGAAATTCTGATTGGTGGTTTGATCTGCTACGATGTAAGTGTCAAGACTTCTGTATTGGGCATTTCCAAGAATCTGATCAATAGTCATACCGCGGAATCTATGCCGGTAACGGTTGCTCTGGCGGAAGCAGGTAAAAAAATGTTCCGTGATGCTGACTGGATTATCGCCTGTACAGGGTTACTTAAACCAGGTGGTAGCGCGACACCAGAGAAACCGGAAGGAACATTTTTTGTGGCCATTAATGACGGCACGCAAATCCATCAGTTCCAGTATTATCTCAAAGGCTCGCCACTTGAACGCCTCAACAAACTGTCAGCTGTGGTTGCACATGACATGATCAATCTGTTGAATAACAGCTAAGCTTTCAAAGTTACTGTATAGCCTGAATAAGCTTCATTATTTCTACCGTATTTTAAGATAGATTGGCATGATCAAATGCCAATCTATTTTTTTGAGGGTGGAATGACCATGAATATTAAAACTGCACTGCTCCTGCTCCCTCTGAGCTTGCCCACTCTGGCTTTCGCTACCGTAGGCGGTCCACAAAATATTGAAGTTCTAGGCTATGAAGTCAAAGAACAGAAGCTTTATATCATGCGTCATTATCTTGATGGTCGTGGACGCTTGCCTCAACTGTATTATTATAATTTTAAATCCCAAAAACCAAATCAATTGATTCAGGTCAGTTCCTTATATATCAATCCTAAAACCAAGCGCATCGATTATGATCAAGACAGTCGCAAGTTTGATCAGGACATTGCCAAAATCAAAAAACGTTTAGTTCCATTAAATCCGATTCAAAAATCAAAGCCACAGCTTAAGGTTTTAAAGACAACAAAAGGTAGCGCGCCTGCTTGGCATGATCCTCAGGAAAAAGTGCCAAAATGGACCTATCAATATCAAGTGAAATCTGGCTCACAAAAAAGTCCGGTTCAGCAAGCAGTCAGTTATCAGCAAGGCTTGAAAATTAGCCAGGCCTATAAAGTCCCGCGACAGAATAAAACCCTGGTAGTAGTAAAGTATCTGGGTATTCCTTTTGAAACAGGTTATAGCATTGAAGATCCGGCACTGTTAAGCCGATAACAGAATTCACTAAAAAAATAAGGTCTCAATTGAGACCTTATTTTTATTCTAGGACATTTACGGATTAAGCCGCTGTAGAACGCTCAGCGATTGACACTACTTTACGCAGTTCAGGACCGATATAGTCCGCGCTTGGACGGATAATACGATTGTCTGCACGCTGTTCCATCACATGCGCTGCCCAGCCTGTCACACGCGACATAACAAAGATCGGGGTAAACAGCTTGGTTGGAATGCCCATAAAGTGATAAGCCGAAGCATGGAAGAAATCCGCATTACAGAATAATTTCTTCTCGCGCCACATGACTTCTTCACAGCGTACTGACACCGGATAAAGTACGGTATCACCCACATCTTTGGCTAAACGCTCAGACCAGACTTTGATGATGCCATTACGCGGATCATTGTCCTTATAGATCGCATGACCGAAGCCCATGATTTTTTCTTTACGTTCCAGCATGCCCAGCATTTCACGCTCAGCTTCTTCTGGTGATTCCCAGTTTTCAATCATGTCCATCGCAGCTTCGTTAGCACCACCATGTAAAGGACCACGCAAGGAACCGATTGCACCGGTAATACAGGAATGCATATCTGACAGCGTTGATGCACACACACGAGCGGTAAAAGTTGAAGCGTTGAATTCGTGCTCTGCATATAGAATCAAGGAAACATTCATCACCTGTTCATGTAATTCGTTTGGCGTTTCGCCATGCAGTAGATGCAGGAACTGCGCACCGATTGAATCGTCATCGGTATTTTCTTCAATACGCACACCGTCATGGCTATAACGATACCAGTAACAAATGATTGCCGGCAAAGTTGCCAAAATACGGTCTGCGATATCCTGTTGCTGATCAAAAGACTGCTCAGTTTCAAGATTGCCCAGCATGGAAACGCCAGTACGCATCACATCCATTGGATGCGAGTCGGCAGGAATACGCTCAAGGACTTCTTTTAATGCCTGAGGTAAAGTGCGCAAGGATTTCAGTTTGGCTTTGTAGGCAGCCAATTGCTCTGCTGTCGGCAATTCTCCGAAGAAAATCAGATAAGCGACTTCTTCAAACTGGCAATGTTCAGCCAGATCCTGCACGTCATAGCCGCGATAGGTCAGACCTGCGCCACTTTTGCCTACTGTTGAAAGTGAGGTTTTACCTGCCACTTGTCCGCGCAATCCTGCGCCAGTGAGTACTTTTCCTTCAGCCATTTTTTTAATTCTCCTGTTTAAACAGTTTATCTAATGTGTCTTCGAAGCTGTGATAATCTAAAAATTCGTAGAGTTCTTTTCGTTGTTGCATAATATCCAGCACATTTACCTGAGTACCATGTTCGCGTACTGAACGCATCACTTCAAGTGCGGCTTTTTGCATTGCACGTGTCGCTGATAACGGATACAGCACCATGCCAATGCCCTGCTCCGCCAGTTCATCAACCGTATAATACGGTGTATCACCAAATTCGGTAATATTTGCCAAGACTGGCACACCGACCGCATCACACACTGTACGGTACATGGTGATATCGGTCATCGCCTCAGCAAAGATCGCATCTGCACCCGCTT
Organism: Acinetobacter lwoffii; assembly: GCF_022967985.1. Taxonomy (GTDB): domain Bacteria; phylum Pseudomonadota; class Gammaproteobacteria; order Pseudomonadales; family Moraxellaceae; genus Acinetobacter. Next base: position 109,994 of record NZ_JALJVC010000009.1, on the reverse strand, counting down.
CAACACAGGCAGAAGCACGATCAATCACTGCTTGCAAGCCTTCTTTTTGTAGCGCATCGGTACGCGCCATCACCACGAAGTTTGAATCGGTTTTCGCATCTACAGCCGCTTTGATACGATCGACCATTTCCTGCTGCGATACGATTTCTTTATTTGGACGATGACCACAACGCTTCTGTGCCACCTGATCTTCAATATGAACCGCAGCGGCTCCTGCTGCAATCATCTGCTTAATCGTGCGGGCAATATTTAATGCACCGCCCCAACCGGTATCGATATCAACCAGTAAAGGTGTATCCACACGTTCAGTGATCCGGCGTACATCTTCAAGAACATTATCCAGGCTGGTCATGCCCAGATCAGGCAAACCATAAGAATAATTCGCGACACCCGCACCTGATAAATAAATGGCTTTATAACCGACCTGTTTGGCCATCATGGCAGCATAGGCATTTACCGTGCCCATAATTTGCAATGGTTTCTCGACTTCAAGCGCTTGTCTAAATCTTAAACCTGCAGACATTTGTTCTGTCATCTTCCTTTTCCACAGTCTTGGCTATAATTATTGAAATTCGAGTATACTCATTTGGCTTGCTCATTCCATAACCTGATAGAACAAATACTCTAAAACTTTAGTCAAATTTTTAAGTTTTGCTTTACCTAATTAGCAAATAGCGCACTTATCTGGCGCAATTATGAAATATGTGCATATATTTGCTATGATGGCGTTTCAATCTCTATTGACATGTTGATGTACTATCTCCTATGCAAGACCTCGCCCTAGAACCGCTCGCCAAAGATCTGCCACAGACCAAACGTGGTCATGAGCGTTGTATTGCGCTGCTGATCAGTGCAACCGAGCTATTTCTGGAACGGGGTTATGATGCTGTGTCTCTGGATGATATCGTCCAGCATGCCGGTGGCTCTAAAGCCTCTATTTATAAGTACTTTGGCAATAAAGAGGGCTTGTTTAAAGCCATCTGCGATTATCGTCGTATCAAGTTTTTTGAAGATATCAGTATTCCGATCGAACTGATGGCACTGGATTTTCGTAGTTATTTAGTACACACGTTGCTTAATTTTTGTCACCAGATTATGCAACCGGAAAACTCGGCCTTTATGCGTCTGGTGCTGGAACAAAGCCAGCGTAATCCTGAACTTGCTCAGCATATTCATGAGCGAGGCCCGGTGCATGTGCAAAGTGCCATTGCCACGGCTTTAGAACAGGCAGATGCGCAAGGTTTATTGCATTGCGAAAATCCACAATATTCGGCGCAGCTGTATTTTGGTATTTTGCGCAATCTGGAATGGCGTATTCTGATGGGAATTCCGGTACAGGAAGATGATCAGGAAATCGACAAATACATCAGTTATTGTGTGGATCGCTTTTTAGACGGTCATCAAAAAGTCTAGTTTTTTTGCATTTTTCATTGCTTATAGTATATTAGCCGATTCCGTATTTTTTCTTAAACTAACCAACAACTGATTGTTGATCGAGTTTTTCGGCAATTATTGTGGAGTAACGAATGGCTCTCCGTCACTTTCTCACCTTACGCGATTTATCAACTTTAGAACTTAACCAGATTTTGCAACGCGCAATTGAGCTTAAGCGCAAACAGCATAACAATGAAGTGTTCCAACCATTTGTTGGTAAAGTGATGGGCATGATTTTTGAAAAATCGAGTACCCGTACGCGTGTTTCGTTTGAAGCTGGCATGAGCCAATTTGGTGGTAGCGCGATTTTCCTGTCTTCACGCGATACCCAGTTAGGTCGTGGTGAACCGATTGAAGATTCTGCACGTGTGATTTCAAGCATGCTGGATATCGTGATGATCCGTACTTTCGGTCATGATATCGTGGAGCGTTTTGCATCTTATTCAAAAGTTCCTGTGATTAATGCTTTAACAGATGATCACCACCCTTGCCAGTTACTTGCTGATATGCAGACCTATGTAGAGCAACGTGGCTCAATTGAAGGGAAAACTGTGGCCTGGATCGGTGATGGCAACAATATGTGTAACTCTTATATTGAAGCTGCACATATGTGGGGCTTTAATCTGAAAATTGCAGCGCCAAAAGGCTATGAGCCACAAGAAAAATTCCTGTCTGAATTTGCGCATTGCGTGGAACTGGTTCCTTCTGCTGAAGATGCAGCGGTAAATGCCGACCTGATCGTGACTGACGTTTGGGCAAGCATGGGCCAGGAAGAAGAGCAAAAGATCCGTGAAAAAGCCTTTGCAGATTATCAGGTGAATGAACGTCTGATGGATCTTGCACATCCGGATTGCTTGTTTATGCACTGCTTGCCTGCGCATCGTGGTGAAGAGATTTCAGAAAATCTGCTTGACCATAAAAATGCCGTAGTTTGGGATGAAGCGGAAAATCGCTTGCACGCGCAAAAAGCTTTGATTGAATTCCTGATTAATGAAAATCTGAAAAAAGACTAATTTTTTTAAGATGAATCTTCACAAATTAAGCACCAATCTCTGGTGCTTTTTTTGTCTCAGCTCTTATAATCATTGTTGAAATGGAATAAAAAGTGATTTTATACAATGCAAAAAAAATATTGGGCTTTGGCACTCTTGACTGGTTTTAGCAGTGTCGCCTTACCGGTGCATGCTTCTGAATTTGACCAATATCTTCAAGAAAAAAATATTATTGACAGCAAATTTAAAATTCAGAAAAAAGCTGAGCTGAATGAATTGCTCGCAGTGCTCAGTGCAGAGGATTCCAGAACTTTACCATTGCAGATTGATCAAAATACGATTATTGAACAATTACAGTTAAGTGCCAATAAAACCACACTGAAAGGCATGATCATCACGCCCGATTTTAGCCAGTTTGAAAAAGACTTGGGGCGCAAAGAAGTGATGAAAGTCATTCGCAATAATCTGCTCAATAATTGTGAAATTTTCTTTGAGCATCGCTATCAGATTGAGAACCCTTACAAGGTTGAACTCAGCCTGAACTCGCAGACACAAACATATAAAACGGATATTTCCCAGAAAGATTGCAAATTAAAATAATCTAAACACATAAGACATTTATTTCGATTCAGGATTCAAGAATCCTGAAAACAAAAGGTAGCCGTGGCTACCTTTTTGATAAGGTTTGTTGTTATATCCTGCTAACGCACCAGACCCTGCGGCTGCAAAATAATAATCAACGCACCCAGTATCACCACCATGCCACCAAGCAGATCCCAACGCGATAGAGTCACTTGATCAACGAAGCGCAACCACATTAGCGCTGAAAAAATATAGATACCGCCATAAGCGGCATAGATTCGTCCTGAAGCAGCTGGATGCAAGGTTAACAGCCAGACAAAAGCCGCCAAAGCCAGAGTTGTCGGAATCCATAACCAGTGGCTTCTCCCCTGATTTAAAATCAGGTAGGGAAAATAACAGCCTAAAATTTCCATCAATGCCGTGACTAAAAACAGTAAAAATGTCGTGAACAGCTTGGTAACTTGAATATCCATAATTTATCTTTTAAATGATATAAATTTGATAATTTAAAATATGAGTGCATGAAAAAACCCGTGCAAGCACGGGTTTGATCCTTCTTTTTAATTAGGCTGGTTCAGCAGTCTGATCTTCAAAAACCTCAAGTTTTAAGCCAACCGCTTTACCATTTTCTTTTTTCACCGATACTGCAACATTGCCGCCATTTTCAGCCAGTTCACCAAACAGGATCATCTCAGCCAGCGGTTTTTTCAGGTGTTCCTGAATCAGACGTTGCATTGGACGTGCGCCCATTAAACGGTCATAGCCATGTTCTGACATCCATTCACGTGCACTCTGATCCACTTCCAGCATGACTTTTTTGTCATCCAGTTGTGCTTGAAGTTCAGTCAGGAATTTATCCACGACATTTTCAATAATGCTGCTTGGCAATGCCTTGAACTGAATCACGCCGTCGAGACGGTTACGGAATTCCGGCGAGAAGGCTTTCTTCATCGCTTCCTGATTATCGTTACTATTGTCCTGTTCCATAAAACCAATGCTGACACGTGAAATACTTTCAGCACCAATATTGGTGGTGAGTACCAAGACCACGTTACGGAAATCAGATTTACGCCCGTTATTATCAGTCAATGAACCATGATCCATAATCTGCAATAACAGGTTAAACACATCTGGATGCGCTTTTTCGATCTCATCGAGCAACAGTACACAATGCGGATTTTTATGAATCGCATCGGTCAATAACCCACCCTGATCAAAACCGACATAGCCCGGAGGTGCACCGATTAAACGAGACACCGCATGGCGTTCCATATATTCCGACATATCAAAGCGAACCAGTTCTACACCCATCTGTTTCGCCAGCTGCTTGGTCACTTCAGTTTTACCGACACCAGTTGGACCTGCAAAGACAAAACTACCTACAGGCTTGTCTGGAGATTTCAAACCGGCACGTGACAGTTTAATCGCAGATGCCAAGGCCTCAATCGCTTCATCCTGACCAAAGACCACACGTTTCAGATCGCGCTCAAGATTTTCCAGCACGCTCTTATCATCTTTAGAAACAGTTTTTGGTGGAATACGCGCAATTTTAGAGACGATGTCTTCAATATTTTCCACAGTAATCAAACTGTCGTCTTGCTCCGCTTTTAAACGGCGCTGAGCACCGGCCTCATCAATGACATCAATCGCCTTATCTGGCAAGAAACGGTCGTTGATAAATTTTGCAGAAAGTTCTACCGCAGACACCAAAGCTTGATCGTCATATTCCACATGATGAAAATCTTCAAACTTCGATTTCAGACCACGTAGGATATCAATGGTTTCAGAAATAGATGGCTCGTTCACATCAATTTTCTGGAAACGACGTGACAAAGCATGATCTTTCTCAAAGACCTGGCGGTATTCCTGGAAAGTGGTTGAGCCAATGCAACGTAAAGAACCATTTGCCAACGCCGGTTTGATCAGATTCGATGCATCCATGGTACTGCCCATACTCGAGCCTGCACCAATAATCATGTGAATTTCATCAATAAACAGCACTGCTTCAGGTTTCTTTTTCAGCGCATTTAAAAGCTGTTTCAAGCGTTTTTCAAAATCACCACGGTATTTAGTTCCTGCTACCAAAGCGCCGATGTCCAGACTGAAGATTTCAGCATTTTTCAGTGGTTTTGGCGCTTTACCATTAACGATCAGCCAAGCCAGTCCTTCAGCAATCGAGGTTTTACCAACACCTGGATCACCAACAAGCAATGGGTTGTTTTTACGACGGCGACAGAGAATTTGCGCGGCACGCTCGATTTCTTTTTCGCGACCAATTAGCGGATCGGTCTTGCCTTTTTGTGCTTCAACATTCAGGTTAGTGGTATAAAGCTCAAGTGGACCTGAACTTGCTGAAGACGCTGATTCGCCATCTAGGTCTTCGATTTCTTCTTCAGACTGTACATCTTCTTTACGGGTACCATGAGACAGGTACTGAGTCAGGGTCAGACGGTTAATTTGATGACGTTTCAGCAGATAGACTGCAAATGAGTCACGCTCAGAATACATGGCAACCAGAATATCGGCACCTTCTACAGTACGATCGCCGCCGCTTGATTGCACGTGAAAAATCGCGCGTTGCAAGATCCGGTCGAAGCTTTCTGTAGGGTGTGGTGCCTGATCACTATTTTCACCAAGTTTAGGGGTATGTTGTTCTACGTACTCTTCTAATTCCTTACGCAACACGATGATGTCCGCACCACATGCTTTGAGGGCATTCACGGCAGAATCGTTGTCAAGCAAGGCTAACAATAAATGTTCTACGGTCAGGAACTCATGTCTCTTTTGACGAGCCATGCTGACAGCCAAACGTAGTGATACTTCTAATTGACGACTGAGCATGTAACCCCCTTAATCTTTAGGCTCTATTTGGCAAAGTAACGGATGACCTTGTGATCGAGCATAATTATTGACTTGGTTCGCTTTGGTCTCCGCAATGTCTCGAGGATAGACCCCAGCTACACCCTTTCCTTCATAATGTACAGTTAGCATTACTTGTGTAGCTTGGTCAAGATTCATTGCAAAGTATTGTTGTAAAATTTCAATTACAAACTCCATCGGCGTATAGTCGTCATTTAATAAAACAACGGCATACAACGGTGGACGTTTCAGTTCTGGCGGTGCGGTCTGTACAGCTAAGTCAGAATCACCGTCTTCAGAGGGTTCATTTGCTAAACGTGGGCTGATATGCCAATCAACGATTCCAGACTCATTAAAAGAATTTTTAATATCATTTAAACACATTTGACGTTTATTGCTTGGCATAAGATTTATATTTCACACTTAATTTGCATTTGCTTCGGTTTTCGGAATTTCTGACAAGGTAGCAGACTGATTTTCTACTGCTTTGCCCTGTTCCCAACTAAAACGACGAATTACAGGTTTGGCACCAGTAAGACGCACTTCAATAAATTCTGGCTTAAAGCCTTTCGGCATGGTCCAGCGGCCAGTGAGTCGCTCATAATTTTCAAAATTAAAGTTTTTATCTTCCAGTGGCACCACCAGAATTTCCGCACCTTTAATCAGGCGCAATTCCACACTACCTGAGGCACGGCTTTTGCCTGGACTGACCTGAACCAGATCAATCTGGTATTCAAAGGCATTTTCGGGTAATGGTTTAATCGACAGGTTTTGAACCGCCAATGCCAAACCACCACGCTGACGCAAGATCTCGCGATAAATGGTTCCCACACTTTCGGCCTGAACCTGTTCATCACGTGCCTTGGTCATGGCCAGATACAGATCATTGGCATTGCTGACAGCCAGATCACGCTCCTGAACCGCAGTATTTAGCGTCTTGTTCAGTGTTTCCAGACTGGCTTTCTGAGTCTGTACCACATCGACCAGTTGCTCTGCATCTGCGTCATAACCCGCCGCAGTCAAACCCTGACGATGTCCTACGGTATATCCGAGTACGCCACTGCTTAAGATCAATACAGCCGCACCAATGGCTAAGGGGGTATTGCCTTTCATGAATGGTTTCTTAGTACCGGGTTCCTGAGGAAGCGTCGTATTTGACTCGTTATTCGGCATTTTGATCTCTTGTTTGCTTTAATCAAGACACACATTTAAATCCAAATCTAAATGTGTGTGAAGTTCTAATACGTTTTTTATGGTAATAAACCAATATTATTTAAGCCAGCATCTTCAGCAAAGCCAAACATCAAGTTCATGTTTTGCACAGCCTGTCCTGCTGCACCTTTCACCAGATTGTCTTGTGCAACCAGGATCACCAGTTTTGTTGGTTGTGGCTTATACAAGGCAATACGCAACTGATTCGCTCCACGCACTGAACGGGTTTCGGGTGAGCTACCCGCCGGCATAACATCGACAAATGCTTCATTGGCATAGAACTGCTCATATAGCGCTTGTAAATCTGCTAATTGGCCTGCTTCAGTTAAATCGATATAGATGGTCGACAACATACCACGAATCATCGGCACCAAATGCGGTACAAATAAAATATGATCAAACACATTTTTTTGACCTGAAATTTTTTCCAATGCTTCGACAATTTCAGGGTGATGACGATGACCCGCTACACCATAGGCCTTAAAATTATCGGAATTTTCAGAATAAATCATGCCCAGACTGGCTTTACGACCTGCACCTGATACACCAGATTTGGCATCGATAATAATGCTTTCAGGTTTCACCAATGCTTCAGCCGCTTTTAAGACTGGCGCCAGACCCAACTGAACTGTAGTTGGATAACACCCCGGATTCCCGATCACACTGGCCTTTTTAATTTCTTCACGATTTAGCTCAGATAAACCATAAACAGAATCTTTTAACAGTTCTGGACATGCATGTTGCATGCCATACCATTTTTCAAACTGTTCAAGATCTTGTAAACGAAAATCTGCCGCCAAGTCGATCACTTTGGTATTTGCAGCAACCAGCTCTTCGGCATGTTTCATTGCGACACCATGCGGTGTTGCAAAGAACACCACATCGCATGATTTTAATAAACCCAGACTCAAATCAGAAAATTTAAGATTGGTATGCCCGCGCAAGCTTGGGAACATGTCATCTACACGACGACCTGCTTCAGTACGTGATGTCAGTGCTGTTACATTTACATCTGGATGTCGTAGCAAAAGACGCAAAAGTTCAACGCCTGTATAACCCGTACCACCCACAATACCCACTGAAATCACGATGATTACCTCAAATAAATGTTTCCTTTATACAGCCTAGTATGACAGGAAGTTGAGGTTTTCTAAACCATTTCACTGGGGTTTGCTGGTTTTTTAATTGATCAGTAGGATAAGTCCGATTTTGATCATGAAACTTTTAATTTGCTTAGGCTATTTCAATAGAGTTATATGGACTTATTAATTATGGTTTTAGGCACCCCACCAATATGGCAACGGCGTATTTTTCAGCGTTATACGATGCTGCTGGAAATGCTGATCATGCTTAGCAACTTCTGCCCAAAAGCGTGGACTATGATCAAAATGCTTTGTGTGTACCAGTTCATGGACAGCGACATAATGCGTGACCTCTTCAGGAAATAATACCAGCGCGCTGTTCAACATAATGTCATGCTTGGCAGAACAACTGCCCCAACGGGTTTTAGGTTGTCGAATACTGCAGTTTTTAAAAGGCAACCGACATTGCTGTGAGACAAGATTTAAATATGAAGGAAGCTGTTCTTTTGCGTAGGCAATCACGAAAGTTTTTAAATATTCTTCAGGATGTCGGTCACTGATCCAAAGCTGTAGATCTTCATGATCAAAAATAAAGTTGTTTTTCTGGCTGTGATAAGAAATTTTTACTGCTGCTTTTAGATTGAATAACCGCAGCTCACTCGGTAGCGTCCGGTCAATATTTTCGATTTTTTCCTGCTGGGATTGCCAGGTTTTAATCAGCCAGCTTTCAGATTGTTCAATAAAATGCTGTATCTGTTTTTTGCTGCAAAAAACCGGTGCTGTCAGACGAATCTGGGTCGCATCGACACGCAAACGTAACCGTGTTGAACGGACATTTCGGGTGATTTGAATTTCGGGTAGGTCGGATAAGGTCATTATAGTTTTTTTTAATCTCCCCAAACCCCTTTTTTTCAAAGAGGGGCTTTTAAAAGTCTCCCTTCTTGCACTTGTTTTTAAAGCAGTGTTTTAAAACTTCGCTCAGGGAGATTTAGAGGGATTTTTTCTAGAAAGTTTAATTAAACCGCAGTACGCTCTTCAATTCCGTTATCCGTCGCGACAATGGCGATATCTGCTTTATTAATCGCAAAGATCCCGTTACACACCACGCCCGGAATATCGTTTAAGGTTTTTTCCAGTTCAAGCGCATTTAGAATATTCAGGTTGTACACGTCTAGAATCACGTTACCGTTGTCAGTTACCACACCTTCACGATAAGCAGGATCGCCACCCAAAGATACAATTTTACGCGCAACCGCAGAACGTGCCATTGGAATCACTTCTACAGGAAGCGGAAACTCACGACCCAATTGTCCAACCCATTTTGAATCATCCACGATACACACAAATTTTTTCGCAATAGAGGCAACAATTTTTTCACGTGTCAATGCTGCGCCGCCACCTTTGATCATATGCATATGACGATCAATTTCGTCTGCGCCATCGACATAGGCATCTAAACCACTGACAGAGTTCATATCCACTACTTCAATACCGAGCTTTTTTAAGCGCTGTGCAGTTGCTTCTGAACTGGCTACCGCAGCTTCCAATTGCAGCTCAGGCAATAAGTCAATTAAAAAGTTTACAGTACTGCCTGTACCTACGCCTAAAATGCCCCCTTTTGGCAAGTGTTTTAAAGCGGCTTTGGCTGCTGCTTGTTTTTTCTCATCTTGGGTTGCATATAGACTCATGGCTTCACTCAACTATTTTGGACTTTTGCAGCTTTTTTAAACCGCAAAGCCGTGTGGTTTGTTACAATAAGCCCCTATTTTAAACTGTTAGATGGAAAATTAACATGCTGTCTCGTTTGGTTCGACAAATTTTACAAGCAACGGTCTACGATGTTGCAATCGAAACTCCACTCGAAGCAGCGCCACGAATTAGCGAACGACTCAATAATAATATCCGCTTTAAACGTGAAGATTTACAACCGGTTTTTTCATTCAAGCTACGCGGTGCCTATAACCGTATTAGTCAATTACCGAAATCACAAATGGAACGTGGCGTTATTACTGCTTCAGCGGGTAACCATGCACAGGGCGTGGCACTCTCAGGGAAAAAGCTGGGTATTCGCGCGATTATTGTGATGCCTAAAACCACGCCTGATATCAAGGTGCAGGCGGTTAAACGTCTGGGTGGCGAAGTGGTTTTGCATGGCGATTCATTTGATGTTGCCAATAAATATGCAATTCAACGTGCCCAAGAAGATGGCATGACTTTCATTCCACCTTATGATGATGAATTGGTGATTGCTGGCCAAGGCACCATTGCTAATGAAATTCTGCGTCAATGGCGCGATGTGGATTACGTGTTTGTCGCAGTTGGCGGTGGCGGCCTGATCGCAGGTGTTGCAGCGTATTTAGGTGATGTCGCACCACACGTTAAAGTCATTCCAGTTGAATACGACGAATCTGCCTGTTTAAAAGCTGCTTTAGAAGCCAATGAGCGTGTCATTCTTCCATCTGTGGGCTTGTTTGCTGATGGCACGGCGGTAGCCCAAATTGGTGAAAAACCATTTGATGTGATTCGTCTGCAAAAGTCGGACAATTCAGGCCCGATCGTTGAACCGAATGTGGTGCTGGTGAATACGGATGAAGTCTGTGCAGCGATTAAAGACACTTATGACGAATGCCGTAGCATTGTCGAACCATCTGGTGCAATGGCTCTGGCAGGTATTAAAAAATACGTGGCTGAACATGGCATCGAAGGGAAGAACATGGTGTCGATTGTCTGCGGCGCCAATATGAACTTCGACCGTTTACGCTATATCGCTGAACGTACCGAATTGGGTGAACGCAAAGAAGCGATTTTTGCCGTGACCATTCCGGAACAGAAAGGTTCATTCCTGAGTTTCTGCCGTGCATTACAAGGCCGTAATATCACTGAATTTAACTACCGTGCCAGCGATGCTTCTGCTGCGCAAGTCTTTGTCGGCATCAGTCTGAAAAATGGCGAGAAAGAACGTCAGGAAATTTATGAAACCTTAAAGTTCCAGTATGACGTTGACGATCTGTCTGATGACGAAGTGGCCAAACTGCATATCCGTTATCTGATTGGTGGTCATGCCGATATTGAAAATGAGCGCCTGTTCCGCGTGGAATTCCCGGAGCGTCCTGGCGCTTTACTGATGTTCCTGGAACGTCTTGGCCCAACCCATAACATTACCCTGTTCCACTACCGTAACCACGGCGCTGCTGAAGGACGTGTTCTGGTGGGTCTTGAAGCAACCGATGCACAACAGAATCCGGATGGCTTGATCGAAACTCTCGAAACCATTACCTATCCATATCAGGAAATTACCAATAATCTGGGTTATCAACGTTTCTTGAAGTAATTCTTTCAAACATAAACCGCCTTTCGAGGCGGTTTTTTTAGGATGATATTCTAGGCAGATTTAAAAATGTATCATGAATGAAAACACCAATTATCCATTAATTTCCAATCTTGTTAAAATTAAAAACAATTACAAAAACAGAACCTTAAGATATGAATATCACTTTTATTATTATTTTGCTCACCACTTTATTTGTCTATTTATACGGCTATCCAGCATACAAATTAAATCAAGAAGAAGATCGTGTTCGAACAAGTATGAAAAATATTCCCAGTAATGCAACCGCAAATAACCTCAGCAACATCGCTGGTATAGAGGCACATTCAGAAATACTCAACCAGTATCCCAAATTTGTTTATATTTTTCTAAATCATTATAAAGAAGTGAAATTAGATCCTAAAATTTCAGCTTTTGTAAAAAGCTTTTCTTGTTCCTCAATCGATAATTTAAAAACTTATCCTCAACTCAAACGCCAAGCCACACTCAATATCATGAAGGATGATCATCATGAATTCGAATACATCATCCAAAACAGCTATGGAACCTTATATACACATCGTCAGGTTATGTCTGACTGTCCAAATTTTCAATCTGTACTTCAGATGAAAGAAGCGTAAATACTTCAAAGATCTGTACTATTTTTACCTAAAAACTATAGCTGAAGAATCGCCTTCTCATTACCATAGCGGATATAACGAATGACATAAAGATAACGAAGGACAATCCATGGCATTATTTGCAGTCATCGGGCTTGGCAGTTTCGGTGCGACCGTGGCCACACAGCTCATCAGCCTGAAGCATGAAGTGATCGGAATCGATCTGAATAAAAAATATGTCGAAAACATTTCTGATCAGCTGACCCATGCCGTGATTGCCGATGCAACCGATGAACATGTACTCGATGAGCTGAACATTCAGCGCTGTGATGCCGTTGTCGTTGCGATTGGAGAGGATATTGAGGCCAGTATTCTATGTGTATTGCACTTAAAAAATATGGGCGTAAAGAAAATCTGGGTGAAGGCCAAATCCAAATCCCACCACATGATTCTGACCCATCTCAATGTTGAAAAAATCATTCATCCTGAAGAAGATATGGGCGTTCGGGTGGCCCAGTCATTAAGCTATCCGATGGTCAGTCGTTATATGGCGCTTGAGGATGATCATTATATTGTCAAAATTGAAATTCATGCAGATCATCATGGTACGCCACTGAATCAGTTGATGAAGCATGCTCCTGAAATCACTACCTTATTACATAAACGCGGATCTACATTGCAATATCACGGAGATGCCAATCAGATTCTTCAGGAAGGCGATATTTTACTGGTTGAAGGATTGCTGGAACCTTTGCGCCGTCTTGCTAAATATTTTAAACATCTATGAAAAGTTCTGATTTAAAGCAACACAGGACGGTCAACCTCAGTCCTCCGAGCTTACTGGCTTTGGGTTTTCTTGGATTAATTCTGATCGGTTCGCTGCTGCTGATGCTGCCTATTGCCCATCATGGAGAAATCAGCTGGCTGGAAGCCATTTTTACAGCAACTTCTGCTGTGACCATTACCGGGCTATCGGTGGTGAATGTCGGTGAAGCCTATACCGTATTTGGTCAAATCGTGATTATGTTTTTGTTGCAATGCGGCGGCTTGGGTTTTATGACCTTTGCCATTCTGGCAGTGATGAGTCTGGCACCGCAACTGGGGCTAAAACAACAAGTCATGGCACAGGAGTCCATTGGACAAACTAGTCTGAAAAAAGTCAGTTTTACCATTAAAGCCGTGTTTTTATATTCTCTATTCTTTGAAGCAATCGGTACGCTGATTCTGACTTTGGCTTGGCTCAAAGAATATCAGTTTAGCGATGCACTATTTTATGCAGCTTTTTATAGCGTCTCCGCTTTTAATAATGGTGGATTTTCACTATTTCCAAATAGCTTGATGAGCTTTTCAGGACAGTATCTGATTACCTTTACCATCAGTATGCTGTATATCATTGGCGGTATCGGTTTTCTGGTGCTGATGGACGTCAAAGAACATAAGCGCTGGCGTAAGTTGAGTACCAACAGCAAGCTAATCCTCTCAACGATTCTGGGTCTGAACCTAAGTGCTTTTATCGTACTTTGGCTATTGGAGGCTTCCAATCCACAGACCTTAGGTCTCATGAGTTTGGGCGATCAGGCCGTGAATGCCTGGTTCCATGCCACCGTTCCCCGCTCTTCAGGTTTTCATAGCTTGCCAATGGAACAAATGAGTGATGCATCCACTCTAGTTACCATATTTCTAATGTTTATTGGTGGAGGTTCCTTAAGTACGGCAGGCGGCATTAAGGTCGGTACGTTTATTATTGTGGTCATCAGCGTAATCAGTTTTTTAAGACGCGAAGATGAGATCCGGCTGTTTAATCACTCTATTCCTGAAAAAACTACGTTTAAAGCATTGGCCGTCGTGTGTATTACTGCAGCGTTGATCATGATGGGTTTTATGAGCTTATTAATCCTGGAACCTGAGCAGGATTTTCTGGATCTGTTGTTTGAAGCCGTGTCTGCGGCCTGTACCGTCGGTTTGTCCCGAGGGGTAACTGAGGAGCTACAACCTGCCAGTTTGATCATTCTGATGCTGTTAATGTTCGCAGGGCGTCTAGGGCCACTGACGCTTGCTTATTTTATTGCGACTCCCAAAAAGAGTCGTCTCAAACATCCGCCTTCAGAAATCCAGATTGGTTAATCTACCTAGAAAAAACCATGCATCGGCATGGTTTTTTATTTTCATTATAAGGTCATGAAACTTGGAATCTTAGAACCAGTTCATCAATGAGACACCTAAACCGACATACGTGGCACGGTGATTATAATCAATCAGACTTTCTCCGTAGCCATCAAATAGCTGGAATTGGCCACGCAAACGCCCACTGATCGGGAATGACCAATCGAACTGTACGGCTCCACGATTTTCATCTCCACCTTTTAAGGTATGTCGCAGCATTAATGAAAAATCATGCTCCTTATAACGATAAAATGCGGTCATGTCTCCACGGCCGATATAGTTTTTGATTTCTGGATTGTTATCATCTTCTCGCTTCTCTTCAAAGCGATACCAAGGACGAACCATCAAGGCAAAATTGTCTTTTTCAAAACCGAGATTCAGCATCACCCGGTTCCAGCTACGTGATAACGGATCAGAACGGCCATTGGACTGATGATTAATGGTCAATCCCAACATACGCCAGTTAAGACCTAAAAGATCATAGTTGGTACGGAAGATTAAACTGGCTTCGGGTTCATAGTTGGTTTCACGAAACGGACGTGATTCTTCCGAGTTATACACCTGCCAACGTGAAGATTGGGTATAACCAAGCCAGAGATCGCCATTATCTCCCAAGATATTTTCAACCGCCTTGGTCTTTAAAGACAACTGAAACTTTGCTTCGGTTGAGGTAAGATTTTGGTCTTCCTTCACTGTGTTTTCTGGATTTTCACTTTGAGGGAATTCATTTTTCTTTGATGTCCAGAAACCTGGCATCAAATACACTGGCTGATAAGAACGAATGTTCCAGGTGCCTAATTTACTTTCTGGAGAGAGTTCCCAGCGGCTATCCAGCAAAGACAGATTCGGCGTCAGCTTTGATCCTTCAGAAGCATAAATATTGGAAACGGTTTGACCAATTTTCGCTTTTAAATTATCGGGTTCAGGCGCAATTTCTGCTGCTGCACGACGCTCAGAAACGATTGCAGGCTTATCAGTGACCGGAATTTTAAATAAAGTATCATAACAGGCCAGACGCTCTGCACTAATTTCCAGTGCAGCACAGGCTTCAGCCGTTGCCGGCGTGGGACTGTTGACTACTGTTTCTTCCGCATTCACTTGCGTCCCAACTGCACAGCCCAGCAACACGCTCAGCTGTAGAGTTGAGCGCTTAAACGAATTAAGCGCCATCCCTTATCCTCTTTTTTTTATTTATAGAACTTGTTGAATTACAAAACCAAGCTGCTCCAGCATTTCACGTTTTGCCACTGGTGCCACAACGGCTTTCGTCGCCTGCTGCTCGACCAGATAGGTCTGTGCAACACGCTGCAAATCATCCAGTGTGACATTCAATAAACGTTCACGTAATTTTTTACGGAACGCTGGTGTACGTTGATGCAAGTAAGAATAACATGCAGTAATGGCTTCGCCTGCCGGTGAACCCGGTTTATCCATGCTGGCAATCAGACCCAGAATGGCTTCTTCCAGTTGATGCGGCTGTTGTGGTGCATTGAGTAACCACTGGATACTCGCATCAAAATCCTGGAAAGTTTCTGCCAGACGTGGGTCACGATAGCTGTAGAAACGGAACGAACAGGCATTGCCGTCATAGCTCGCACCACCACCATAGGCACCGCCTTTTTCACGAATGGCGCTGTGCAGGAAGCCATTACGCAAATAACCCGCCAGTACCATCAATGCAGCAGCATCAGGATGTGAAACTTCAACTGCCGGATAAGCAGCCGCACAGAACTGGACATTGGCTTGAATCAACCAGGCTTCGTGCTGATCATGGGTCAGTTTTTCGACTTGAGTCAGTGCAACCGGTGCTGGATCAACCGCAAGTTTGTCCCAGACATTCTGGATTTCTTCGATCAGATGCTCAGATTGTGGTTCTTCACACACTAGCAGGAATTGCTTTGGTGCTTGCAACAAGACCCGATGAATCCGTTTTAATTCATCAATCAGCAGATCGTATTCAGCCGGATCTTTTTCGATCTTAGACACCAGTTCGATTAGCCAGTTCAATGCACCCAAACCGGTATTGTGATAATCACGCAAAGCCAATGCACTATGCTGACGTGAAGCCGTTTGCATTGCATAGCTATGTCCAGAACCAGAAATACGTGACTGCCAGCGCGTTTTACGCTGTTGTAACAGTTCAACAATACGGTCTTTCTCATCAAAACGAAGCTGTTCAAAACCAATCTTTAACAGACGGATCGCATCGAGATGATTCACCAAAGATTTGGTCGTTAGCGTCAACCAGGCAGTAATCTTGTTTTTGTCATCGACTTTAGAACGCAAAGATGCGCCCATGCCCAGACCGCCACTTACCGCTGTTTGCAGTTGCTGGAACTCAAGATAATCATATTCACCCGCACCCACCTCACCCATCAGGATTGAAAGCAGGTTAAAGTAAGGCGACTGCACCACTTCATCCGGAATATTAACCAGAACCTGTTGGTAATAAATACCATTAGTACCGGCATGATACAGGTTCAACGGCGTATCAACACGGTTACAGATAATCTCGCGTAACTGACCTTGCACAATCTGTAATTCCGCAGGAACATCTTCCAGACCGACTTTCGGCAATAAGTTCAAGTCATCCGGCGTGTCCTGACGAATATTCAATGCTTCAGTCTGGGCAATAATTTCCGCTTTCTGCTCTTCAGTCAGATTCTTGCCAATTTCAGCCAAACGCGCTTTTTCATCCGCTGCTTCTTTAGCAGATTTAGTCGCATCCGGAACCAGTGTCAATTGGACACGATGTGGATTATCCAGCAGATGCTCTTTGAGCAGATTGGATAACCACATCGGATCTTGCAGCTCTTCTTTGACTGCGGCAATCGCAGAGTCCACATCCCAAACTTCGACCGGATCACGATGATGAATCGCGCTACCCAGACCGCTCAGAATCAAGCTCAAACCATACGGCGTACCATCGCCATTGATTTCACGCTGATGCAATTCAATTTGATGCAGGATCGCATCGACCATGCTCTGATCAACTGGTTTAGAGGCAACATCTTCCAGAACCTTAAACACACCATTTTTAAATTCTTCTGCATGTTCAGGATTTGAACCCTGTACCGCGCAGTAGAAAGTCATTTCAAAATTAGAATCATCCACGCCCATGAATGGACCTGTTGCATCTGCATAACCACAAGTTTCCAGATAATGACGCAGTGGCGATGCTGAATCTTCTAATAAGATACCTTCAACTAAACGCATGCCCAAACGCAGTTTAATGTCACTGGCTTCCGGTAATAACCATGACAGCACATGATAGGTCTTGTCCTGTAGATCTTCGGCATCGACCGCATAGCTGTCTGTCACCGTCAATGGTGCAGTCAGGCGGGTTTCAGGTGTTGGATACAGCGTCTGACCTTTTTCAAATTTAGACAATGCCAGATGTTCAAACTGCTCTTGCAATTCGAATGCGGTCTTATTGCCAAAGGTCATGAAGACTGCATTACTTGGATGATAATGTGACTTATAGAAATCAACCAACTCTTGGTAAGTCAGGTCAGGAATATCTTTAGGATCACCACCCGAATTATAGTGATAGGTCGTATTTGGGAATAAATGATGTGCCAGCGTGTGATACAACTGATCTGAAGGCGAACTCATCGCACCTTTCATTTCATTAAAGACCACGCCTTTATAGACAGGCTCGCCATTTTCCAGCTCAATGCGAATGCCTTCCTGGGCAAAATCTAGTGGATTGAGGTTCGCAGCAAATGCTGCATCCATATACACTTCAAGCAGGTTCTGGAAATCCTTGCTGTTCTGCGTCGCAAATGGGTACGCAGTCCAGTCCGCCGCAGTAAAGGCATTCATGAAAGTATTCAGTGAACGGCGAATCATCAGGAAGAATGGATCACGCACCGGGAATTTTTCTGAACCACACAGCGCAGTATGTTCCAGAATATGTGCTTCGCCTTTAGAATCCATCGGCTGGGTACGAAACGCCACCAGAAAGACATTTTCGTCGTGATTGGTCGCCAGATGATAATGTGTGGCGCCAGTCACTTTATGTTTATATTCAGACACGAAAATGTCTAAAGCTTCAACATGTTGTTGACGTACCAACTGAAACGCAGGATGTACAGTTTGAGAAATGGTTTCAGTGACATCTACAGTCATGCGATCTCCTAATGCTTTAATTAAAATAACTAAGCGCATTATAGCTTTAGTTATCTGAATTATTCACGTTGAAAACCGAGGATTTTGATCGAATTAAGTAAACTTGATCATTTGAAAATTAAATCATCAAATTTACTTCCTGCATCTAGATGAGTATTTACAAGCTTAAGAAATCAGATATTTAAAATAGTTATAGCTTGGATTGTTTTCCACAAATACATAATTCTGCTTTTGATAAAAACTGGCGGCTAGTCGGGTATCTGTTTGCAGGCACAAAGCCGAATAATGCGGACGTGCCAATTGCTCTAGGTAAGCCAAAAGCTGTTTGCCTACGCCATGCTGACGATATTTCGGATGCACATAGAAACGACGTACCCGACCAATCCGCTCTTCAATGCCGTTATCTCCCCATTGCTGGTTTAAGCCGCCACAGGCAACCAATTTCTTGCCATCATGCGCCACCACCAGATATTCATTAGCGTGGCTAAAGCAGTTTTTCCCGGTGCGATATTCTTCTATTAACTTATCTACCAAATTATAGCCTTCTTTACGT
Source organism: Acinetobacter lwoffii (assembly GCF_022967985.1). GTDB lineage: Bacteria > Pseudomonadota > Gammaproteobacteria > Pseudomonadales > Moraxellaceae > Acinetobacter. The sequence continues at coordinate 91,059 of NZ_JALJVC010000009.1, read as the reverse complement.
GCCAGAGTTGCCAGTGTTTCGATCTGATCCGGGAGTTGTTCGGCTGTTACAATTTTAATATTCATATACGCACACTATTTGAAATTGTTGTGGAGAATGACAGTTGCCAAGCGACTTAAAGTATCATGCCAGGAGCGATATCTCTTTATAAATAAAATGTGATCCTTAAATCAATGCTGCAGCGCCCTAGTGCACAAAAATAAGTCAGTTTTTAGACCAAAGATAGCTGCTGAACAAAATACGGCATTTTTGAAAAGTATTTGAAAATGATTCAGCAAACTACAGCAATCCCAAGCAATCGTGTAAACTTAGGACTTTCATTTTTAATGTGATATTTGAACATGGCAACTGTTGATCTTTTTGCGATTGGTAATGCGCTGATTGACCAAGAATTTAAAGTTTCTGATGACTTTTTAACTGCACATCACTTGCAAAAAGGCACCATGCAACTTGCAGATGGTGAGACTCAGGCCACTCTTTATCAAAATCTTCAAGCGACTCAAGTGTATAAAGGTCAGGCTTCAGGCGGTTCAGCAGCCAACACTACTGTGGCATTCTCTGCGCTCGGTGGTTCTGCATTTTATGGCTGTCGTGTCGGCAATGACGAACTGGGACACATCTACCTGAAAGGTTTAAATGATGCCGGTATTAAAACCACCACCCAATCGATCAGTGAAGGCGTGACAGGGACATGTATGGTTCTGGTCAGCCCTGATTCTGAACGTACTATGCATACCTATCTGGGTATTACGGCCGAACTGACTGATCAACAAATTGATTTCAGCGCACTAAATAGCGCGAAATGGCTATATCTCGAAGGTTATTTATCAACTTCTGACACAGCACGTCATGCCGTACAACAAGCACGTGATATTGCCCGTGCCAATGGCGTTAAAATTGCCCTAACTTTATCTGATCCTGCCATGGTGCAATACGCGCGTGCCGGTTTGGATGAAATGATTGCAGATGGTGTAGACTTGCTGTTATGTAACCAGCAAGAAGCGCTGATGTATACAGAAACAGATAATCTTGAGGCAGCCCTGCTTAAATTAAAAACAATCAGTCAGCACGTTGTCATTACATTGTCAGCTGAAGGCGCACTGATTTCGGATTATCAAAATACATTTACTGTTCCTGGCCGTAAAGTGCCTGCAGTAGATGCCAACGGTGCCGGTGATGCTTTTGCCGGGGCTTTCCTGTACGGATTGAATGCTAATTTGGGTCTTCAAGCTGCGGCTGAACTGGCGATTCTCATTTCGAGCCAAGTGGTTTCACAATTTGGTCCGCGCCTGGCAGTTGAAGACTATGCGGCATTATTACAAGACTTTCAAAAGGAATGTGCTTAATGTTTAAAATCTGCATGACCGAAGACGTTCCAGAGCGCGAAGCACGCTCTTTTGAGCTTCCTGATGGAGACAATATCTTTATCACACAGCGTGACGGTGCCTTCTATGCCTATCAAAACCTGTGTCCGCATTTGCAGGTTGAACTGGAATTTCTGGAAAACCAGTTTTTGGATCGTGATCAGGAATTTATTGAATGCTCCACGCATGGCGCCTTGTTTCTGGTAGAAAGCGGTGAATGCATTTCTGGGCCTTGCCAAGGTCAAGCACTTGAAAAAGTAGAGATTACCGTGCATTCTGATGGTGGAATTTACCTCTCAGAATAAGACGAAAACGGACTTCACCATGCCTGCATTTTTTCTAGACTATAACCTGATGCCTTTTCATCTGAGTTTATTGGCGATTATTCTGTTTGGTGTGGTGAAAACCATTGGTTTCTATTTTGGACTCAGACCCAGCAAGTTTCTGCAAAAAATTTCACCTTATGACTTTCAGCAGATGGATCTACTAAACGTCAAATTCTCCAAAACTTTGATTGTGTTTTTCTTCCTGATGAATTTTAGCTTTGCCGGCTATGTTTTACAGTTCCTGATCTATTTTCAGGAATTTAAATTTCTGCCTGCCTATTATCTGATTATTCCAGCTTTGATCATTGCGACTTTTTTTACTATTTTTATGATTCACTGTCTGGATCAGGTCATTCCCCCTAAATATAAAAAGAACAATGTCAATCTACTTGGTCGTCTGGCAACGATTTCCAGTGGCAATGCCCGTCCCGGTTTTTCTGCTCAAGCACGGGTACGGGATGAGTATGGACAACTACATTATGTACAGGTAGAACCTGAGTTTGGTGAACTCGGGTTTCAGTCGCAGATTATCCTGATTCGCATGAGAAAATCTCATTATGTTGCCAAGAAAATTTGTAAATCTAATCAGCTGTTTAGCATGAATCTAGATTAAATTCTAAATCATTTAATAGTTATTAAAAAATCCCGACAGATATTGGGATTTTTTTAATGTTTAGATTTATTTTTTAAGAAGTCCTGAAACCATATTCAATACATTTTGAATATCATTATTGGCTTCTTGCTTACTGGTCTGCTCACCTTGTGGAGTAAGCGAATCAATAATCTGCGGCAAGACCTGTGAAATCGCACTATAAACATCCTGCTTCGGTGCATGCGTTTGCTGTGCTACTTCTTCAACTTCCTGATCATCAAACAGGTTTTGCATCTGCTGCGGATCAACATTGGCATTTTCACCGGGACCAGTCGATACCCAATCATCGACCTGGCTGTTGAGTCCCTGTCCTTTTAGCTTGTCCAACGCACCTTGCAAACCGCCTTGTTTTTGAATCCAGGCCAACACTAAAGGCAATACAGCAATCAATAGGGTTTTACCGGTAGAACCACCTAGTCCTGAACGAGACTGAGCAGTACTTTGAGTACTACCACCACCGAGCTGACTTAGTACTGAACCTAAAATTGCCCCCAGACCATTTTGTCGATTCTGCTGGCCGGTTTGATTTTGCTGGTTTTGAGTATTTTGATTTTGCTGAGGATTTGACTGGTTTAAATGCCCTAGCACAGACCCTAGGATATCTGCCAAGCCACCTTGTTGTGAGGATTTCTGCTGCGACTGCCCGCCACCCAATGCCTGCTTTGCTAATATTTCCACAATACTACTCAGGTTTGTCATATCCTATATCCTATGTGCATCTTAATTACAGAATACGGCCTGCCCTCATATTGTCTAGGCAAGATTGTGTTAATATTTGCAATCTTAGTTAAGCTAGTTTTTAGCTTACCAGCGAAATTTATCCCAGTTTTCCGGATTGGCCCAAAATTTGGAGTTAAACCAGTCTGGCACGTGCTTATAGGTTAAAATATTAAACTGCCACAGCGCAAAATCGGCCTCATGTATAGTTTTGTCAATCAGCTGGGTAAATCCTAAAGCTCTCAATAACTTTTCATTTTGCATCCGGCTGATCACCACTAGCCGTTTGGCAAACAAATCACGTAATTTCACCAGAATTTGACTCATGATCTGTTCAGACAAATGTTCTGTTTCTACAGTATCCAGCATCACCACAGCCAAGTCATAACGTTGCTGAAAAGGCAGATTTAAAAAGTCAGATACGCTAAAATAGGACCATTGAATAGCTGGCTGAAACTGGACTTGGCTCAAGTCCTGCCCAATACAAATAGCAGTATGAATTGGCTGTTCCTGTGCGAAATCGTCTAGCATCGAGGTAATGACATTCTGCTCAGCCATAACTGCATCCTTATGATTTAAGTGAGTAATTTTTATGGAACTTCAGGGCATTTGTCATAAAATGCACGTCGGCCTCAAGGACCTTAGTGTAACTGATCAACAGATACAGCGGGCAAATGTTGAATATAAATTAATTTTAGATCGTGCAGAAATTGATCTTCCGTTTAATTTAGGCCAGGAAATCGAGATTGAATGGACCGGTAATATTTACTGCGTGTCCTGTGGCAACAAAACTTCCAAATCATTTTCGCAAGGTCACTGTTTTAAATGTTTTAAAACCAATGCTTCATGTGATATGTGCATCATGAAGCCAGAGACGTGCCATTATCATTTGGGCACTTGCCGCGAAGATGAATTTGCACAGAATGTCTGCTTCCAACCACATATTGTCTATCTGGCCAATTCCAGTGCATTAAAGGTCGGCATTACCCGTACCAGCCAAATGCCGACTCGCTGGCTTGATCAGGGTGCCACCCAGGCCCTGCCGATTATGAAAGTGGGCTCACGTCGTCTTTCCGGAAAGCTTGAGGTCATGTTTGGTACGCAGGTTGCTGATAAAACTGACTGGCGCAAGCTACTGAAAGGTGAAGCAGAACCATTGAACCTGATTGAAGTGCGTGAACAACTGCTGGAAGAATTTGCGCCTAAAATTCAAAGCATTCGCGAAGAATTTAATCAGAATCTAGAATTTAATGAAAATATTGAAGTATTGGAAGATGAATTCGCACGAGAATTTATTTATCCGGTAGAACAATATCCAGAAAAGATTAAATCGCATAATCTGGATAAAACTCCTGTCATTCGTGGCAAATTACAAGGCATCAAGGGTCAGTATTTAATTCTGGATACTGGCGTAATTAATATGCGCAAATATACCGGTTATGAACTGATTATTCGTGCTGAATAATTAAAAAAGGGAGCAAATGCTCCCTTTTTTATCCAATAATATTAATCTGATCAAATAGCTGCTGTTGTATAAGCTGTGAATTAATATTTTGGTCGGCAAAATAAGGGACTTCGAAGCTTTCTTCTCGTGCTTCCACCACAATCGGCTCAATGAGTGAAACTGATGTAGTCGGCCTTTCTATATCTTGTAGGAGCAATGTTAAATCAACCTGAATATCTTGATGATCATTTTCTAAACTTGCAGATTCTTCATCTTGCTCAATCGCTGTAGTAAGAATATCCTCAATAGAAGCATGTTGCTCCACGTTTAATGGAAAATTAATTTTTGCTAATGAAATAGTTTCACTACGCTGGCCTGCTGCATTCTCCGAATATAAAGTCAAGAAGCCACCTTGTGCAATTGGATTTTCTATACTCCACTCACCCTTTGCATTTGCATAAGTCACATATTCCTGACTATCAGCAAGAATCACAATTTTACCGTAAGGCATTGCCTCGCCAGTAAGCTGTTCGCCATTTTCCAAAATAGTAGGGACAACTGGCTCAAACAAGATGTAACTTGGCTGTTCTGGCTCTATAACAGGTAATTCCGGCTCAGGAAATACCACAGGAATCGCCAATGCAATGATGTTAGATCGAATACCTAAATCATTTACCGCATAAATCTCTAAAGTTCCTCCTTGTGCAATTGGGTTGAGTAACGACCAATTCCCCTGACCATCAACACTGGTTGAATATTCATAATCATTTGCCATCACAATAATCTGCGTATGAGGGGTTGTTTTACCTGATAGATATTCACCCTGCTCTAAAATCACTGGGGTAATAGGTGCCCAATCTGGAAATACCGGAATTTCAGGAAGTGGTGCCATACCAGAAATAATAGGTGGAGACTCTTCTCCAAGTTCATTACGAGCAAATACTTCTATAAAAGTACCCGGCACAATCGGATTTAGAAGTATCCATTGCCCATTTGCATCAGCTTCGGTGTTATATTCAACACCATTATGCCTAACCACCACCGTCACATGTGGATCAGCCGTACCGACTAAATAATCACCCTCTTGAGAAAACACAGGTATACTCGGAGGTAGTGGTGCTATTTGCGCTAATCCAATTTCTAAGGAAACAATTCCTTTTGCATTTACAGCAACAATCGTCACTGAGCCAGTGCCTGAGATAGGATTATTCAGTGACCAACTTCCCTGCGCATCAGCAGTAGTTTGATATTGCTGACCATTATAAGTTGCAATAATAGTAACAAACGGATCGGCTATACCAACAATTTGGCTACCAAACTCCGTTACCTCAGGCGTAGAAGGTTTGAGAATAATTGCAGTTTCATCGCGAACATAACCTTTCCCCGGTTTATTTGGTTCATGACCTTTTCCAGGTTTATTTGGTTGTGGGTGATAGTGAGGTGATTTAACGACCTGCGCATGCTGCGGAACAGGATTAAAATACGATATTTTTTTCATTATATGCCTTATCATTTTTTATTTATGCTGAATGGATATAGACTGGATTACAGCCTAAAATAATTATATATCAGATATTTAATATTATTACCTATAAAACTATAAGTTTTAGAAAATAAAAAACCAGCCCGCAGGCTGGTTTTCTATACAACAATTTTATTTGATTTTTGCCTGAGATTTCAAGTAACGCGTATAGTCATCAAATTCTTGCTGACCACGAAGTTGTTGATATAACTTCATCAACTCACTGCGTTGTTCTACACTCAATACATCCACCGGATTTTTCTTTACTTCTGATACCGCAACCACAACCAGCTCATTTGGCATTTTCGCTGTCGTCACTGACCAATGGCCTGCTTTTGGTGTCGGAAGACTAAAAGCCGCACGCTGTACATCACGTTTTAGTAAACCTTCAGCACGTGTGTAAACACCAGCATCTTCAAAGATCAAATCACCTTTCGCCACTGCTGCAACCGGTTTGGTTTTGAACTCATCCAAAGCTTTCTGAATTTTTGCTTTTGCCAAAGCAGCTGCTTTGTCTTCAATCAGCTGAGCCTTAACACGCGGTTTTGCTTCTGCCAGTGTTTGTTCGCCGGCTGCATGATAATTACGCACCTTTATCCAGGCTACATCACCATTGGCTAACTGAATGCTTGATGAAGCATTACGATCACCATTTTTAACATCGTCATTAAACAATTTGACTTTGAGGTTAGCATCGCTCAGCACAGGATCACGGGTCGAAAGTGTTACACCTTGGGCTTTCTGGACTTGTACACCTTTAACTTCCTGTGTAACGACATCCAGAGAATCACTTCCTACCACCATATCATTTAGCGTATTGACCGTATCAGAGAATGCATTGGATTTTTTAGCAGCCAAGGCTTCTTCAGACAAACGTGCTTTTTGTGATTCAAAAGAAGGAACTGCAACATCTGGCGTTTGCACAGAAATGATGTGGTAACCATAATCTGTTTTCACTGGTGCAGACACCTGACCCGATTTTAAAGAACTAACCGTCTGATCAAATGCAGTACCAAATACACCTTCTTCATAAACGGCAAGCGCGCCACCTTTAGACTTAGATTCAGGGTCTTCAGAATATTGTGCTGCTGCCTGAGCAAAAGTAGTACCGGCTTTAATTTTGGCTGCAATATCGGTCGCCAGTTTTTTTGCTTCAGCATCACTACGACTGTCCGCCGTAATTAAAATATGCTTCACATCTGGTTTAACTGCCTGTTTTTGTGTCGCGACAAAAGCCGTGTACGCTTCTTGAAGTTCAGCATCGGTAACCGCCAAACTCTGCACCTGAATATCGCTTGGCTTTAACACCACATAGTCGACATCTACGCTGGTCGGCTGTTTGAATAGCGTTTTGTGTTTTTCATAATAGGCAGCAATATCTGCATCCGTCACTTTGACATCTTTTTTATAGCTGTCCAGATTAATGCTGGAAATATGAATATGACGTTGTTCAGTTTGTAAATCAGCAATCTGCTGCATTTCGACTGGGCTTACCAATGGATAATCCAGGAAAGTCGATGACAGCATCTTCAGCGCATGATCTTTACGTAAACTTTCAATCAAAGCACGATTAGTCATGCCAATTGATTTTAGATAATTTTCATATAAAGCATTCGAGAACTTTCCATCTTGCTGGAAAGTAGGCTGCTGAGCAATCATCTGTTCAATTTGCTGGTCACTCAGACTGATCCCTAATTCTTCAGCCTGTTGCAGCAATAAAGTACGTGCAACCAGAGTATCCATGGCTTTTTGGTCAATGAAGCTTTGATTCAGTAAAGTTTCATCCCCATTGGCATAACTGAGATATTGTTCTTTAAATGATTTGGTCAGTGACTCTAATTCTTTTTGAGATATTTCAGTCCCGTTCACTGATTTTGCCGCATCAGAGTTTCCGCTGCTAAAATATCCTTCAATACCTACAAGTGCTAACGGGGTCAAAAACAGAACGAGCAAGACTTTGCCCAACCAACCCTTAATAACTTTACGAAAAGCTTCCATAAGTATTCCAATATTTTATTTGCAAAGGATTTTAACCGAAAATACCCATTGAATGAATGTGTTAATCATCACAATTAAATTTATCAATAAAAAACGCGCCAAAGAAGGCGCGTTTCGTCGCTGGGTAAGCTTAAGCTACAGCGTCTTTTAAGCCTTTACCTGCTTTGAAGCTAGGTACTTTGCTTGCTTTGATCTCAAGAGTAGCACCAGTTTGTGGGTTACGGCCAGTACGTGCAGCGCGTTCTTTCACACCGAAAGTACCAAAACCCACTAAAGTTACTGTATCACCCGATTTTAAAGCTTCAGTAACAGAAGCAATTGTAGCATCTAAAGCTTTACCTGCGTCAGCCTTAGATAATCCCCCTTTTTCTGCAATTGCATCAATTAATTCTGATTTATTCATGAAGATTACGTCCTCTTAATATCGTTTATTTAAGGTTCAAGAATTGGTTTAACATGCCATAACGCCTTTATAGCAATGCTTTAGGTATAAACGCAATACTTAAGAACCTCTTTTTTTTCAAAAAATATGCGAAAAAAACATTGAATAATAAATAAAGTCATTTTATTTAAGTTTTTTCGGCAATTCTTCTTTCATTTTTTCTTGTTCCGCAGTCAACTGATCAACCTTGGCATGCAACTGGAGAATTAAACGTTCCAAATACTGTACATCCTTCAGTGTGACTAATCCTATACGATTCAATGAGTGATGAATAGAGTTGTCGATTAATTTTTCCACTTTGTCTTTGGTGTCTGTGACCGACTCTTTGGCTTTTTCTGAAACCTTCTCTACAGTTTGATCGGCAATATCTGCAGTTTTAGATTCAAGTTCTTCCCCGACCTTGACCAGCGAGTCAAACAGTTTATTGCCTTCTTCTTCTGCACGTGAAAATGCCCCGAGTCCAGCCAACCAGATCTGTTTGGTGTATTTACGAAAATCAAGAACCGATTTGCGCTCCGAGGCAGATTTAGACTTGGGTTTCAGCATTTTCTCATTCGAAGCTTCAGCTGAGTCTTGTGCTGTTTTTGACTTGTCCATGTGCACGGCTCCTGTTTGTTTTCTGCGCAATTATTATAAATTATTCTACAAAACCACTGCATAATAGCAAATTTAGTACTTGATAGATTTGATAAACTGTTCTACAAAGCAATTTATTTCAAGTCTAATTTGATTTAACCCTGAAATCTCTTCACAAGCAGGAAGCTTTTACACTTTATATTTCAGGTAAGGATTGGTTGTATATGAGCGAATCGCAACAAAGTCAAAATCAACCGCATTTGTTGCTTACGATGACGTTAATTGTTTTAGAGACAATATTTACTTTCATTCTCAAGCATGATCGTGTCGTTGCATTACAGGCCAAAAAGTTTGTAGATGAAAACATTTCGATTAAAATCAATAGCTATATTCCGTATTTCGACTTTTATGTGCAATTCACCCCCAATGGACTATTATTTGACCATAAAGCACCGGGCCGCATTGTCGACCTGGATGTACGCACCACATTGCCCGACCTGATTAAAATTTTCATTTTTGGTAATCATCGTAGCATTCGTAGCATGCGTATTGATGGTCATCAGGTTTTAAAAGATGAGTTTCGTGATCTGTTAACCGTATTCAGTTTGCCTAAAGTATTAGCCGACTGGAAACACTGGCTGTCTGATGCGCCGACGGATGAAGCGGAAATTATTGCCTCTAAAAAGCGTATTGCGCCGCTTCTAAAGAAAATTGAAGAGCAGCGTTCCAAGATCAATACCCTGCAAGTGGAAGTCAAACAGTATAAAAACCGCCTGAAACGGGTTGAACGCCGTCAAAAGCGCATTAACATCATTTTTGGCTTAAGCAGCGTACTTTTGATTACGTTATTAGTGTATAATTGGCTGAGCATGTAAATCTTTCATTCTCCAAAAATTAAATCCCACTAAGGTCTACTAAAAATAACTTGACTAATTTAGTCGGGATTCATAAAATCTACACATCTAGTCTAACCATGTGTATCGAATCATGCGCCTAACCACTCGCGGTCGCTACGCTGTGACTGCTCTACTTGATCTAGCTTTGCAGCCTTCTGAAAAAACGATAACGCTCGCTGAAATTGCAGCACGTCAAACTATTTCTGTTGCTTATCTTGAGCAGTTATTTGCGAAGCTCAAGCGTCATGGTTTAGTTTCTAGTGTTCGTGGCGCAAATGGTGGTTACCATTTAGCACGTAATGCAGATGAAATTACTGTGTTAGCAATTATTGAAGCTGTAAACGAAACAGTTGATGCGACTCGCTGTGACCATAAAGGCAACTGCCAGAATGGTGCGATGTGCTTGACTCATGATTTATGGCAGGAACTCTCCCATCACATCGCCGATTATTTAGAAAAAATCTCGCTTGCTGATCTGGTTGCACGTGACAACGTCCAGACTGTGTCATTACGCCAAAAATCAGCACCTTTAGATTCAGCCCTTTTATCGGTTACAGGTATTTGACATGAAACGTCCGATTTATCTTGATTATGCAGCTACAACTCCTGTAGATCCTCAGGTTGCTGAACGTATGATGGAATGCTTAACATTCGATGGTACCTTTGGTAATGCGGCATCTCGTTCACACGCGTATGGTTGGCAAGCAGAAGAAAAAGTTGAATATGCACGTGAACAAGTTGCGAATTTAATTAAAGCTGATCCACGTGAAATCGTATGGACTTCGGGTGCGACCGAGTCAGACAACCTTGCGCTTAAAGGTGTAGCTCATTTCTATGCATCTAAAGGTAAACATATCGTTACCTCTAAAATCGAACATAAGGCAGTTTTAGATACCTGTCGTGAGCTTGAGTCTGAAGGTTTTGAAATTACCTATATTGAGCCTCAACCTCAAACCGGTTTAATTACTCCAGAAATGGTACAGGCAGCGATCCGTCCAGATACGATTCTTGTTTCCCTGATGATGGTGAACAATGAAGTCGGTACTGTGACTGATGTTGCAGCGATTGGTGAAATCACTCGCGCCAACAAGATTTTCTTCCATGTAGATGCAGCTCAGGCGGCAGGTAAAGTTGAAATTGATCTTTCAACTTTAAAAGTAGACTTGATGAGTTTCTCTGCGCACAAGATCTATGGCCCTAAAGGTATTGGCGCACTGTTTGTACGTCGTAGCCCACGTGTACGCCTTAAAGCTGAAATGCATGGTGGCGGCCACGAACGTGGTATGCGTTCAGGTACCCTTGCGACTCACCAGATTGTAGGTATGGGTGAAGCCTTTGAACTTGCAGGCAAAAACCTGGAAGCTGAACAGACTCGTTTACGTGTACTTCGCGACAAGCTGTGGAATGGTTTACAAGGTCTTGAACAAGTGTTCCTGAACGGCCATCCAACACAAAACGTAGCGAACTACCTGAATATTAGCTTCAACTTCGTTGAAGGCGAATCATTGATGATGGCATTGAAAGATGCTGCGGTATCTTCAGGTTCGGCATGTACATCTGCAACACTTGAACCATCTTATGTACTTCGTGCATTGGGTCTTTCAGACGAACTTGCACACAGTTCGATCCGCTTCAGCTTCGGTAAATACACCACTGAAGAAGATATCGATCACGTATTGACTATCACTAAAGCTGCTGTTGAGAAGTTACGTGAACTTTCTCCGCTTTGGGATATGTATAAGGAAGGTATTGACCTTTCTAAAGTTGAGTGGGCTGAGCACTAATTTTCATTCTGAGATAGTGACAAATCCGTTGCTATCTCATTGAGAAAAGTTTTTTTACCCCCATATTTAATACTAAGGCTGACCCCGAGGTTTGGAGAAGCAACATGGCTTATAGCGAAAAAGTAATTGATCATTACGAAAACCCTCGTAATGTTGGCGTTTTAGATAAAAATGCTGAAAACGTTGGTACTGGTATGGTTGGTGCGCCAGCATGTGGTGACGTGATGCGTTTACAGATTCAGGTAAACGACGAAGGTGTGATTGAAGAAGCACGTTTCAAAACTTATGGTTGTGGTTCTGCCATTGCATCAAGTTCACTTGTGACCGAATGGCTCAAAGGTAAAACTTTGGATCAAGCCCAAGCGATCAAGAACATTGATATTGCGACTGAACTTGCACTTCCACCAGTAAAAGTACACTGTTCTGTTCTTGCTGAAGATGCAATCAAAGCAGCTGTAGAAGACTACCGTAGCAAGAAAGTTAAAGCTTAATTGTTCCACGTTTTGAAATTTTAACGGAGTTTTCATGATCCATTTAACTGAAAATGCTGCAACTCATATCAGCAATTATTTAAAAAATCGCGGTAAGGGTGAAGGCATTCGCGTTGGTGTGAAAACTTCAGGCTGTTCTGGTCTGGCCTATGTGCTCGAGTTCGTCGATGAAGTCGATGCACATGACCAAGCCTTTGAACAGTTTGGGGTTAAAGTATTCGTTGACCCGAAAAGTCTGGTTTATCTTGAAGGTATGGAGATGGACTATGTTAAAAACGGCTTGAACGAAGGCTTCGAATTTAACAACCCCAACAAAAAAGGCGAATGCGGTTGTGGTGAATCCTTCACTGTATAAACCCGGCAGTTATTCTCTTTTGACATTAAAACAGTGTGTTTCACACTGTTTTAATTGCATTTATACAGTTATTTTTGCTCATTAATCGCGGATCCCATCTCCCATGAATCATTTTGAGTTGTTCAACCTTCCTGTAGCACTCGATATTGATTTGGCGGCTTTAAAGACTGAATTTTTAAAGTTGCAGCAACAATATCACCCAGATAAAGCTGAAGACAAAGATCAGGCTCTGATTAAATCAAGTGATATCAATCAGGCATTTAAAGCCTTGTCAGCGGTCGATAGCCGTGCAGCGTATTTACTGTCTCTCAAGAAACAGGATTATCACTTAGATCAGTCGATCAGTGATTTTGAATTCTTGCAGGACGCTCTGGAAATTCGTGAACAACTTGACGATGCAACCTCTGCTGAAGATTTAACTTCACTGAAAGTCGAAGTCCAGCAATGGATTGAAGGCTTGGTTCGCGAGTTCAAAATTGATTATGCGGATGAAGACTGGGCCGAAGCACGCGATACAGTGCGCAAACTACGCTTCTTCGTTAAAGTCATGGCCGATATCGACAAAGCGGAAGACCGCTTCCTGGACGATGACAGCTTTGATCTTGATGATGATTTCTAATTTTTAATATTTAACGTGCAAAGGATGTAACACTATGGCTCTCTTGCAAATTGCAGAACCAGGTCAATCAAGTGCACCACATGAACACCGCATTGCGATTGGTATCGATTTAGGCACCACCCACTCTTTGGTTGCCACGGTTCTTTCAGGTAAAGCCAAAGTACTTAATGACGAACAAGGTCGTGTGCTACTTCCTTCTATCGTGCATTATGCAGAACAACAGACTCAATACGGCAATGAAGCTGCGCCTTTCATTACTACTGACCCTAAAAACACCATCATTTCTGTAAAACGTTTTATGGGTCGCTCGAAAGCTGACATCAAATTCCAGCATCCTTATGCGTTGGTTGGTGAAGCGAATGAAATGCCGGCTTTTGAAACCGCACAAGGCCGTAAGACGCCGGTTGAGATTTCTGCAGAAATTTTAAAGCAGTTGAAAGACCGCGCTGAAGCCAGTCTGCAAAATCCGGTCAATGGTGCCGTTATTACTGTTCCGGCCTACTTTGATGAAGCACAGCGTCAGGCAACCCGTGATGCTGCTCAACTTGCTGGCTTGAATGTTTTACGTTTGTTGAATGAGCCAACCGCTGCTGCTGTTGCTTATGGTCTCGATCAGGAAAGCAACTTAAGTACAGATCGCAACTATGTGATCTACGACTTGGGTGGTGGTACCTTTGACGTTTCGATTCTGCGTTTTAGTCAAGGTGTGTTTGAAGTTCTGGCAACCGGTGGCCACACTGCCCTCGGTGGTGATGACCTAGATCGTTTGATCCTGAAATGGGCCAAGAAACAACTGAATATTGACACCTTGAATGATGCAGAATATGCACATTTTGTGGTTGCAGCACGTAAAGCCAAAGAAGCTTTGTCTGATGCAGATTCAGTTCAACTCAAATTGCTTGATCAGGTATTGACGCTTGACCGTCCGACATTTGAAGAGATCATTAAAGTTGCTTTGGATAAGACCATCAGCGTATGTAAGCGTGTGATGCGTGATGCCAAGCTTGAACTGGATGACATTCAAAATGTCGTTTTGGTCGGTGGCTCAACCCGTTCTTATGCAGTACAAAAAGCCGTGCGTGAAGTATTCAATCAAGAACCACTATGCACTATTAATCCGGATGAAGTGGTTGCTATTGGCGCATCAATTACTGCGAACCAATTGATTGGCAACTCAACTGATGGCTCATTACTATTAGACGTGACGCCTCTGTCTCTTGGTCTTGAAACCATGGGCGGACTGGTTGAACGATTAATTTCGCGTAATACTGCGATTCCAGTCGCTCGTCGTCAGGAATTTACGACTTATCAAGATGGCCAGACTGCCATGTTGATTCATGTGGTTCAAGGTGAACGTGATCTGGTTGAGCATTGCCGTAGTTTAGGGCGTTTTGTCCTGCATGGCATTCCGCCAATGACTGCTGGTCAGGCACGTATTGAAGTGACGTTCCAGGTCGATGCTGATGGCTTGCTGACTGTATCTGCGAAAGAAACTACTTCTGGCATGACTGCTCAAATCGATATCAAGCCATCTTATGGTTTATCGGGTGAAGATACTGAGCGCCTGTTGCTAGACGGCTATAAATTCGCTGAAGAAGATAAAAATCTTCGACATTTGAATGAAACCAAAGTTGAAGCACAGCGTGAGCTGGAAGCACTGGTTCAGGCACTCAAAGCAGATGCCGGTCTTTTGACTGAGGAACAACTTGCAGCACTGCAAACTGCGCAAGCACAACTTGAAACTCAGCTTCAGGGTTCAGATATCAAAGCAATTGAATCTGCCGTTGAACAGCTTAAAATACATAGTGATGCTTTTGCAGCAGCACGTATGAATCAACATATTGATGCAGCTCTTAAGGGCACTAAACTCGACGACTGGTCAAACTCAAACTAATTTAAGGTAACGACTATGCCACGTATTAAAGTTCTTCCACATGCGCAGATTTGCCCCGAAGGTGCTGAGTTTGAAGTCGAACAAAATGCCAATCTTTGCGAAAGCCTACTGAAAAATGGCATTAAAATTGAACATGCTTGCGATATGTCAGCAGCGTGTACCACCTGCCATGTAGTGGTACGCAAAGGTTTTGACAGCCTGGAAGAAATGGATGATGTTGAAGCTGACTTACTCGATCGTGCCTGGGGTTTAGAACCTGATTCACGTCTTTCTTGTCAGGTTAAACTGGACGATGAAGATCTGGAAATTGAAATTCCAAAATACACCATTAACCATGCGTCAGAAAATCACTAAGATTTTCGTTGCAGGCTAAAATAAAAAACCACGCTCAGGCGTGGTTTTTTCTCTTTATAAGAAACAATTAAAGTAAATTTACATGAACTTTAAATGTGTTCAATTACTTCATCCTCAAGCTTCAATTTGACAATACCTTGTGAATTGGTCATTTTCTGCTGAGTTTCAATGCGTTTAATCATTTTTTCTAGTACATGAATCAGCTCAGGATATTCAAAGTTTTGCACTTCATCCAGATTCAGCAATAAATGAAAGCCCTTATATTCATAATCGAACCAGCGCTGATACTCGACTTTCTGAGACGCATATTTTTCCATGACCTGCCAGGTTCTTACAGGTGCTTTAATGCCTTTCAAGAAAATCGGCTTTTTCGGTGCACAAAGATAATCATCTTTGATCAGATTATGAGTATCTTCCGAAATCAGGATTTCATCGACTTCCGCTGCACTTTGCAAACGCGCAGCCAGGTTAGCATCACGCCCTACAATGGTATAAGCCATACGATGCGTAGCCCCATAATTCCCTACGTGGCAATAACCGGTCGAAATTCCCATGCGGATATGCATTGGTGGATAACCCATTTTAATCCAGCGTTCACGCAGCAATTTCATTTGCTGACGCATAGCCAATGCCATTTCCATACAGTTCTTGGCATCCCGTTCCACACCTTCGGAGTTCGGATCACCAAAGAAAATCAGGATGGCATCACCCATGAATTTATCGACAGTCGCTTCATAATTTTTAGCAATTTCGGTCATGTGCCGCAAATAGTCATTCAACAGGAATGCTAAATCATCTGGAATCAGGGTTTCAGATAGCTCGGTAAAACCTTGAATATCAGAGAAAAAGATCGTCAACTTTTTACGCTTATATTCAATTTTGGCTTCAGATTCACCTTTCATGATGGATTGCCACAACTGCACAGGCGCATAACGACTCAGCTGATTGGCAAATTCCATATAACGGTTCATCTGTTCAAAATAATGATTTTTCTTCTGGGTCATATATTGCACACGACCACTTTGATAAAAACTTCCGACACCAAAATAGGTAATCAGGCAGATGAAGCCTAAAACCGTCAGTTCACTGCTGGTCGGTTCAAAATAAGTCCCAAAACCAAAGACCAGAATATTGGCCAGATAAAAAACGGTGATCCCGACCAGACTGGCCAGAGAAGCCATCATCAATGAAATTTTATTGCTGATCGCGGTATAGAGCACTGCGACCAGACCGAGCAAGGACAGTACCAAGTCCAG
Source organism: Acinetobacter lwoffii (assembly GCF_022967985.1). Classification (GTDB taxonomy): domain Bacteria; phylum Pseudomonadota; class Gammaproteobacteria; order Pseudomonadales; family Moraxellaceae; genus Acinetobacter. The sequence goes on along the minus strand of NZ_JALJVC010000009.1, from coordinate 74,369 downwards.
ATGCACGGCCGCCAAAACCACCGAGATGACAATGACATCAATCAGGAAAAGAATATTACGCCGAATGTGATAATCATGACGATAGATCAGCCAGCGAGATAGCTTGGGAGTGATCAACAAAACCAGAAACAAAAAAAATGGAACAAAAAGCTGATACTGGGTATCTGGTTCAGTGTAATGAAAGACGACCAGAACCAGAGACAGCATGATATAGCCCATCATGCGATGGAAATATTCAAACTGATGGGGTTCTTTTTGAATCCAGTCGTCTAATTGCACTCACTCACTCCCTGAAGTCCGCAACTGTCCATGGTTCTCGGAATGCCTTGGCTGATTAGTCCATGCGCCAGTCAAATGGCATATCACCTTGACCACGTAAAGCCAGCATTAAGGTTTGACGCATATGTGCCAATACTTCACTGCTATAAGGAACAGCAGGTGTACCCCAAACAGGCTTCGGCCATGCAACGTCGTTCTGATAACGAACCACATGATGAAAATGCAATTGCGGCACCATATTACCCAGCGCTGCTACATTCATTTTATCTGCACGGAAAACACGTGCCAGCTGGCTTGATAACCAGCTTGACTCTCTTAAAAACTGCTCTTGGTCAGCTTGACTCAATTCATATAATTCAGAGACACCCGGCACACGTGGAATCAGAATGAGCCAGGGAAATTGCATATCATTCATCAAACGACATGTTGACAAAGGAAAGTCGCCTACAAAAAACGTATCTTGAGCAAGTTGTGGATGCAAACTAAACATATCTTTATAAATGATGCAAAATTAGAATGATGGCTAATACTAACATATCCAACTGAAGCTGAATATTGAAAGCAATGTGTTTAAAGACAAATTCTCATGATTTGTTGCGAAGCACATCACAACAATTACTGTAAACAATTCATTAAAAAAATCAAGCCTGTTGTTCCTGCAAACTTCATTGGAAAATGAAACCCAAACTGAATTTTCAGGCTGATTTAATCGAATAAAATCAGTGCAATTCTTTAAGCAGACTGTCCAGTAAATCCTGTATAAACTGAATCCGCTTTTGATAGTCTTCCAGCATGACCATGACTTTTAGACGTTGACCGCCATCCATCCGGAAATAGGTCGGATGTTTCTGCATCATCTGGATAATCGTCATGGCTTGAACCGGAGTATCCGGTGCAAATTCAATATGCCCACCCTGACTGCTGATATCAATTTTAGTAATACCAAGCTGCTCGGCTTTCAATCGAATCTGATGTACAGCAAAGAGCTGTTTGACTGGTTGCGGCGGTATACCAAAACGATCAATCAATTCCATCCGGATATTATCCAGCTTTTCCTGGGTATCGGTATTACTGATGCGTTTATAGAACAACAGACGTTGATGCACATCACCCAGATATTCATCCGGAATCAGTGCTGGCATATGCAGGGTAATTTCGGCAGTCAATGACAATGGTGCGTCGAAGTTTGGCGTTTTACCTTTTTGAATGGCTTTGGTGGCTTTTTCCAGCATTTCCATATACAGGCTATAACCAATCGCCTGCATCGAACCACTCTGCTGTTCACCGAGTAATTCACCTGCGCCGCGAATTTCCAGATCTTCAGTTGCCAGCATAAAACCGGCACCCAAAGTTGAAGCACGCTGAATGGCATCCAGACGTTTTTCTGCATCACCTTTTAAGGCTTTTAATGACGGTACCATCAAATATGCATAAGCCTGATGATGTGAGCGCCCTACACGTCCGCGTAGCTGATGTAATTGCGCCAGGCCCAGTTTGTCGGCACGTTCAATCAGAATGGTGTTGGCATTCGGAACATCAATCCCGGTTTCAATAATGGTCGAACATACCAGAACATTGTATTCCTTGTGATAGAACTGCTGCATCACCTGCTCCAGTTCACGTTCACGCATCTGTCCGTGGGCCACAATCACCCGCGCTTCCGGCACCAGTTTACGGATATGCTCGGCGGCACGATCGATTGTATCAACTTCATTATGCAGAAAATAAACCTGACCACCGCGCAGCAATTCACGCAGAATCGCTTCTTTAATGGTGTCATCGGTATGTTCCTGCACAAAGGTTTTCACCGCAAGACGGCGTGCCGGCGGTGTGGCGATAATCGACAGATCACGCATGCCACTAAAGGCCATATTCAGCGTACGTGGAATTGGAGTCGCAGTCAGTGTCAGCATATCAACATCGGCACGCATGGCCTTGATTCGCTCCTTGTCGCGCACACCGAAACGATGCTCTTCATCGACAATCATCAGACCGAGATTCTTAAACTGGACATTTTCCTGCAAAATCTTATGTGTACCAATCACAATATCGACTTTCCCTTCGATCAGGTCATCAATGGTCTTGGTATGTGCTTTGGAAGAACCGAAACGTGACAGCACTTCAATCCGGACCGGCCAGTCGGCAAAGCGGTCTTTGAATGAATCATAATGCTGCTGTGCCAGCAAGGTGGTTGGTACCAGAATCGCGACCTGCCGATTATTCTGCACTGCAACAAATGCGGCACGCATCGCGACTTCTGTCTTGCCGAAACCGACATCACCACACACCAGTCGATCCATCGGTTTGGCCTGCTGCATATCCTGCAGCGTAGCTTCAATGGCATTGGCCTGATCCGGTGTTTCTTCATAAGCAAAGCCACTGGCAAATTGCATATACAGGCTTTGATCGACTTCAAAACTGATCCCGGGCTTGGAAGCACGACGTGCCTGAATATGCAGCAATTCGGCCGCGACATCGTGAATCTGTTCCAGCGCTTTACGTTTGGCTTTATTCCACGCATCTGTACCCAGTTTATGCAAAGGTGCCAGATCCGGATCACCACCACTATACCGACTGATTAAGTGCAGATTGGTCACCGGCACGTAGACTTTGGCGGCATCCGCGTAATCCAGTTGCAAGAATTCATGATCTTGATCATCAATACTTAAAGTGACCAGACCGGCATAACGTCCGACCCCATAATCGATATGTACCACAGGCGCGCCCATGGTCAGCTCAGTTAGACTTCGGATCAGGAACTCTTCGGAAACTTCCTGCTGACGCTTGCGACGGCGCTGTACTACCCGATGTTCATACAGCTGATTTTCAGAAATCACACTAACGCGATCAGTCAATACCAGACCGCGCTCTAAAGGCGCATTGGTAATGGCAATTGCATACAGAGACTGAATAAAACTATCGAAATTTTCAACCGTGGGGATATCACCCAGACTTGGTCTTAATGCATCTTTGAGGCTTTCCCGGCGTCCAGCACTTTCAGCCACCAGCAGTACCGGATGATTGGCCTGATCAATGTATTTTTTGACTTCATGAAACGGTTTTTCACGTTTAGGGTCTACGGGTAGACGCGGTGGCAACTGGGTATCAAGATTCAATACCCCAGCTTTTTGATCAAAAGGCGTTTGTGCAGCAATGATGCGCGCAAACTGATTCAGCTGCTCCAGAACCTGATTGGTCTGGAAGAACAGGCTTTCAGGCGGCATGATCGGTTGGTCGACATTGTGGCGGCGATCTTCATAACGGCGCACTACATCTTGCCAAAACTGGCTCAGACTTTCGTCCAAAGCCTTATCTGTAATGACAATGCCATTCTTAGGTAAGTACGAAATGAGTGAACTTTGACCTTGCATGGCTTCAGCGCTGAAAAACAAGGGCAAATAAAACTCGATTCCCGGAGAGACTATGCCATCCATCACATCCTGGTATATTGGATTTTTCTTCGGATTCGCGGTCGGAAAAAATTCAGCATAACGGTCACGGAAAGTGGCACGACCTTCCTTAAGCGGAAATTCCTGCGCGGGCAATACGGTAAACTGTTGCAAACTTTGCGTGGTGCGCTGAGTTTCGGCATCGAAAAATTTCAGGCTTTCAATTTCATCATCGAACAGGTCAATCCGAATCGGTGCTTCCTGCCCCGATGCGTAGATATCCATGATACTGCCGCGTACTGCGAATTCACCCGGATCATAAACGGTATCGACCAGATGATAACCCGCCTGAATCAGCTTTTTCTTTTGTTGTTCCAGATCAAATTTCTGACCGACATGAATATCGAAATGCTCACCCAGAATCCATGAGGTGGGCGCTACACGTTGTGCCAAAGTTGAGGCAGACAGCAACAGTACGCCAGTTTTTGGCATATTGGATAAGATTGCCAGACGTTCCGAGACAATATCCTGATGTGGGGAGAGACGGTCGTAAGGCAAGATTTCCCAATCTGGAAAAATCGTGGGTTTAATCCCATAAAATTCCAGCTCACTTTCCAGTTGACCCAAATGCTGATTATTACGTGCAATCACGATAAATAAACGCGATTGATGCTGCACGATTTCTTTAAGCAATAAGGCGGTTGAGGAACCTTGCAGATTGCCTAACCAGCGTTTCTCGCCTGCTTTGAGCTGTGGTAAATTGAGTTGGGAAATTTCTTGCTGGAACATGGATATAGCTTTAAAGTCTAAATAACCTGAGGCTTATACTAGCACGATGATCTCAGGATATTTTGTTATTTTTATGCAGTCTTGCGACATCAATACACATCGAAAATAAGCCACTTTTGCAGCTTATTTTTGATCACGCAGAAAGTTACGATAATAATCATTTAACTTCTTAAGGATCATTTTGAATTGCAGCAGGTTTTCTTTGGTATTGCCTAAAGTCGCATTAAAACGCTGATGGGCAATTTCCAGATCAATTTTTTCATTGATCAGCATCGCGGTGTCATATAACGCTTTTAAATCATCAAACTGTTTTAAACGCCGATTCGACAAATACTCTAATCGTGCACCCCACTCCTGATTGAGTTGAATATCATCGACAATATAACCTGTACCTTCTACATACTGAATATTCTGCTCTTCTAGATATAGCTGTGCAGCAGTCGGTTTATTACTTTTAAATAATGCACTGATTTTATCAAACATTGCCATTTACCTAGCCAAATATAGTTCTTGCTCTAGTCTAGATGAAAATGCCTCAAATCCACATCCTGGACTTGAGGCAAATTATCAAAATAGCAGCGATTCGCTGTTTCAGATGATTTAACAGCTCCGGTTCTGTTAAGAAACCTGTTCGAGCTGATTCTCTGCTGAAGGAATTTCAGACACCAGATTTTCAAATGCAAAGATTTCTTCTAATTGCGTTGCACTTAATAAGCCCAGCTCCAACACCACTTGCGGCACAGTTTTATTTTCGCGCATACATTGTTTGCCGATTTCATCGCACTTGGCATGTCCCAGAATCGGTTCAAGCAAGGTCACAATCCCGACACTGCGCATGACGGAACTTAAACAAATCTGTTCATTGGCCTGAATACCAGCAATACATTTCTGATTTAGGGTTTGCATACCTTGGGTCAACAACTGAATTGATTCATTCATCGCCACGGCAATCACAGGTTCCATGACATTCAATTGTAGCTGTCCGGCTTCCGCAGCCATAGTAATGGTTAAGTCGTTACCAATCACCCGAAAGGCAATCTGATTGACCACTTCCGGAATTACCGGATTGATTTTTGCCGGCATGATCGAAGAACCTGCCTGTAATTCGGGTAAGCGAATTTCAGCCAGACCTGTACGCGGTCCCGAACTGAGCAGGCGCAAATCATTACAGATTTTGGACAATTTCACTGCCAGACGTTTTAAACTGCTCGACAAGATAATAAAGACACCACAATCACTGGTGGCCTCCACATAATCTTCTGCACCTTTTAAAGGCAGCCCCGTCAGGTGCGCCAAAGTTTCGACGACTCGCGTCGCATAACCTGGCGGTGTGTTTACCCCGGTCCCAATCGCAGTGGCACCTAAATTGACTTCCAGCAACAACTGTCGCATCTGTCCAATCAGCTTCAGGTCTTCTTTTAATAAGGTGGCAAATGCCCGAAATTCCTGTTCCATGGTCATCGGAACTGCATCTTGTAACTGGGTACGTCCCATCTTGATGACATATTCAAATTCGGCAGCTTTATGGTCGATACAGTCAATCAATGCTTTAAGCACGCTCAACAATTCATCCAGACTGCTATAGGTCGCCAGACGCAAAGCCGTTGGATAGACATCATTGGTCGATTGCGAGGTATTGACGTGATCATTCGGATGCAGAATGTGATAATCGCCTTTCTGATAACCTGACATTTCAAGTGCAATATTGGCAATTACCTCATTGGCATTCATATTGATGGAAGTTCCGGCACCGCCCTGATAAGGATCGAGTGGAAATGCCGTTTGCCACGCTTCCGGATGCTGAATCAATTCATCACAAGCTTTCTGAATGGCAGTACAGGTCTGCTCGGACAATTTTTGAAAGTGCAGATTGGCTTGTGCCGAAGCTTTTTTCACTTGGGCCAAAGCACGAATAAAGTGCGTTTGTTGCCCCACCGCCAATCCAGAAATCTTAAAATTTTCGATGGCACGTAAGGTATGAATCCCATAATAGCTATGCAACGGGATTTGTTTTTCCCCCAATAAATCACGTTCAATGCGGGTCGGTTCGATTTGAAGCATATTGTCCACTAAAAAATACTCTTGGCGATGCACCGTATTTGGTGTGACATTAATATGAGCAAACAAATACAGGCCTAATAGGAAGACTTTAACCTAGATTTGCTACGATTTATTACCAATACGCTAAAGCTGTGAGTTTTGTAAGATTGTGTAAGTAACTGGCTAAAATTCAAATATTTTAATTATTTATTCAAAATTTCCACTTTCCCCCTGAATCCGACGTCGTATTGCCTTTTATCCGCTCAAGTTATTCCTGATTCAATTTCAGTGGATTACTATTATGTTTACAATAAGCACACATAAAAGCTGTGCAATTGTTACAGAGTGTAATTTTTAAACCATGCTTGAATCACCTCCTTGCAATCTCAGTACAAAAAATCATCTTGGACGATGATTTCCATATTTACAGGATGACCTGCCTATGACTTATTTAAACCCCACCCTGATTACCTTCATGTTTTATATTATCGCCATGATTGCAATCGGTTTATATGCTTATCGTGTCACCTCCAATTTTGACGAATATATTCTAGGTGGACGGAGTCTGGGCAGTGTCGTTACTGCACTTTCGGCGGGCGCATCGGATATGAGTGGCTGGCTGTTGATGGGTCTTCCGGGAGCCATTTACCTGTCTGGCCTGTCAGAAGTCTGGATTGCGATCGGTTTGATTATCGGTGCATGGCTGAACTGGTTACTCGTAGCAGGTCGACTGCGTGCCCATACCGAATATCAGAACAATGCCCTGACCTTGCCGGATTATTTCACCAGCCGTTTTTCCGATCGTAAACGTATTTTACGGGTCTTGTCTGCCTTGGTGATTCTGGTGTTCTTTGCAATTTATTGTGCCTCAGGCATGGTCGCAGGTGCACGACTGTTTGAAAGCCTGTTTGGCTGGGATTACACCACAGCGCTTGTGATTGGTGCGATGGCGACGATTCTTTATGTTTGTATTGGTGGCTTTTTGGCGATCAGCTGGACAGATACATTCCAAGCCGGTTTGATGATTTTTGCCTTATTGCTGACTCCGATCATTACCTTCTTGGCTCTGGGCGACAACAGCCAGCAAGTGAGTGTCATCCTTGAATCGGCTCGCCCACATGCTTCAAGCATGCTTGAAGGTTTAAGCACCGTTGCGATTATTTCCAGTCTGGCTTGGGGCTTGGGTTATTTTGGTCAGCCGCATATTCTGGTGCGTTTTATGGCAGCAGATTCGGTCAAAACCATTCCTGCTGCACGCCGTATTGGCATGACCTGGATGATTCTATGCCTAGGCGGTGCAGTGGCTGCCGGTTATATCGGTATTGCCTACTTCAGTTTCAATCCCGCATTGGCTTCGGTGGTGAATCAAAACCCTGAAACGGTATTTATGGAGTTGACCAAAATCCTGTTTAATCCATGGATTGCCGGAATCATTCTGGCTGCTATCTTGGCGGCAATTATGAGCACCTTGAGCTGTCAGCTTCTGGTCTGCTCAACCACCCTGACCGAAGATTTATATAAGAGTTTCCTGCGTAAAAATGCTTCACAAAAAGAACTGATCTGGGTCGGTCGCGGCATGGTCTTGGTGATTGCCCTAATTGCCATTTCACTGGCGATTAATCCGAACAGTAAGGTTTTGGGTCTGGTGGCTTATGCCTGGGCGGGCTTTGGTGCTGCATTTGGCCCGCTGATTATCTTGTCGCTATTCTGGAAACGAATGACCCTCAACGGCGCAATTGTGGGTATGGTGGTTGGTGCCATGACTGTAATTGTCTGGAAAAATTATATGGGTGATACCGGTCTGTATGAGATCATTCCAGGCTTTATTCTGGCCACCCTCAGCATTATCATCGTCAGCCTGCTGGATAAAGCACCGAGTGCTGATGTGGTCAAACGCTTTGAAATGGCTAAAGCCGAGTATCAAAAAGAAATGGCAGAAATGGAAAAATAATCATCTTCTTACTTGAATATAAAAGGGACTGAATTGTCCCTTTTATATTTTTATCTTTTCGGATGAAGCGGTTGCGAATTATTTAGCTTTTCCCGGCATTTTCAGATGGATCTGCTGACTTTCTTTAATTACTTCCATCACCGGATAACTGCGCGTTTCTTTAATTCCGGGCAATTGCCACAAGATCTGACCAGAGATTTTCCGGAACTCATCCATATTGGCACAGCGGATTTTTACCACGAAATCAAACCCGCCACTGATCATATGACATTCGATAATTTCAGGAATCTGCCGCACAGCATGGGAAAATTCATCTAAAACATTCGGCGTGGTTTTATCCAATAAAATTTCAACAAAGACCACAAAACCATTATTCAACATGACTGGATTGAGGCGCGCTTCATAGCCCACAATAAAACCTTCCCGGGTCAGCTTTTGTACACGCGCCAAGGCTGCTGTAGGCGACAAATTGACCAGTTCAGCCAGTTTGATATTGGATAGCTTGGCATCGGATTGCAATAAACCCAGTATACGAATATCTATACGGTCAAGGTTCAAATAAGGACTTGGCATTAGAATTATTCTCTAAAAAAAGCGAAAACTATAGTGAGATATTCGTCAAATATTCTGTGATTATAGATTAAAACTCATTCACCTCAAAGAACTGATTGACGCAGTACAGGAAGTCACTATGCCAACCACTCTCCGCCCAGATTCAATTTTAGATTCAGCCCAGCACTCAAATTATATTGCTGAATTTAAACACAAAAACCAATACGAAGAACGTATTAATACGGTATGGCGTCGTGCAGAAACTGAATGCGTCGAAGAGTTATTGGCCCATAGTGAAATTTCTTCCGAGATGAGTGACAAGATTCAGGCGCTTGCCTTTGATCTCGCACATTCCTTACGTGAACGCAAAAGTTCCACTGGGAAAGCCGGTATTGTCCAAGGCTTATTGCAGGAATTTTCTTTATCTTCTCAGGAAGGCATTGCCCTGATGTGTCTGGCAGAAGCCTTACTGCGGATTCCGGACAAAGCCACACGTGACTTGCTGATCCGTGACAAAATCAATCAAGGTAACTGGAAAGAACATTTGGGCCAGAGCCAATTGATGTTTGTGAATGCAGCAGCCTGGGGACTGATGCTGACCGGCAAGCTGATGGAAACCCCACAGCAAAAAAGCCTGTCTAGCTTATTGACCGGTCTTTTGGCACGCAGTGGCCGCAGGATTATCCGTAAGGCCGTGGATGTTGCCATGCGCATGATGGGCGAGCAGTTTGTCACAGGTGAAACCATTGATGAAGCATTAAAAAATGCCGAACCGCTTGAAGAAAAAGGCTTCCGCTACTCCTATGACATGCTGGGTGAAGCTGCACTGACCGATCCGGATGCTGAACGTTATTATCAGGATTATCAGCAAGCCATTCATGCCATTGGTCAATCTTCGCAGGATAAAGATGTTTATGATGGTCCCGGAATTTCTATCAAGCTCTCTGCGCTGCATCCACGTTATCAGCGCTCACAAATGGATCGCGTGCATGATGAGCTCTATGCAAAAGTACTGAAACTCGCGGTCTTGTCCAAGCAATACAATATTGGTTTAAATATCGATGCTGAAGAAAGCGATCGCCTTGAAATTTCGCTGGAACTATTAGAACGTCTGTGTTTTGAACCACAATTACAGGACTGGAAAGGCATTGGCTTTGTGATTCAGGCCTATCAGAAACGCTGCTTCTATGTAGTGGATTACATCATTGATCTGGCGAAGCGCAGCCAGAAACGCTTGATGATTCGTCTGGTCAAAGGCGCATATTGGGACAGCGAAATCAAGAAAGCCCAAATTGATGGAATGTCAGATTATCCGGTATTTACTCGTAAGGTGCATACAGATCTGTCTTATATTGCTTGTGCGCGTAAGCTGTTGGCTGAACCGGATTATATCTACCCACAATTTGCCACTCACAATGCACAAACGGTAGCGACGATCTATCAGCTGGCACAACCTGAGCAGTATTATGCCGGCCAATATGAGTTCCAATGTCTGCATGGCATGGGCGAACCACTGTATGAAAATGTCGTGGGCGATCCATCGAAAAATAAACTCGGTGTACCATGCCGGATCTATGCACCAGTCGGCAATCATGAAACCTTGCTGGCTTATCTGGTGCGCCGCTTACTGGAAAATGGTGCCAATACCTCCTTCGTCAATCGTATTGCTGACAAAACCTTGAAAATTGAAGATTTGATTGAAAATCCACAGCAAACCATTTTAAAGGCATCAAAACAAGAAGGCGTGATGGGTGCCAAGCATCCCCAGATTCCCTATCCGCAAGATCTTTATACCGATGCACGATTGAACTCTTCAGGACTCGATTTGGCCAATGATGCTGAACTCAGTATTTTAAATGAAGTCGCATCCAGTCTGGCAAATACGCAATTTCAGTCAGCGGCTATGGGAACGGCATTTAGCAGCGTGGATACGCCCCATGCAGTTCCAGTGATCAATCCAGCACACCATCAGGATGTGGTCGGCACAGTCTATGAAGCAACTTCTGAACAGGCCGAAATTGCACTCACTCAAGCAGTTAATGCACAAAGTTTCTGGGCCAATCTGCCAAAAAATGAGCGTGCTGCCTGCCTGAATAAAGCCGCAGAACTGATGGAACAGCGTTTGCTTCCGCTCATGGTTCTTCTTTCTCGCGAAGCAGGTAAAACCTATGCCAATGCGATTGCCGAAGTACGTGAGGCGGTAGATTTCTTGCGTTACTATGCAGCTCAAGTTTTGGATCTCAGTGACAATGTACAGATCCAGCCTTTAGGTACTCTACTATGTATCAGTCCATGGAACTTCCCGCTGGCGATTTTTACCGGTCAGATTTCAGCAGCGCTGGTCGCTGGCAATACCGTGATTGCCAAACCGGCTGAACAAACACCGCTCATTGCAGCACAAGCCGTACAGATTTTATGGGAAGCCGGCATTCCGCAGGATGTGTTACAGCTATTGCCGGGCCGTGGTGAAACCATTGGTGCACAGCTCAGTGCAGATCCACGTATTCAGGGCATCATGTTTACCGGTTCCACCGAGGTCGCCCAAATTCTACAAAAAACCGTGGCAGAACGAATAAACCAGTTTGGAGAAAGCGTCACCCTGATTGCTGAAACTGGTGGTCAAAATGCCATGATTGTGGATTCATCTGCATTGACTGAACAGGTGGTGTTGGATGTTGTGAGCTCTGCCTATGACAGTGCCGGTCAGCGCTGTTCTGCCCTGCGTGTCCTTTGTGTGCAAGAGGATAATCTGGAGGCTGTTCGCAACATGCTCAAAGGTGCCATGCAACAGTTGCGCGTTGGTAATCCGGTCTTGCTGAAAACCGATATTGGTCCAGTGATTGATGCAGAAGCCCAGCAAAATATCCAACAGCATATTGAGCAGATGCGCAGCAAAGGTCATAAAGTTCATCAGTTGATGTTTAATCAAGACCAGACTGAATTAACTCCAGGAACATTCATTGCGCCGACCCTGATTGAACTGCCAAATCTGGACGATCTAGAACGTGAAGTATTTGGTCCGGTGCTGCATCTAATTAGTTATAAATATGGTGAACTGGAACAGTTATTAGAGCAGATCAACAGTAAAGGCTATGGCCTGACCATGGGCTTGCATACGCGTATTGATGAAACCATGCAAACCGTGATTGCACAGGCCGAAGTCGGCAACCTGTATATTAACCGCAATATCGTTGGTGCGGTCGTGGGCGTCCAGCCTTTTGGTGGTGAAGGTCTTTCCGGCACCGGCCCGAAAGCAGGTGGCCCGTTGTATATCTATCGTTTAATGCATCAAGTATCCGAGAAAAAACTGGCTCAGCCTTATGCAGCTCAAGCTGAGCCAGCACTTGTTGAACATAAACTTGTTCAGGAGTTTAAAGCCTGGGTAGCTAAAACTTTCCCAACTTTATCTTTAAAAGCGCCTATGCAAATTGCGACTGGTCAAAGCTTTAGCCTGCAAGGCCCAACTGGCGAGGAAAATCAATACCTAATCTTGCCGCGTGAAAGCGTTCTCTCGTTAGCACATAGGGATCAAGACCAGATTCAGCAAATTCTGGCGATTTTATCGGTTGGCAGTCGTCCTGCGGTACTGGCAAACAATACTTTTATTCTGAAATATTTACCAACCATGCCAGCCGCGGTCAGCAAGCAATTTAAAGTAGTCCGGGATATTGAAACAGATGTATTTGATGCCGTCCTGCATCATGGTGACACTGTTGAACTGATTGATTTGCAGAAACGCATTGCAGGCCGAAAAGGTGCAATTATTGGTATCACCCATTTAAGTTCGGGCAACTATGATATTCCGGTCGAGCGATTTGTGATTGAACGCGCTATCAGTATCAACACGGCGGCGGCAGGCGGTAATGCCAGCTTGATGACGATGGATAATCTCTAAATCAGTCCAATCATCTCAGCATTTTTAGCTTAAATCTTTCCTCTTGATGGCCAAACCTCTCTCCTCAGAAGGTTTGGTCTTTTTTATGCAGCTTTTCAAGCGGCTCGACTACAATAGGCTTAGGCAGATCGGCAATTTTTTGCTACCATTTGCGCTTTAAAATATTTGCGATTTCTTACTGCATATGACTTCATCTTATCAGCAACAACTTGAAGCCAAAATTGAACGCATCAGCGCTCAGTTTGCCGAATATCAACCACCTGCTTTAGAAGTATTCCAGTCTCCTGAAAAATATTTCCGCATGCGTGCTGAATTCCGGATCTGGCATACTGAAGATGATCTGTTTTATGCCATGTTCGAACGTGACGAAAACAACAATAAAAAAGTCATTCGTATTGATGAATTTCCAATTGCAGACCGCAGCATTAATGACTTGATGCCACAATTACTTGAAGCATTCAAGGCAGATGCCAATCTGGGTCATCGCCTGTTTGAAGTCCATTTTCTGGCAACTTTAAGTGGTCAAGTTCTGGTATCTCTGATTTATCACCGCAAGCTGGATGAAAGCTGGGAACCTGCCGCAAAAGTACTGGCGGAAAAGCTGAATATCAAACTGATTGGCCGTAGCCGTGGTCAGAAATTCGTCCTGACTGATGAATATGTGGTGGAAGAACTGTCTGTTTTTGATCGTCGCTATAAATATAAGCAGATCGAAAGCAGCTTCACCCAGCCCAATGCACAAGTTTGTCAAAAAATGCTGGAATGGGCATGTGATGCAGCAGAGCAATCAGATAAAGATTTGCTGGAACTCTACTGTGGTAATGGCAACTTCACTCTACCGCTTTCGACCAAATTCCGCCGTGTTTTAGCCACTGAATTAGCCAAATCTTCAGTTTATGCAGCTGAGTGGAATATTGAGCAGAACCAGATTGAAAATATTCAGGTTGCGCGTCTGTCTGCAGAAGAATTCACTCAAGCTTATAATGGCGAACGTGTTTTCCGTCGTTTGCAGGAAGCACAAATTGACATTTCGACTTATGATTTCGATACAGTATTTGTCGATCCACCACGTGCCGGTATTGATGATGAAACGCTGAAACTGTTACAGCGTTTCCAGCGTATTATTTACATTTCTTGCAATCCAGATACCTTATATGACAATCTGAAACAGTTGTCTCAAACGCATAAAATCAGCAAGTTCGCAATGTTTGACCAGTTCCCGTATACGCACCATGTTGAGACGGGTGTCTTGTTGGAAAAAGTATAAAGAATTTGTTTCAATTTATTATATTGTTACAAAAATGGAGCTTTTTGAAGCTCCATTTTTTATATTAAAAATCATATATTTAATAATAAATATTGACTTGTACAGCAAGAAATATCGTTAGACCTTCGGGCTTCCATCGGAAATTTTCAAGACTAACTGCTGCTTTTATCACATAGGTCCTATTGCTTTATTTATTTAATTGGCTATATTTCACTCTATGTTAGGTTGTTGTATGAAGGCTCTATGAGTTTTTGGCAAAAGTTGTTTTCTAATGAACAACACAATGAACACAAGAATCAAATTGCTTGTGTTGAAAATGATTGCTCTTGCAAGACGAATGAACAGCTTCTTGAAGCACTTTCTAAAGCCACTGATGAAGAAATCATCATTGGAATTAAAAAGGTTCTCGTATCTCGCGGCTATAGCCGCAAAGAACTGAATGAACTTCAGCACTTGCCATTGCAGTAATCGGCCAAGGTTACAGCCGTATAAAAGAAGCACTTGCGTAGTCAGGTGCTTTTTTTATGCTTGGAAGTTTAGTTGAAGGGTTTGATCTTCTCTATTTCAGCATAGTTCATTAATTTTAACTTTAAAAACTCTAGGATCAGGCAAGAAAATGCTGAATGACTCATCTGATCCCCTACTTGTGATTTTGAAGAAATGTTAAGAATTACTTAGGCTATTTAAAACCTTTATCAGAAGTATATTTCTTAAATACTGCTTTCTTTTAATCCTTTTAAACTTGGCTTAATAACGCTTCAATTCTGATCTGAAACTCAGGCAAGGCATCGATTAATTTAGCAAAACACAGTACACTTCCTATTAAACGACAATGCTTTTTAAATGGCTTAATTCTGATATGCAACAGACTAAACGGTTTCCCATAGGCGCACATCTTATGGTTAAACATTTCGGTTATACCCATCATGGGATTTACGCCGGACGTGGTCGTGTCATTCATTATTCCGGCTTTGCGCATTTATTCAAGAAACGCCCCATTGAAATCACCTCGATTGAAAAATTCAGTCATGGCAAACCGATTCATATGCAGCATTATGACTCGGCAAAATATAAAGGTCGTAAAGTGGTGCGCCGCATGCGGTCCAGAATGCATGAAAATAACTATCATTTGATTATTAATAATTGCGAACATTTGTGTACCTGGGCGATTACCGGTGTAGAAAGCAGCCCGCAAGTGATTTATATGATGAATCGTCTGACCACGATTGGTTATATCAGCTCGATGATGAGTTTTATGAACAGCATGTTCCTGACCCTGACCACCACCAGTTTCGCATTGGCGCTGTACATCAAGAAGAAGCTCAGAGATAAAGCCAATCTGCGTTTGCAACAATACCGTGAATTGCAAGATCAGGCTAAAACTAAAGTGTCAGACCTGACCAATCTTAAACATCGTTAATTTAAAGCTCAGCCTGCTGATGATTTTTTGTGAGCAAGAAATTTTAAGTTCGTGTTTACATTTTGATGATGTCGATAAGGAATCAGGTTAAATAGCCTTTTCTGGCTTGAATCGCCTCAGGTAGTGCTTTACCTAAAGAGCTTAGGGTTTCCCGCTCGACCAGTCGTACAATTGAATCTAGCGGCAGGTCGTTATCCTGCAAGCCAAAGGGTTCTTCCAGCTCCGCACTGAGCTCGTCCAGCCCGAGTAGCATATAAGCAATCAATCCCACCAGAATCGGTGTCCACAGGCCTAAATTTGCCTGCAAACTGAAAGGCAGGATAAAGCAAAAAGAATAAACCGCACGATGTAATAGCACTGAATAAGAAAATGGTAATGGCGTTGACAAAATTCGGTCACAACCAGCCTGAATATCTCCCAAAGCTACAGTGTGCTGATTCAGGTTGTTATAAATAATATCGCTGATCTTGCCCTGCTGATACTGTTGCACCAGCTCTTTTTGCATCTGCTCCAGCACCCATTGCGAGGGATTGATTTGCATGGGCAATTGCTCAAATGACTTAGGTTCAAAACTGGAAGTGGCTTGATAAGCCTGAATGCTAGGCGTTTGCTGTCTCAGCCGATCACGTAATAGATGGGTAAACAGCATCATGCGATATAGCAAAACCTCACGGGTTGGCTCGTCCAAAACATGGCTGTCGCGGCATAAATGACGCGTGGTGGCAATCAGCGCGCCCCAAAGTTTGCGCCCTTCCCACCAGCGATCATAGCAGGCTGTATTTCTAAAACTTAAAAAAATCGAGAGAATGACACCAAAAATGGTAAAGCCAATTGCCGGAACAGCAGGAAGGCTGACGAAATGCGCCTGACTCAAATACACCAGCAAAGCGGAAATAAAAACCACCAAGATTAATGCGGGCAGCACCTTGGGCAGAATCGTTCCCTGCCAGGCAAACAGTAACCCCAAACTATTATTCTTATCACGCACAATCATGCAATTTTCCCTGCTGTATTGAAAAAGCCCAACCAGAGTTGGGCTTTTTACATTCTGACTTAAACCAGCTTATTTGCCTGGTTTAAAGCTGTCCTTAAGATCCAGAATACGGTTAAATACCGGTTTTTCGCTGGAATGATCATATTGATCTGCCACGAAATAACCTTCACGCTCAAACTGGAAACGATCCTCCGGCTGAGCTTGCGCTAATGCAGGCTCAATCACGGCCTGAACCACCTTCAATGATTCAGGGTTCAGGTTTGCCAAGAAGTCATCACCCACTTCTGGATCAGACTCCGTAAACAGACGGTCGTAAATACGCACTTCTGCAGGAACGCCTTTTGTCGCAGATACCCAGTGAATCACACCTTTGACCTTACGACCTTCAGGATTTTTACCCAAAGTTTCAGGATCAATCGAACATTTCAGCTCAACCACTTCGCCATTTTCATCTTTAATGACTTCGTCGCATTTGATCACATAGGCATGACGTAAACGGACTTCACCACCTGGAATCAAACGTTTAAAGCCTTTTGGTGGCTCTTCTTCAAAGTCTTTACGGTCAATATACAGCTCAGTCGTCAATGGAATAACGCGCTCGCCCATATCGACATTCGGATGACGTGAATGGGTCAGGTCCATATCGGCTGGCAAGTTGGTTAAAGTCACTTTTAATGGATTTAACACCGCCATACCACGAGCTGCGGTATTTTCCAGAGACTGGCGAATACAGTATTCCAGCATGGCTACATCGACGATACTGCCATCAACCTTCGACACACCGACACGTTGACAGAAATCACGTAGACCTTCAGGTGTGAAACCACGACGACGCATACCCACTACAGTTGGCATACGTGGATCATCCCAACCATTTACATGACCACCTTCAACCAGCTTACGCAATTTACGTTTTGAGGTGATGGTATAGTCCACATTCAAACGGCTCGATTCATACTGACGTGGCACGGATGGTGATTTAACTTTTGCCACCACCCAGTCATAGAACGGACGGTGATCCTGGAATTCCAAAGTACACAGTGAATGCGTAATGCCTTCAATCGCATCAGAAAGTGGATGCGCATAGTCATACATTGGATAAATTTTCCATTTATCGCCAGTCTGATGGTGTTCAGAATGCAGGATACGATACAGGATCGGATCACGCATATGCACGTTCGGTGACGTCATATCGATCTTGGCACGTAAAACGGCCTGACCTTCTGCATATTCACCGCTGCGCATTTTCTCAAAACGTTCCAGGTTTTCTGCAACCTTTGCATCACGTTGTGGCGAGTTCTTACCTGGCTCAACGAAATTACCGCGGTTTAAACGGATCTCTTCTGGACTTTGCAAATCCACATAGGCATCACCCTGCTCAATCAGCTGAACTGCCCAGGTATAAAGTTGATCAAAATAGCTTGATGCATAACGCGGCTCACCTTCCCACTGGAAACCCAGCCATTTCACATCATTGGCAATACCATCCACATATTCCTGCTCTTCGGCATCCGGGTTGGTATCGTCAAAACGCAGGTTACAAACACCTTTAAATTCTTCAGCAATTCCGAAGTTCAAGCAAATTGCTTTCACATGGCCAATATGTAAATAGCCATTCGGCTCAGGCGGAAAACGCGTCACCACCTGTTGAGTACGACCAGCGGCTAAATCATCGGTAATGACCTGACGTACAAAGTCCAAGCCTGGTTGTTGTTCTTGCTGCTGCACTGAATCGACTGCATTGTTCTTTTGGGTCGGGTTCTCGGGCAGAGATGTCACAACATCATTTGGCTTCATGATCAATCATTCACTTCTAAAGTTAAAAAGGGATTAACAAATATTTCATCGCACAAGTTGTACGTATATTCATTATCAAAGTTCCTTAGTTTAACTATAGGTGATTAATCTCTCAACCGCTAACTACGGTATTTGATTTCAATTCACTCATTTTAAAAAGTGAAAATACAGCAAGCTGCCCAAAACTAAAATATCAACGCTTTAAGAAACTGGAAAATGATTCAATTCGTGCCTGTCCGAAATATAACGCCCTGTCTGGCAGCATTTGAAATGCCTTGATAAATCAACGTATAAATAAGGTATTATTTTTATGCTTTTAACAAAGAAAATAATGTTTTTACTTGCCTTGTCGAATGTAGTTTGCTTATGCTTCACTCATTCAGAAAAAACCATGGCACTCGTCCATGATCAGGAGATTACACAATGAGTTTTCCTCAAGTCGAATTAAACACCAATAAAGGTCGTATTGTTCTAGAACTCAATGCTGAAAAAGCACCTAAAACCGTAGCTAACTTTTTAGAATACGTACGTGACGGTTTTTATGACGGCGTAATTTTCCACCGTGTTATTGATGGTTTCATGATCCAAGGCGGCGGCATGGATGAAAACTTCAAGGAAAAAGCAACACGTGATGCAATCGAAAACGAAGCAGACAACGGCTTGACCAATGACGAAGGTACGATTGCAATGGCGCGTACTCAGGCACCGCACTCTGCTTCTGCTCAGTTCTTCATTAACGTGAAAAACAACTCATTCCTTAACCACTCTGGCAAAACTGCTCAAGGTTGGGGTTATGCGGTATTTGGTAAAGTGGTTGAAGGTATGGACGTTGTGAACGAAATCAAAAACGTACGTACTGGCAACCGTGGCTACCACGCTGACGTTCCTCTAGAAAATGTAGTAATCGAATCTGCAAAAATCATTTCTGAATAAGTTTAAATCCTCCCTAACCCTCCTTTAATAAAGGAGGGAATCACCTTTTATCAAAATAAGGTTTTCCTCCCTTTTTCAAAGGGAGGTCGGGAGGGATTAAATTAAACAAGGAAAAGATTCGTGACCTATCTGTTTATCTCAGATTTACATTTGTCACCTGATCACCCTCGACTTGTTCGGGGGTTTTTAGATTTATTAACTGAATATCAAAATCAAAATACCCAATTGTATATTCTGGGTGACTGGTTCAATGCCTGGATTGGTGATGACTATACCTCTCCATGGCTGGACGAAATTGTCACTGCATTAAAACAGTTTACTCAGGCTGGGAATCAAGTCTATTTTCAGGCCGGCAACCGGGATTTTGTCTTAGGAAGTAAATTTTTAGCTCGATTTGGCGGGCAGCTTCTTCCCGAAATCGATCAGCTAATCATTGCCGGAACACATTTTCGCCTGGAACATGGCGATGCCCTATGTACCGATGACGTCTCCTATCAGCGTTTTAAAAAGATTATTCGTCATCCCTGGCTACTTGGCTTCTTAAGAAAAACCCCTCTCTCATTTCGAACCAGACTAGCCAACCGCTTTCGTCAACAAAGCCATCAGGCACAACAGTTTAAAAGCTATGAAGTGATGGACGTCAACCCACATGCAGTTGAGCTGGCATTACAGGATGTAGATGTACTAATCCATGGTCATACGCATCGCGCAGCCATTCATCAGTTAGCCCAGAAAAGAAGAATTGTACTAGGCGACTGGAAAGAAGACAGTGCAGAGATTCTGGAAATTCAGGAAGATCAAAGTTTTGATACCCTGAAACTAAAAAAGTGGCGATATTAATCAGCCACTTTTTACGATATTGATCTGCTTAACACAGACGATAAAGCTGGTTTACCCCAGTATAGAAACTTTTACCATCGAGATTGAACTGAAATTCCTCACCCGTTGGCAATTGAATCATTTTACCGACCTCAACCCAGATAAAACCGTCCATTGTATTTTGCTTGCGCTTTAATGGAACCAGTTTCACGTTAATTTCATTGCCATCAGCGGCAGTGGCAATATGCCATTCATTGATTTTGATCAAAATATTTACTCACACGATATGAGCTTTTTGTGACTATATGGAGAGAGATTAATAACAACCTAGTTTACATAATAGTTCTATGGTTAGTAGATCTTATTTGAGTTCAAATACTTGAACTAAAAAGTACATCACAATCAGCTTAAAATAATAATAGAAGCAAGAACAGTACTTGCTTGAAGTGCAGCCAGTGTAAGCTATTTATCCAGCAAAAGCAAAATTACATTGTAATGACAATAGAATGGGATTTTTAAGAACTTTTTTCATGCTTTGTTAATTATTAGGCTTTTGATTTTTATGATCTAAAATTCATTTTAACGTTACTTCATTTCCGTTGATAAACAAAACCTGTCTTTAAATACCTTAAAATCAATATTAGAGACATGAAACTCAGCCCGAGGTACAGCAAGTTCCACTCTCCCGTCTTTTGATAATTTAGGATCAAGAGAATAGCATTTAAGGCTACAAACAGTACGTGAATCATAAAAAAGGCTTGTTGCACTCGTCTAGTTTTTTGCTGACGTTGGTTCTCTAAGATGTTCTGCTGTTCTTGTAAAAATTGTTCTGCATCTTGAAGGTTCATTATGATTTTCTTATGGCTGAATGAATAGCTCATCTAAAGAATTTCCGGTTAAAAATAAACTAAAAATCTAAGCAAGCTATTCATTCAGAATCTCTTGTTGATTAATAACCGCTAGTCGGATTAATCACATTGATATCCTTTTTATATTTCCCCAATAGATCACGCAAGGAATTCATCAAAATACTGGTATCTACGCCCACTGCTACAAACTCAGTGCCAAGTTCGATATATTTTTGCGTCACTTCATGCTGGGTTGACAGAATTCCTGCAGCTTTGCCTGCAGAACGAATCCGCTGGATTGCATCAATTACAGCTTTTTGTACTTCAGGATGATTCGGATCACCTTGATAACCCATAGTGGCAGATAGATCAACGGCGCCAATAAACACGCCATCAATCCCGTCGATCTGAAGAATAGCATCCAGATTTTCAAGTCCTGTGACCGATTCAATCTGGATTAATAAACAGATTTCTTCATGTGCCGTCTGATAATAATTTGGAATGCTGTTCCAGCGGGTGGCACGTGCCAGTGCAGCACCAACGCCACGAATTCCTTCAGGCGGATAACGGACTGCCCTGACCATGAGTTCGGCCTGTTCCACGGTTTCTACCATCGGAATCAACAGCGTTTGCGCGCCGATATCGAGGAGTTGCTTGATCAGTTGTACGCTGCCAATGGGCCGTCGTACCACTGCTTGCGAGGGATAAGCAGCAATACTTTGCAGTTGCGACAAGGTGGTTCTCAAATCACTGGGCGCATGCTCACCATCAATCAGCAGCCAGTCATAACCTGCATTTGCCGCAATCTCGGTTCCATAGGCATCCGCCAGTCCAATCCATAAGCCGATTTGCTGCTGGGTTTTCAGTTTGTGTTTAAAATAATTGGTGACTTGCATCCGCTAACCTATTTGCATGTTGCCGGCGATGTCTCTTATTAAACGCTTCTCGCTTAAAAGTGCCAATAGACAAAAACTGGGTTTTAATCTGATTTAACTCTAAGTTTTGCTTGAATCCAGCTCAAGATCATCTCAAAACAGGCTTTGCCTGATGCTTTTTTATTGTAATAATCGGAGGATGTGAAAAATGTATATATTTAAAACTTCTACTCGCTGTTTATTTAAAAAGATTGGAGTCCATTGATGGATTTACTCAAGATCACACAGACCCGCTATACCACTAAAGCCTATGATCCTAGCAAGAAAATCCCGGCAGAACAGTTTGAACGCTTATTAGAAATTTTGCGTCTGGGACCCTCTTCAATCAATATTCAGCCTTGGCATTTTTTTATTGCCGATCATGAGGCAGCCAAACAGCGCATTGCCAAAGCCTTGGTCGGTACTTATGCCTACAATGCACCCAAAGTTCTGGATTCATCCCATACCATTTTATTCTGCACCAAAGCCGATATTAATGAGTTGCATCTGGAAAACTTATTGAACCGCGATGATCTCAGTGGCCGATTTAAAGATGAATCCGCCAAGGAAGGTCAGAAAAACACCCGTGCAGGTTATATTCATTATTATCGTAATGAAAAAGGTGATATTCAGCGTTGGGCTGAAAACCAGACCTTTATTGCACTCGGTCAAATGCTCTTGGCTGCCGGAATTGAAGGTGTCGATGCCACACCAATTGGCGGCTTTGATGAAGAGATAATTAGTGAAGAATTACAACTCGCAGAACAGGGCTTGATCCCCTCTGTATTGCTGACTTTAGGCTATCGTAGTGAAAATGATTTCAATGCCAAACTGCCTAAATCACGTCTTGCCGCTGAAGATATTTTCACCAAACTGTAAGGAATTTGTGCTATAAAAGGGGGCAAGCGCCCCTTTCCATATCAATTCGGGCCTATTTTTTGCTTTATTTAATTTACCATCTAATAGAATAGAATAACAATAGAGGTCATCTATGTCGCTCCTTACATCCAAATCCCTGAAATTTGAATGCCATCATTGCGATAAAATTTATCTCCAGCACTATAAAGATCAGCAGCATCGTTATCCGCATTGTCCAGACTGCCAACAGGCCGGTTTATTGCTTGGACTGGCCGAAGCAGGCGACCTGCTCCGACATCCGATTGAATTTGCATCTTCTTATGTCAAACAGACATTGCATAAGCTAGGCAAATCACACTAGTCAAGCCTAGCAGCAACCCTACAGTACTTGCAGGTTTGAGCCGCTCTTTAAAGAATACCAGACCTGCTATCACACCAAATACCACCACCAGAATATTCATGCCGGCAAAGACGATCGCCGGTGAATCCTTGAGCAGCATATGGGCTTTGACATAGAAAGCAATATTGGCAAAATTCAGGATACCCAATAACAGACCAGCGCCGATATTCTGCATCGAGCCCAAGCTTTTATATTTGAGTAACAGATAGCCCATCGAAATGATCAGAGCGCAAACAAACATCAGATTCAGCGCCACCGCGAATTGCAGGCCAAGACTGGTTGTATATTTCAACAATACATCTATCAGTGCATAACCGACCCAGACCAAGCCCAGATATAACATTCCCTGACTGCCCTGTCCTGTACTTTGTCGATGTGAAAACAGGATGCACAGCACTGCGCCAATACCTAAAGCGATCCCGAGTATTTTCAGCTGATTAAACTGTTCCTGAAAAATGAAATAGGCTGCAGCCAGTGACAAAACTACAGAAAGTCGCTGGGCAATTTCGGTTTTTAAAATTCCAGCCGTTTGCAAAGCCTTGGCCAAAAACAGAAATACGCTCGGAAGCAAAATACCCAGAGCCAGAATAAGCAACCAAGGCGTCTGAGACATTGAAATATGCTGAATATCAGGCTTAAACCAGAAAAAACACAAGAGACTAGCTGTCATATAGTTCCAGCTAATCATGTGTATCGGACTCAAGCCCTTATTTTTGGCGACTTTTAATAATATTGAGACCGCAACGCTGCATAGCGCTGCTGCGAAAATCAGTTCCATATGCTGCTCTTATTCTTGATATTTATGAGTCTACAAAAAAGCCCACATTTGCAGTGGGCTTTTTTTATAAATGATTCACTGGGAATTATTTATAGTGTGACACCATTTTCTCTAAAGAGATTGGGCGAATCTTGTCTGCATTGCCTGCAGTACCAAAAGCTTCGTAACGATCGATACAGATTTGCTTCATTGCATCTACAGTTGCGCTGAAGAATTTACGTGGATCGAATTCGCTTGGTTTTTCTGCCATCATACGACGCATTGCACCGGTAGATGCTAAACGCAAGTCAGTATCGATGTTAATCTTGCGCACGCCGTGTTTGATCGCTTCAACCAGCTGTTCAACCGGAACACCGTAAGTTTCCTTGATGTCGCCGCCATACTGGTTAATCACTGCCAACCATTCTTGTGGCACAGAGCTTGAACCGTGCATGACAAGATGTGTGTTTGGAAGTGCTGCGTGAATTTCTTTAATGCGGTCAATCGCAAGAATATCACCTGTAGGTGGACGCGTGAACTTGTACGCACCGTGTGAAGTACCTACTGCAATTGCAAGCGCATCAACATTGGTATCAGCAACGAAGCTACGCGCTTCTTCAACTGAAGTCAGGAGTTGAGAATGATCCAGTACGCCTTCTGCGCCTACGCCATCTTCTTCACCCGCCATACCTGTTTCAAGGCTACCCAAACAACCGATTTCACCTTCAACAGATACGCCACACGCATGTGCCATTTGAACTGTACGGCGAGTCACATCAACGTTATATTCATATGAAGTTGGTGTTTTACCGTCTTCACCCAGTGAACCGTCCATCATTACTGATGAAAAGCCTAACTGGATTGAACGTTGACAAATGTCAGGGCTGGTACCGTGGTCTTGATGCATTACCACTGGAATATGTGGCCATTCTTCAATTGCAGCCAAAATCAGGTGACGCAAGAACGGAGCGCCTGCATATTTACGCGCACCCGCAGATGCTTGTACGATAACAGGTGAATTGGTTGCATCTGCTGCAAGCATAATTGCACGCATTTGTTCTAAGTTGTTTACGTTAAATGCTGGTACGCCGTAAGCATGTTCGCCGGCGTGATCCAAGAGCTGGCGCAATGAAATAAGAGCCATAATATCCTCCCAGTGAATGCCACATATTCTACATGTTCAAAGGTTTCAATTCAGCAACAAATAACACTATTTAAAAAAAATCCCTGCATTTGCAGGGATTTTGTGTCACATTAACCGGATTAAGGTGCTACAGGCTCTGAAGTCGCAGCAACTGACTCGTCTGCAGTCGCTTCGTCGGCTGGCGCATTGGCAACTTCAGCTGGAATATCGGTATTTTTTTCATCTAAAATTGGCTGGTCAATGGCATCAATGGCAGCTTGCTGTTCTGGAGTTACAGCCTGATCTGCCACGGCTGCCGAGCTTTCTGCTTCAGCTTCTGGTGCACTTTCCTGTTTTGCACACGCAGTCAATGCCAGAGATGCTGCTAATAATACTGCCGTAGTTAACTGTTTTTTCATCACGTATTCTCGTCATTTGGTGATTTAATGACTGCATCTTATGACAGATTTATTGCATTTTAATGACGAAGCCATGAAGGGTAAGTTTTCACTGTCAAAAAAATGACATAAAAAAAAGCTGGCACTTGGCCAGCTTTTTAGCTTAGGACATGCCATTAAGCACGTTCTAACAATACCGCAACTGCAGGAAGGGTTTTACCTTCAACGAATTCAAGGAATGCACCGCCACCCGTCGAGATATAACCAATTTTGTCAGCCACTTCATATTTATCAATCGCAGCAAGTGTATCCCCACCGCCCGCAATCGAAAAACCTTCCGATTCAGCAATTGCTAAAGATAAAGTTTTAGTCCCTTCACCGAATTGATCTACTTCAAATACGCCGACCGGGCCATTCCAAAGAATGGTTTTAGAGGTTTTCAGGATTTCTGCAAATGCTTTCGCAGTTTCTGGACCTACATCTAGGATCATGTCGTTGTCAGCAACATCTGCAACGTTTTTCACCGTCGCTTTCGCAGCAGCCAATGAACCCAAGAAATCTTCAAAGTTAATTTCAGAGGCATCTGTAACGACTACGTCAGTTGGAAGTGGAACTGATACTTTTGCAGCAATGGCTTTTGCTGTATCGATTAGATCCTTTTCACACAGTGATTTGCCCACGTTATAGCCTGCCGCAGCAAGGAAAGTGTTGGCAATACCGCCACCAACGATCAATTGATCACAGATATCAGAAAGTGAGGTCAAAACGTCAAGTTTGGTTGAAACTTTAGAACCTGCAACAATCGCCACCATTGGTTTTTCTGGAGTTTTCAGTGCACGGCCAAGCGCATCCAGTTCAGCTGCCAATAAAGGACCTGCTGCTGCAACTTTCGCTAAACGCGCTACACCTTCAGTAGATGCTTCTGCACGGTGTGCTGTACCAAAGGCATCCATCACGAATACATCACACAATGCTGCATATTTTGCTGCAAGTTCAGGATTGTTTTTCTTCTCGCCGACGTTAAAACGGCAATTTTCCAGTAGAACTACCTGACCTGGCTGAACATCAACGCCATCTAAATAGTCAGTAAACAGTTTCACTTCTTGGCCCAAAGCTTCAGTCAAGTAAGCCGCTACAGGAGCAAGTGACTGTTCAGCTTTAGGCTCACCTTCAACCGGACGACCCAGATGAGAATACACCATGACTGCAGCGCCTTTTTCTAGTGCTGCTTTAATCGTTGGCAATGCTGCACGAAGACGCGCATCGCTGGTGATCACACCATTTTTAACAGGAACGTTTAAATCTTCACGGATCAGAACACGTTTACCTGCTAAATCGAGGTCAGTCATACGCTGAAAGTTCATGTAGAGCTCACTTTATAGATATTAAAACCAGGCGATTTTAAATGATTATGCAGAAAAAGGTTAGCATCTTTTGCAGAAAACATTATGAATGCCAAAGTTTTGTTATGATAGAAAAAAGCCTCTTTTAGATTCAGTCCCTATGTCGATACATCCTGATCCAAATCTTAACCGTTTGAACGTGTTAGGTGAGCCTTTGTCCAGCTGTTGCTTCGATCCGATTACCGGATATTTCCGCAATGGCTTTTGCCATACTGCGACCACCGATCTGGGCCAGCATACGGTTTGCGCGCAAATGACCTCAGAATTTCTGAATTTTTCTCAAAAAGTCGGTAATGACCTGATTACGCCTTTGCCCGAACTGGATTTCCCGGGCCTGCAACCTGGCGATTTCTGGTGTATCTGCGTAACGCGCTGGGTCGAAGCCTATGAAGCGGGTCAAGCTCCACCGATCAAGCTACAAGCCTGTCACAAAGCTGTTCTGGCGTATGTACCGTTAAATATTCTTGAGGAATATGCTGTCTAATGAATTCTGCACAGATTATCTTGGCATCGTCCAGTCAAACCCGCAAAGCGCTGATGGATCGTCTGCATATTGATTATATTTCCATGGTACCGGATATTGATGAATCTCCTCGCGGGGAAAATCACGCAGATGATCTGGCACAACGACTGGCTTTCGAGAAAGCCAGATATATTGCCGAACAGAATCCAGAAGCGATTGTGATTGGTTCAGATCAGGTGGCATGGCGTGAAGGTGCACCGGATATTTTTATCGGTAAACCATTAACGACTGAAAAAGCTATTCGCCAGCTACAAGCCAACTCGGACAAGATTGTCTATTTTAGTACTGCGCTCAGTGTGCAGCAGCTATCGACCGGTTTTGAACAAAGTCTGCTTGAACACTATAAAGTCAAGTTCCGCAAACTGTCTCAGGTCGAAATCGAGCGTTATGTCGAAATTGAACAACCTTTGCATTGTGCAGGCAGTTTCAAATGTGAAAGCCTCGGTATCAGCTTGTTTGAAGAAATGATCGGACAAGATCAGACCACGCTGATGGGCATGCCAATGATCAAGCTCTGTCATATTCTTCGTGAATTAAAAATTTTGGTTCCTTAATCTCTCCCTTTAAATTCAGGCTTTACTCTATGTCTCAACCTTTAGACGTACTAGGCGGTATTACCGCTGAACAATTCCTTAGCGAATACTGGCAAAAGAAACCTTTACTGGTGCGTAATGCAATGCCTGAAATCGCCAGTTTGCTTGAACCCAATGATGTGATGGAACTTGCGCTTGAAGAACATGTCACTGCCCGTCTCATCAAGCAGAAAGATCGTGATCCGAATCAATGGAGCGTGAAATCTTCACCTTTGCTCAAAGCAGATTTCCAGAAAATGCCCAAGCTCTGGACGCTTTTGGTTCAGGCTGTAGATCACTATTCATTTGACCTGTCGGCACTTTGGAAAAAATTCCCATTTATTCCACAATGGCGTCGCGATGACATCATGGTGTCTTATGCACCGCAAGGCGGTTCAGTCGGCAAGCATTTCGATTTCTATGATGTGTTTCTGGTACAAGGCTATGGCCATCGTCGCTGGCAGCTTGGGCAAATGTGTGATACCGAAACTCCATTTGTTCCGGGTCAACCGCTTAAATTATTGCCTGAAATAGAAGTGAACTTTGATGAAGTGCTGGCACCTGGCGACTTGCTCTATGTGCCGCCTGGTCTGGCTCATTACGGCGTGGCTGAAGATGACTGCCTGACTTATTCATTCGGTTTCCGCATGCCAAATATCAGTGACATGATGGATCGTGTCGGGGATAAATTCTCTGAAAATGAAACGCTGCGTAACCCATTGCTGGATATCATCCGTGATCAAGTCGGTGCTATCGGTGAAGTGAGCAGCAATGAGCTGGAATATCTGAAAGAACACATCATGCAGCAACTGCATAATTCCAATGTTCTCGAAGATGCCATCATGAGCTTGATGTCCGAACCTAAATATCCTGAAAACCTGCCTGAAGCAGAAGAAATCGGTACAGGTGATCTGGAAGAAGCACTCGATCAGGGCTATAGCCTGATGCTCGAACCTGCGTCACGCCTGCTTTATACTGAAACGGACGGCGACGTTCTGTTCTGGGCAAATGGTGAGGGTGTGTGCATCTCTGAGACATTTACCGCAAAACTCAAACAGCTTGCAGATGGTGAAGCGCTGTTATTCGGTGAAGACTTCGCTGATGAAGAAATTCTGGAAGATGTTGCTGCATTATTAAATGAAGCCTTGTTAATGCTGGTTCCACCTGCTGACGACGAGTAAGCTTTCCAAGGCTCTATTTAAGCAATAATTTTAAGAGGATCACATGATCCTCTTTTATTTTCAGAGTCTAAAATTCTAGCCACTTAAGGCTGATAAAGTTCCAGTACCACCCGAATCAGCGTATTTCCTTGTTCAGATTCAATCTGGAACAATCCTCCCATGCGCTCAACCCGCATTTTCATGCTGCGCATTCCAATACTCAGACCATTTTTTTGCACCATGTCAGCATCGAAACCGATGCCATTATCCTGAATACTCAGGGTAAGCTGATGTGGCTGGGAATATTCCAGACTGACTTTTACCTGACTGGCCTGACTATGCTTAATGATATTGGTCAGACTTTCTTCGACTACTCGGATCAAGGTCAAACACTGTAATGCCGTCGGTTCACGCTGCCAGACTTTTGGAAATGACCATTCAACTACAATCCCCATTTCTTCCATCAGCTGGGTAAAACGATAACGTACCGGTGCGATCCAGAGTACCGGCGTTTGTGGGACTTTATTTTCAATAGATGAACCACTGTCAATGATTTGTCTGAGATCATCTCTGAGCAGTTTCAGCATGGAAAGAAACTGCTGTTTAGAAACTGTTTCGCTACTTTGATCCACCAGAATCATGGAACGGACAATAGACCCTCCCAACCCGTCATGCAGTTCATGTGACAGATTAATCCGCTCTTGCAGACGAACATTGGTCAGCTCCAATTGATGTTTATCGCTCAGGCTTTTATTCAGGTCAGCACTGACCTGCTGGACTTTACGTTCTAACTGGGTATTAAATTTTTCGATTTTCCTGACATTACGATTCAGGCGTGTGCCCATAATCAGCACGACAAACAAGGTAATAATTGGTGAGGTATAGGGAGATAAAGGTGAAAACTCATTGACCGTGGTTTGGTTCAACATGATCAGGTCAATGACTACACACAGCAGAATCCCCCAAAGACACAACGTCAGGAAGAGATATTCTCCATTTCGGGTTTTGATGGCCTGATAGCTGATATACACAGTACAACTGACAAAGAGCAATACATAGAAGATAAACACTCCACCCAATACCTGCTCCAGATAATCCAAGGGACTGATCATAACCAGTAAGCTAGACAGAACGCTGACCAGAATAAATCCTCGCTCCAACTGCTTAAATTTCTGTTTTACAAAGCGGATCAGATACAGACAGAAGCAATGGATATAGGCAACAAAAAAAAGCATGTTGGCTTTACTTGCCGAAATCGTGGAGCGAAATGGAAAGTTTTCTGTCGTGAGCACATTGGAAATAAACAAAATCCATAACAGTGAACTGAGTGCCAACCAGCCAAAAGTGGTTTCTGAACGCCGGAATAACCAGATAATGAAACAGATCAGCCCAATCGTGGCCGAGAAAATCATATTGATCTGAAATACAGTACGGCGATCCCAGATTTTGCCTAGATACTGCTGGCTATTCACCAGTACATTATTAAATTGAATATTGCCCAGGCCCGCGCTTTGGAAACTGTAGCCATTTACGTAAATCAGGATTTCATTACTGTCTTTACGCAAACCGCTAATCGGGAAAACCCAGTAACGCGGCATATTCCAGCTTTTTGACAAGGGCTCTTGCAAGTTCCGGTCAGACCAAAGCAAGTCACCATTCAGGAACACGGCACCTGCCGAATTAATATAATCAATAGAAAAGGCAACCGGTTCTGCAAGGCGGATGTTGTCCTGACATGACCAACGCCAGACGATCTTGTACCAAGCACCCCCATGATAACTCTTCCAGTTGTTCTGCCAGTTATCCGGCAAACGTACGCTTTGCCAGCCCGATTTCGGCATCTCGGTAGGATCCTGAGCCTGAACCTTCTGAATATAGTCGATCTTCACCTGACAAAGATCATTAATCTGAAAATGGCTTTGTGCCTGACTCATCCTACAGAACAGACAGAGCCAGATGCACAGGACAAAAACGCCCATCCATTTCAGTCGCTGCTGCTTGCTACTTCTGGAACAGCCAGATGACATTACAGAATTCCCAAGTACCGTGCGGTACTGACTGCCTTAGTACGTTTACTGACCGAAAGTTTCCGGTAAATATGCTTGATATGACTTTCGACGGTATAGCGCGACACATAGAGCTGCTCGGCAATTTCACGATTACTCAGACCTTGCGCAACCAAGGACAGGATTTCCTGCTCACGCTGTGTCAGCATTTCCTGATCCGCAGCTGACCTGTTTTGCTCTATTGTTGCTGAAATGGTGGGAATAGAAATCTGTTTTAAAATTTCACGAGCAACAAAGGGATCAATCGGTGCACCGCCACGCAAAATACTGCGAATAGCCAAGGCGACTTCCACATCATCGCGCTCTTTAAGCACATAACCGGTCGCACCAGCCTGAATTGCGCTAAACAGACTATCCTGTGTACTCCAGGCAGACACCACTAGAATCAGCGCTTGTGCGTCCTGTTCGCGGATTTTTTCAATAATTGAAATGCCACTTCCATCCGGTAAACCCAAATCTACTAAGGCCAGTGCAATCGGCTGTTGCTGCAAAACGGCATATGCTTCTTTCACCGTATTGGCAAATAACAGAACGTCATCCTGATAACCTAGATTGCTTAATATGATTTTTAAACGGCGCTGGATGACATATTCATCTTCAACGATTAATACTGGTACTGGCAAGACTGCCTCCGATGCTGTCATAAGTACGCCCCTTATATTTATTTTTATATATCCCCTTTAAGATTAAAATATAAACAAAATCACACTAAAAATCATGATTTATTTATTTTTTATTATCTGAAGTTTTAAGCAGCGAGAAACGCTTACGCCCGTTTTCCATATCATAGACATAAAAAATGCCATCTGTTTAGCAGATGGCAGTTCAAGATAGAAAATCTTTTGAAGTTATACGAGCTGTCTACTTTAAGCAGTACCGTATTGCTGTTTTAAATATTTCACAATCTCAGCCGATTCAAACATTTTGGTATCTGTATTTGGATCGACCAGATAGGGAAGCTGAATATTATTTCCCATCATTTCAAACAAATGTTCACGCTTACCGCCTGGTAGTGGTTCATATTTTCCCGGTTTTAAACGCAATTTGGCCGGTCCATAATCTTGCCAGCGCTCTTTAGCGACATTATGAAAAACAAACGGCACTTCCAGTTCACTCAAAACGGCGCGTACAATTCGGGTATAAGGACTGGCCTCAAAGCCCCATAATTCTAATAACAGTTCAGGTGTTGGCCGATCCTTAATCTTGGGATTCACCATTCCGCCGCGTAAACCATTGAGGACGGTTCCCGCAATTGCAGCCACTGGAATTTTAGGATAGTGAGCATATTTCTTGGGAGTTTTGCCAGTTTTGCCATAATGCTTGAACAGATGATCGATAATATCCTGAGACTCATAGAGTCGATCACCGGTATTTTCATCAACTAAAAAAGGAAATTGCAGTTTTCCACCCAATTGCTGCACCTCAGGACGGAAATGAGTACCCCCTCGTGGACATGGATAAACTTCATAATCCAGATTTAGCAAGGTCATGACTTCACGCACCCGACGACAAAATGGTGAACCCTCGTATTCATAGAGCTTCAAGGCTTTTTCAGGCTGATTTGGAAACGGTGTACCCACCATCCCACGTCCACCTTCAGCGATTGAAGAGGCCAAAGCTTGTACAACTTTAATTTGATGACTCAACATAGTATTTTCCTATTTTTGTTTTATATGAATGAAAGACAGAATCTAGGCATCCTGTCTTTCAGGGTACAGATAAGTTTTGTTGTTATTCTTTCATGCAGAAATGCAGATTCCGGCCGATTAAGCCACTAATGCTGTTTTAGACACCACAATACCATTATTGTCTGCATAGACATACTCGCCTGCATTAAACGTGACACCACCAAAACAGAGAGAGATATCAACTTCACCCACACCCTTGCGGTTGCTCTTTTGCGGAATAGCCGCCAATGCATGCACACCAAGATCAAGTTCAGCAATCGCATCGACATCACGAACGCAACCATAAATAATTACGCCATTCCAGTGATTTTTTACCGCTGATTCTGCAATCAGGTCACCCATCAAGGCACAGCGCATGGATGCACCGCCATCTACGACCAGGACCTTGCCTGTTCCATCTGTGGCCAACAACTCTTTCACCCGCGAGTTATCTTCAAAACATTTTACTGTCACAATCTGACCGCCAAAGGTTTTGCGCGCCCCATAACTCTTAAAAAATTTACCGTCCAGGCAAGGTGTCACCACCTGAAGCTCTAATTCTGGATGATCATCTAACAAGTCACAGGTAACAAATGCTGCTGTAGACACGGTGTTTTCCCCTCATTTCATTTTTTGTATGCGTAAATTATCATAAATTTCAAATTTTACCGTCTGAGTTAGCGCGGCCTCGACCATAGTATGAGCCACCTGCTCGGCTGTCACTGGCTTATACGCAAAACTATCCGGAATAAAACGCGATACTTTGTGGTAAACCTGCTGCGCGATATCTTCCAAAAAACGCTGCTCTGGACGTTCACCAATGAGCAATGAAGGTCGAATCAGGCTGATTCTGTCCAGAGTCAATGTTTGTACATATTCTTCCAGCTCACCTTTGACCCGATTATAGTAAAAATGCGATTGGGAATCGGCACCCATTGCACTCAGCAACAGGTAATGCGCTGAAGTTTGTTGTAACAGCTCTGCAAAGTGAGCATTTATGGTATAGTCAATACTATAAAATGCCTGTTTGGATCCGGCCTTTTTCATGGTGCTGCCCAGGCAGCTAAAACCATGGCTATGCTTACTAACATCCTGATCATTCAACATCAGGAAATCTTCCAGTACCAGTTGTTGAACTTTATCCAAAGCATCCAGATCATTTTGATGTTTTCTGACCACTGCAGTAATCTGCTGGCAAGTCGGCTCATCTTGCAAACGTTTTATCAGTTGTTTTCCCACCAAGCCGGTGGCACCTATCACGATGGGATGAGTCAGTGATTTAGTCATTTTTTATACGATCTCCTAGGTGGAATACTAATCTAACGTTTTCTTTAGAATTTTTCTGCATCTAAAATGTTGTCAAAGCATGTCAAGACTTGACTTCGGTGCTTAGTTTAATCAAAATATGGCACTTGTTTACGGGCTGGTGATAATTCCTCTGATGTTGGTTTTCAGTTGAGTTTCAGCCCGCCCAGACCAATCTATTTCAAGGAGTGCACGAGTGGCAAACTCTGCTCAAGCTAAAAAACGTGCTCGTCAAAACGTTAAAGCACGCAAACACAACGCAAGCTTGCGTTCTATGGTTCGTACCTATCTTAAACGTACATTAGCTGCTATCAGCACTAATGACTATGCAGTTGCTACTGAAGCGTACAAATCGCTTGTTCCAGTAATCGACCGTATGGCTGACAAAGGCATCATCCATAAAAACAAAGCAGCTCGTCATAAGAGCCGCTTGAACGCGCAAGTTAAAGCACTAGCTTCTAACTAATCGCAAATGAAAAAAGCCCTTTTTAGGGCTTTTTTTGTGTCTGGAATTTGAAGAAACTAAAAAATATAATGACTCATTCAGAAAAATAATTTGTTTAGACAGCACTCATCCAGTCAATGCGATACTGTGAGATAAAAACCTGAATCTCCCTCTCTTTTAGATTATTGATCTTTATCCATAGAAGATGGCGAAGTGGTTTTATCCTGTTTCGTATTGTCAGTGTCCCGCTTTTGACATGCGGTTAAACCCAAAATCGCGATCAGGCTAAAAATTGTGATAACTTTCATAATTTTCCTCAAGATGAATATTTCTATATTTATTAAGCATAGATAATTTTTATACTTACATTATTGAATTTTCACCCTATAAATGTAAAAAGGTGCAGTTTAAAATTTATTTTTATCGTTTTAGACTGACTTTTATTGAATGGTCAATATGAAAGGCCACACCATCTTCATAATTCCTAACTCCCCAATAAAAAACTCAACTGCTGCGAACAATTGAGTTTTGAAAGAATATTTTCATTTAAGAAAGTTGGGAACGTTTAAAATCAGCAATATCCAGTTCATGTACCTGACCGCGCCAGATCCATTTCAGCTTAGATTCCAAGAATACATCACCCTCAAACCAGACAAACAGACCTTCCATCATTTTCGGCCAGTCTTCCCGACTGACGTCCTGACGCCCAGACATCACTGCAATCATGGCTGCGAGAATAGTATCGTGGCTGACAGCCAAACTCAGCCCATATTTATTTTGCGGATGGGTGTTGTAAATCAGTTCCAGTACATCCACCACGCCATGAATCGGCTGTTTCATCCCCGGCAAGGCATTATTGACAAAACTGTTAATGAAACCGAGCGCACCCTGCTTGGCGAAATAAGGTCCAGCTTTTTGAATATCCAGTACAAAGCTACCAGGCTCCACCAGAAGTCCCTGTTCAATAATTTCAATACGATGGGTATTCTGCTCAGGGGTAACCGCATCTGCCCCTTCAATCATCAATGCAGCGGTATCAATACAACGCTGAATCGGACTCGAAATACAGTGATGAATCACGCGATCGGTTTGATCAGCCAGATAAGCCCCCCACTCTTGCGCCAGATCCCGCCCCTGATTGGTCAGTTGCAGATCATAGCCTGCCAAACCTTGACCCGGAACCTCCTCACGAATCGAATGCCGTGTGAATAAGGTGACAGGCGTTTGTACATCAGGCAATAAATCAATTGCACTCAACATACTCGGTGGAAGCAGTTTCAGGGACACGTTACAGCCAACTCTGGATTGGTAATAGGTTAAGCACCACTATAACACGCTCAGAATTTTGCTCAATGCTCGGCCTGCATGTCAGACACTGCCTGCAATGCAATAATTTTCATATCATTATTTTTATAAGCAATGAATCCACCGTTCAGCAAGGTATCCCGATGATTATAAATAAATGGACGACCTTCTAAATCAACCAGACCACCACCAATCCGTTCGAGCATACATTGACCAGCGCTGGTATCCCATTCCGAGGTCGGATGAAAACGTGGATAGATGTCTACCTGATCTTCCAGCATCATGCAAAATTTATAAGCGCTGCCCGCTTTAAATTCGGTGTAGTCAGTGAGCTTAGCCAGACTTTGCAAATACTCGGTATATTTCGGTTTCTGCTGGCTACTTTGGCTCAATCCCACAGCAATCATTTTAGTAGTTTCAAGCATTTCATAAGCAAACCATGTCATCTTTTGGATATCATATTTATAAGGCAAGCCCTGCTCAGGACAGAAATAAATCAGTTGCTGCTCCGGAACCGCCAATATGGCAAAAGTGGTCAAACTGCCTCTGACCAGACTCAAATTAATGGTAAATTCGGGGCGCTGGTGCAGAAATTCCTTGGTACCATCTAGCGGATCCAGTAACCAGAATTCTGACCATGAGCGGCGTTCATGTTCCTGTCCTTCTTCAGACAGTAAAGGCAAGCTGGAAATCTCTGCCAAAGCCTGGGTCAGATAAGTATTGACCCGAAAATCTGCCTGAGTCACCGGAGAATTATCATTTTTTTTGATGACATCAAAAGCCGCACCAGAACAATAACGCTGATATTCTTCTCGCAAAATTTCACAGGCTTGTGTCAAAATGGGCACAAACTGCAAAATCATTGGATCTTGTGGTGCTGCTGTTGCTTTAAACATAGAAAACCTAAATATGTCAAAATGCTCTGAAAAACCTACCATAATTTTCGATATGGATGGCACTTTACTTGATCTTGCCTACGACGATTTCATCTGGAACGAGTTATTGCCTGTGCGTTATGCTGCCACACATGGCTGTAGCCTGGAACACAGCCAGGCGACACTCTATGCATTCTATCAGGAACATAATCATACCTTAAACTGGTACTCTTCACGCTTCTGGACGGCTAAAGTCGAAGTCGATGTTCTGGCGATGCAAATTGAACATAAAGATAAAGTCGCCTTGCGCCCTCATTGTCTTGAATTACTCGATTATCTTAAAAATAATGGCTATCCAATCTGGCTGGCCACCAATGCTGACTGCGCAGGTCTAGCCTTTAAACTGGATCACTTGAATTTAAGAGATTATTTCGATGTCATCGTCAGCTCAGAAACGATTGGGCATGCCAAAGAATTTGTCGAATTCTGGCAAGGCCTGAATTCACTGCATCCATTTGATCCTGCACATGCTTATTTTATTGATGATACTGAAAAAGTCCTGAATGGGGCCCAAACCTATGGCATTCAGAACCTGTTCAGCATCCAGCAACCCTCTTCAGCCAAAGTAGCACGCCAGACTTGTAATTACCCGATGCTGCACCAATTAACAGATTTAATCACTCATTTAAATCAGGCTGAGGTAGAAAAAAAATATGCGTAAATCGTCTTTACCCGAAGATGCGGTAGGCATGCGTATAGACAAATGGCTGTGGGCAGCACGGTTTTTTAAAACCCGCTCGATTGCCAAACATGCGATTGAAGGTGGCAAAGTCCATCACAATGGTGAACGTGTCAAGGTATCGCGCGAAGTCCGTGTTGGTATGGAACTGACGATTCAGCAAGGCATCGACAAAAAAACCGTGCTGGTTAAGGAACTTTCTGATGTTCGTGGCCCTGCACCCGTGGCACAAAAACTGTATGAAGAAACCGAAGTCAGTATTGCGCGCCGGGAATTGATTACGTCACAAAGAAAGTTGCATAATCTAGCTCGTCCCGACCATCGTCCAAGCAAGAAAGATCGTCGTGACATCAGTAGATTTAAAAATGAAAATAGTCAGAATTTCGATCAGTCATGGTCCTATAATGACGATTAAATTTAAGCGTCAGAATATGTCGTACATGCGCTGACTTTTATAGAACACTAGGGAAAATTCTGTCACTATACACCTGTGGAACAAAGCTCTAATTTAAGACATCCACTTGAGTACTAACTTAGTGACATCGTATTGAGGTTGTAAGATGGATGAGAATAAAAACAAGGCGCTCAACGCTGCCTTAAGCCAGATTGAAAAACAGTTTGGTAAAAATACAGTTATGCGTCTTGGTGACAATACCGTTCAGGCAGTTGAAGCTGTGTCTACAGGTTCTTTAACGCTGGATATCGCGCTCGGTATTGGTGGTTTACCTAAAGGTCGTATCGTCGAAATCTATGGTCCGGAATCTTCAGGTAAAACCACAATGACCCTGCAAGCAATTGCAGAGTGTCAGAAAGCAGGCGGTACATGTGCATTCATCGATGCGGAACACGCACTTGATCCTCAATATGCACGCAAACTGGGCGTAGATATCGACAACTTACTGGTATCGCAACCTGACCACGGTGAACAGGCACTTGAAATCGCCGATATGCTGGTGCGTTCTGGCGCGATCGACATGATCGTTGTCGATTCCGTGGCTGCATTGACACCACGTGCCGAAATTGAAGGCGAAATGGGTGACTCGCATATGGGTCTGCAAGCCCGTTTGATGAGCCAGGCACTGCGTAAAATTACTGGTAATGCCAAACGCTCAAACTGTATGGTGATCTTCATTAACCAGATTCGTATGAAGATTGGTGTGATGTTTGGTAGCCCGGAAACCACAACTGGTGGTAACGCACTGAAATTCTATGCATCTGTTCGCTTAGATATCCGTCGCATCGGTCAAGTGAAAGAAGGCGACGAGATTGTGGGTTCTGAAACCAAAGTCAAAGTCGTGAAAAACAAAATGGCGCCTCCGTTTAAAGAAGCTTTATTCCAGATTCTTTATGGCAAAGGTGTTAACCATTTAGGTGAATTGATCGACCTTGCTGTACAGCAAGAAATCGTGCAGAAAGCTGGTGCGTGGTATTCTTATCAAGGCGATAAAATTGGCCAAGGTAAGAACAACACCATCCGTTATCTGGAAGAGCATAAAGAAATGGCTCAGACGATTGAAAAACTGATTCGCGACCAGCTTCTGACTAAAGCAGTGGTTGTTGAAGAAGACGATAGCAAGGAAGAACCTGACTTTTTAGATGCATGATCTTATTAGACGCATCATCTGTAAACGTCAATACACAGCGCCCTCCGGGGCGTTTTGTTATTATATAGGGAATCTAAAATCCGAGAGAATCATGTCAGACGTGAAATTCAGCAAACTGCTCGATTATGAAACTTTAAAACAGCAATTTGGTGATGCTGAAGATCAAGCTCAACCTGCAAAAACTGCGATCCAAGACGCTCCTGAATTTGATCCCGAAGAGCGTTTATTTTCCTCTACCCCAACTCAGGATGAGAAAAAACCGGGACTGACAGGCTCACGCTTACGTTCTTATGCCTTTGCCGTACTGACGCGCAAGGAATATTCCAAAGCCGAACTGATCGAGAAACTAGCCCTCTATGCAGAGCATCGTGATGAAGTTATTAACCTGGTTGAAGAACTGTCCCGTGAGAACTATCAAAGTGATCAGCGCGTGGCGGAAACCATGTTGTCGAGTCAAAAGCGTAAAGGTAAAGGTCCCAATCAAATTAAAATGAAACTCAAGAGCAAAAAGATTGATGCTGCCCTGATTTCAGAAGAACTCAAGGAAACTGATTGGGTGCAGCAAGCCTATGAACTAAAAGTCAAAAAATATGGGACTGAAGTTACTAAAGACCCCAAGCTCAAAGCCAAACAGATCCGTTTTTTAATGTATCGTGGTTTTGAAATGGATGCGATTATCAAGGCGATTAACCGTAAAGCAGAAGACTAAGTCTTATATTCTTTGAAAGCCTTAATACACGTATAAACATATTGGATATTTAATTCAATATTAGCTGCAAAATAAAATAAAGCACGGCAAAAGATAATGATGATTTAATCATTAAAATAATAAGATAGTGCTATTTGACGACATTGAAAAAGGAATAATATTTGAGAATAGAAAACTGCGAATTTGCATTGTTATTATAATAATAAGAATATGGTGGCAACCCTACCAGCAAAGCTCCGGCACATCATAGTTCTATTACCGTTGCTACCTTCCGGTCCTGGCGGGGTTCATAGAGTACAATTGCGAAGTAACCAGCAGGGCTACCATTACAAAAACAGAGTATAGAGATTTTTAATCAAGTTGCAAGCCTTGTTCCGCAAAATAATCCCTCAAGCTATCCGTTTGATTATTTTAAAAACAATATTGATATTTCTGCTGATTTTTAAGGGATCTTCACAATCAATCCATCAACACTCAGATTCACATGATCTTTGTAAAACCTTGTTGCATTTTCTAAAAATGCCGTTTTTAATGTGTGCAATGTATATGAATGATCTACTTTGAAAAGATGAGCAGCGGATCCGCATCTCACAAAGAATTATGGAAATTTTATGATGTTTAAAAAGACCGTATTGTGTGCAGTGACAGCACTCTTTACCACGCCTCTATTTGCCAATATTCCGATTGAATCGCGTGGCTTGAGTCAAGCTACGAATCAAACCACAGTAAATACCCCAGCAGCAATTGCGGCTGGTGCAACTCCAGCAGTTCAAACCAATACCAGCTGGCAAATCATGCAAAAGAACCAGCAGCTCGAGAATGACCTGCGGATTTTGCGCGGTAAAATGGAAGAACAGGAAAATGAGATTGAACGGCTCAAGAATGAACTGACCAATCGTTATGCCGATCTTGATCAGCGCCTTGAACTATTGCAACAAAAAATTGAACCTGCTGAGGACAATCCAACGGAGGAAAACCCACAGGATACTGCACCCAGCCTAAACACAAATAAGGTCAATACAGCAAGCAGCGGACAGCAACCTGCTGATCTTGAAAAAGCAGCTTATACCGTGGCTTTAGATGCTTATAAAAATGGCGGTGCAGCCAAAGCCATTGCACCGATGCAAAACTTTATTAAAAACAATCCGAATAGCGTTTATATCAGCAATGCTTATTTCTGGTTAGCGGAATTCAATCTGGCGATTGACCCACCAAAATTTGATGAAGCGAAACGCAATTATCTGATTGTCGTTGACCGCTATCCAAATTCTGCGAAAGCCTCCACTGCCCTGTATCAGCTTTATAACATCAGCAAAGATGTCGAAAAGAATACTACGCTTGCATCGCAATACAAAACAAAGCTACTGAAGAATTATCCGAAAGCTGAGGAAATAAAATTTCTTAAGTAAAATAGAAATTTCCAAAATAAAAAAGACACCTTAAATAAGGTGTCTTTTTTATTATCTTAAACTTTTAGCGCACAATACCGCGCTTCGACTGTTCAAGAGAATCAATGAGACGCTGTACTTCAGTCACTTCCGGCAAAATTCCTGTACGGATCTGCTCGATTGCTTCCTGAGTCGTTAAACCTGATTTATAAATCAGTTTAAAGGCATCACGTAAACCGCTGATTACGGTCTTCGACCAGCCTTTACGACGCATGCCTTCAATATTCATGGCAAATGCATGCGCAGGATTACCCGACACCATTACATAGGCCGGTACATCTTTCAGAATCAGTGATGCCCCACCAATCATGCTATAAGAATCAATCTTACAGAACTGATGAATGCCCGAGTTTCCGCCAATGACGACATAATCCCCGACATGCACATGTCCAGCCACACCGACATTATTGGCAAAGATATTATAATCTCCAACCATACAGTCATGTGCAATATGAGTATTGACCATGAGCAGGTTATGACTACCGATCTTAGTCAGGCTCTGGTCCTGAACCGTACCACGATGCAGACTGCAATGCTCACGAATCTTGTTGTGATCACCAATCTCAAGCCAGGTTTCTTCACCGGCATACTTAAGATCCTGACACACCTCGCCTACACTGGCGAACTGGAAAATTTCATTATATTCACCTATACGCGTATAGCCACCCACCACTACGTGTGAATGAAGTTTGCTACCCGCACCAATAGTGACATTTGGCCCGATAATACAATATGGGCCAATTTCTACATCAGCAGCAATGACTGCTGACGGGTCAATAATGGCAGTTGGATGAATAAGGGGATTATTGCTCATGCCTGCTCGACTTTTTGATGCGAAACCATAATTTCCGCGGTTGTTGCGACGACGCCATCTACAGTGGCAATACAATTATATTTGTAAATGCCCCGCTTTTGCATCACTAATTCAGATTTTAAAACCAATTGGTCACCTGCAACCACCTGTTTTTTAAATCTAACTTTTTCCGCACCGGCAAACAGAAACAAAGAACCCTCACTTGGCACTTCGTTATTCATCACAAAACCCAGAATTCCAGAGATTTGTGCCAGCGCTTCAACAATCAGTACACCTGGCATAATTGGATAATTCGGAAAATGGCCCTGTAAAAACTCTTCATTAATTGAGACGTTTTTATAACCAACAATGCCATTATCGGTAATTTCGACAACGCGATCAACCAATAAAAATGGATAGCGATGGGGCAAATATTCACGAATCTTTTGAATATTCATTGGCAATTCAGGCTTCGTGAATGTAGGCAAATTCGACTCTGTCATCATAATTATTTACGCAACTTAAATGTTGATTCAATGGACTCAATCTGAGATTGCATATGATCTAGTCGTTTGATCACCTGGGTCAATGGCACATCTGCTAATTGTCTGAGGCGAACCACGGTACGTTTCCATTTCTGGTTTTCAAACAGACCAATCCCGGATGAATATTTTCCAGCTTCAGAAATATTATTTGTCACCATTGACATTCCGGTCAACGTCACATTATCGGCAATATTCAAGTGTCCAGAAATCGCGGAAGCACCACCAATGATACAGTTTTTGCCAATCGAGGTACTTCCTGCTACCGCAGTTTTTGCAGCAATGGCGGTATGTGCACCAATTTTAACGTTATGCGCGATTTGCACAAGATTATCAATGATAACACCCTGTTGCAAAATCGTATCATCCAGCGCACCACGGTCTACGCTACAATTTGACCCAATACGCACATCATCCTCAATGCGTACAGAACCTAATTGCGCAATACGGTGCCATTTACCCTGATAAGGTGCAAAACCAAACCCTTCGCTGCCAATCACGCTATTGGCATGAATACGTACCCGATTACCAATTTTTGCTGCGCCGGTGAGGGTCACATGTGAGTCAATAAAACAGTCCTGACCGATCTCGACCTCATCATCGATCTGCACATGCGCCTGAACAATCGTATTCGCACCCACGACACAATGCTCACCAATCACCACATAATGACCAATATAAGCATCGTCCGCAATCACTGCCGACGGGTGAATTTGAGCAGTACTCTCAATGCCGCGCTGGCGATGTTTTTTC
The DNA here is from genome assembly GCF_022967985.1 of Acinetobacter lwoffii. Lineage (GTDB taxonomy): Bacteria > Pseudomonadota > Gammaproteobacteria > Pseudomonadales > Moraxellaceae > Acinetobacter. The sequence goes on along the minus strand of NZ_JALJVC010000009.1, from coordinate 31,037 downwards.
TCAAAGACATGCGTCAGAATAGCGAAAGCCAGATAGGGATTTGCCACAACAATAAAGTTTTGATGTGAAGTTATCTGTTGTTTTAGTTCAGCCGTGACAATTAAAGCACCTGCCTGACTTTGATTGGCCTGCTCTACATATTTATCGACATTCACAAATGCCAGATCGTGTGAAGTTGCCTGTTCAAGACTGGCCAAAGCGCTCAAACGTAAATCTGTCTGACCTATGCACTCGCCCTGAACCAGGCGAGCGAGATCAGCTAACTGAAGCTGTTGATGATTCATTGATTATTTAATTGCATTAACCTTTTGAATCATTTTATCAGTTAAATCATATTTAGCATCATAAGCAAGCGCTGAATTTTTATTTAAAACCACATCCAGGTTGTTTTCTCTACGCAATTGTTCAGCAATTTGCTTTACCCGTGCATCAAATACAATTCGGATCTGCTGAATCGAGCTTTGGACATTCGTCTGTACAGATTGCTGTAACTGATTCAATTCTTGCAACTTAGCCTGATATTGCGCAGACATTTTCTGTTTTTCAGTTTCACTGAGCTTGGTATTGGATTGAGCACGTTGCTGCAAAGCTTCCAGCTCTTTGCTGAGTTGCTCAATCTTGGTGGTTTGTGGCTGAATTTTTTGCTGAAATATCGTGTTTTGTTGTTTCAGATATGTACTACCTTCAACCACACGCTCCAAGTCAATTACCCCCATGCTAGCCGCTTGAGTCAAAGGAGCAACACTTGCCAAAGCCAGGCTCATTGCCATAATCATTTTTTTCATATTCTTACTCATTCAAAAAAATTTGCTCACAAAACCTAAAGGCTTTATGAGCAAAATTTAGTTTCTAGGTCAAAACGATTTTAGAAAGTACGTCCAATTTCGAACTGGATGTTTTTAGTATCATCACCGTCTTTTTTATTCAACGGATAAGCATAGCTAAGTGATAATGGTCCAATCATAGTGATCCAGGTGAAACCTGCACCCACGCTATAGCGCATATTATCTGCATCGAAACCGAAGTTATCTTTACAGTACTGCTTTCCATTTACTGAAGTGCCATTAACGAAAATATTTTCATTTGATACATCACATTGGGTATCAAACACTTGTGCACCTTCAGCAAAGATGACTGGACGAACCTGACGTGCCCAATCCCCTTTAAATGGTACTGGAAGCACTAATTCGGTACCAAATTGAATTAGTGCATTACCACCTACTTCCTCAGGAGAAGGATCCGTTTGACCTGTATCAGAGAAATATACACCTGGATATTTAGGACCTAATGTACTATTTTCATAACCACGAACCGAACCAAAACCACCTGCATAGAAATTCTTGTAGAATGGCAAGTCATTACCATAACCCAACTTACCATAACCGCGCAGGACAAAATCTTTGCCTAATGGGAAAAATGCCTGAGCGTCATAAGTGACTTTTTGATACTCGACATCACTACCTGGCAAGGCAATTTCAGCATTGACACGATGTGACATACCCGTTGTCGGGAACATCGGTCTATTTAAGGTATTATAAGACCAACCTAAATTAAGGTTATAAGTCAAAAAATCACCCTGGAATTCTTGACCATATGGAACTGGATTAGGGCAAGGCTGGTAACCAGTAACATTCCCAGCAGAATCTTTAATTGGAACTAATGCTTGAGGACAATACTCACCACTTTTTGTTTCTTTTCCGCCATTACGTTCCAAATAATCAGCAACATAAGTCGACACATATGGACCAGTGGTTACATCCGTCTGATCAACATTCAGACCCAAACTAACACTTTGGTTTTCATCAATTGGATAACCAAAGTTAATCCCACCACCAAAACTATCCGTTACATAGTTGTTGACGTTATAATCATCATCCAGCTTGGTTTTACGGTAATACATGTTATAGCCGCGACGCACACCATCAATGGTGAAGTACGGGTCCATCACGCTCAGGTTATAATAATCTTGCGTTTCAGAACGCGACAAATCGATTGAGACACTATTACCTGTACCCAGGAAGTTGGTCTGACTTAAACCTGCCTGGAAAGTTACACCACCGCTTTGCGAGAAACCAACTGCAAGAGTACTGGTCCCTGAATGCTGCTCTTCAACGGCAACATTCAAGTCCACCTGATCTGGTGCACCCGGAATACGTGCAGGTTTGATATCGACAGTTTTAAAGAACCCGGTACGCTCCAGACGGACCTTAGACAGGTCAATCTTTTCATTACTAGCAAGTGCACCTTCCATTTGGCGCATTTCACGACGTAGTACTTCATCTGCAGTTTTCGTATTACCAGTGAAATTAATACGTCGCACCGTGACTTGCTGACCCGGATTAATATAATAATTTAGATCAACCAGTTTGGTTTCGTTGTTAATTTGAGGAACAATATTGACTTCTGCATAGTAATAACCTGCATTACCATACTTACGCTGCAATAACTGCTTAACCGCGTTGACTTTTTCCTGCGAATAAATTTCGCCTTCTTTGAAAATTTGTAAAGCCTGTAATTCTTCAGTCTTATAAAGCGCGTCACCTAAATATTTGGTTTGACCAAATTTAAATTGCTCACCTTCATCCACAGATACTTCGATGAAGACATTCTTTTTATCTTCACTCAAGTTCAGACTGGAATTGGTAATATTAAAGTTGATGTAACCGCGATTCAGATACATGGCACGCAAAGCTTCAAGACTTGCCGCCATCTTTTCACGTGCATAACGGTCATTACGCGAAATGACTGAACTCCAGCCACTTTCTTTTACTGCAAAGGCCTGCTTGATATCAGATTCTTTAAATACGGTATTCCCGATAATATTTATATCAAAAACTTTGGCCGCTTTACCTTCAATAAAATCAATTAGCAATTCAACACGGTTATTTGGTCGAGGCGTAGTAGTGACCGTAATATCGGCATCATAACGACCTTGCTGCATGTATTGCTGTTCAAGTTCAGTTTCAATAGTTTGCAGCGCTGATTTTTTCAGAACTTCACCTTCAGCCAGACCCATTTTTTTCAGGCCTTCCTCAAGTGCTTCCTTAGGAATCAGCTTATTGCCTTTCAATTCGATTTTCGAAATAACCGGGCGTTCAACCACTTGGAAAACCAAGGTATTGCCCTGCTGAACGGCTTTAATGTCATCAAACAGGCCTGATGCATACATGCTACGAATTGCATTGGCAATGATTGGATCATTGACCCGATCACCACTGTTAATTGGCACTAGGCCATACACATTGTCAGGAGTTAAACGTACTAATCCATCAAATTTTATATCTTGTACAATGAATTCATCTGCTGCATATACTTGTTGTGCTACTGCCATTGCACTAACGAGTGCCAGAGGCATAAATAAATGTGTGTGCTGCATGCCAGTCTTTTCCGCTGTTAATTTATTCCATTTACGTTGTTATAAACGCATAAAATCATTAAATAATGCCAGAAGCATCATACTGCCGAGCAGTACCATACCAATTTTTAACCCAACCAATTGTATTTGTTCGGAAACAGGTTTACCACGAATTAATTCAACAAAATAGTAAACCAGATGTCCGCCATCAAGCATTGGAATAGGCAGTAGATTTAATATTCCTAAACTTACACTCATTAGCGCCATAAAGGAAATAAAAGTTTCCCAGCCCATTTCTGCGCTTTGTCCTGCCACTTTGGCAATAGTAATTGGACCTGATAAATTATCCAGGCCAATCAGACCACGTACCATTTTGACAATCGAGTTCAGAATCATCGAAGATAAATGTGCTGTTTTATCAAATGCCATTACCAGTGCTTCGCCTGGCGAGTAATGAATGGTCTGTTTATATTCTGCAGGAATGTTCAGTTTACCCGGATCACTTTGTACACCCAGCATACCGGTCACATTGCCCATATTGTCACGTTTGCCTTGTGGCATGACTTCTAGCTGAACCACCTGATTTGCACGTAGTACATCCATTTTCAGTAATTTTTCTGGAGATGCCTGTACCACCTGCACCACATCAAACCAGTCTTTCATCTGAACGCCGTCAATGGCCAGAATCTTGTCACCTTCTTTCAAACCTTGACGGATGGCTGCACCATCTTCACTCAATTTGCTGATCACTGCCGGAATTTCTGGCCGATAAGGCAAGAACCCCAGGCTTTCTAGCGGCGATTGACTTTGATCTTTTAAATAGTTTTGAATCGGCAACTGGAACAATTTGTTTTCACCAGCGCGATCTGCCTGAATAGAAACCACACCAGTTTCACCAACACGATCCACCAAGGCATAACTGAGCTTTTCCCAAGTTTCCACCTGAGTACCATCCACAGCTACAATTTTGTCACCCGGCTGCATTTGTACGGTGGCAGCAGGCGTATTTGGTAAAACTTTACCCACACGGGTATTGAGCTGTTCTTGTGCCGGTAAAAATAACACCCAGAATAGAAGAACTGCAAAAATCAAGTTGATCAATGGACCCGCTGCCACGATGGCAATCCGTTTCCACGGATGCTGACGATTGAAAGCTTTGGGTAAGTCTTCTTCAGCAACATTACCTTCACGTTCATCCAGCATCTTGACGTAGCCACCCAAAGGTAAGGCAGACAATTGATACTGAATTCCGGATTTTTTCGAGGTCCATTTTAATAATGTTGGCCCAAATCCAATGGAATAGACCAATACTTTAACGCCCAGTTTACGCGCCACAATATAGTGACCGAACTCGTGAATCGCAATTAAGGGACCGAGTAAGAGAATTGCTGCGGCAATCATAAACAAGGCATTCATATCTTAACTTCCTTTACTCACAACGTATTGCTGTGATAAACCTCGTGCCATTTGATCTGCTTGCAAGATAGCCTCCAGATCATGTGCAGGTTGATTGTCCATCTGATTTAGGACATGCTCAACTACCTGAGGAATTTGGGTAAATCTGATCTGTTGATTTAAAAATGCAGCAACTGCAATTTCATTGGCCGCATTTAAAATCGTAGGTGCAATTCCGCCACTCTGCATGGCCTGACGGGCCAGTTTTAATGCAGGGAAACGGAGCATATCCGGTTCTTGAAAATTAAGTTGTGAATGCATAAACAGATCCAGTGGCGCCACATGCGTACTAATACGCTCAGGCCATGCCAAAGCATGTGCAATAGGCGTGCCCATATCTGGATTACCCATTTGTGCCAAAGTCGAACCATCAACGTATTGAACCATGGAGTGAATAATACTCTGTGGATGCACAACAACTGTAACAAATTGTTCTTGAACTGCAAACAAATGGCAGGCTTCAATCAATTCTAAACCTTTATTCATCAAGGTAGCAGAATCGACTGAAATTTTTTGACCCATGGACCAGTTAGGATGCTTGCAAGCTTGGGCAGGTGTGACCTCTTCAAGTTGCTGCATGCTATGGTTCAGAAACGGCCCACCCGACGCGGTCAGCAGAATCTGGGATACACCCAGTTTGGGCTTGCCATGACGCTCTGCCTCAAAATAATGCTGTGGCAGACATTGGAAAATCGCGTTATGTTCAGAGTCAACGGGAAGCAGTAATGCCCCATGATCGCGCGCTGCCTGCATCATGATGTCACCCGACATCACCAAAGCTTCTTTATTGGCCAACAGTACGCGTTTACCCGCTTTCACAGCAGCCAATGTCGGCAATAATCCTGCAGCACCAACGATTGCTGCCATCACAATATCAACGTCAGCGTGTTCAGCCACAGCAATTAAACCGGCTTCATCTTGCAGAATTTCAATATTAGCCAAATGATGTTGCTGGAGTCGTTTTGAGAGTTCATCTACTTTTTCAGCCGGCACCACCGCCACTTTAGGACGGTATTGCCGGCAAATTTCAACCAGCTCCTCGATACGACTTTGCGCGGTCACAGCAAAAACCGAGTATGCTTCAGGATGTCGCTGCAAGATTTTTAAAGTACTTTGACCAATGGAACCTGTAGCACCCAGTATACAAACTGCTTGTGACATTTATAAATCTACACCAATAAGTTTTAAAACAGCCATACCTGCTGCAAAGATTGGAGCTGCAGCAAGCAAAGAATCAATACGATCCAGTACTCCGCCATGTCCTGGCAAAATGCGACCTGAATCCTTAATACCGGCACGACGTTTGATCATGGATTCAAACAGATCACCCAGTACCGAACTAAATACCGTAACGACAGATAAAATCAGGAATAAAGTCAGTTCTGGCCAGGTCATATCCAGATAAAGCAAGGCAACTGCCGTTACAATCAGCATTGAGGTAACGATACCGCCGTAAAGTCCTTCTACCGATTTGTTAGGACTAACATTCGGCGCCAACTTTTTCTTGCCGAGTTTACGACCCACAAAATATGCACCACTATCTGCGCCCCATACCAGTAGAAACAGGTACATTAGCCACCACGGTGAACTTTGCCAGACAGAGAAAATTGCAGTAACTGCAGCAGAAATCAGAACTACACCGATTCCGTGTAGGCTAGTGTTATACCAGCCATCATATTCAGGATAGGTTTTAACCCAGTAAATACTCAGTAACCAGGTAATAATAGAAGCTACCCATAACAATAAGGCAACTTCGGCAAAATACAATGCCAAAGCGGAAAGTGCTGCAGTGAGCACCCCATATCCCCAAGCAACAGGTTTGATGACATGTTTAAATTTTCGCGGCATGAGTTTGAACCACTCATAACCGGCCACCCCAGCAGCAAGAACCATCAATACAAACATTGGATAATGTGATTCGGTAGCAAACATACAGCTCAGTACAACTGCTACCAACACCAATGCGGTTATAATCCGCTCAAACATGTACTAATTCTCAAGTTTTTCCTGACGAATCTGTTCTGATGTTTTACCAAAACGACGTTCACGTCCACCGAATACGGCAAGTGCATCATCAAGTTCTTCAACGGTAAATTCTGGCCATAGCGTCTCAGTGAAATAAAGCTCTGCATAGGCTGCCTGCCACAACAGGAAATTCGACAGACGGAAATCTCCACCCGTACGAATCAGCAGATCAACTGCAGGTAAATCACCGAGGCTGACATATTGACCAAATACATCAGTATTAATTGCATCAAGATCTAATTTATTTGTTAAAACATCGCTGGCAATTCGCTGTGCAGCTTGTGCCATATCCCACATACCACCATAACTGATTGCAATAGTGAGTGTCATACTATTGAAATTAGCAGTCCTTTCTTCGGCATGCAACATAAGTCCCTGTAATTCTGGGGACAAACGGCTGCGATCACCGATAAAGCGTAAGGCAATATTGAATTTTTCCATGCGGGGCAATTGTTCATGAATGGTATCAACCAGCAATTTCATGAGCAATTCAACTTCAAACTGTGGACGATTCCAGTTTTCACTTGAAAAGGCAAATACAGTTAAAGCCTGGATATTTCTTTTTTTACAGTGTTCAACAATCGGATCCAGAACCGTTTTTCCTTCACGGTGTCCATCACCTTTTTGCATCTGATTTTTTTTGGCAAAACGATTGTTGCCATCCATGATGATGGCAACATGTTTCGGAAGACGGGGATTTTCTTCAGCAACGGTCATCGATGAATTAGACCTTCATCAATTCAGCTTCTTTCGCAGCCAAGCGCTTGTCAACTTCAGCAACAAATTTGTCGGTAATTTTCTGGATTTCGTCAGCAGCACGACGCTCTTCATCTTCAGAAATTTCTTTTTCTTTCAACAAAGCTTTGATATCGCCCAATACATCACGGCGGATGTTACGGATCGCGACTTTTGCATTTTCAGCTTCATTACGTGCAACTTTTTGCATGTCACGACGCGTTTCTTCAGTCAACGCAGCCATCGGTACACGAATCGCATCTGCTGTAATTGGATTCAGACCCAAGTCAGATTCACGAATCGCTTTATCAATTGCAGAAACCATTGAACGTTCGAAAGGCTGGATTAACAAAGTACGTGAATCTTCAACACCTACGTTTGCCACCTGGTTCAATGGAACGTCTGAACCATAGTAAGAAACCATCACGTTATTTAAAATTGATGGATGCGCACGACCAGTACGAACTTTTGCAAAACCATGCTCTAGAGATTCTAGAGTTTTGTTCATACGGTCTTCGCTGTCTTTTTTAAGATCGTTAATCATATGATCTTCCTTACTTAATTCTTGAAAAGAGGTTATTACTAAATTAGCGTGTAGTATAAAGTGCTTTGGTGCTCACGTCATTAATTGGTAACGTGAGTCCCTTCTTTTTCACCCATCACAACGGAAAGCAATGCGCCAGATTTATTCATATCGAATACTTGTAGCGGCACGTTGTGATCACGACATAAACAGATTGCAGTTAAGTCCATCACACCCAGCTTTTCGTCCAGAACCTGGTCAAAAGTCAATGTGTCATATTTAACAGCATCATCATATTTGCTTGGATCTTTGTTATATACGCCATCAACTTTGGTCGCTTTCAAAATCAAATCTGATTCGATTTCGATACCACGTAAACAGGCAGCAGTATCTGTCGTAAAGAACGGATTACCTGTACCTGCCACGAATACACACACTTCACCCTGAGTCAGGTGACGGATCGCATCACGGCTTGAGTAAGACTCAACTACAGCACCAATCGGCAATGCAGACATTAAACGGGTTTTAATATTACGGCGCACCAAAGCGTCGCGAAGTGCCAAACCGTTCATGACTGTTGCCAGCATACCCATCTGGTCGCCAGTTACACGGCCAACCAGACCATCTTTTTGTAGCTGGCTACCGCGATACAGGTTACCACCACCCACAACAATACCTACTTGTACGCCTAAACCCACGAGGTGCGCAATAGAAAGTGACATCTGATCGAGCACTTGTGCATCGATCCCCATGTCTTTATTGCCTGCCAGCGCCTCACCAGAAAGCTTTAACAGGATGCGACCAAAGCGTGGCTTTTTAGAATCCAACATCATCAAACTCCAAAGTATTCAATTTAAATTTTTTTAATTCAAAATCTTAAGCAGACTTGACTGAAATGAGTTTTGCATACAGATCGTATTCATCTGCATCAGTAATTTCGACTTCAAGTAAATCCCCCGCCTTGATGACGCTTTTATCGATATCTTCAACAAAAACATTACCATCAATTTCAGGTGCATCTGCATAAGAACGCGCAACCGCTACCGGGAATTCATCTTCCAGGTCATCTACCAGCACAGTCATGGTCTGACCGATACGTTTTCGGAGTTTGGCTGCCGAGATTTCTTGCTGAACCTGCATGAAACGCTCATAACGCTCTTGTTTAATTTCTTCAGGAACGTGATCTGGCAAATCATTTGCTGTCGCACCTTCAACTGGCGAATAGGTAAAACATCCCACACGATCCAGCTGGGCTTCTTTCAGCCAGTCCAGTAACATCTGGAAGTCTTCTTCAGTTTCACCCGGGAAGCCCACCACAAATGTTGAACGCAACACTAGATCAGGACATTTCTCGCGCCAGATTTTCAAACGCTCCAGTGTATTTTCACTGTGCGCAGGGCGTTTCATCAGTTTGAGAATTTTTGGACTCGCGTGCTGGAATGGAATATCCAGATAAGGCAGGATTTTACCTTGTGCCATCAGGTCAATCACAGCATCCACATGCGGATACGGGTAAACATAGTGCAAACGCACCCAGATCCCCAACTGACCTAATGCTTCACACATGTCATAGAATTTGGTTTTAACCGGCTGGCCATTCCAGAAATCCAGCTTGTATTTCGTGTCCAGGCCATAAGCAGAAGTATCCTGGGAGATGACGAGTACTTCTTTTACACCGGCACGTTTCAGCGCTGCAGCTTCTTCAAGCACAGAACCAACTGGACGTGAGACCAGATCGCCACGCATGCTTGGAATAATACAGAAAGTACAACGATGGTTGCAGCCTTCGGATATTTTCAGATAAGCATAATGTTTTGGCGTCAGGCGGATGCCTTGTTCTGGAACCAGATCAATAAATGGATTGTGTTTTGGCGGCTCAGGTACGTATTGATGAACCGCATCCATAACTTCTTTATATGCCGCTGCACCTGTCACTTTCAGGACATTGGGATGCATTTGGCGAATCTTGTCTTCGTCTTTACCTAGACAACCTGTTACGATCACGCGACCATTCGCGCTCATCGCCTCACCAATCGCATCTAGCGATTCTTGCACTGCGGATTCAATGAAACCACAGGTATTTACTACAACTAAATCAGCACCGTCATAATCCGAAGCGACGTCATAACCTTCAGTCTTTAACTGGGTTAAAATACGTTCAGAATCTACCAATGCCTTAGGACAACCTAAAGATACAAAACCGACTTTGGGGGACTTCATGAATTTTCGCTCTACTAGAATGCGCGTATTGTATGTCTTTTCGCATCATAAAAATAGTTGAAAACCTGACTCTTTGCATCATGCACTAAAATATTGCCATAAAATATTCAACATACCCACTCATGCACCAAAATGAATCATTTTAGATTTACAGCCTCAATTTAATCCGCTATATCTAAAATGAATTGTGTTGCTCTGTCACATTTCTGCATTTCATCGCAATAAATAATCTCTAGTCATAAAAGTTGGCGTGCATCTTGCATCAAATCAGAACTTAAAATTGATTAAATTGCTTTATGAAGATGCCATTGCGCCATTTTAATACAGGAACAAACCCGCGAATGGATCAAATTATTCCGATCGACTATCGTGCTTTAGTGGACAATATGACCACGTGTATCTTATTGATAGACCGCGATCTTAATATTTATTATCTGAATTCTGCCTGTGAAGCCTTATTTGATGTGAGCTTATTCCGCGCGAGCGGCACATCCGTACTCAATATTCTGCAAAACCCGACAGATGAGTTTAATACCGAAGAAGCCCTGAATAATACTTTAACTACGGGACAGCCTTATACACGCCGCGAAGCCACTATTCTGGTCAACTTTAAAGACATCCATGTTGACTACACTGTTTCTCAGCTAAATCTGGGCAAACCTTATCATCCGCTACTGCTCATCGAACTCAATCCTCGCGATCGCATGTTAAAAATCTCTCGTGAAGAAAATCTGCTGCAACAGCATCAGGTAGCGCGTCAGCTGATTCGCGGTGTTGCGCATGAAATCAAGAATCCCTTGGGTGGCATTCGCGGGGCGACTCAACTCCTGGCACGCAGTTTGAATGATCCACAATACAAAGAATTTACCGACATTATTATTAGCGAAGTGGATCGACTCAGAAATCTGGCCGATACCATGCTCGGTTCACGCCAGCTTCCGAGCTATGAACTGGTCAATGTGCATGAACCTCTGGAACGGGTGCGTTCACTGATTGCCAATCAGACCAAAAAGAAAATCAAGATTACCCGGGATTACGACCTGTCCTTACCGGAAGTTCTGGCAGACCGCGACCAATTGATTCAGGTCATTTTGAATATTTGCGCCAATGCCGTACAGGCCATGACCGAGAACAAGGAGTTCTTTGTCGAACATCAACCGGAACTGATTTTAAGAACCCGGATTCAGCGTCTCTTTACCATTAACGGGGTGATTCACCGCTCTGTAGTAAGGATTGATATTGAAGACAACGGTCCAGGTGTGCCGGAAGAGATTATCGAATCGGTGTTTTATCCGCTGGTCACCAGTCGCGCAAAAGGTACCGGACTGGGCCTCAGTATTGCTCAAAATATTATTCATCAGCACAACGGCATGATCGAGTGTCAGTCCGTGGCTGGAAAAACCGTCTTTAGCTTATATTTACCTTGGGAGTCGAATCATGTCGCGAAATAAAATATGGGTGATTGATGACGATCGCGCCATGCGCTGGGTACTGGAAAAGACCTTTAAAGAGGAAGGTCTGGATGTGACCAGTTTTGAAGAAGCACAATCTGCACTAGACCAACTGAGTCTGGAAGCACCCGATGTGATTTTGACCGATATCCGCATGCCGGGTATTGATGGACTTACCTTCCTGGGCAAGGTTAAACACAGTTATCCTGACCTACCTGTCATTATTATGACGGCGCATTCAGACTTAGAATCGGCTGTTTCTAGCTATCAAACTGGTGCTTTTGAATATCTGCCTAAGCCTTTTGATATTGATGAAGCACTGGCGCTGGTAAATCGTGCAATTTTACATATCACCAAGCTACAGCAACAAGAATCAGCAAAAGCGGCTCCACCAATTCAATCTACCGAAATTATTGGTGAATCGCCTGCCATGCAGGAAGTGTTTCGTGCCATTGGCCGTTTATCACAATCGCATATTACCGTGTTGATTAATGGTGAGTCTGGTACAGGTAAAGAACTGGTAGCGCATGCCCTGCATCGTCATTCACCACGCAGCTCAAAACCTTTTATTGCCCTCAATATGGCGGCGATTCCAAAAGACCTGATCGAAACTGAACTTTTCGGCCATGAGAAAGGTGCATTTACCGGTGCTAATACCCAGCGCCAAGGTCGTTTTGAACAGGCAAATGGCGGTACGCTGTTTTTAGATGAAATTGGCGATATGCCATTTGAGACCCAGACCCGTTTATTGCGTGTCCTAGCCGATGGAGAGTTCTACCGAGTTGGCGGTCATATTCCGGTTAAGGTCGATGTGCGTATCGTGGCTGCAACACATCAGGATTTGGAAAAACTGGTCCATGATGGTCGTTTCCGTGAAGACTTATATCACCGCCTGAATGTAATTCGTATTCATATTCCAAAACTGGCACATCGCAGTGAAGATATTCCGATGCTGGCGCAGCATTTTCTGGCACGTGCCGGTAAAGAACTTGGGGTCAATCCAAAGATATTACGTCCTGAAACCCAAGAATATATGCAGAAATTGCCATGGCAAGGTAATGTGCGTCAACTTGAAAATACCTGTCGCTGGCTGACTGTCATGATCACAGGTCGTGAAGTCTATCCTGAAGACTTGCCACCTGAGCTGAAACAGATTCCAATTCATCAGCAGGATCCGGGTGCGCCAATTCCAACGCTGAACCAGATCGCACCGCATCACTGGGATGAATTGCTGGGTCAATGGGCGATGCAGAAACTCAAAAATGGTGAAATGAAACTTCTGGATGTTGCGACGCCGATGTTTGAACGCACCTTAATTAATGCAGCCTTGCAACAAACCCGTGGCCGTAAACGTCATGCCGCAGAGCTTCTAGGTTGGGGTCGCAACACTTTAACGCGCAAGCTTAAAGAATTGGGCATGGATACTACGGATGATGAAATCGAAGAAGAAATAGAAAGTTAATCTTTCCATATAAAAAAGCGCCGATTGGCGCTTTTTTATTGATGATGATTTATGCAGTAAAACCCACATAGCGGAAATACCCATCTATGCCCAGATCAGACTTATATATCAGATAATTTGAATAAGTCGCTTGGGTGATTTCATCCAGCATATTCACCTGATCATCATTGGCATGCAGATCATCTACAGAACGCGGCATGCTGTGCTCGAATTCATCCGTCATATACTCAAAGCCAATATCCATGGCAATAAACAGGGTATGTTCACAAGGTTGCACATACTGCTCTTCTGCCCAATCAATCACGTTGTGCTGACAATGTGGACAGGCAATATTATCAGTGGCCTGAATCGAGAGTGGAATAAGTTGATAAGCCATATAAAAATCAATCTGTTTACTATCCGTATATTTTAGCAAATTTTATGGACTGACTTTATTCAATTAAAACCTCGACGATAAAAAAAGGAATCTTCAGATTCCCTTTTTGTATTGACAGATATCAATGATCAATTACTTATGAGCAGCCTTATAACGTGATAGTGCGGTGACAGCTACTGCCGATACGACCACTGCTGGCAAACTTGCCACAAGAATGCCCGTCGTTCCCAAACCTAATGCCAGAATTTTTCCGGTTAATAATGGTCCAGTCATCGCCCCTAAACGCCCTAAAGAGATCGCACTGCCTACGCCTGTCACTTTACCTGCGCCTGAATAAAAAATTGGTGAGATCCCATACAGAATAGATTGGCCACCTGTAGAGAAAATACCCCCATGACTCCCGCCAAAATTAATAACGGAATAGAAGTTGTGGTGAATAGCAATACCAAGGCAACAAACAAGCCACTATAAATGATAGTCGCCATTTGCCAGAGCTTTAAACGGTCCAGTAAATAACCCAGGCTTAGGGTTCCAATGACAGCGCCCACCTGGAACACCAACATCACCAAAAATGCCTGCTGTTTCTGCAAACCTTGTTCCATAAGTAAATTTGGCAACCAGCTAATCAAAATATAATTGATCATCAAGGTAAAAAAGAAGCCAACCCAAAGAGGCACTGTATTTTTATACTGTCGCTGCTTGAACAACACCTCAGCCATTCCCGGCACAGCTTCGCCAGAAACCGGTACTTCCGCATTCACTTTAGGCTTATCTTTAAGAATAAATGCCATCAATGGAATCAGTGCTAAAGGCGTTAATCCCCCAATCAGGAACAAGGTTTGTCATTGAATCTCCGGAAGCAACATGGCCAGACCGGCAACAAAGATCGCCCCTACCGGCAAACCACAATACATCAGACTATTTAGCTTGCCACGGTTGGCTTCCGTTGCTTCATCACCGACGACTGAAATCATGGTTGGCATTGCCGCACCTAAACCCAAACCAGTAAAGAAACGCGCTGCATATAAAACTTCGATGCTTGGCGCAATTGCAGTCAACGACATGAACAGACCAAAAATAGTCACAGAAAGCATTAGGACTTTCTTTTGTCCTAGATAATCTGCAATACGTCCGCCAAAGAATGCGCCAAACAGCATTCCAAAGACACCCAGACTAAATACATAGCCCATTTGGATTTGATCTAAACCAAAGCTTGCTGCAATTCCTTTCGCCGCAATCCCGGGAACTTGAAGGTCAAAACCTTCAAAAAATGCGACCCAGAAACATAAGAATATCGTTAATATTTTTTGGGCTTTTTCGCTGTATGACTGTGCCATGACTGATCTCCATCAATAATTCACAAACCGTTTAATAGTCTGACGATCCGTTGCATTATTCTTAACCTAATCTTAATAGAGAAATAGCACGACAATAGTCGGGTTTAAGCACATCAGCATGTGTAAATATCATCTAAATTAGACCTAAAAGATTGTATTTATAGACTTAATACATCTTAATAATATTTATTATATATATTTATCAATAACTTAATTTAATAGTAGTTATTTTTAATTCAACGATAGTCAAAACTTATACAAAACTACAAGCCGATAAAAAGCCCGCTTAATGCGGGCTTTTTTAGCGCAAAATCTTAAGCAGATTTCTTTGCTTGTGCATTCTTACGAATTGTAATCATCACCAGTTGAACTGCTGCAGGGGTTACACCTGGAATACGACTGGCTTGCGCCAATGTTTCAGGACGAACATCTTTCAGTTTCAGGGTAATTTCACGGGACAGACCTGACACGATGTCATAATCGAAATCCGCAGGAATACGGGTTTCTTCAAGACGTTTCATTTGTGCGACGTCTTCATGCTGACGATTAATATAACCCGCATATTTCACTACAATTTCGATTTGCTCACCGACAAATGGTGATACTTCAGAATTGGTTAACTCTGCAATTTGAGCAAATGAAATGTTTGGACGTTTCAACAAATCAATCGCCGAACATTCTTTAGACAGGTCTGCACCGGTCATCTCAACGAATTTCTTACCCATTGGGTTATTTGGTGCGGCCCACAAGTGTTGCAAACGGCCTGTTTCTTTTTCCACTGCTTCCATTTTCTCACAGTACACTGCCCAACGCGCGTCATCCACCAGACCCATTTCACGACCAATGGCTGTTAAACGCTGATCTGCGTTATCTTCACGCAGCATCAAACGGTATTCGGCACGTGAGGTGAACATACGGTATGGTTCTTTGGTACCTAATGTGATCAGGTCATCGACCAGAACACCCATGTATGCTTCATCACGTTTTGGCGTCCATTGCTCCTGATCCCAAGCACGGCGTGCAGCGTTCAAGCCTGCAAGCAAACCCTGCGCACCCGCTTCTTCATAACCGGTTGTGCCGTTAATTTGACCGGCGAAATACAAGTTATTAATTGCTTTGGTTTCAAGGGTAAATTTCAACGCTTGTGGGTTGAAATAATCGTATTCAATGGCATAGCCCGGACGAAGAATGTGCGCATTTTCCATACCACGGATCGAGCGAACCAGTTCAAACTGAACGTCGAACGGTAAAGAAGTCGAAATACCATTTGGATAAAGCTCATGTGTATCCAAGCCTTCAGGCTCCAAGAAGACTTGGTGAGAATCTTTATCGGCAAAACGGTGAATCTTATCTTCAATCGATGGGCAATAACGTGGTCCAACACCTTCGATCACACCCGTGTACATCGGTGAACGGTCTAAACCGCCACGAATGATTTCATGCGTGCGTTCATTGGTATGCGTGATATAGCAATTTACCTGCTCAGGATGCATAGACACATCCCCCATGAATGACATGGTCGGAGATGGGAAATCACCCGGCTGTGGTGTCATCACAGAGAAATCCACTGAACGCGCGTCAATACGTGGTGGTGTACCTGTTTTTAAACGACCTACTGGCAAGTTTAATTCACGCAAACGATGTGCAAGTGAAATAGATGGCGGATCACCAGCACGACCACCGCTAGATTTCTCCAGACCAACGTGGATGACACCACCTAAGAATGTACCTGCTGTCAGCACCACAGTTTTCGCATCAAAACGGATACCCATTTGGGTAACCACACCTTTAACGGTATCGCCTTCAACAATCAGGTCATCTGCGGCTTGCTGAAAAATATCAAGGTTTGCTTGGTTTTCTAATGTTTCCCGAATAGCCGCTTTATAACGTACACGGTCCGCCTGCGCACGTGTTGCACGTACTGCAGCACCTTTACGCGAGTTCAAAATACGGAATTGAATACCGCCTTTATCGGCAGCCAGTGCCATCGCACCGCCCAAGGCATCAATTTCACGCACCAAATGCGATTTACCAATACCACCGATGGCCGGGTTACAGCTCATCTGCCCTAAAGTCTCAATGTTATGAGTTAAGAGTAAAGTCTGTCGACCCATACGCGCTGCAGCCAGAGCCGCTTCCGTACCGGCGTGACCGCCACCGATAACAATGACATCGTATACTTTAGGATAATGCATAGTGGTAATTGAGAGATAAAAAAGAATAGCTGAGCATTATAGCAAATTTCACTCTAAAGTAGACAAATTCAGTTGAATTTATCCTGAGATAAATCGCACTTAACTCCCATAACAATAAAGCACTGTAATTTAACTTTGCAGAGGAACTATATAAATTAAACATATAAGCTGAGAAATTTACTCGATTTGCATTGTTTAATCTCGCGCATTTTTTAATCTATATATTGGTTACATTACAAACAAAGGTATAAAAGATGAATAAGAATATTTTCCTCTCAACCGTTCTATGTGGTTTATGTTTTGCGCCATTTGCTGCATCAGCGAATGATAAGGTCGAAACCATTTATAATGCACAAAAGTACCAACAGGTTTGTAAAGGCAAATCCCAAGGTGCACAAGTCAGTTTTGCCTATCGCGGCATTATCTGGAATGGTACCTGTGAGCCGCAGTTTTTCGCTTCATCCAAAAATGCTTCAATCAAAGGCGATGAAGCCGAACTCATGAGTACCTGTAGCGGCAACAGTGGTGCGACTACTGCCACCATCAATGGTGCCGAAGTCAAAGGTAAATGTGCATTAGGCTTTATGCCACCACGCCCTCAGGGACAATCTCAGATGCAAAGCCAACCGATGCAGCCACATATGCAAAACCAGCCTATGCAGCATCAGATGAACCAGCCAGCACAGCCTGATTCACCAATGCAAGGCCAGCCAGGTATGTAGCCGATATATATCCAAATAGTTTAGATTTCAAGTAAAAGCTTTGACGGGCAAAGTGACTGCATTTTGCCCGTTTTTTATTGCTTATTTATTCATCTAGGCTAAACTGGAAATATATCTATAAATGTATAATAAAAAGGCAAATTCATGGATTCGGGGTTTTTTAGCGTTTTTTTGCCAATTACATTGGCAATTATGATGATGGGGCTGGGGCTAGAACTAACCATCAAAGATTTCCTGCGCTTAAGTCGCTATCCTAAAGTCATTTTTATTACTTTATTTGCGCAGTTAGTCCTATTACCCAGTATTGCTTTTTTTATTTGTCTGATTTTGGACTTACCCGCTTTGCTTGCTGTAGGTCTGATGTTGCTAGCCGCCTCACCTGGTGGCCCAACCGCAAACCTGTTTAGCTACATATATAAAGGTGATGTAGCTCTAAATATTACTCTAACCGCCATTAATACCATCATCTCTATTTTTACTCTGCCCTTTATTATCAATCTGTCCTTACACTACTTTATGAGTCATGACTCAAACGTGACTTTTCCAGTTGAAAAGATCGTGCAGGTCTTTTTAATTACCTTGATTCCTGTGATCATGGGTATGCTGCTTCGGGCCAAATTTCCAAACCTGTCGATTACAGTCAGCAGGCCTATGCGCTTACTCTCTATCGGTTTTTTAGCCATATTGTTGATATTTGCCATTTTCAGAGAACGTTCGAATTTGGTCGAATACTTTGCCAATATTGGTGCAGCAACTGCGATTTTATGTTTTTCCAGCCTGTTTATTGGCTATTGCATTCCCCTACTCATGGGCATTCCTGAGAAAATGGCACGCGCCTGTACTTTTGAAATCGGCATTCATAACACTGCCATTGCCCTGACCATTGCCATTTCGGTGTTGAATAATGTCACGATGGCCATTCCAGCAGGTATTTATACGATTTTCATGTACACTTTCGCCACCATTTTCGGTGTGCTGATTAGCCGCCAGCAAGTGGTATATAGTAATAAAAGTCGTTTATCAGATTTGTAATTTATTTGGCTGATTCTGCTATAAGGCTGTATGCTTTTCCAAAGAAAATCAGAAGTATTAAAACAATTTTCGACAAGGAGCATACAGATGGATTCTGGCCTTATAACGATATTACTGCCACTGGCACTTGCAATTATCATGATGGGACTGGGCCTTGAACTGACGCCTCGGGACTTTAGCCGTGTCACTCGCCACCCCAAAGCCGTATTTATAGCATTGTTCTGCCAACTGGTTATTCTGGTTGGCATTGCCTTTTTACTCTGCAAGCTATTCGCTTTAACTCCATTACTCTCAGTCGGGTTGATGCTCCTGGCGGCTTCGCCAGGGGGTGCAACGGCCAACCTGTTTAGCTACCTGTTTAAAGGTGACTTAGCCCTCAATATCACGCTGACTGCTATCAACTCAGTCATTGCAGCGATTACCCTACCTTTAATTATTAATTTTTCGATCATGCATTTTATGCAGGATAGCCAGCAAGTTGGCCTGCAATTCGGCAAGATTTTACAAGTCTTCGCGATCATCCTGATTCCAGTGGGCATTGGCATGTTAATTCGGCGCTATGCTCCAAGCGTGACCGCAAAACTGAATCGGCCGTTGCGGATTTTTTCCATTGGCTTTTTGGTGCTGATTATTCTTGCCACACTTATTAAAGAACGCACAAATATCGGTGAATATCTAACCCAGGTGGGTCTGGCCACTGCCTTGTTCTGCATACTAAGTCTGAGTATTGGTTATCTGATTCCGCGACTACTGAATATTAATAGCGCTCAAGCCCGTGCCAGCGCATTTGAGATTGGCATTCATAACAGTACCCTCGCCATGACTATTGCCCTGACCGTGATTGGCAGTGCTGCTGTGGCAATGCCGGCTGCGGTTTATTCTATTTTTATGTATATTTTTGCTGCAATTTTTGGCAGCTTGTTGAATCGGCTTGCACCACTCCCGGCGCAAACACCCCTAACAAATCTGGATTAGACAACATCTGAAGATATTTAAAGGATGCCTCAGGCATCCTTTTTATTTTGGGAATGGATCAAGAAGATAGCAGCGCTGAGTCTGAACTTCCGTTACAATAGCTTTTTGAAAAATGTATAAAGGTTATTTCTGTGAAGTGGTTACAAATTCATATTACGGTTGAACAGGCTCAGGTTGATTTTACTGAGACATTACTCAGCTCGCTAGGCGCAGTGAGTGTGACTCTGGATGATGCTGAAAACCAGGATTTGCTGGAACCACTTCCAGGTGAAACACCACTCTGGAATAAAGTGATTGTGACTGGTATTTATGCGCAGGAAGAAGGCGAAGAAATTGATGTTACCGCACTAGAAACCTTTATTCGTGCACAAATGCCAGATGCTCCGATCCGTCATGAGTTGATTGAAGATCAGGCTTGGGAACGTACCTGGATGGATGCCTATGAGCCCATTCAGATTGCTGATAAATACTGGATCGTACCGGAGTGGATGGAAGCACCTGATGCCGATGCGGTAAACATCAAGCTTGATCCAGGTCTGGCTTTCGGAACAGGCAACCATGCTTCAACTTTCCTGTGCTTACAATGGCTCGGCAAGATTGATGTGAAAGATAAAATTGTCATCGATTATGGCTGTGGCTCAGGCATTCTCGCGGTAGCTGCACTCTTATTAGGTGCGAAAAAAGCATATGCCACGGATATCGATCCACAAGCTGTACTGGCGACTCAGCAAAACGCTGAACTGAATGGCGTACTGGACAAGCTTTATGTCGGACTGCCAGAAGAATTTAGAGATGAACTCGGCAATACCAAAGCTGACGTATTTGTTGCCAATATTCTGGCAGCACCACTAATGATGCTGGCTCCTGAGTTCGCAACTTTAATTAAATCTGAGGGACAGTTCGCACTTGCGGGTGTTATTGAAGAGCAAGTTGCTGATGTTACTAGCATTTACTCAAATTATTTTGATATATTAGAGGTAGAAAAACGAGATGAGCACTGGTGCCGTATCTCGGGTAAACGCCATAAGAACGAATGAGCCTATAAATAATCCATGAGTGACAAAAGAACCCATTGCCCTACCTGTTCCACCACCTATAAGGTCACAGTTGCTCAACTCACCGTTGCGCAGGGAATGGTTTGCTGTCCTAAATGTACCACCTCATTTAATGCCTTATCGCATTTGGTGACCGAAACCCGGAATTCGGTCACTGCCTCAATGTCTCAGGCTCAATCAAACTCCAGCGAATTCAGCAAAACTAATGCTCAAAATAACTCAGGTGTTTATCACACGGATCAGCAGCACCATCGTCATAGCCTGCTACAGATTTTTGATCAAAAAGTTGAACATTCCAATATTGACCTGGAAACCTATTTAAATAACCTGAATTATTTCAGTACCGAGCCGATTTCAGTCCTGCCGAGCATGAATTGGGAAGATCAGGCAGAAAAACAAACCAAACGCGGGCCAATGTACTATATAGGCTGGAGTTTACTTAATCTGTCGCTGTTCAGCCTGCTGCTGTTTCAATTTTTCTGGTTCAATCCGCAATACATCAAAAACAGTCACGTCATGAGTCTGGCCTTTAACAGTGCTTGTGAAGTGTTTAATTGTTCCAATCTGGAAAAATACTACACACTAATTCAGGTTAATAAAGTCAAAATCAAGGCAACCGGTAATAATGAAGCTGAGTTTAGCGGTGAGCTGATTAATTTTCATGACCGTAGTCTGGCTTTACCAATTTTAAGAATCAATCTGGAACATCGCGGTGAAGTGATTGCAACTTATAACCTGTCCTCCGAAGAGTACCTGATTGAAAGTCTGGTCAATATTCAGCGCATCCCAAAAAACAGCCCGTTTAAATTCAAATTTAAGCTTCCAGTCGATCGTAAAAGCTTTGATCGCTATACTTTGGAAATAATTCGCCCCTAATCTGCTGAGAAAGCATTAAAAAATTAAAAAAAGTTAAAAAAAATGCAGTTTTCTTGCTCACTTTTGCTTAGACAATGGTATGATACGCGCCACGAAAGCTATGTGCTGCAACTCCTCGCGACTTTTTCACAACAAATACAGTCTTGCCTAATGCGCTATAAAATTTATTGCGTATCGTGCAGATTTTTTTGTTTTGATTTTGGTCAGTAACAAAACTTTAACTATTGTTACGCTTATTTTTCGACCAAATCGCAGAGATGTGTCAAGCTACAGGCTCAATGTAATGACTAAGTTTTAGAACTTCCGTTTTAGGATCTAAAATGGAGTTCATTTCAATTTCTAGACCACTTTTATATATCACTTTACCCAAGTGATATTTGTTTTTCGGATTAATTCGCATGAATAGCAAATCTCCTATTTTTACTGCACAATCTGATGTTGCTTTACGTATCCACGTAGATCGCGCAGTTCGCCACTATTTTGCACAACTGCAGGGCGAGCAACCATCTCAGGTATACGACATGGTGCTAGCAGAAATGGAGAAACCTCTTCTATCTGTAGTTCTAGAATATACACGTGGTAACCAAACACGTGCTGCCGAGATCCTCGGACTCAACCGTGGTACTTTACGTAAAAAGTTAAAAGCTCACGGTTTAATGAGTGAATAAATGATAAAATGCTTGCGGCTTCCGCAGGCATTTTTTTTAACCTGTAAATTGCTGATTTTGTTTTATTCTGTTCCTTGAAAACTGTGACGAAGATCATGACTATTAAACGCGCTTTAATCTCTGTGTCTGACAAGACTGGTATTGTTGAATTTGCACAAGAACTTGCTGCTCTAGGGGTAGAAATTTTATCTACAGGTGGTACCTACAAATTGTTGAAAGACAATAATGTGGCTGTAGTTGAAGTTTCGGAGCATACAGGTTTTCCAGAGATGATGGACGGCCGTGTAAAAACACTACATCCAAAAATTCATGGGGGTATCCTGGCTCGTCGTGGTCTAGACGAAGCTGTGATGGCTGAACACAACATTGATGCTATTGATTTAGTCGTTGTAAACCTTTATCCATTTGCTGCAACGGTAGCCAAACCAAACTGTTCACTTGCTGATGCTATCGAAAACATCGACATAGGTGGTCCTACCATGGTTCGTGCTGCAGCAAAAAACCATGCATCTGTAGGTATCATCGTAAATGCTTCTGACTATGCAACTGTCGTTGCCGAGCTTAAAGCTGAGGGTGCTTTATCTCATGCAACTCGTTTTGACCTAGCAGTAAAAGCATTTGAACATACTGCTCAATATGACGGCATGATCGCATCTTACTTAGGCGCTCGCGTAGGTAAAGAAGAAGGTCAGGCAGACAAATTTGCACGTACTTTCAATACTCAATTGAACAAAGTTCAAGACCTTCGTTACGGTGAGAACCCGCATCAAGCTGCTGCATTCTATGTAGAAGACACAGCGACTGAAGCTTCTGTTTCAACAGCGAAACAGCTTCAAGGTAAAGAACTCTCTTATAACAACATCGCAGATACTGATGCAGCACTTGAATGTGTGAAATCATTTGCGAAGCCTGCTTGTGTGATCGTTAAACACGCTAACCCATGTGGCGTTGCAGTATCTTCAGACGGTATTCAAGCAGCTTATGATCTTGCGTATGCAACAGATCCTGAATCTGCTTTCGGTGGCATCATTGCATTCAACCGTGAATTAGACGTTGCAACTGCACAAGCGATTGTAGATCGTCAATTCGTTGAAGTGATCATTGCACCGAGCGTTGCTGAAGGCGTTCTTGAAGTAACAGGCGCGAAGAAAAACGTACGCGTACTTGTATGTGGCGAACTTCCAGCAATCGATGCGCGTCAATCGCAACTTGACTACAAACGCGTAAACGGTGGTTTGTTAGTTCAAGATCAAGACTTGGGCATGATCACTAAAGATGATCTTAAAGTAGTCACCAAACGTGCGCCGACTGAACAAGAAATCGATGACATGATCTTCGCTTGGAAAGTAGCGAAATACGTAAAATCTAACGCGATTGTGTATGCTAAAAACCGTCAAACCATTGGTGTCGGCGCTGGCCAAATGAGCCGTGTAAACTCAGCTCGTATTGCTGCAATCAAAGCTGAACATGCTGGCTTAGTAGTTGAAGGTGCGGTAATGGCATCTGACGCATTCTTCCCATTCCGTGATGGTATTGATAACGCTGCGAAAGCGGGTATCAAATGCATTATCCAACCGGGTGGTTCTATGCGTGATGAAGAAACGATTGCTGCGGCTGACGAAGCTGGTATTGCAATGGTGTTCACTGGTATGCGTCACTTCCGTCACTAATTAATTTTAAATCCTCCCTAGCCCTCCTTAATAAAGGAGGGTTTTCTATATCATAGTAGAGCGAAGGGAGTCCCCCTTTTATCAAAGGGGGATTTAGGGGGATTCTATTTCAGAAGGATTTTTTTTAATGAATATTTTAGTTTTGGGTAATGGTGGTCGTGAACATGCACTTGCATGGAAAATCGCGCAAGATGACAAAGTCGCAAAAGTATTTGTAGCACCAGGTAATGCAGGTACTGCAACAGAAAATAAATGCGAAAATGTTGCCTTAAATATTTTAGACAACGCTGCAATTATCGACTTTGCAAAAAACAATGCGGTTGATTTAGTGGTTGTTGGTCCTGAAGCACCACTTGTAAATGGTGTTGTAAATGCATGCCGTGAAGCTGGCGTTAAAATTTGGGGTCCAACTCAATTTGCTGCACAGCTTGAAGGCTCTAAGGCTTTTGCCAAGCACTTCTTAAAACGCCACAACATTCCAACAGCATTCTATGATGTGTTCACTGAAGTAGATGCTGCGAAAGCATTTGTTGAGAAAAATGGTGCGCCAATCGTGATTAAGGCTGACGGTCTTGCTGCAGGTAAAGGCGTAATCGTTGCAATGACCAATCAAGAAGCATTCGATGCGATTGACGACATGCTTGCAGGCAACAAATTTGGTGATGCAGGTTCTCGTGTTGTGATCGAAGAATTCCTTGCAGGTGAAGAAGCATCTTTCATTTGTATGATTGATGGCGACAACATCTTGCCAATGGCAACTTCACAAGACCATAAGCGTATTTTTGAAGGCGACCAAGGTCCAAACACAGGCGGTATGGGTGCTTACTCTCCTGCGCCTGTTGTAACAGCTGAAGTTTTTGAAAAAACCATGAATGAAGTGATGCGTCCTACCGTTGAAGGTATGAAAAAAGATGGTCACGTTTATACAGGTTTCTTATACGCAGGCTTGATGATTGACGACAAAGGTCAACCAAAAGTGATCGAGTTTAACTGTCGTTTTGGCGACCCTGAAACTCAACCAATCATGATGCGTTTAAAATCATCTTTAGTTGATTTGGTTGAAGCTGGTATTGCGGGTAACTTACCTGCGGAAGCTGAATGGGATGAGCGTAAGACTGTAGGTATCGTACTAGCATCTAAAGGTTACCCTGAAACTTCAAGCAATGGCGATGTAATTTCAGGCTTAGACACTGAAATGACTGATGCGAAAGTGTTCCATGCAGGTACTAAAGCCAATGAAAATGGTGAGATCGTGACTGCTGGTGGTCGTGTACTTTGCGTAACTGCGCTTGGTAACACGATTGGTGAAGCACAAGCAAAAGCATTAGAGCTTTGCGAAAAAGTGACATTCGACGGCGTTCAATACCGTAAAGATATTGGTTACCGTGCGATTGCTCGTGAAAATGCTTAATCTGAATTTGGATTAAGAAAAAACCCCGCTAAGTGCGGGGTTTTTTCTTAATATATAGCTCAAATAATGGCTTTTATCATCTATATCCATGATTAAAAATACACTTTTATAGAGGTTCTTTAAGATAATTTTTAAGTCGATTTTGTACTAATTTTTCAGTTAAATTATCTTTGTAGCTAAAATAGATAATCTCCACTCCATTTGCTTTACTGAGTTGAAGCTTTTCCTTATCCCTTTGCTTTGTCCGTTTTAAACCTTCTTCTCCACCGAATAGATCGACAGCAAGATAGTGTTGTTGCCCTTGGTACTCAATCGCTAAATTTAGCTCTGGGATATAGACATCAAACCTTTGTCGACTCAACCAACTTGGTGATGCTTCTCTTTGAACCGTGTATTGAGGAAATAGCAGATTGATATAGTTAAACAATAAGGTTTCATTAACCCACCTTTCACCTATACGCGCTAAACCTTTTAACTCTCTAATATGGTTTTCCGACTCCCTTTCACTAATACCTTCTTGTATTGAGTGCTTTGTAATATATGCACCATATCTTCCTTTAAATACAGAACCTCCAAATACTAAGTCTGAATTTGTGTTAGTGCAAATGTGACAAATCGATTCTTTAAATGACTGCTTTTCTAATGCATTTTTAAGATGAGCATGTCTTACCATTAAACCATTCTGCTCTCTAAATATTGCATCTTTAAAACATAAGCAAAAGAAGCTTTCACCGGTCACTTTGTTATAGAAAGTCTGCCGCCATTCATAAAAGCCTAATTTTGATGGTAATAAACTTTTTGGTGGTGTCATTCGTGAATTAAGCTTTGTTAACAATGCTTGTGGGAATTCAACGGAAAGAAGCTGTATTGATGTTTTGTTTTTGGTTTTCATTTTTGTATTTTTGATATTGTACTTTCTTGTAACGCCTCCTCCATACAGGAAATCACATAATAAAATAAATGAAGGTAGTTTAACGTCCGTAACCTCTAGATCAGTGACCTTATCACTGTGTAGCTCAAATTGAAGATAAGGGATTATCATTTTCCCTTTGTCTATATACTCTTTCAGCGATAAGTGATCATCATAGTATTCAAATGGGTAGTTATGCTTTATGTTGGTTATTAAGACTGAATCCGGAGTACTAAAAAAGTGAATAAGAGCTTCATATAAATCTTCAAAAACTGTTGTTTTTTCCCGTCCAAGATTCTCTTGGCATAATGCGAGAAATTCATCCTCTGAAAATTTGTATCGCAACTCCATATTTACTCCTTATCAACTAAATATAAGTAAAAGCCTATTAAGATTAGCTTATTAAATTACATCTTCCAAAAATACTATTCACTTATGTCAATTCCATCCTCATGTACACTATAAAATATTTACTTTAATCTCAGTTAGAAAACACCCATACAAATTAATATTTAATATGCATATATTCATTCAAACCCCTCGCCTCATCCTCCGCCAATGGCAAGAATCCGACACTACCCCATTTATCCAAATGTGTGCAGATGATGAGGTCATGCGCTACTTCCCTAAAAAACTCGATGCGACTGAGGCAACCGCTTTTCTTGAACGTATTCGTACTGCTATTAAAACGCGTGGATGGGGACTCTTTGCCGTAGAACTCAAAGCGACAGGCGAATTCATCGGATTTATTGGCTTACACGTACATCCACCTGAATTTGAAATTGCCGATGCACCTGAAATTGGCTGGCGCTTGCTACCGCAATACTGGAATCAAGGCTATGCCACTGAAGGAGCCAAAGCGGTACTGAAATATGCCTTTAGAACTCTACGACTCGAGAAAGTCATTTCTTTTACTGCATGCGTTAACACGCCATCAGAACGTGTCATGCAAAACATTGGCTTAGAAAAAGTGGGAGAGTTTGATCATCCGCTTGTACCTGCCGATCATATCTTGTATAGACACGTACTCTATGAAAAACAGCGTTCGGATTATCTCTATATTCCCTTCTGTTAAAACAAGTTTGCGTATCATGACCAGAGGAAACCAAGATCAGATACTGACTCGCTTAAGTTAATATAAAGGAAAGATTTATCTCGTTAATGATCGAATTTTCTTCATTTCCCAAAAATCAGACATTTTTTATATTTATCTATATGCATTTTTTATATTTCTATCTTACAAAATCTTATAAAGATCACTATTTAAACACATTCATTAAAACTATATTTTCAATATAAATAATATATTGTTTTAATTAATATTTTCTTTAAAAGATCTTTTTTTTATATTCGACTAAAGAGATAAGCAAGGCTTTTTTATCCAGTATATCGAATATAGATTTATTGCTATGATATCCGCAACTTCAGAGCACTCGAACCTTACCATGTACTTATAAAATATCTATTTTCTCTCTCCAAAATAGATCAAGTACATCAGATTTTGGCTGCCTCTGACTTGATCAAGTTCACCAGAACTGTTGCTGCACGCTTGCATCTTCCGATCTCAAGCCCTCTTCAACCATGATCAAGCTACCTACTTAGATCGTAATAAAACTCTTATTTAACACGATTTAAAAATGCTTATACTTTAGGCAAGAATAGAATTAGGACAATTTCATGAAAAAGTTACTTGGCGTTATCTTGAGTGCCTCTGTATTGACTTTAACTGGGTGTGGTAAACAGGATGCGCCTGCCACTGATGCAGCGCAAAGCAAAGATGCAAATGGTCTTCAGACTGTAACCATGGCGTCGACCGGTTCAGATGCAGACGTATGGCGTTATATCGCGACATTGCCTGAAACCAAAGCAGCCGGCATCAAACTTGATGTGAAAAATTTCACTGACTACGTGTCAATGAACACGGCAGTAGCCAACAAAGAAATTGATGTAAATGCATTCCAGTCTTATGCCTATATGGTTGCTTACAACGATGCTAACACAGCCAAAATTGCACCTCTATCTACCACTTATTTAGAGCCGATGGGTATTTACTCAAGCAAAGTCAAATCTTTAAACGAGTTTAAAACTGGTGCGACCATTGCCATTCCGAATGACGGCGCAAACGAATCGCGTGCATTATTACTTTTACAATCAGCAGGTCTGGTTAAATTAAAAGCTGGTTTTGACAATGTCAAAGGCACAACTTCTGATGTGACCGAAAATGCAAAACAAATCGTGATTAAGCCAATTCAAATGGCGACTGCAGTACGCGTAAAAGATGAAGTTGATGCGATTGTGCTGGGCAATACCTTGGCAATGGAAGGTGGTTTAAACGTATTAAAAGATGCGATTTACTATGAGCCGATTGATCAAAGCACAAAAATGAACGTCAACGTATTAGCGGTTGCAGCAGATCGTCAAAATGATCCAGTTCTGCAAAAAGTAGGTGCGTTGTATCATACGCCAGCAGTAAAAGCATATGTTGATGAGCATTTTGGTGGTACTAAAGTTGCGGTAAACAAACCTGTGACGTATTTAACTGAATCAAAATAGTACTATAATAGACTTTTAGAACAGGCAAGGACGATTTCTTGCCTGTTTTTTTATCCGTGATGCAGTTTTTGACACTATGATTGAATTTAAAGATATTTCAAAACAGTATGAGCTTAAGGGTCAAACCTTGCATGCCTTGAATCAGATTAATCTTCAGATTCCAACCGGCAGTATTTTTGGCATCATCGGTTATAGTGGTGCCGGTAAAAGCACCCTCATCCGTCTGATCAACCTGCTTGAGCGCCCAAGCTCAGGTCGGATTATCATTAACGGAACAGATTTTACCGCACTGGATGCCAAAGCATTGCGTCAAGAACGTGCCAGAATCGGCATGATTTTTCAGCATTTCAATTTAATGCAGACTAAAACCGTGGCCGCCAATATCGAAATGCCCATGAAACTCTTGGGCTGGAGCAAGGCAGAACGGGAAAAGCGCCTCGAAGAATTATTAGACTTTATTGACCTGAAACATAAACGTCATGCTTTTCCAGATGAATTGTCTGGCGGTCAAAAGCAGCGTGTCGGTATTGCCCGTGCCCTTGCCAATCATCCAAAAATTTTACTCTGTGATGAAGCGACTTCTGCACTTGATCCACAAACCACCAAATCTGTTCTACAGCTACTTAAAAAAATTAACGAAGAACAAGGCATCACCATTGTTATGGTTACCCATGAAATGGATGTAATTGAAACCGTGTGTGATTATGTCGCTGTGATGGAAAAAGGTGACGTGATTGAAACAGGCAGTACCTTACAAATATTCAGTCAGCCCCAGCACCCGACGACCAAGAATTTTATTCAGACCGTATTACAGCAGCATTTACCAGTCAATATTCTGAATAATCTGGAAAACCAGAATCACAACAGTATTTATTGCCTGAAATTCCTTGGTAGCTCGGCACAGGAAACCGTGATTCAAGCGGTGATTAAACAGTTTGATATCAGTTTAAATATTCTGTTTGCCAATATGACCGAAATTAATGGCACGGTGATTGGCCAGATGTTTATTCAGCTACTGGGTGATGCACAAGAAATTCAAGCAGCAATAAAATTCCTTGAACAACACGGCGTACAAGTCGATCAGGCGGGAGTACAGGCATGAGAGATTTGATTGTACAGTGGCTGACGACGATCACTGCACCGTTCTGGAAAAGCTCCCTGTCGATAGATCAGTTCGTGACAGCGCTACAAGAAACCTTTCATATGGTGTTCTTCGCGATGCTGTTTGGCTGTATCTGGGGCTTTATTCAGGCGATTACCCTGCTGGTGACACGTCCAAATGGGATTCTGCCGAATCGTGTGATTTATCACGGTCTCAATCCGATTGTGAATGCGCTGCGTTCGCTGCCATTTATTATCTTGTTGATTGCGGTGATTCCACTGACCAAGTTAATTGTCGGCACATCAATTGGTACATGGGCAGCGATTGTTCCATTGACCATTTATGTCGGCCCATACATTGGTCGCCTGATTGAAACATCTTTGCTTGAAGTGAATGAAGGTATTATCGAATCTGCTCAAGCCATGGGCGCGACGCCAATGCAGATTATCTTTAAGTTTATTTTGCCGGAAGCGCGTAGTTCACTCATTCTAAACTTGACTACTGCTACCATCAGTTTGATTGGTGCAACGGCAATGGCCGGTGCTGTCGGTGCGGGTGGTATTGGTGACTTAGCGATTTCTTATGGTTATCAGCGTTTTGATACCTCTGTGGTTATTATGACGGTGATCATATTGTTGATTCTGGTGCAGATTGTACAAAGCCTCGGTGACTGGTTATCCCGACTTCGTTAAGCTAGTTTTTTTATGTATGAATAAAGCCCTCTAAAAAGAGGGTTTATTGTTTTTAATACTTACGAACCCTTTCTCATTATTTCAAAGTAAAGTCCTGCAACTATTTGATACGTGCCACGGCGACAGGAAGTCGCCCGTTGGTCTGTGACACATGAGAGTGCCATCAGATCAACAAAGGGGTTTTGTTACTTTTGTCCCATCAAAAGTAAAAGAAAATATCTTCTAACAACTAACTAA
>NZ_JALJVC010000008.1 GCF_022967985.1 Acinetobacter lwoffii | reverse complement strand
AAGGCGGCTTCGGTGGTCAAGGTGCTGGCTTTGGCGGTCAAGGTGGCTTCGGTGGTCAAGGCGCTGGCTTCGGTGGTCAAGGCGCTGGTTTTGACAACGACACTAAATTTGAAGACTCTTCAGACGATGAAAACAATCGTTAATCGAGTTTGAAAATTAAAAAACCTCTCTATATGAGAGGTTTTTTTATATCTGTACGTTTTAAGTTTTTTAAATAAAAAGCCAACGAGATGTCGTTGGCTTTTTAGGATTATGGTAAGGCTTAACGGTTACGTTTAGGATCCAGTTGAGGATCTTTGATTTCTACATAAGCATTATTGCGCGTTTCACGTAACCAGCTATCTAATTCGGCATCAAATTGACGTTCACCAAGCAATTGGCGAGCCATACGTTCCTGATATTCCTGTGTCATATCTTGTTGGCGTGTTTCACTCACTTGCAGAATATGCCAGCCAAACTGGGATTGAAATGGTTTACTGAACTGACCTACTGGGGTGCTTTTCATCTGCTGTTCAAATTCAGGTACCATTACCCCTGGGCTAACCCAGCCAAGACTTCCGCCATCACGAGCCGAGCCAGTATCATTGGAGAACGTTGAAGCTAAAACAGTAAAATCTTCACCTTGTTTGAGGCGGTTATACAGACTATCAATCATTTGTTTGGCATTTTCAGGACTGACCACTTCAGACGGTTGAATCAGAATGTGTCGTGTTAAATATTGAGGAACAAGGGCTTTCTGTTCGCCACCTTTACGTTCCAAGAGCTTCAGAACATGTACACCATCAGCGACAGGAATCAGTTCAGAAGTTTGACCTGGTTGCAGGGTGGTCACGCGTGCAGCCAGTTCTGCTGGAATTTCTGACAGGTTTCTCACACCCATATCAGCAGCTTCGACTTTAACGCCGCCAGTGCTGTACTTTTTGCTGATCGCCTGAATGTCATTGCTGCTATTTAATTCTTGCTTTACCTTTGTTGCAATTTGTTCAGCATTTTCACCGCTTACCCGTAAATGCAGTACATGGACCTGACTGCCAAGCAAAGCTTGACCTTGCGGGGTATTTAGGAAGTTTTTAACATCTTGATCTGTAATTTGAATACGTGAAGTCACGATTTGTTGACGTAAACGATTCAGTGCTAAATCTTCAGCGATACGGTTACGTAAAGAAGCATAGGTATTGGGCGCCATGGCATCCAGTTTCTGCTGGAATGCTTCCAGACTCGGTGAACCAGAATCACGGGCAACTTTCAGGACGGCTTCATTTAAAGCTTTTTCATCTGGACGAATATTATAACGTTTAACTTGTTCAAGCTGTGCCTGACGAATAATCAGTTGCTCTAAAGCTTGTTGCTCAAGATATTGTTGTGGTGGAACTGCCTTTTTCTGTTTTTGCAGCTGATGTGAGATTTCGGCTACACCTTGAGCCAGGTCACTACGTAGAATGATACTATTGTCGACTACAGCTACAACTTCATCTTTAGGTTGGGCAACAGCAAAAGTCGTCATCGCTGAAGAAAGGCATAGCGCAAGTGCGGTTGCTTTAAAAATTTGTTTTAACTGTTTTGTCTTCATTAACGTTCTGTCCAAGTTTGATTGATATTGTTAAAACCTAGAATACGATTTTCTAGTAATGAGGTGAGTTTGCTGCTTAACCCACCTAAGCCTTTCAGGCTGACTTCGGCCATAATGGCGCGTTTGGCTTTGACGCTTGAATCATTAACGTCGTCTAAGTCATTGTAATATGAGCGACCGTAAACAGAAACTCCCCAACAGCATGACTCATAGTTCACGCCAAGTAAATATTCCCGTGCGACACTATTGTCGAGGTCAAACTGGGCATGTCCAACCAGACGCCAGTTGTTGGCAATCGGCTGGATAAATGAACCCACCACATGATCATAGCTCTTTTGACGGTTCGGAATATCTTTGCGATAGAAATAGCCTAGGTTATAAAGATTGCCTTGCTCACCGGTATAATAAACCTGCAAATCTCGTTGGGCATTCGATCCATTCGACATCCAGCTTGAGTTCAGATTAATGTGAACATTATTTGACAGCTGGCTGGTCAGTTGAATTACAGGGCCAGTATGACTTTCACGGTCGAATTCATCTGCATCATTTTCCAACGTTACACGGCGATCTTCAAAGAAAAAGCTCTGTCCAACGCTGGCACGCAGGCGCTCCAGACCTTCTTCATTAAATAGGCTATAGCTCAGACCTAAGGAGGCAAAGTTATTGTCTTCCAGGCGGTCATTACCATAAAAGCGACGCGCACTGAAAAGTTGATCATAATTAATCGAAGCGACGACTGAATCAAAGTTTGGCTGATTCTGCTGGTTCTCATAAGGTGAATACGCATAGAACAGACGAGGCGTTAAGGTCTGTAGATACGTACCTTCTTTTTCAAAAATTAAGCCGGTGTCCAGCGTGAATTGTGGCACCACAATTGAATTATTTTCACTAGACGCGCTACGGCTTTGGGTTTTTTCATCATAGAAAGTATTGATGTTGCGTACAGTCGCCTGAGGAATGAAGAATGACCACGGGGTAAAATGATTATAACGCACGGAAAAGTCATTATAGATCCGTGTACCACTCGGTTGATATACCTTCTCACCCGTTGGATCAGTATCAGCGAAATTTCTCAGGTCTTTCTGGAAATAAGCCGTATCGTTATTAAACTCAAGCTGTAATCCCAATGGATTGCCAGTTTTGTAATTGACTAAAAGCTGCGGCAGACGTGCATAAGGACGATCTTCATCCAGTACGGTTGGATCTAGGGTTTGGAAGTCTTCGACTTTGAATTGTGCCTTTAAGCCAGGAATACCATTTTTATAATTGACTTCCCAGGCACGGCGTAAGTTCAGGTCAGTTTTAGAGTTCGGGTTATTATCCAGATCGGCAAAGTAATCTTTGTCTGAAGCGTAGTTATATTCAAGGTTGGTTGATAGTTGATTATTGATCTGCCAGTTATGTAAGAAATGCAGGCTTTTACGGTCTTCATCGCTATAGCTTTCATCGGAAGGTAAATAACCTCCCCAAATACGGCCTTCACCATAATTTTCAGTCAGATAGCGAAACTCACCGTCTAACATCGTACCACGATCGCCAATATAACGCGGCGTAATCGTCGCATCATATTGCGGCGCTAAATTCAGGTAAACTGGAACACCTAGTTCCAGACCACCATCATTGGTAAAGCCAAATGTGGGGGTTAGAATACCGGTAGTGCGGCGGTCATCAATCGGGAAGTTAAAATAAGGTACAGCCAATACCGGAACATCTTTAACATACAACTTGGTATTTCGGGTTTCACCACGTCCGGTTTCCTGATTCAGCTTGATCTTTTCTGCCTGGATTTTCCAGGTTGGTTTTTGCTCAGGTGGGCAGGTGGTATAGGTCGCATTTTCCAGTTCTACCGTCTCGGTCGAGGTTCTGGCGATCTTTTCTGCCCGACCATGCGCATGTTGCTGCTCGGCAATATAGAAGCTGTTATTTAGGTCGCCTTCTTGGGTCTTTAAATTATAATTAATATCATCACTTTGTGAGAGCAGGCCACCCTGAGCAAGTTGTACCCGACCTTCTGCTTTGGCATAGGTCTGGGTTTGATCAATCGTTACGCGTTCAGCACGAATCTGGCGACCTTGCTGGTCAATGATGACATTGCCTTCTAAATAAGAGTCACCTGCTGGATTGTAGTGTCCATAATCTGCAGTAATGGTGGATGTAGCCTGATCTGGCGCAACGGTTGCTGCATCTGGGGCAATCGGGGTCACCCAGGTGCCTTCACAATAAGCCGAACTTAAGTATTTTTCCTGCCGCTGCTGTGCTTCAGCTGAGGATTTGTCGACATAGTATTGCGAAAAGAATGCTTCACCTGGATAGGTCTCATTTATGCGCTGTTTGAGTTGTTCTGCATTTACATCGGACGAGACATTTGATGCAGCATAGCCGGAGGCTGAGCTGCCACATAAAAGGGTTAAGATCGCAGTCGCTAGAGGATTTATTTTAAAGTGATGCTTCATTTGTCTCATTAACCAATCATGCTTTTATCGCAATTAATTATTGTCGCATCATAGAGAAAAAGTTGATAAGTAGCTACACTTAGCACTTTAAAAACTCAGCCTGTATTAGAATTAATTGCAAATGAATACACAACGCGAACAATTGATACAATCTTGGATTGCCTCTGTACTCGGTTCAGATCAATTTGAAACTCATTTTTTAGCAGGTGATGCCAGCTTCCGTCGTTATGCACGAATCAAACTGAATAATAAAACATTTATGCTGATGGATGCACCACCAGAAAAAGAAGATTGTGTGCCTTTTGTGACGATAGATGAGTTTTTTGATGCACATGGCGTGCGTGTTCCGCATATCGTGGCAAAAGACCTGGAAAATGGCTTTTTACTGCTCGAAGACTTTGGTGATGTGCTGCTGTCGAATCTGCTGAATGACGAGACTGTAGATGCTTATTATGAGCAAAGCTTTAAGCAGCTCATTCAGCTGCAATCGATTGCTGGAGAAGGGCATTTCCCGGCATATTCTTATGAAAAACTGATCTCAGAAATGGAATTGCTGACTGACTGGATGTTGCCAGCTTTAAAGGTTCAACCGACTGAATCAGAAAGCGCCTTGATCAAACGCACTTTTGCGATTTTGGCTAATGCCGCATTGGCACAGCCACAGGTGATTGTACATCGGGATTTTCATAGCCGGAATTTGATGAAAATCGACAACGAAACTGAACTCGGTGTGATTGATTTTCAGGATGCCGTGATTGGTGCCGATACTTATGACTTGATCTCGATTACCCGTGATGCCTATGTACAGTGGAATGCCGACCGTGTGTATCGCTGGTTCAAAACTTTCTATGAGTTATTGCCAGCACCTGCTAAAGAAGACCGTGACTTTGAACAGTTTAAAAAAGATGCCGACATGATGGCGATTCAGCGTCATATCAAGATCCTTGGTATTTTTGTGCGCCTATTTGAGCGTGATGGCAAGTCAGGTTATCTCAAGGACTTGCCACGTGTCATGTGGTATCTGCTTGAAGAGTCTAAGGCTTATGTAGAACTAGAACCATTCATGCAGTTTATCCGTGACCGAGTCATGCCAGCCTTTGAAGCTAAATATGGGTCATATGAGGTGGCTGCCTAAATGAAAGCGATGATTTTGGCCGCAGGTCTTGGCAATCGTATGCGGCCGCTAACGCTGCATACGCCAAAGCCTTTGCTGGAAGTTGGGGGTAAGCCCTTAATTGTCTGGCATATAGAGAAACTGGCTGCAATCGGTGTCACTGAAATTGTGATCAATACGGCCTGGCTCGGTGAGAAACTGGCTCAAGCTTTGGGCGATGGTTCACGATTTGGCATCAACATCCTTTGGTCACATGAGGGTGAAGGTCTGGAAACCGCTGGTGGAATCATTAATGCTTTGCCGTTACTCGGTGATGAACCTTTTATTCTGTTAAATGGTGATGTCTGGACCACGATGGATTTTGCTCCTTTACTGGATATTGATCTAAAGGGTAATTTGGCGCATCTCGTACTTGTGCAGAACCCTGAACAACATCCTGAAGGTGATTTTACGCTTGCAGAAGGGAAAGCCTATACCTTTGATCAGCAAGTCGAAGGTGAAAACCTGACGTTTAGCGGTATATCCGTAATTGATCCAAAGATGTTCCAAGGCTTAGAGACTGGCAAGCGTCCTTTAGCGCCATTGCTAAAAGCGGCAATGCAGAATCAGCAGGTTGCAGCGTCTAAACTGGCAGGTATTTGGGTTGATGTGGGAACCCCAGAGCGTTTAACGGCACTGGATACGGCGATCCGTGAAGGGAAGTTTGCTTAAGTGAATATTCGCTAAGCACTGCCTACTGTGCCAATATAGAGAAAACGGTATACTTCCACCTAACTTTTTCGAGCGTAGATTGTTTATGCACATGTTTTTTCAAGAACTAAAGCAGGGTAGCCAGGCTTTGGGTTTAGAGCTATCTGATGAAGCTTTAAATTTATTACTCAAGTATCAGGATGCTTTGGTGCTGTGGAACAAAGCATACAATTTGACTGCAATCCGTGATCCTAAGGAAATGCTGGTCAAGCATCTGCTCGATAGTTTGAGCATTCTGAAAGATCTTCCAGCGGGTCGATTACTGGATATCGGTACCGGTGGTGGTATGCCGGGCATGATCATTGCTTTATGTCAGCCTGAGCGTGAATGTGTATTGCTGGACTCAAACGGTAAAAAAATTCGTTTCCTCAAGCAGTTTATTGCTGACTTGAAACTTAAAAATGTCATTGCCGTGCAAACGCGTGTAGAAAATGAAGACAGCATCAATGAGCTGGGTCAATTTGATGTGATTACTAGTCGTGCCTTTGCATCATTAACAGACTTTGTTGATGCTTCTAAGCCATATATGCATGAGCAAACGATTATTGCCTCAATGAAAGGCTTAATTCCTGAAGATGAAGTTGCTACTTTAAAAAATGAATTTAGTTGTGAGATTATTGAACTTAAAGTTCCGCGCTTAGACGAACAGCGTCATTTACTTCTATTAAAACGTATTTAAGATTTTTAAAGGGATTGGGGGCAACATGGCACAAATTATTGCGATTGCAAACCAAAAAGGTGGTGTCGGTAAAACCACAACCGCAGTAAATTTGGCGGCATCTTTAGCTGTGTTAAAAAAACGTGTTTTGCTGGTTGATATGGATTCGCAAGGCAATGCGACCATGGGGTCTGGCATTCAGAAGAATGACCTACTTTATTCGGTTACTGATGTGTTGCTGGGTGAAGTGCCGATTGAAACGGCGATCTCTAAGGCGGAAGTCGGCTACAAGGTTCTTGGGGCAAACCGTGATCTGGCTGGGGTTGAGTTGGCGATTGCAGAGCAGGAAGGGCGCGAGTTCATTTTGCGGGATGCATTGCAGGAAATTGAAGCTTCATTCGACTATATCATTGTCGATTGTGCACCGAGTCTTAGCCTGATTACTGTCAATGCTTTGGCAGCCGTGGATGGTGTGCTGATTCCAATGCAGTGTGAATATTATGCACTGGAAGGTCTGGCGGATTTAACCCAAACCATCGATCGGATTCAGCAAGCCTTGAATCCGGACCTGCAAATTGTTGGTGTATTACGCACCATGTACGATGCACGCAATGCCTTGACTCGTGATGTCTCTGAAGAATTAGAACAATATTTTGGTAAAAAACTGTATGAAACCGTGATTCCACGGAATATCCGTCTGGCTGAAGCACCAGCACACGGTTTGCCGGTGATTTATTTTGAAAAAAGCTCAAAGGGTGCAGTTGCTTACTTAAATCTGGCAGCTGAAGTATTAAAGAAAAGCAAAGTGAAAAAAGGAAGTAAAGCATGACCGTCAAGAAACGTGGACTCGCCAAAGGTCGTGGCTTGGATGCCTTGCTAGGCTCAATTCAAAAAGAAAAATTACAACTCGAAGCCCAAGGTCTTGATCATGGTCAGTTGAAACAGATTGATGTGAATTTGCTCAAGCGTGGTGAATATCAGCCACGCCGTTATATTAACGAGCAGGATTTGCAGGAACTGGCGGCATCGATTGAAAAGCATGGCATCATGCAGCCCATCGTGATCCGTCCGGTTGACGATGAACGCTATCCATACGAGATTATTGCGGGTGAACGTCGATGGCGTGCTGCACAGCTGGCGGGTTTGACCGAGGTTCCTGCGATTGTACGTGATCTGAATGATCAGGTTGCGATTGCACTGGCCTTGATTGAAAACATCCAGCGTCAGGATCTGAATCCGATTGATCAGGCGATGGCTCTGCAACGTTTCCATGAAGAATTTGGCTTAAGCCATCAGGAAATTGCAGATACCGTGGGTAAAGCGCGTACGACAGTGAGTAACCTACTTCGCCTGCTTAGCCTGGCAGAAGAAGTGAAAGACTTTATGCAGCAGGGTTTGCTGGATATGGGGCATGCACGTGCGATCTTAACCTTAAAAGCTAAAGATCAGCTCAAAGTTGCAGATATCGTAATTGAAAAAAGTCTGTCTGTTCGTCAAACCGAGCAGTTAGTCCGTGATTTCAATACACCTAAACAAGAAAAAGTAAAAGAAGCTGTAGCACCGGATATTCAGCAATTGACTCAGCGCCTTTCAGAGCGTTTCAGTGCAGATGTTAAAATTGACTATAACAAGCAAGGTAAAGGGAAACTGGTTATTAGCTATCACTCTTTAGAAGAGCTGGATGGCATTCTTTCTATTTTAGAAGATGAATAATTTATATATTTTTTTTATTGGGGAATAAATTAGATGTGGGAATTGGTTAAAGCAGGTGGCTGGCTTATGCTGCCCCTGGTCTTGTGTTCTATCTTTATGCTGGCGATTTCGATCGAGCGTCTGATTCGCCTGAAAAAGAATGCAGTACTTCCGTTGACACTGTTGATGGGGCCTTCGCAAAATACAGCACAAGTCATGCAAAAAATGAATCAAAGTGCGGCCTTAAAGCAAAGCACTTTGGGCCGGGTATTTACTGCAGGCTATGCCAGCAAGCAGCAAGGTGAGCAGTATGCTCGCGCACAGATGGAAGTGGTGGCATCACAGGAAATTGGTTATCTGGAAAAAAACATTAATTTTCTGGGAACTTTGAGTGCAGTTGCGCCTTTACTCGGTTTATTGGGAACTGTACTTGGGATTATTGAATCTTTCCTGATGATCGATGTAGGTACCGGGAGTGATCCGGTATTGATGATGCCGGGTATTTCCAAGGCTTTAATTACCACGGCAGCCGGTATGTTGATTGCAATTCCTGCACTGTTTGCGCACCGTTATTTTCAGCGTCTTGTTCAGGAATATGTGGCTGAACTTGAGCAGCAAGCGACTTTGTTTCATGCGGATCTTTTTTATCGTAATCATGCAGACATAGATCAAGACATGCAAAAAGCCAGCTAGGAGGCGGATGATGAAATTCAAACGCAACCAGGTGGAAGATGTACATATTAATCTGACACCGATGATTGATTGTCTGCTGTTTATTCTGGTCTTTTTACTTTTGTCGACGACATTTAGCCAAATGAGCCGAATGAATCTGACCTTGCCGGATGCGCAAGGTGTACCGCCTAAAAGCTATGATCAGAAAGTTGAAGTGATTGTGGATGCCAATGGTCATTACGCAGTCAATGGTCAATCCTTGGCCAGTAAGGAAGTCGCGGATTTAAATACTGCAATTAAACAGATTTCTAATGAACGCCGTGATTTAATGTTTGTCATTGCAGCTGACGCAAAAGCCAGCCATCAGGACGTGATTCGTGTCATGGATGTGGCCGGGCAGCTCGGCTTTGTAAATATTAATATCAGTACCAAAGTACCCACCCGAGGTTATTAGTGAAGCACGATTTTAAGGTCTATCTTCGCCTTTTAAGTTATTTAAAACCGTTTTGGGGCATTGCATTGCTTGTCCTGCTGGGTTTTTCTATTAATGCCGCTACGGAAGTCTCTGTCGCTAAATTACTGGAATATATTATTGAGGCGATTCAAAATAAAGACCAGAGTTTCACATCACTTTTCCCGTTTTTAGTGGTCATACTCATGTTCTTCCGGGGCCTGGGTTTGTTCATGGGTGGATATTTTACTGCGGTAATTTCCCGGAATCTGGTATTCAACATCCGTCAGGAAGTTTTTGCAAAATTGCTGCGTTTACCGTCCCAGTATTATCTGGATAATACCAGCGGGCATATTACTGCCAAAATCATGTATAACGTCGAACAGCTAACCGCTGCTTCAACTGAAGCTTTAAGAACCTTGTTGCAACAAGGTTTGATCACTCTGGCATTATTAGGCTACCTGTTGTATACCAACTGGCGTCTGACCATGTGTATCCTGATTTTTGCACCCGTCATTGGCTTTATTATCAGTAAAGCTGCAAGACGGATGCGTAAATTATCGCAGCAAGTGCAAGACACCATGGGTGATGTAAACCATGTGGTGCAGGAAACGGTGAATGCCAACCTGATCGTCAAGGGTTTTGGAGGGCAAAGTTATGAGCAGGAACGCTTTAAACAGAACTCGCTGGAAAACTTGCGTCGTGGCTTGAAAATGGTCGCTGTACAACAGTTGAATAGTCCTGTGGTTCAGCTGATCATGTCGATTTCACTGAGTATTGTGATGTTTATTGCCTTGCGTCCGCAAATTCTGGGTGATACCTCTGCGGGTGAATTTGTCGCTTATATTACTGCGGCGGGTATGCTGGCAAGACCGATCAAAGCCTTGACGGATATCAATGAAAAAATTCAACGTGGTATGGCTGCGGCTCATTCGGTATTTGAATTGCTGGATATGCCTGAAGAAAAAAATACCGGGACTTTAACGGATAGCCTGAAAGGCGATATCGAGTTTAAAGATGTCAACTTGATTTATGATGATGGCCATCGTGCTATTCATGACTTTAATTTGCAGGTCAAGGCCGGTGAAACAGTAGCGCTGGTAGGACGTTCTGGTGCAGGAAAAAGTTCTCTGGTGAATCTGCTGGTGCGTTATCAGGATGCAACTTCTGGGCAGATCTTGCTGGATCAGAAACCGATTGAAGATTTTGAAATTACCGCCTTGCGAACCCAAATTGCCATGGTGAACCAGCAAGTAGTACTGTTTAACCGAACTGTGCGGGAAAATATTGCTTATGGTCAGCTTGAAGGTGCCTCCGATGAAGATATTATCGCGGCAGCAAAGGCAGCCTATGCGCATGATTTTATTATGGCACTACCGCAAGGTTATAATACTCAGCTGGGTGCCCAGGGTTTAAACCTGTCTGGTGGCCAGCGTCAGCGCATCGCGATCGCACGCGCAATTTTGAAAAATGCCTCTATCCTGATTCTGGATGAAGCGACCAGTGCGCTGGATAACGAGTCGGAATACTTTATTCAGCGTGCCTTTGATAAAGCCATGCAGGACCGTACGACCATCGTAATTGCACATCGTCTATCGACGATTGAAAACGCGGATCGTATTGTGGTTATGGATCAGGGCCGTATTGTTGAGCAGGGCAGTCATGCCGAACTGATTGCGCTATATGGTGCTTATTATCAGTTGCATCAGCGTAACTTTGAGGAACAGTAACTTATGGCACTGGCACAAATCATTCAGGATGCTTGGAATGCACAGGCAAAGTGGCTGGTGGTGCTGCGTCCTTTGTCATGGTTGTATCGCCTGGGTTTTGTCAGCAATCACTGGCTTTATCAAAAAGGCATTAAAAAAAGTTATAGTGCACCAATTCCCGTTATGGTAATTGGTAACATCACAGTCGGTGGTAGCGGTAAAACACCTTTGTTGATTCATCTGGTGGATTATTTAACCGAGAAAAATGCTCGGGTAGGCGTGATCAGTCGAGGCTATGGCGGCCAAGGCCCATTTCCTGCCTATGTCGACTTTAATACCTTGCCGGAGATTGTCGGAGATGAGCCTGCCTTGATTGTACAGGCAACAGGTGTGCCGATGGCAGTTGGTCCCAACCGGCAGAAAAGTATTGAACTTTTATTGCAGAAACATGAGCTGGATCTGATTATCTGTGATGATGGATTACAGCACTGGGCCTTGAACCGCCAGATTGAGTGGATTGTGCTGGATAATAATCGCGGTCTGGGTAATCAGAAACTGCTTCCAGAAGGTTATCTACGTGAACCAGTGACCCGTTTGAAAACGGGAACCGTAATTGAGCATGCAGCCCATCCAGGTTCTGAACTGAATATGCATCTGGCTGCATCACAGCCTTATTTGCTCAATCAGGACGGCACTAAAATCTTTAATCCTCAAGCAGCTTTTTATGCGGTAGTCGGCATTGGCTTTCCACAGCGATTTTATCAGACCTTGCAAAATTTAGGCATAGAACAATTTCAGTGTCATGAGTTTCCAGACCATCATGACTATGACATTGAAGATTTACAGTT
Organism: Acinetobacter lwoffii; assembly: GCF_022967985.1. Lineage (GTDB taxonomy): Bacteria > Pseudomonadota > Gammaproteobacteria > Pseudomonadales > Moraxellaceae > Acinetobacter. Next base: position 116,742 of record NZ_JALJVC010000008.1, on the reverse strand, counting down.
CGATGATAACAATCCGATTATTACCACTGAAAAAGACGCAGTAAAAATTATGGCGCTACTTAAACAATATCCAGATTTTAAACAGGATATCTGGGTGGTGCCAGTCGATGCAGTCCTATCGCCAGCCTGCTATACAGTCTTGCAGCAACAGTTACAACAATACGGTATTCAAATTTCTTAAGGCTCATTCATTATGAAACACATTGTTATTCCTGCACGTTTCGCCAGTTCACGTTTACCGGGTAAACCGTTGCTGGACATTCATGGTCGTCCCATGATTCTGCGGGTAGTGGACCAAGCCAAAAAAGTGCAAGGTTTTGACGATCTGTGTGTGGCAACTGATGATGAGCGTATTGCAGCCGTTTGCCGTGCTGAAGGCATTGATGTGGTGATTACCTCAGCGGATCATCCTTCAGGCACAGACCGCTTGAGTGAAGTGGCTCGAACTAAAGGCTGGGCCAGTGATGACATCATTGTCAATGTACAGGGGGATGAACCTTTACTGCCGGCGCAACTGGTAAAACAGGTTGCTCAACTCTTGGAAGATCAGCCTGAATCTTCCATGTCGACGCTATGTGAGCCGATCCATCAACTGGATGAATTCAAACGCGACAGCATTGTAAAAGTCGTCATGTCAAAACAGCAGCAGGCACTGTATTTTAGCCGTGCTACCATTCCTTATGACCGTGATGGCGCGAAACTCGCTGAACCGAAGCTGCATGATCAGGCCTATCGTCATTTAGGTCTATATGCCTATCGGGTAAAACTGTTGCAAGAATATGTGACCTGGGAAATGGGTGTGCTGGAGAAACTGGAATCTCTAGAACAGTTACGGGTACTGGAAAATGGACACCGTATTGCCATTGCGGTGGCTGAAGCCAATTTGCCGCCAGGGGTAGATACTCAGGAAGATCTGGATCGCCTGAATCAGATGGATCTTTCCCATTTTGCCTAAGAAGAGTCAAATACATGCCTTTTGATGTCAATGCACATATCTATCCATGGCAGCAACAGGTTTGGGAAACCCTGACCGGGCGCTTTCCTAAGCTTGGACATGGTTTATTGTTTTATGGAAAAAAAGGCTGTGGTAAAGAAGCGTTTACCCAACAGTTTCTGGCTTGGGTGTTATGCCTGAATCGTCAGCCTGCCGGGCCATGTGGTGAATGCAGTAGCTGTCAATGGTTAAAGGCAGACACCCATCCCAACTATGTGCATATCAGTACCGATGACGACAATAAAAAACAGAATGCCAAAATCAAGATCGAGAAGATTCGCGATCTGCTGCCTTTTGTGCAACAGACTGTAGATGGCTGGCGCGTGATTGTGATTGAGCCGGCAGAAGCCTTGAATATTGCCTCTGCCAATGCCTTACTCAAAACACTGGAAGAACCCGGTGATAATACGGTCATTATTTTACTGGCGAATCATTATTTAAAATTGCCCGCGACTATACGCAGTCGTTTGCAGCATTTTGCTTTGGACCGGATTTCCGCAGAACAATTTAGCGATTATGTCCAGAATCAGCTCCCAGATGCAGGTGCTAGCCAACAACAGTTATTGATGAACCTGTCCAATCAGATGCCGTTACAGGCACTAGAGATTGCACAAAGTGCCTGGCTGCCACTACGTCAGGAATTCCTGCAAGACTGGCAAAAACTGGTCATGCAAAAAAATATGCCGATGGCAATTGCGACCAAATGGAATAAAAACCTGAATTTTGGTGACTTTGCTCAAATGTTTGAATACTTGTTGTCCGATTTAATTTGTGTCAAGCTAAATCAGACGGTGAAAAACATTGACCTTGAATTCAATGTGCTTGCCGAACAATATTCATTAGAAGCACTTTTTAAAATTTATGAGTATTTTCAGCAAGCCAAGCAATACCTCGAGCAGAATGTCCAAAGCAATCTGGTTATTGATGAATTGTTTATCAAGCTGATGAATCTTTAATTAAGGGGAAATCACATGCAACCACGTATGGGCGGTATTATTCAGGCCAATATTCCTGACATCGAAACACTGTTTGCCAGCTATATGCCTTATGTTGTGGGTGGTGGGCTTTTTATTCCTTCCAAGCAGCCGGTCAAACTGGGCGAAGAAGTTTTTGTATTGACAACTTTGCCTGACCAGACCCAGAAAATTCCTTTAACTGGTAAAGTCATCTGGGTCTCGCAAAAGCAGAATGGCATCAAGCCCCAAGGCTTTGGCATCCAGTTAAGCGGTGAAAAAGGCGTTTATTTTAAAAATGAAGCAGATCGTCTGGTTGCAGGTCTTAAATCTGAAGGACGTAAAAGTTACACTATGTAGTTAATTTACCCTTGGTAGGAACGCATCGTGTTTGTAGATACTCATTGTCATTTAACCCTGCTTGATTTGACACCATATTATGGTGATCTGGATCAGGCATTGGCTCAGGCTCGTGAAGCCGGTGTTTCCAAATTCATGAGTATCTCGGTCGATCTGGATGATCATATCGAGCTGGCCAAAATTGCCGCGCGTCATGCAGATGTCGGATATACCGTTGGCGTACATCCTTGCGAAGATGCTGCAACCATGGCGCGTGCCACGACTGAATATCTGGTCGAACTGGCGCAACCGGAGAAAGTCTGGGCACTTGGTGAAACAGGTCTGGACTATTATCACAGTACCGATTTTATTGCAGAGCAAAAAGCCTGTTTCGCCCGGCATATCCATGCGTCACAAATCACCAAAAAACCTGTAGTCGTTCATACCCGTTCCGCCAAGCATGATACCGTCGATATTATTCGCGCGGAAAAATCTACGCATGGCATCCTGCACTGTTTTACCGAGGACTGGGAAACCGCTAAAGCAGTACTGGATTGCGGCTATTATGTGTCATTTTCCGGAATTGTTTCATTTAAAAATGCGCAGGATCTGCGTGATGTCGCCAAACAGGTTCCGCTGGATCGTGTGCTGATTGAAACCGATAGTCCTTATCTTGCGCCAATGCCGTATCGTGGCAAATCTAATGAGCCTAAATACGTTCCTTATGTAGCCAAAGCGCTTTGCGATGTATATGATAAGTCACTGGAAGAAATGGCTTATATCACAAAGCAGAACTTTGAAAATCTTCTGAATTTAAAGTAAATAAAGTTATATAAAGTACAAAGAGAGTTTATAGGGTGAAGATGGATCGTCAAGCTCAGTTTCGAGCAAGAGAAACCTTGATTTTTCAAGTAGCAGAGCAACTCCTGTTAGAAAATGGTGAAGCAGGAATGACGCTCGATGCGCTTGCCGCCGAGCTTGATCTGGCCAAAGGGACACTTTATAAACATTTCCAGAGTAAAGATGAACTATACATGCTGCTGATTATCCGAAATGAGCGCATGTTGCTGGAAATGATTCAGGATAGCGATAAAGCCTTTCCTGAACATCTGGCCTTCTTTATGCTGCATCATTTGCATCATCCGGAACGAACCGTGCTGTTTCATCAGATTGAAGAACGCCTGTCGACGACTGGGGTTGGAATCCAGCACCTTTTTAGCGAACTTTATCAGGTGCGCAAACAGCGTTTACGCCTGATTATCCGTATGACAGAAACTTATCTGGCTTCTATTAATAGCCGCATGTCAGTACGCGATTATCTGGCTTCGATCTGGTCGTTGACCCATGGTGCAGCTGCAATTCTTAATTCCAGTTTCTATCAGCGTTATTTGGGTTCGCGCGATACCTTGCGTGTAGCCTATATCGATCAGGCACTGGCTTTGCCTAAGCAGGTACATTCAGCCGAGCAGTTTGCCTAAGGTTGTCCTATGATCAGATCACCTCACAGTGCAGTTCGTGGCTTTACCTTAATCGAATTGATGGTGGTGATTGTGATTATGGGAATTATGGCTTCACTAGTGCTGCTGAATACCAGTGGTGTCGATCAGCGCAAAGCGATGCAGGCACGGGAAATTTTATTGGTGGACTTGCAACGGGTGCTACGCGAGGCTAATGACCAATCCAGAATACTCGCGCTTGACGTTCAATCAGCGACAGATGTCACGCCATTTCGCTATGGAATTATAGAATATCGTTCGGCAGCGCAGACTGAACCGAACCTGCAAAATGAGAAATGGCAAAATTATGCAGATTTTAAATTGCGTAGTTTGCCTGATCATATTTCCTTTCAAATTCAGGCACTGGAACAGCAGCGTTATGCCAGGGCACAAAATCGTGACCTGACTCAGGCAAATTCACCTCAATTAATCTGGCTCGGCAATGGTGAAGTCAAACCGGTGCGGATTCAGTTCTTTTTAGAAGACCGTGAAGTGGGTGCTGCGATTGAGATTGATCATCTGGGTAAAATCAATGAAATCTAGATATTTCAAGCAGAGCGCTGGGTCTGGTGTAATCAAGTTGTTTAAGGCGAGTGTTCATGGATTTGATCATGTGTGCTGCAAGCATAGGACTTCGTCTTGCGCTGCTATCGGACTTTCTTGCGCGACAATGTCGCTCAGGTCGAGTGTTACTCGACTTAATCGTGCCTCAGGTTTTACCTTATTGGAAGTTATGGTCGCCTTGGCAATTTTTGCGACCGCAGCCATAACCCTGACCAAAGTCGCGATGCAATATACCCAATCCACCTCAAATGCCATTCTACGTACCAAAGCACAGTTTGTTGCCTTAAATGAAGTGGCACAAATGGAAATCAATCAGGAATGGATGGAAGGCACGGCTTCCAAACAGCTGACCCAGCAAGGTGAAACCTGGCAGATTGACAAGCGTAGTGAGCCGACGGTCAGTCCGAATGTCCAGCGAATCGAATTACAGATTAGTCTGGTTAATCAGGACAGTGGTCAGGTTGAATCTGGCATCAGCAGTCTGATGTTCTTTAATCATCGCATGAACAATACCCCATGAAGCCTAAAGGATTTACCCTAGTTGAATTAATGGTCGCAATTGCGATCTTTGCGGTGCTGTCTGCTTTGGGCTGGAAAGTTTTTGATTATATTGTCAAAACCAAAGATCAGAATGTGATTCATGAACAGCGTTTAGGTCAGTTACAGCAAACCTATCAGCAGATTCTGCGAGATACCGTACAGGCAGTACCCTTAACGGCCAATATCAATGGCGATATTCAGCCGGCTCTAGTGCTACAGAACGGACGCTTTAATTTCAGTAAAACTGGAGTGACTGACCCTTTAGAAGAAGGGATTTCCCCAGATGAGCGCATTGAATATCAGTATCGAGCCGATGAGCAGAAACTTTATCGCTTGAAATACCGGAATCTAAATCAGGCAGGTCAAGATCAGCCCGAATCCAGTGTTTTATTGTCGGAAGTGGAACAATTTCAGATCATCGTACTTAATCCGAATGAACTCACGCAATGGCCGGATGCTTCTGCTGATCTGAATCAGTTAGAGCATAAACAGCGTTTGCCTAAAGGGATTAAAATCAATTTAACCGTGAATGGTGTAAGTTATGAATGGATGTTCAGTTTATTGAATACGGACTTTTTGCTTGATACTCAGAACACCGGTCAACCCAGCTCAGAATAATAAGAAATGAAAATGAATAAAGCGATCATGATCAAGCAGCAGCAGGGCATTGCACTGATTACCATTCTGGTGATGGTAGCGCTAGCGACTATTCTGGCGGCTACGATTGCGCAACGTCAAGCTGCAACTGCTGAAAGCACTGCCTATTTGATGCGACAAAACCAGTCCTTAATGTATGCCAAAAGTGCTGAGGCCTTTTTTTCTGAATTGCTGGTCGATGATGCTGAAAATGCCGCAGAGGTCGACCATCTGCAGGAAACCTGGGCGCAGCCCATGCCAGCTTTTCCGGTAGATGACGGTTATGTCTCCGGAATAATACAGGATGAATCAGGCAAGTTTAATTTAAATAGCCTGATCACTGCCGAAGGTGCTGTCAATGAAAATGCCAAAGCATGGTTCGAGCTGATTTTAAAACGTGCCGGTTTGCCGGTACAGCTCAGTGAAGCAGTCATTGATTGGCAGGATGCAGACGAGCTGGTTAGTGGAGGCATGGGTGCTGAATCTAATTATTATCAAGGTTTGCCGAATGCCGCTTTGCCACCAAATGCAAAATTTCATAGCGTGGAAGAATTAAAGCTGGTACGCGGTTTTGAAGAGAATAAATATAAGTTGATAGCACCTTATCTGAGTACTGCACCGGTGCAGGAGAGTCCGGTCAATATTAATACGGCTTCAGCTTTTCTTTTGGCGAGTATAGATGAAAAGCTGGATGTGAATGCGGTGCAGCAATTGCTGGATCAGCGTCAGGCCAATTTGGAGTATTTTTCCAATGTATCTGATTTGTGGTCACTCGAGCCTTTCGCTCAGGTTGATGCGGATAAGCGTAATCTATTTAACAGCCTGCTTGGGGTTCAATCCAATTATTTTAAAGCCCGAATCGAAGTGGTTTTAAGTGAGCGTAAGCGCCAATTCAGCAGTGATCTGGTTCGTCAGGACAAACAGGTTTATGTAGCCTATCGTAGCATGGCGCCATTTTAATTTTAGCTCATGAATTGTACAGGCTGGATAAGCGCAAATGCCGGGCTGATGCCTTTTCCCTATCATGCTAAACAGCAAAATTAATCCTCAAAGCTTTACTTTTGCTTTATAATCAAAATTAATTCACCTATTTTTTGACGACATTACGGCATATGTTAATTCGTAAGTTATTTAAGTTTGAGAATGCTCATATTGTGCGTAACTGCACGTCAGATCGCTGTAAGCGTTCGATCCATGGCCATAGTTATAAAGTCGAGTTATTGCTAAAAGCCTCGAAGCTAGATCATGGTCAAATGGTCTATGACTTTGGTCTGCTTAAAGGTGTGATTAAGGATTTCTTTGATTCTTTCGATCATGCCATCTGCTTTTGGCAAAATGACGATCCGGAATATATTCAGGCCTGCAAGAATTTCAGTGCGCGCTGGGTGTCTTTGCCGGTATCGCCATCAGCAGAACAGTTTTCACGTATTTTCTTCTTTCTGGCACAGCAGGTGCTGGCATCGACCGTGACTCAAAATGGTGAAGGCGATGTCGAAGTCTATTCTGTGATTGTGCATGAAACCGACACCGGCTATGCACAAAGCTTTTTAGAAGATATTCAAAATGAACAAATGGGCATCCTTAGTCTGGAGCAACTTGAGTTCTCTGAACAAGTGCAGGCTGAATGGACAGATCCGGACATGTTTGCCAAGCTCAAACAGGGCACACCATTTCATAACCCTACAGTAGATTTACAGGTACAGATTTAAAGTCTGCGTGACTTTAAATCCATTGACATAGATTTAGGATTGAAGAATGTCTTTAAATGAACAGCAACTGGCCAAGCTGAATAAAGTTCAGTTGGATGAAAGCTGGAAATATGGATTGAGTGAATTTTTGCTCAGTCCAAAAATGGATGAATTAAAAGCATTTCTCGTTGAAGAAAAAAAAGCAGATAAAATCATTTATCCTCCCAATCATCTGATTTTTAATGCTTTGAATACCACGCCGCTAGATCGGGTAAAAGTGGTGATTTTAGGGCAAGACCCTTATCATGGCCCAAATCAGGCGCATGGATTAAGCTTTTCCGTGCAAAAGGGGGTTGCATTACCACCATCTTTGCGTAATATTTTTCATGAGTTACATGCAGATGTTGGGGTTGAAAGACCGAAGCATGGTGACTTGACGCATTGGGCAGAGCAGGGTGTGCTTCTGTTAAATGCAGTACTGACCGTCGAAGCAGGTCAGCCGACTTCGCATCAAAAGCGCGGTTGGGAAGAATTTACCGATCACGTCATTGATGTATTAAATGAACAGCGTGAACATATTGTCTTTATTCTTTGGGGCGCATACGCACAGCGTAAAGGACAGCGCATTAATCAAGACAAGCATCTCGTGTTAAAGGCAGCACATCCATCGCCTTTGGCAGCAAACCGTGGTGGTTTTTTTGGTTGTAAAGTATTTTCAAAATCGAATAACTACCTCAAACAACATGGCATTGAGCCTATAGATTGGCAGCTGGACGCATGAAATATTCTCCCCTTACTAAACATTATCATCCGGATTTGATTGTTGAAGAAGCGCACAATGGTTGGCGTATCGTTCGTTTAAATCGCCCGAAATCTTTGCATGCTCTCGATGAATCGATTGCTTCCGCACTTCTGGAAGTATTTCAGGACTTTCATCATGATGATAGCGTCAAAGCCATCTGGCTGGATTCAACCACACCGAAAGCGTTCTGTGCGGGTGGGGATGTGCGTAAGCTGCGTCAGTTAGTGATTAATGATGAAGTCGCGGCTGCCAATAAATTCTTTGAACAAGAATATGCACTCGATCTGTTACTGCATAATTATGCCAAACCCGTTTTAGTCTGGGGTGAAGGTTATGTGATGGGTGGTGGCTTGGGCTTGTTTATGGCGGCGCCTTTCCGTTTAGTGACGCCATATTCACGTTTGGCAATGCCTGAAATTAATATCGGTTTGTATCCAGACGTGGGTGCAACCCGCTTCTTGGCAGATCGTGGTGCGATTGGTCTATTTACCGGCTTGACCGGTTCAATCATGACTGCTGCGGGCGCTTACGGGATTGGCTGGGCAACGCATATTTGTGATGCACAGCGTGATTCAGTTTTGGATAAAGTCATTAATATTGACTGGGAGCATTATCCTGCAGGTGACTTCCGTGCCATTGATGACACCCTGAATAGTATGCACCGTCCGGTCGGCCCGGGACCGTTGCAAAACTCTCTGGATGTGATTCATAGTGTTTGCCGTGGTGTCAACTTTGAGCATGATTATGAGTCGATTATTGGCCTGAGTGACGCACGCAGTGACTGGTTGCGTCAGGCCAGTGAAAACCTGAAAAAAGGTTCGCCAACTACTGCAGCCTTGACCTGGCTATTGTGGCAATGGGGTAAGCAGATACATTCCTGGAATGAAGTTTTCGAACTGGAAGTTCAGATCTCAGACTGGAAAATCCGTCATCATGACTTTGTCGAAGGTGTGCGCGCACGTCTGGTGGATAAAGACCTTTCTCCTGCATGGAAAAAGGGTGCAGATATGAGCTTAAAAGGTATTTTGTCTGCAAACCCTCCGGTGACCAATATTGAAAGCTGGAATGCCTTGCTAAAACAGTATGGTGTGATTTAAGTTTTACATGTCCGAAACACAATTGAGCGATGAATACTGGATGCAGCTTGCCTATGCGCAGGCTGCACTTGCTGCCGCACAGGGCGAAATTCCGGTGGGTGCGATTATTGTTAGTCAGAATCAGATCATTGGTCAGGGCTTTAATGCGCCGATTTCTTTAAATGATCCGACCGCGCATGCCGAGATTGTGGCGCTGCGTGATGCCTGTCAAAATATCCAGAATTATCGTTTACCTGATGATGCAGTGCTTTATGTGACTTTAGAGCCGTGCACCATGTGTGTTGGTGCGCTGGTGCATTCACGGGTTTCACGGGTAGTATTTGGCGCATTTGAAGCGAAAGCAGGTTCACTGGTGAGTGCGCGTCAACTGTTTGAAACCGGTTATTATAATCACGTATTTTCTTTCCAGGCAGGCTGCATGCAGCAGCAATGCTCTGAACAGCTGAGTGCATTTTTTAAGTTGCGTCGCGAGCAGAAACGAGAACTCAAGTTACAAGAAAAGTTATTAAATACGCAGAAATAAATCTGCTTTATCCGCTAAAATTTTCCCACTTTCAAATATCTGCAATCTTCAGGAACAATAATGAACAGCATCCAAGTAAAAAAAGAATTCCCAGCAGCCCTTGATGATGTCTTCAATTTGATGTCCAAGCATGCCACCTATAATATTGCCTTCGCACCGATGCAGGTCGAACGAATCAAGGATTCTGCGGATGCTGAATATCCTGATGGACTCGGTTCAGTACGTGCAATGGGTATGGGGCCAGTGAAGCCGCTGAAAGAACAAATTACCTTGTTCGAGCCAAATAATCGCATCGAATATCAGATTATTAAAAATCCATTGATCAAGCATCATTTAGGCATTATTGAATTTGAAGCACTGGCTGATGACAAAACGTTAGTAACTTATACGATTGAATTGCAGGCACGTGCGCCTTTTGTGAGTAAATTAATCCTTGCACAGTTACAGGCAGCGATTAAACTAGGCCTGACAAAACTCGCAAAATCTGTTTAAACAACAACGGGAAAGCAATGACAGTTCAAATTATTACCATTGATGGTCCAAGTGGGTCTGGCAAGGGCACGTTAGCAGCGAAACTGGCTGCACATTATCAGTTTCACTTATTGGATTCTGGTGCTTTATACCGCCTTTTGGGTTTGTCATTGCATCACCATGATTTGCTGGATTCGCTAGACACGAAATTGCCAGAATGCGTACAAATCGCAACAAATTTAGATATCCAGTTTGTCAGTACCGACACCGGGGTGCAGGTGTGGCTGGATGGTGAAGATGTGTCCCAAACTATTCGAACTGAACGGGTAGGAGAGTTTGCTTCAAAAGTTGCAGCAATTCCTGAGCTTAGAACAGCGATGGTTTCACGTCAGCATGCCTTTGCACAGGCGCCTGGTCTGGTAGCAGACGGACGTGATATGGCGACAAGTATCTTCCCGAATGCTCAGGCAAAAATATATTTGACGGCCTCGGCTGAATCACGCGCGCAAAGACGTGTAAAGCAGTTGCAGGGCATGGGACTGGATGTTAAAATAAGCGACATTTTAGCTAATATCATCGCTCGCGATAAACGAGATACGGAACGCGCTGTCGCTCCACTCAAGCCTGCGGATGATGCTTACATTATTGATAGTTCAGATTTGAATATCGATGAAGTATTCCAGCTGATGACCACTTATGTGGATCAGCAGTTAGCAAATTAACCCAATTTTATCAGCAAACGCATAGCTTGATCAGTTTTATATGGACTATGTAGATGCTTAATTAAACCGGCCTTGTCTGATCCAAGACCGCTGACTTTATCGGAAATATCATGACCGAATCTTTTGCAGCCCTCTTTGAAGCAAGCGAATTAAACCTCAACGTTGAAAAGGGTGCAGTTATCCAGGGCGTTGTAGTAAGCATTGACTCTGATTGGGTAACTGTTGACACTGGCCTTAAATCTGAAGGCGTTGTTGACCGTGCTGAGTTCTTAAATGAACAGCGCGAACTTGAAGTTCAAGTTGGCGACACTGTAGACGTAGTTGTTGAAGCACTTGACAACGGTATGGGTCAAACAGTTCTTTCTCGCGAAAAAGCTAAACGCGCAGAAACTTGGACTAAACTTGAAAAAATCTTTGAAGACGGCGAAATCGTTACTGGTGTTATCTCTGGTAAAGTTAAAGGTGGTTTCACTGTTGACATCGGTCCAGTACGTGCGTTCCTTCCAGGTTCTTTAGTTGATACTCGTCCTATTCGTGATACTACTCACCTAGAAGGCAAAGAGTTAGAATTCAAAGTAATCAAACTTGACGCTAAACGTAACAACGTTGTTGTTTCACGTCGTGCTGTTATGGAAGCTGAATCTTCAGCTGACCGTGAAGCTCTTCTTGCTCAGCTTGAAGAAGGTCAAACAGTTACTGGTACGATCAAAAATCTTACTGACTACGGCGCATTCGTTGACCTTGGCGGTATTGATGGTCTTCTTCACATCACTGACATGGCTTGGAAACGTATCAAGCACCCTTCAGAAGTTGTTGAAGTGGGTCAAGAAGTTACTGTTAAAGTACTTAAATTCGACCGCGAACGTAACCGTGTTTCTCTAGGTCTTAAACAGCTTGGCGAAGATCCATGGTTAGCGATCATGAACCGTTACCCTAAAGGTTCAATCGTTAAAGCGCGCGTAACTAACCTGACTGACTACGGTTGTTTCGCTGAAATCGCTGAAGGCGTTGAAGGTTTAGTACACGTTTCAGAAATGGATCACACGAACAAAAACATCCACCCATCTAAAGTTGTTCAGATTGGTGATGAAGTTGATGTTATGGTTCTTGAAGTTGATGAAGAACGTCGTCGTATTTCTCTTGGTATCAAACAAACTCGTGCTAACCCATGGGAAGAGTTTGCTAAAGACCACGATAAAGGCGAAAAAGTTTCTGGTACGATCAAATCTATCACTGACTTCGGTATCTTCATCGGTTTACCAGGCGGTATCGACGGTCTAGTTCACTTGTCTGATATTTCTTGGAACGAACAAGGCGAAGAAGCGATTCGTCGTTACAAGAAAGGCGACACTGTTGAAGCGGTTATCCTTTCTGTAGACGCTGAAGGCAACCGTATCAGCCTTGGCATCAAGCAAATGAACAACGATCCGTTCAATGACTTCCTTGCTGCTAACGAACGCGGTGCTTTGGTTAAAGGTACTGTAACTGCAGTTGACGCTAAAGGCGCTACTGTTAAGTTAGCTGACGAAGTTGAAGCGACTTTGAAAGCATCTGAAATCAACCGCGATCGCGTTGAAGATGCAACTAAGTTCCTTGAAGTTGGTCAAGAAGTTGAAGCGAAGATCATCAACGTAGATCGTAAATCTCGCGCAATCAACTTGTCTATCAAAGCGAAAGACGAAGCTGAAGAGAAAGAAGCAGTTGCTAACTTGAAAACAGCTCCTGCTGGTCAAGACAATGGTCCTAAGACGATTGGTGACCTGATCAAAGCTCAAATGGGCAACTAAGTAAGCGTTTGAATTGTATTGTTAATGTAATTTAACTAATACTTTTTATACAAATACTGTAAACGGTAGCGTAGTATTTAATTATTGCGCTACCGTTTTGTATTTAAACAGGTTATTATCGGGAAATAGATCCCAAGTAGCTTGATAATTAAAGAGGTCGCAGATGACTACTGAAGCACTTAATAAGTCTGACTTAATAGAGCGTATTGCATTAAAAAATCCGCATTTGGCTGAGCCTTTAGTGGAAGAAGCCGTTAAAATTATGATCGATCAAATGATAGAAGCATTATCAACTGACAACCGTATCGAGATTCGTGGATTTGGTAGTTTTGCATTGCATCACCGTGAACCGCGCGTAGGTCGTAACCCTAAAACTGGTAAATCAGTAGAAGTGGCTGCAAAAGCAGTTCCGCACTTTAAACCAGGCAAGGCACTTCGTGACGCTGTGAACGAGTCTGCACAAAAATAATTGTAAATATTTTGCGGGGTGTTCATGCGTTACGTTCTGGTCATTCTTTTATTGGTACTGTTTGGTTATTCATTAGCTTTAGTTTTGCAAAACGGTACTGAATTGTCAGTGGACTTGTTATTTACTCAAGTTCCCGCAATGCGCCTGGGATTATTACTTCTCCTCACGTTATCTTTAGGTGTCGTTTTGGGCCTGTTATTGGGCGTTCAGATCTTCCGGGTTTTTCAGACGAATTGGGAAATTAAACGACTGCGTAAAGACATTGAACATCTACGTAAGGAACAGTTGAATACAGCCAAGTTAATGGCCGCTGAAGCAGCAGCCCATACCCGGCATGAAAAAACTGTATTAGATATTACCAATGAAAATCAAAGCCCATTATAATGGGCTTATTTTTTGCCTATATGAAGGGGTAATCTCTTGAGTATCATCGTCGCACTAGATGCCAAAAGCCAATTTGATGCCTTAGCCATTGCAGAACAGTTAGATCCTGCCTTGTGTCGACTTAAAGTTGGTAAAGAGTTATTTACCCATGAAGGTCCAATCATTGTCAAAGCGCTTCAAGATAGAGGCTTTGATGTATTTTTGGATCTGAAATTTCATGATATTCCAAATACAACAGCACAGGCAGTATGCGCGGCAGCAGATTTGGGTGTGTGGATGGTCAATGTGCATGCCTCAGGTGGCCGCAAGATGATGGAAACCTGTGTAGAGCGTTTACAAGCGGGTAATTATAAAACTCAGTTGATTGCAGTGACTGTATTGACGTCAATGGGCCGTGAAGACTTGAAAGATATTGGTCTGGATATTGAGCCGAATGAGCATGTAAAACGTCTGGCACAACTGACAAAAGACAGTGGTCTAGATGGGGTGGTTTGCTCAGCTCAAGAAGCGAAAATGTTACGTAAAACGATTGGAAAAGACTTTGCATTAGTGACACCCGGCATTCGTCCAGAAGGGTCGAATGCAGATGACCAGAAACGTATTGTGACACCGAAACAGGCAATGCTAGATGGCTCAACACATCTGGTAATTGGTCGCCCGATTACCCAGTCTAAAAATATGCGTCAGACTTTGAAAGATATTTTGGCAACGCTTTAATACGGTTTGAATGACAAAAAGCCTTTCAGTCGAAAGGCTTTTTTTATATATTGAAAAAATGGTTATAAAATAAAAAGGAAAAATGATGACTTCATCTGAACCACAATTATAAAAAGTACAGAATGACGTGATTCAAAATATTCAACAGGCAGAACAGCTTAAGCAACAAGAATAGCAACAACAGCAGGCAAGCTCAGCAGATCGGACAGCGGGGATCGATGTGGTCAGTTTGGCATCTGATGCCATCAGTCTTGCTTCGGATGTTATTGAAACAGTAGGCGATGCCTTAAGTGATATTGATTTAAGTTTTTAGTCAGCCCTCTCGGCCTACTTGCTTGTGCTTCGTTTTAAAATTCTGCTTTTAAACTGAATCAGGGAGGAGAGTTCCTTTTTATAAAAGAGGAATTTAGTGAGATTGAGAAAGTGATAAAGTAATTAAATCGCTGCCAGTACACTCACCATGACTGGTGCTAACAGTGACAAAATAAAACCACTGACCATGGCATGTGGAATAAAATCATGCCCACAGGCCTGTTTAACCATCGGTAGAGTCACATCCATCGCAGTTGCACCCGCTGCGGAAATGGCGGATCTTGGGTATCTCCAGCCCATACAATACATGAGTAAGATGGCAAAAATTTCTCTAAACAGGTCATTCATTAGCGCGATACTGCCGAGTTCTGCATTTCTGAGTTCTGTTACGACAACACCTGACATTGAGTAAAATCCATAGCCTTGTGACAGCATGATCAAATCTTTTAGACTGATGTCTGTATTCCAGAATGAATAAAGCATGACTGCAAATAATGAACCAAAAATACAACCAATCGGAACTAAGAGAATTTTAAAATTTAACCAGGAACGATCTAAAGGTGAATAAGCCAGATCCAGGCCAATCATGAACATAAATACCAGCAACAAATGCCAGGTGCTGATTTGCAAGGATAGATCAAACAGATTCAAGCCCGCATGTAAACAATATCCACCTGCGAGAGCCAAAAAGGCATAGCTCATATTCAGCAAGGATTTAAGTACCAGGTCGACGGAGACTCGGCCTGAACTCGGAAGATAACCTGCCCATTTAAATAGTAGATAACAAAATGCAAAAGCACCGAGCGAAGTCAGAAAGGCAATACTGATCGACGTACTTAGAATCTGTAGGGGATGCTGTAATTCATCTACCAGTTGTGAAAATTCAAAGGCAATCGCAATCAATAAAACATAGCTAAAATAGGGCAATAGCTTGAAACAGATTTTAATAATCGAAAGTGGAATTCGTTTTGCCATGGCAAAACCGAGTGCTAGACAGAATAGAAGCTGAAAGATAAGCCAAAGCGATTGCATAAGTTTAATGGATTGAAAAAATTACCTATAAATTATGCCACCGCTTGATGTCAGATGGTAAAAGCTTTTAGGCGACTTTATTCAATAATCGATAATCTGTGGCATTTGGCATTTGGCATTTGGCATTTGGCATTTGGCTTTTTGGTTTTGAGCCAGTATTTCCAGGTATAAGTTGGCCATAAGGCAAAGTTCTTGCCACCTTCCTGCTGATACCAGTTGACACAGCCAGATTGCCACACGGTCTTTTCAAACATATGTTGCACCTGCTGATTAAATGTATCTTGTGCCTGGTCTTTAACCATAATGGCATCGCTTTGGGATTGATCGACCAGTTGCATCAATTGCAAAATATATTCAACTTGTGCCTCAATCATAAAAATGACAGAATTGTGTGCCAATAGGGTATTTGGCCCCAGTAACTGAAACAGGTTTGGAAAGTCTTTCACGCAAATTCCATAATAGCTTTCAGCACCTTGTTTCCACATTTCATTCAGTTCTACGCCATCAAGCCCGGTACATTGAAAATTCTTCATATAGATACGTGGATCGGTAATGAATCCGGTGCCATAAATCAGACAGTCAATCGGCCGCTCTTTTCCATCTTGTGTAATGATACTGTGTTCAGTCAGTTCCTGAATCTTCTCGGTCACCAGTTCCACATTATGGCGGTTAAACGTCGGGAAGTATTTATTTGAAACCAGAATACGTTTGCAGCCCATGATGTAATCGGGAGTTAGTTTCTTGGCCAATTCAGGGTTTTTGACCTCATATTTAATGAATAGTTCTGCCAGTTTTTGGGTGAATTTCATAATGCCCGGTTTGACAATCGGTACCACACGCGATTCATTTGACCAATACAGGCGGGCACGGTGTAGCTTTCTAAACCAGTCATATTTTTTAAAGAGTTTCTTTTCAAGATTCGGGTAGGCACGTTCATCCCGAGGAATGACCCAAGCCGCAGTACGTTGCATGACATACAGTTGTTTGCATTTCGGGGCAATTTCCGGAATATATTGAATGGCGCTGCCACCTGTTCCAATCGATGCGACATTTTTGCCAGTCGGGTCATAAGTGTGATCCAATTGCGCAGAATGAAAGACTTTGCCTTGGAATTTCTCAATACCGAGAATATCTGGGATTTGCGGAATATGTAAAGGTCCGGAAGCGAATATAACAAACTGGGCTTCAAGGATACTTTGATCCTGTAGCTGTAATTGCCATAGACAGCGTTCTGCCTGGTAATGTGCTGCCAGTACTTCGGTATTTAAACGGCAAAAAGCACGCAGGTTATAATCGGTCACCAGATCCTGAATATAAGAAAATATCTCGGGTGCTTCCGCATAACGTTTGGACCAATTGCTTTTCGGTGCAAATGACAAGGAATATAAATGTGATTGCACATCACAGGCTGCTCCAGGGTACTGATTGTCCCGCCAGGTTCCGCCAAAATCGCTACCTTTTTCAAGAATAATAAAATCATAAATACCATGCTGTTGTAAACGTATTGCCATGGCAATCCCTCCGCAACCAGCTCCAATAATGGCAACTTTGGTATGAGGGGGGGAGCGTGTAGCGGTGGCATGATCTAGCATCACTACATTCCTTACTTATTTTAATGTTGGATATTTATCGTAATTTGCTCCCTGGTGATTAGACAGAAAATTGATCTAAACGGCAATAGCCGACACATTATTTTTATAGTACAACTAGAGCAATCACATTGTATTTGTATGGTTATGAAACGTTCTGTTCTCAGTCTGATGTATTTGATTCAAGGGATGCGCAAGGCTGGCATGAAAGTCGATCAGAAACTGCAAAACATTGGGCTGCGTGTAGATGCCTTTGATCCAAGCTCGGTCATTCACCCTAGTCTGGAACATGATGTGCTTAAGGTGGTAGGACAGGAAATCCAACCTGAACAGGGATTATTGATTGGCCAGCATTATGCTTTGGCAGGTTATGGTCCCTTACTCATGTTGCTGGTGACCAGTCCTACAGTACGTGATGCACTGAATCAGGTGATCCGTTTTCAGCAGTTGACGCATCTGACCGGTCAATTGGCTTTGGAACACAGCGAACATTATAGTGCGCTATGTTATCGGGCCAAGCAGCAAGATGATCATTTGGGGATGCTGCTGGCACAGGCGGAGATTTCCGGAACGTTTAAGTTTATCCGGGAAATTTACAAATTGATGGGCTTATCCAAACCTGATTTGCGGATCGAGTTGCCATTTGCCTATCCAGAAGATCTGAATACCTTAAAGGTCTACCATGATTATTATGGAACACAGGTACAGTTTGATGCATCTCGGGCAGCATTCTGGTTTGATGAAGCAGTGCTGGATATTAAAATTCCCTCTGCGGATGCGGTCACTTTTGCCGTCTATGAAGCCAAATGTCTGGCTGAACTGGAGCGGTTGCAACAGGATGAACAGACACCGACTGTGGTGCAGCGGGTGCAGGATTATCTGGAAATCCAAAGTGGCCTGATGCCGAGTATGGCTGAAACGGCACAGGCGCTGAATATTCCGGAACGAACCTTGCGACATCAGTTACAGCAGTGTGATACCAGTTATAAGCAAATTCGCGAAGAAATTATTAAAGATAAGGCTTTGCGACTGATTGAATATAAACAGTATTCGATTGAGATGATTGCAGAATTATTAGGCTATTCTGAGCCGGCTGCTTTTAACCATGCCTTTAAACGCTGGTTTGGGCAAAGTCCTCGGCAATATATAAAATAGCCTAAGTTAGTTTATGCCAAAGTGTTATAGCGTGTTGATTAAACTCCGCTATAATTAAATTGATCCCAAATAGTACGAAATTCTATGTCCGATTTTAATTCACAGCACAGCACCGCTTTTAGTCCGATTTCTCCTGCAGAACGTTATGCACAAGCGATCTCTTCGGGACAGTTTATGCCTGATGAAGCACAGGCAATGGCAGTACATGAACTGAATCGTGTCTGGCTGGAATTGATTCAGCGTTTTAAGGCATCGAAAAAAGCATTTCGCCGCTTTCGCCGTCAGACATCTCCGAAAGGGGTGTACATGTGGGGTGGTGTGGGGCGTGGAAAAACTTGGTTAATGGATCAGTTTTACGATTCGATTCCGTTTCGCCGTAAAACCCGGATGCATTTTCACCATTTTATGCAGCATGTGCATCGTGAGTTAAACAAATTATCCGGACAGCGTAATCCGCTAGATATCGTGGCGGATCGAATTTATAAAGAAGCGGTCATCATCTGTTTTGATGAATTTTTTGTGTCTAACGTGACGGATGCAATGATCCTGAGCGATCTGTTCCAGAAGCTGTTTGAACGTGGTATCACCTTGGTCGCTACTTCGAATATCGCACCGGACGGTTTATATAAGAACGGCATTCACCGTGACCGTTTTATGCCTACCATCGAACTGGTCAAGAAAAACTGTGTGGTCTTAAATGTCGATGCCGGAGTCGATTACCGTCTACGGGTTTTGAAACAGGCACAACTGTTTAAATTCCCGTTAACACATGATCATAAAAACTGGATTGCTCAACGTTTTAGCGCTTTGACCCAGACTCAGACCTGTTCTGAAGAGCCGATTATTATCAACAACCGTGTTGTTGAAACCGTGTCACATACTGAAGATGTATTGTGGTGTGAATTTTCTGAACTGTGTTTAAAGCCACGCAGTCCGGCTGATTTTATTGAAATCGCCAATATTTATAATACGGTTTTGGTCAGCAATGTGCCGCACCTGACCGATTTCCTGAATGATGGAACACGCCGTTTTATTTATCTGGTGGATGAATTTTATGACCGCGGCGTCAAGTTACTCTTAACCTCAGAAGATAATATCGTGGATATTTACCAGGGTGAGAAACTGGCCTTTGAAATTGAACGGACCCGTTCCCGTTTGCTGGAAATGCAGTCAGATGAATACCTGAATTCTGAACATCGCCAGATTGAGAAAATCGCCTCCGTGAACGGAGAGTAAGAATAAAAGCGCTGGTTATTTACTGGCGCTTTTTTTTATAAAAATAGGTACTTAAATTATCGACAAGCCTGATCAAACATGGCTTAATCTTGATCTAAATATGATCGTGTATAACTAAAATGCATAATTTTTACTCGAAAATCTGAACTTAAGTCTAATTTCTACATTTCGAAAACTTTATACACTGTCATTAGGGTATTTAGCAGAATGATATCTATTTGTAACTGAGAAATATCAAATATGTTTATGAGGGTATTCATATTGGAAAAAATGCTCAGTATTTAGCAATGTGATAATACTATTCAGCTAGATTTTAATCGGTATACTAGAATCTCTTGTATAAAAAGTAGCAATATCAGGAAAGACAATGACTGCACGTATTCAAAAAGGCAAGTTAGCGATTGCTAAAGAACTTTACGATTTCATCGAAAATGAAGCACTACCAGGTTCTGGTTTAGACAGCGAAACATACTGGAAAAACTTTGAACAAGTCGTTGTTGATCTTAGCCCTAAAAATAAAGCACTTTTGGCTAAGCGTGATGACATTCAGGCGAAAATTGATGAATGGCACCGCAATAACACATTTGAATTACAAGCTTACAAAGCTTTCTTGACTGAAATTGGCTACTTGTTACCAGAAGTAGAAGATTTTCAAATCAGCACTGAAAATGTAGACGAAGAAATTGCAATACTGGCAGGTCCACAGTTGGTGGTACCAGTACGTAATGCACGTTACTGCTTGAACGCTGCAAACGCACGTTGGGGTTCTTTGTACGATGCACTTTACGGTTTCGATGTCATCTCTGAAGAAGATGGTGCGGAAAAAGGCAAAGGTTATAACCCGAAACGTGGTGAAAAAGTTGTCGCATTTGCCAAGAATTTCCTCGACGAAACTTTCCCACTGGCACAAGGTTCGCATGCAGACGCAACTCAATACGCAGTTGAAGCTAATGCACTGGTTGTTACCCTAAAAGACGGTTCAAAAACAACTGTGGCAAATGCGGCTAAATTCGTTGGCTACAATGGCGAAGCTTCAGCACCGACTGAAATCGTATTTAAAAATAATGGTCTGCACGCTATTGTGCAAATTGATGCTAGCAGCCCGATTGGCCAAACTGATGCCGCTGGTGTAAAAGATGTGGTTCTTGAAGCGGCGGTTACGACCATTCAGGACTTGGAAGACTCGATTGCAGCCGTTGACGCTGAAGAAAAAGTGGAAGGCTACCGTAACTGGTTAGGCCTAATGAAAGGTACTTTAGAGGAGTCTATTGAGAAAAACGGTAAAACTGTTACCCGTAAACTGAATGAAGACCGTACTTTCAAAAATGTAGAAGGTGGTGAAACTAAAGTTCACGGCCGTTCATTGATGTTGCTACGTAATGTTGGTCATTTAATGACGAACCCTGCGATTCTGGTAGATGGCGCAGAAATCTATGAAGGCATCATGGATGCATTGGTTACGCCATTATTGTCTTTTGCAGACATCAAAGGTGAAAACACCATCAAGAACTCGCGTCAAGGTTCAATGTATATCGTTAAGCCGAAAATGCATGGTCCTGAAGAAGTGGCACTTGCCGTTGAATTGTTTGAACGTGCAGAACAGGCACTCGGCTTACCTGCAAAAACTTTAAAAATCGGGATTATGGATGAAGAACGCCGTACTTCTGTGAACTTGAAGAACTGTATTGCACAAGCCAAAGATCGTACTATCTTCATCAATACAGGTTTCATGGACCGTACTGGTGACGAAATCCATACCTTTATGGAAGCTGGTCCATTCGTTCGTAAAGGCGAAGTAAAAGGCCAAATCTGGTTCCCGGCTTATGAAAACCGTAACGTGATGATTGGTCTGCAAGCAGGTTTACGTGGTAAAGCACAGATTGGTAAAGGCATGTGGCCAAAGCCAGACATGCTGCTTGACATGTACAAAACCAAAACTGAACATCCTGAAGCGGGGGCGAGCTGTGCATGGGTTCCATCACCTACAGGTGCGGTGATTCACGCGATTCACTATCACCAGATTAATGTTGCAGACCGTCAGCAAGAGCTATTGTCGACTCAACCTTTATCTCTGGATGATTTGTTGACACCGCCATTGGCGAAAGACACCAACTGGTCTGAAGAAGAAAAAACCAAAGAACTCGAAAATAACTGTCAAGGTATCTTGGGTTATGTCGTTCGTTGGGTAGATTTGGGTGTAGGTTGTTCTAAAGTGCCAGACATCAATGATGTCGGTTTAATGGAAGATCGTGCGACTCTACGTATTTCTTCACAACACGTTGCGAACTGGTTGCGTCACGGTATCGTAAGTCGTGAGCAAGTAGAAGAAGTGATGCAACGTATGGCGAAAATTGTGGATGAGCAAAATGCCAATGATCCACTGTATACGCCAATGTCTGCTGACTTTGCCAACAATATTGCGTTCCAGGCAGCATCTGACCTGATTTTTAAAGGTGGTGAGCAGCCATCAGGTTATACCGAGCCGCTTCTGCACGCAGCGCGTTTAAAGTTAAAAGGTTATACAGGTGACTAATCCTGTCTAGCTTAAAAAAGCCTCTTCGGAGGCTTTTTTATTGTCTAATGGTAAGCCGTCGTTGTTTTGACTAGAAATTTTCCAGTTGAACTCTTAAAGTGGGGGCAAAGCATGTGAGGAAACAATAAAATGACAACGGTATATCAAAATTTAGACCAGCAGTTTATTCATGGTCAGTGGCAAGCTGGTACTTCAACCAGAATAATAAAAAATATTAATCCCTATACCCAGAGTGAAATTTTTAGTATGGCAGCTGCCAGTTCTGTCGATGTCGACAGTGCTTATACCGCAGCAGAGCAGGCTTTTCAGCAGGGTGTTTTGAATCCCACTGAAGTACGAAAAACAGTGCTGCAAAATGTGATGACAATTATTCAGCAGCGTCGGGACGAAATCATTGACTGGCTCATTATTGAATCAGGCAGTACGCGCATTAAAGCCAGCGTTGAGGTGGATGCTGCTCTGGGCATCATTCAGGAAAGTCTGGCTTTTCCAGACTGGATCCAAACAGAACAGCTGGAAAGTAAGGATCCGGCACGTAAAAGTATGGTTTTGCGCAAGCCCTTAGGCGTGATTGCTGTCATTAGTCCATGGAACTTTCCATTTCATTTATCCTTACGTTCAGTGGCAACTGCAATTGCCTGTGGTAATACCGTTGTGCTGAAGCCAGCCAGTAATACACCAGTGACTGGCGGCACCTTAATTGGTAAATTATTTGAAGAGGCAGGTTTGCCTGCAGGTGCACTGAATATTGTTGCCGGTGCTGGCAGTGAAATCGGGGATTATTTTGTTGAGCATTCAGTGCCGAAAATGATTTCATTTACCGGCTCCACCGAAGTGGGAAAAAGTGTTGGCAGTAAGGCTCTAGCCAGTTCGAGAATCAAACGTCTGGCACTTGAACTGGGTGGCAATGCACCTTTGGTCATTCTGGATGATGCCGATCTTGATCTTGCGGTTGAACTAACGCTGATGGGGCGTTTTATGCATCAGGGACAAATTTGCATGAGTACTAACCGGGTCATTGTCGATGCCTCTATCCATGATGCTTATGTAGATAAGCTCCTGGATCGGATCAAAATGATTCCGGTAGGTGATCCAAATCTGGAAGATACCGTGATCGGTCCGATCATTAATCAGAGTCAGGTTGAAAAGCATCAACAGATCATTCAAACAGGCAGCGAGCAGGGCGCACAACTGGTGTATGAAGGAGGAATTGAAGGGAATCTGGTCTATCCGCATATTTTTATTGATGTCGCGGAAGATTCCGATCTGGCGCAGCAAGAAAGCTTCGGTCCGATTTTACCTATCTTAAAAGCCCGGAATGAAGCACATGCTTTAAACCTGGCCAATGCGACCGAGTTTGGTTTATCCAGTGCAGTATGTACCTCAAACATCGAGCGAGGCAGCGCGTTTGCCGCACAACTGGATATCGGTATGACACATATTAATGGCATTAGTGTGGCAGACCAGTCAAATGCACCCTTTGGCGGCGAGAAAAATTCAGGATTGGGTCGTTTCAATGGTCGCTGGATTTTTGAAGAGTTTACCCGGACACATTGGTTGACGGTACCGAATTCATAACAGTCAACGCGCCTAAAACTATAGAAATACGACAGGCTTCGACTTGGCATCACGGTATAATGTTATGGTCGAATGATTTACATATATGAACCATGTGCGCCAATTTTAAGCCTTTAACCTTAGAGCAGTTGCATAATCTGGGATTGCCAGAAATTCCTTTTGAATATCCAGAGGAGGTCTATCCCAATTATGCTACACCGCTTTTATTTCATTCCGCTCAAGGACTGGAATGGCGTTCCGTGAATTTTGGACTCATTCCGAAATGGGCAGAAGACAAAACTATAGGCACCAAGACCTATAACGCCAGAAATGAAACCTTACTGCAAAAGCCCACTTTTGCTGAGGCCACTGCCAAATGTCATTTTGGCGTCATTCCGGTATCGGAATTTTATGAGTCCAAATATTTTGACAATAAACCGCAGCGTTGGGGTGTAAGACGTAAAGATGGTCAGGCGACTTTTATTGCAGCTGTGTATGAGATTGCTCGGGTACAAGGGGAAATTGTACGCTCTGCCAGTATGATTACCATGGATGCAATTGACCATCCCATGATGAAGGAGTTTCATGAGCCGGGTAATATCAAACGCTCGGTTATTGTGATTCCACAGCAGCGACTGCAAGAATGGCTAACGCTAAGGCATCCGGATATTCGTAGCTTTGTAGAGGGCTTTCCGGTAGAAGAGTTTGAATGTTCACATGTACCAAAAGAAAAAATCAAAAAAGTCAGTCCACAACTGAACTTTTTTGATTTTTAGAAAGCTCTGGCGAATTATTTATTATTGTAAAGTATGCGCCAATTCGCCAGCGTCTATTTAAAATAAAAAGTAGGTCTCTTAACGAGCTAAATTTTTGAAAATATGACGTAAACTTTCCATGGTTTTTTCAATTTGCAAAGGCGTCAGGCCTTCAAATGACTGTTCCAGTACCACATTTGTCAGATCATTGATCTTATGCGTCATTTGCATGCCTTTGTCGGTCAAAAATACTCGGGTAATCCGTGCGTCATCCTCACATGAATAGGTTTCAACCAGACCTTCGTCTTTTAAGCGGTAGACAATTTTAGTCGTGGTCGACATTTTAGAAACAACCATCTCTGACAAATCAGAAACACTGGCATGCGGTTTGGCTTTTAGTGCAAGAAGGATGCGGCGGCGGGAATTGTCAACACCATACTTTTTTAGTGCATGATCGACATTAACGACGTATTGAGCATGAACCTGAGTTACCCAATAATATGGAAAGTTTTCTAAATTAAATTCTTCCGTACACGGCAAAAATTTTGCATATTTCTTAGTCATGAAATGTTCCTTGTATTTATTTTTCTAGGGCCCTTTCATTTTATGAAAAAGTTTATGCATATTTCAACCTTTATTTTAAAAATGTTAAAGCGCTAACACTTTTTAGTTTTGCTTAACATCCCAAGGAGTTGATCAGTTCTGCATGTGAGCCTTATCTGGCGCGAAGATTGTTCTTTAAAATCGGATGAAAGGCGATAATATTTTGTATAAATTTAATTCCTCATTATGTATTTCGTGAGTAGAAATGTTTTCCAAGACTTTTTATTGTTCTTAAGCAGCCTGTCTGAATAGGTTTTAATGCAAATAATTGTATTTCAATAAATTAATCGATTTAAGAAATATAGGGTGATTGAGTGGTTTTAGTCAATATAGTAAATGATTATTTACAGCTATATTTTTAAGTGATTGTTCTTTCAATAAAAAAATAGTTTATGCTCTAATCTTTAAGTGACCTTAAAAATAATAGCCTAATCAAACTAAATTCTGTTTATTTTTAATTCAATTCGAATACATGATGTAGAAAAAATTAAAATTAATCAGTTTCAGCATCAATCAGTTGGTCATAAAAGTCTCAATAAAATCATGATCATGTAATTTTTTTGTAAATTAATACATTACAAAATACTCAGTTTATGCATAATGGAATAGTCTTAAGTTGCATAGGTTAAATTTTAATGGATCCCTCGCCGTGCGTTGATCTTCCATCTCTATTTCTAGCTTACTCGAACGGGGTCATTCTCTAATGGAATTTTTATTAGATCCCGGAATCTGGGTAGGTTTAATTACTCTTATTATTCTTGAAATTGTTTTAGGTATTGATAACCTAGTCTTCATTGCCATTCTGGCTGAAAAACTTCCTCCTGAACAACGCGATAAAGCACGTGTTATTGGTTTGTCTCTCGCATTATTCATGCGTCTAGGCCTGTTATTTGCCATTGCCTGGTTGGTCACTTTGACACAACCATTGATTACTGTGTTTGACTGGACCTTCTCCGGTCGGGACCTGATCTTGTTATTTGGTGGCTTGTTCCTGGTGTATAAGGCCGTTACTGAGCTGCATGAAAAGATTGAAGGTAAACCTGAAGTCACAGTGTCTACCAATGTGGTATATGCAAGTTTCACTGCTGTTGTTGCACAGATTGTTGTTTTAGATGCTGTTTTCTCTTTAGATTCAGTAATTACCGCCATTGGTATGGTCGACAACATTTATGTCATGATGGCTGCCATGATTGTTGCAATGGGCGTGATGCTATTGGCATCGAAACCATTGACCAATTTTGTGAACCGTCATCCAACCGTGGTGATTCTGTGTTTAAGCTTCCTACTTTTGATTGGTATCAGTCTAATTGCAGAAGGTTTTGGTTTCCATATTCCTAAAGGCTATATCTATTCAGGTATTGGTGTTGCGATCATAATTGAAGCATTTAACCAGTTTGGTCAGCGTAATGCTGCTAAACATGAATCTAAGATTCCTTTGCGTCATCGTACGGCTGACTCGATCCTGAAGTTAATGGGTGGCAAGCTAGAGACGACCGACAGTCAAAATAATGAGGCACAAGAAACCTTTGCAGATGAAGAACGCTATATGATTGGTGGGGTGCTTACCCTTGCAGAGCGTTCAGTTGCTTCGATCATGACGCCGCGCGGTCAGATTTCATGGGTTGATCTAGAAGATAACCCAGAACAGATCCGTGAAAAAATTCTGTCTGTTCCACACAGTCTGTTCCCTGTATGTCGCGGTAGCCTAGATAAGGTGATTAGCGTAGTACGTGCCAAAGAATTATTGGATGTACTGGAAGAGCCGGAAGAATTAAAAGCACTGATTAAACGTCATCGCCCAATTTATATCTTTGAAAAGATGAAAGTTATTGACGCGATTAATACCTTGCGTACTTCTAAAGGTTCTTTGGTCTTGGTGAGTGACGAGTTTGGTAATGTACAGGGTCTGATTTCACCGCTGGATGTATTTGAAGCAATTGCTGGTGAATTCCCGGATGCAGACGAACAGCTGGATCTGGTGAAAGTGGATGATACGCACTGGATCGCATCGGGCATGTTAGACTTGTATCAGCTTGAGCTGGAACTTGGCATGATTGATCTGATTGATGAAGATGCCGGTTATATCAGTGTTGCGGGTTTGATTCTGGATAAAACCAACAGTACGGTTGACGTGGGCACCGAGTTAAATTATCAAGGTGTACAGTTCAAAGTCACTGAAATTGAAAGCAATCGTATCAAGTCGGTCAGCATTCATTACGCAGGTTAAACAGGTGTTTTAAACACGTTATTTATTCAAATCTTAAAAGTCAGTTGCTTTAGTGGCAGCTGGCTTTTTTAATGCATATTTGTAAAGCTGACTTATTGAAATCAAAGTTAGCTCATTGTTTGAATTGATTTTTATTAGTCTATTCATACTATTAGTCATGTTCCGGATTGAGCTGAATATCCTAGTATTGCACTGAAATTTTAAAGCCGAAAAAGTCAAATCAGCAATCAAAAATAAGCATGATCAGGCTTTAAATATTGATTTATGTAACCTGTTAATCAAAACTTAAAAGTCATATTTAAATACTGACAAAAAATTGAACTACAATTCACATGAACTAGATTTGCATGATGCAAACAGATCTTAAGTAAAATGGAAACCGTTTGTGTGGAAATCACTAGATAAGTTGCATGAAGCCTACTCAGTTCAGAATAAAACTACTCAAAAATGATCTCCGAAAGAGCTAGACAAAACATTTCTAATGAGGTCAATAGAGCAAATGAGCAGGATCAATCTAAATAGGGGCGTTTATCTATTCAAGAGAATAAACACCCTGTGAAGCGACCAGTAAACTAAATGGATTCTGGCAGAATTTTAAAGTTGGCGTATTTTCGGATTGTTTCAGTATTGAGTTGGTGGATTTCATCCAGAAAGGCGACATTAAAACTGCCTAACTGTTGTGCGCGTTCAAATGCCAATTGACCGGCAATTGCAAAATGTACATGTGCCGTTAAAGCAGCAAGGGCTGGAGACGTTACTGCACTATAGGCAGCGATCAGTGCACCGAGTGCACATCCCATCGCCGTGATTCGGGGCTGTAAAGCAGAACCGCCTGACACCTGTATCACAGGATAGTCTTTCGAAATAATGTAATCAGATTCACCGGAGATCGCGATACATTCACAATGATCCAGCAAAGTTTGCGCCTGTAAATAAACATCTGCGCTGTCTACCGTGCTGTCTACACCCTTGGACTCAATCTGTTTACCGGCCAAGGCACCAATTTCAGAAGCATTGCCTCGTAAAATCGTAGGTTGGGAATGCATCAACTGATCTACGATGCCAGAACGCCAGTGCAGAACTGTTCCATAACCGACCGGATCAAGCACCCACGGTTTTTGCAATTGATGTGCAGTTTTCGCAGCAATCTGCATCGCCTGAACTTGCT
Organism: Acinetobacter lwoffii; assembly: GCF_022967985.1. GTDB lineage: Bacteria > Pseudomonadota > Gammaproteobacteria > Pseudomonadales > Moraxellaceae > Acinetobacter. The sequence goes on along the minus strand of NZ_JALJVC010000008.1, from coordinate 88,393 downwards.
CGGTGGTTGGTGTACCCAGATTCAGACTGATCGCTGCTGCAATCTTGGCAAAACTTTCAGCTTCAAAAGGATTGTCGATCATGGCCGGAGACGCATGTGCAGCCAGTACAATATTGGCGACATAGTTGCTGGCCACCGTATTGGTCATTATATGTACCAGAGGCTGCTGTTGCTGAAGTTTCAACCAGGCTTCACAGATCTGGTCCAGAAGTGTTTGCTGTAATGCTTGCATCGAAGTGGTCATCATGGTCATTTAGAATAAGAGAAAGATTCGTTGTATTCGGTCAGCGGGTAAAATAGTGGTCTTGATGCTTGCAGCTACGACAGAATAGGCTGACATAATCACTGGCATCATAATCCACCGACAGTTCCTGTGAGCCACAGTGCATACAACGTTTCTGGGAGTAGAATTTCAGGCGAGGTTCGATTTTGTGCCACGAACGCCAGACTGGCTGAAAGAAGATATTTTCATCATAGCCCAGAAAACGGTAAAACAAGATTTCGCTCATCTTGCTAAATGCCAGTTGCGGTGGTCGAGGCAAAGTAGAGGTTTCCCATTTTTCCGTCACGGAACGTTCGCGATACTGCTGTAAGGTTTTTTTCAGCAGATTGGTATTAATAAAGTTTTCATTGCGAGGCTTAAGGGCTTTTTGTTTATACAGATATTCAAGTCCTGTTTGTACCAGATAATAAATCTGGCCCACAGCAAGTACATCCAAAAGTCGATAGCAAAAGGTCTGAAAGCTCTGATTTCCGGCAATCTGCACATTCCAGCTACGGCAATAGAATTGGGCAAACTGAATAATTTCTTCATATAGCAGGCAATAGAGTGCATCTTTGACTTCATCTGCACTTTTAAAGGGCACACCTTGGCTCAGGTTTTGATAAAACCAATTGCGCAGCTGCTGGGTAATGCTGAACAGGGTCGGTTCAGAATAGCCATCCAGTCGCACATTTATATAATAATGCTGATTTTCCTGCTGGAGATCTTTGGGAATCAGAACCTGATCCCGGATCAGGCTTTTTACCAGACCATGTTGGAACAGATAGTTGGGACTGATGGAATAATATCGAATTTGATGCCAGTCAATATATTCACGGTGTTGGCTATATTCCTGCACCTGTTCATCCAGAATCGCAAGTAAAAACAGTTTATTGATAAAACTGAGCTGATTCAGCTCAAGAACCGGTCGATCCTGTTTTTTATGATATTGACGGTTTTCCTGTAAACGGACTTCCTTAAGCATGCGTTTACGCTGCGCCAGACATTGTTCGCAATAACAATTGTGCTTTTGATCGGAGTAAAGCTGATGCTGGCAATGACTGCATTCATGATAGTTCAGTTCCTGATCATATTGCTCTGCCTCAATCCAATACATCGATGCCTTACACAGCGGACATTGGGTACTTTCATCAAGCTGTTTTTGCAGAACACTGAATACCATGGTCGCGAGCAACTCTAGAATGGACGGGCATTTGATTATACACGGCTGATGAGATGCAAACGTAGTGGACTGGTGCAATTTTTCTAAATCAAAATTAGTCACCCAAACAGGAGAAGAGCTACCGAAGTAGCTCTGATTTTAAAAACATGAAATGACGCTTTTTAAACCGGGCAGGGTAATGTGTCATCCTCCTCGCCGCGATGTTTGGCATGAATTAAGGCCTGAACCTTTTTAGAGGGCACTTTTTTGGCACCGAGTGCATCGTAGGTGTTGAGAATGGCAGTCACTTCATGGGCCTGAAGCGGAATGCCTTCACAGCTCATCAATAGGGCAATCACTTTATGGTCAATATTGGCCTGATCCAGGGTCTGCAAAGTTTTGATATTTTCGATCCGTACAACATGCTGTTTTAAATACATGGCTCACCTCATCATCGTTATCATTATTCTTTCATTGGAAGTGTGGAAAAACACAGTTTAACTGTAGCAAGAAGTGTGCTCATTTATTAATCAGAATTTATTCGGTACTCAGCAAATAAAATTATATATTTTTAAATCAGTTATTTATGAAAATGTAAGAAATTATGATCCTGACTATTTTTATGGCACAGATATTTCTTATGTAGAGTCGAGTGCTGCTCAATTAGGCAGAATGCATTGAAAGTGGTGCATGAAATGCCCATATTAGATCTAACAATACAAATGCACAGACAGCGTTTAAAACTTGGCGTATGATTTTGACATGAACAATGTCGAACACGATAAAAGATTAGGACAGGACATGAATATTGCGGCAAACCCGGTGATCGAAGCGGATCAAACCATTTATTTAAAAGACTATCAAAAACCTTCCTTTATTGTTGATTTCATCGACCTGAATATTCAAGTCTATAGTGACCACAGTCTGGTCAGCAGCAAGCTGGAGATGCAGCGCCAAACTGCTGGCGATCTGGTTCTGCTTGGCCGCGATCTAGAGCTGCAATCGATTAAGTTAAATGGTCAAACCCTGAATGCCAGTGACTACCACTTGGATGCTGAACAGCTGGTCATTGCCAATGCACCTGATCAAGTGTTGCTTGAAATTGTGGTTAAAATTCATCCTGAAAGTAATACTATGCTGGAAGGTTTATATCAGGCTAGTTCAGATCTGTTTGTGACCCAAAATGAACCAGAAGGGTTCCGTAAAATTACTTTCTATCCAGACCGTCCAGATGTGTTGTCAGTCTTTACGACGCGTGTCGAAGCAGACAAGAAATATCCGGTCTTGCTCGCGAATGGTAACCTGCTAGAAACCGGTGAAGTCGATGCCAACCGTCATTATGCCATCTGGCAGGACCCGACCAAGAAACCGAGCTATTTGTTCGCCTGTGTCATTGGTGATTTGGCAGTGATGAAAGATTCCTATATCACATCGGAAGGCCGCAATGTAGCTCTGGAAATCTACGCAGAAGAAAAAGATATTCCAAAATGCAAGATCGCCATGGAAGCGCTCAAACATTCCATGCGCTGGGATGAGGAGCATTATGGTCTGCCTTATGATCTGGATAACTACATGATCGTGGCGACCAGTGCATTCAACATGGGTGCCATGGAAAATAAAGGTCTGAATATCTTCAATACTTCATGTGTGCTGGCCGATGAAGAGTACACCACTGATGCTGCTATCATGCGAGTGCAGTCAGTCATTGCGCATGAATATTTCCATAACTGGACTGGTAACCGGATTACCTGTCGTGACTGGTTCCAGTTGTGTCTGAAAGAAGGCTTGACCGTATTCCGTGATCAGTCTTTCTCGGAAGATTTACAGTCGGCTGCAGTACAGCGTATTGATGATGTGGCAGTTCTGAAAGCACATCAGTTCCCGGAAGATTCAGGCCCATTGTCACATCCACCGCGTCCGGATCATTTTGTAGAAATTAACAACTTCTATACCGCCACCGTTTATGAAAAAGGTGCGGAAATTAACCGCATGATGGCGACCTTGCTTGGCAAGGAAAAATTCCGTCAAGGAACTGATGAGTATTTCCGCCGTCATGATGGTCAGGCGGTAACGGTTGAGGATTGGGTGGCCGCGCTTACAGCCGGTTCAGGTGTAGATCTTTCTAACTTCCTGACCTGGTACAACCAGCCAGGTACGCCTAAACTTCAAGCAAAAGCTGAATATGATGTAGAGACCCAAATCTATCGCCTCAGCTTTAAGCAAAGCCTGAAAACCCATGCTAAATATCCAAATCTGAAAGCAGTACCCATTCCAGTGGCTTTGGCACTGTTTGATGCTGAAAGCGGTGAGCAGCTAACGCTGAACTCTGAGGCACTCTTTGAAAATGGCGTCAAAGATGGCGTGTATCTGTTTGATCAGGATGAAGCCACGATCGAATTTAGCGGTGTGACAGCAAAACCGGTGGTGTCCTTGCTGCGTAATTTCTCTGCACCGGTGAATCTGGACTTTGACTATTCAGAAAAAGAACTGGCTTTCCTGTTGCAATACGAGACCAATGGTTTTAACCAGTGGCAAGCAACTCAGACCTTACTCGAGCGTATCTTGCTGGATGACCAGCCTGCAGAAATTTATATCGAGGCTATGCTCAATACCTTGCCGGATGTGATTGAGAAAGATCCGCTGTTGGCATCACGTCTGTTTGATATTCCGTCGGAAGGTTATTTAGGTAGCCGTATTGATCAGGATTATAATCCAGTCATGATTCAGGAAAAACGTGAGGCTTTGCTGCATACCTTGGCACGCGCATTTGGGGAAACAGCGAAAGAAACTTATCTGAGTCTGGATCCAGATCTGCAATCTGAATTCTCGCAAGCAATGGGCGTGCGCGCCTTAAGAAACATCATGCTGACGATGATTGCTCGTCAGGGAGATGCATTTGCCTTTGATTTAGCCCATGAGCAATATCACACAGGCAATATGTCTGAACGTTTGGGTGCGCTGAAAGTCTTGGTCTGGAATGATGCACCACAAGCAGAAGAAGCTTTGGCAGATTTCTATAGCCGCTTTGAAGATGAAGCCTTGTCTTTAGACCAATGGTTTATGGTTCAGGCAGCACATCCAAAAGCAACGGATGCAACGATTGCGTATCTGACCCAGCATCCGGATTATGATTTGGCGGTGCCTAACCGTATCCGTGCAGTGAGCGGGGGGCTGAATGCTAATCCGGTCAATACCTGGAGCTTTGGCGTGCAGCATTTTATTGGACTGGCAAAATATCTGGACGAGAAAAATCCGATTGTAGGCTCACGTTTGCTACAGGTATTGTCACGCTGGTATACCTTGGCAGAACCGCAACGCAGTGAAGTGAAAGCACAGCTTGAAACCTTAAAGCCACTGGTTAAATCTAAAAATGTGTCTGAGACACTCAATAGTATGCTCAGCGTATAATATTTATTGTTAAAAAAACCGGATCGACATGATCCGGTTTTTTTTACTTTTCAAATGCTGTCTTTAAATACAGTTGAATTTCCCTAAAGGCCGAGTTAAGTATCAAAGGGTGTTACAGTATGATTATATGGAAAAGAGTATTTGTTTATTAAGCTGTAAGCTAGGTAAAGGGATCTACAGATTCGCTTACTAGAGGTTGTCCAAGATATGTTAGTGAAAATTGAAGATGGTTTTTATTTAAATAGCCAGCATATTATTGCCGTACATGTCAGCAAGAATCCTGAAAATGGCTTACTTGAAATCTCCATTCAATATACGCCGCATTCCATTCAGCAGGTCGGAGAATACAAAAAAGTATTTCAAAGCCAGCTTGATGCTGAAATTTTCTTAAGTGAGTTAAATCAAAAACTTCGCTAAAAGCCTGCATCATACAGGCTTTGATCAAGCATCTTATTGTCTGACGATGAGTACTGGAATAGAGGAAAGTGCCAGAACATTTTGAGCGACACTGCCCAGCATAAGTTTTTGCAGACCTTTACGACCATGTGAACCCATAATGATCATATCGGTCGGGGATTCATTTGCAGCCTGCATAATGCCTTCTGACGGCGCCATGCCATGCAGGATTTTTGTCGTCACCTGGATGCCATCACGAACAAAGTTCAGTTTCAGTTCATTTAAACGATCAAGTGCATTTTGTTCTGCATGCATAAAGTAATCTGTGACTGCTGGAGCAACTTTGTAAAAATCTACGCCCTTAAAGGGATCCACCGCAATCACACTGAGTAAAGTGACATGGCTATGAAATACTTTGGCCAGTTCCAGGGCATGATCTGCGGCAGCATAGGAAATCGAGGACTCATCGAGTGCTACGAGAAGATGATCATAGTTATTCATGGTGCTTCCTCATATTTATTATTGCAGTAAAGGGGGAGTGTGGTTTAAGCGAGTAAATCTCCACAGCATGTTTTGCTAGAGGTTCAAATGTAAAGTAGCAAGTACTGCGCATCTTGAAGATGCGCAGCATCAGGATTATTTTTTCACGATCAGTACGGGAATTTCACTCGCACCCAATACATCTTGTGCAAAGCTGCCCAGAATCATTTTCTGGAAGCCTTTACGGCCATGAGAACCCATGATGATCAGGTCGGCTTTCACCTCACCCGCGGTTTCAGCAATATGTTCTGCATTGACTAAACCTGTGACAATGCGGGATTGCGCTTCAATACCTTCACCGGCTGCGATGGCAGTGGCTTCTTTCAAGGCCTTTTTGGCATTGGCATGTGCCTCGATAAAATATTCCTTCATGATAGAGGAGCTGTAATAGAAATCAGCCTCGGTAAAAGGATCTTCTGCGATCAGGCTGATCAGGGAAAGCTGACTACCAAATGCCTTGGCAATTTTGGCAGCATGTCGTACTGCAGAAAAGGAAATTTCTGAACCGTCCACTGGGACTAAAATATGTTGATAGGCCATGGCTTTTCTCCGCAGGTTGTCTGATTTTTAGGCTTGGTTTATTGATAGCACAGTGCTGTGGCGGGTGCAATTGCAAAAAAGCGGTAAAATTGAAAAAACTTATTAAATTACAAATATTTTTCATGTAAAAGTGATGAGAAAAACAGAGTAAAAAACTCGGAATTGCAGTTTTAGTGATCAAAAATAAGAGGATGAATAGTCCTTGTTTGCAGCAGGATGGTTTAAACTGCCGTAGCCTGTTTTTAGATCATGTATAGGGGACAGTTTTGAGGTTTTTTGCCATTCATCTTTTGCTCATAAGTTCAGTTATTCTTTCCGGCTGTCAGACCGCACAGAACAGTAAAGTCATTGCCGGTGCTTTTAACCTGACCACAGGCTTGCAGCAAAAAGTGATGGATCGTTATGCACCTAGTGCGGTTATCGTGCAGCAGAATATTGCCTATGCGCCGCAACAGAAATTATCTCTGGATCTGTATCAGCCGCAGAATATTGCCAGTATTGGCCCGCGACCGACTATTGTCTGGATTCATGGCGGCGGCTGGATTTCAGGTTCGAAAGAACATGCACGGGGTTATTTCAAGCTGCTGGCGGCACAGGGCTATAACGTGGTATCCGTGCAATATCAGTTTGCGCCACAAGTGACCTATCCAAGCCAGTTACACCAGATCAATCAGGCACTTGAATTTCTCGATACCTATGCAGAAACCTATCAAATCGATGCCCAGAACTTATATCTGGCCGGAGATTCTGCCGGGGCGAATATGGCCAGCCATTACGCCGCTCTTTTGACCAATCCCGTATTTGCCGACCAATCCGGTATTCAGCCTCATCTGCAACCTGCGCAGCTTAAAGGTTTAATATTGCATTGTGGAATCTATGACTTGGAAGCATTTGCCAGCACAGCACCTGAGGAAATGAAAATTATCGAATGGGGTGTCTTTAACCTGATTCAGGCTTATACCGGCGATCGTAAACATGATGCCGAGTTTTTAAAGCAGATTTCTCCGATTCAGTATATTACGCCGTCTTATCCGCCAGTGTTCATCAGTGGCGGGAACAAGGATTTTCTGACCGATACTCAGTCGCTACCATTTGTAAAAGCTTTGAAGGAACAGCAGGTTCCTGTGACTGAAATATTTTATCCAGAGTCTAAGGCCTGGCTCATTCATGAATATCAGTTTTTTATGGGAAAAAAGGAAAGTCAGCAAACCTTTGTCAAAACCCTGGATTTTTTACATCAGCTTTCCCCTTGAAGAGAAAACGGTGCAAAATGAATCTCTCAAGATTGATCATGTCAGATCGTCCCGACAGCAATCATTGAAAAATTGTTTGGAGTTTAAAAAATGAATCCTGTGTCATGGGCATATTTATTGTTGGCATTGGCTATTATTGCCGAAGTGACTGGATCAACATTTCTGGTGAAGTCTGAAGGCTTTACCCGATTATGGCCATCTCTGGCAGTAGTCGTTTTATTCTGTATTGCGTTTTATTTGCTGTCTCAGGTGATTAAAGTAATCCCCTTAGGCATTGCATATGCAATCTGGGCGGGAGTAGGCATCGTTCTTACGGCAATCGTAGGCTATGTAATCTTTAAGCAGGCGCTGGATGTGCCCGCTTTTATCGGGATTGCACTGATCATTTCCGGTGTGGTGGTGATTAACCTGTTTTCCCAAACTGCCGGGCATTAAAAAGGCAGCAAAAGTAATTGCCTCATTTCTACAATAAGCTTACGCCACTTGCGGTTTAAGCTTAAACAGCAAATAAACCGTCAAACCAAGTAGCAGTCCCCAGAAAGCTGAACCAATACCGAAAAACTGAATATTAGAGGCACTAAACAGGAATGTCATCAGTGCCGCTTCACGGTCGTGACTGTCCTGAAAAGCCAGCGCAATATTGTGGCCAATGGTGCCAAACAGGGCAATGCCTGCCAAGACTGTAATCAGAATCCCTGGAAAAGCCATCAGTACACTGGTCAAGGTCGCAGCAAAAAAACCCATCAGAATATAAAACAGGCCGCAGCTCATCCCTGCAATATAACGTTTGGCCGGATCAGGATGCGCTTGGGCATCCAGACTGACTGCCGCACTGATTGCGGCAAGATTGACACTGAAACAGCCAAAGGGTGCCAGCATCGCCTGGGTAATACCCGTCCAGCCTAGAATAGAATTTACTTTCGGGGGATAACCATAACTTTTGATGACGGCCAAGCCAGGCAGGTATTGCGATGCCAGATTAATCACCATTAACGGTAAGGCTAATCCTAAAACAGCCTGCAAACTAAATTCAGGTGTAATCCATACCGGCTGGGCAATACTCCAGTTCAGCTGTGGAATAGTAAAATTAATAAAGAACGGACAAAGGGCAATAGCCATTAACACGGTAATCACGATGCTATACCGCGTACTCAGTTTTTTGGAAACCAGATAAATCGCCAGTACACAAAGCACAAATTCCCATGACTGTTGCAAACTACCAAACACAGAGATACCAAATTTCAGCAAGACACCTGCCAGCATGGCACTGGTCAAACTTTGTGGAATAAACTGGAAAATTCGCTCGAAAATTCCAAAAAATCCTAGACAAGCGATCAGAATGCCAGAAATCAGAAAAGCGCCAATTGCTTCCCCCAGACTATAGTGACCGGCAGAAGCAATGACCAGCGCCAGACCGGCAGTCGACCAGGCGGTTGAAATCGGATAGCGATATTTCCAGGAAAGCAGAAACCCGGAAACTCCAATGCCGATACCCAGTGCCCACAACCAGGAACTGATCTGTGCCTGATTGGCACCCAGGCTTTGCGCAGCTTCAATAACCAGTACGGCAGAAACACTGATACCAATCATGCAGGTAATAAAACCGGCCATGATGGCGGGAAAGGAGAGATCTTGTAAAAGTTTTGGCATCATCCATGACACTATTTTTAAATGCGTTTAAATCATACGCTTTTCACGTATCAACACAATGTTTTTAACAATTTTATCCAGAGGTCTGCTGGCTTGAAGCCGGTCATTGCTAGAAAGTTGAAGTCGCCAGTTTAAGGCCAAAACCGCAAAACAGGATCCCAACCGCCGCCACACAGCTGGCAGTCACTTTATAGTTCTGATTGAAATAGGAGGCCAGTTTTACACCAGAAAAAATCAGGATCGACAGATAGGTCATACTGATCAATTGCAAGATTACAGCCAGAAGCGTGAATGTCAGGGCTGGATAAGGATAGGCAGGATCGACAAACTGCACAAAAAAAGACAGATAAAACAGAATCGCTTTGGGATTTAAAATACTGATTGTGAGCGCTGTACGAAAGGGCTGAACAGATTCTACCGTATCTGGAGTCGTCTTTTTAATCTGGACGCGTTGTGATGACTTTTCCGGAAAGAAAGTCTGGTAGGCCGCAATGATTAGCTTGATACCCAAGTAACTGAGATAGATCGCTCCAATAACTTTCAGTGCAATAAACAGTACCGGAAAGGCATGCAGTAAAGAAGCTGCTCCCAATGCTGTACATATAATCAGGATCAGATCGCCCGTATAAACCCCCAAGGCACCCATATATCCCGTCTTAATCCCAAAGCGCGAAGCAATCGACATGACATACAGGGAATTCGGCCCGGGCAGTAGCACAATCAACGTGGTTCCAATGATAAAGGTCGTTAGATCTGTGATACCAAACACGAAAAACTCGCATGAACAAAAAAGCCGATGCGGCATTATAGCAACATCGGCTTGGAGAAATTTGCTAAATTTTCTTTAAATCTCAGTGGTACTCAGGAAAGTTTCACGTAATAAAGCAGCCAGTTGCTCACGGGCTTTAATGAAACCGTCAATGCCGCCTTGCAATAATTCACTGGCCATCGGATCCTGTTTCAGTTGTGCTTCAAAATCGGCAGGGCTGATTGGGCTGAGTTCACCTTGAACTTTAATATCTTTGGCTGAGAGTTGGGCCTGCACTTCACGCTGATCATTTTCCAGTTCGGCCAGCAGGTTTGGTGCTACCGTGAGCAGGTCACAGCCGCTCAAGCCTAGAACCTGATCAATACTGCGGAAGCTGGCACCCATGATTTCAGTCTGAATACCATGCGCTTTATAAAATTCATAAATACGCTTAACCGAAAGTACACCCGGATCTTTTTCAATCGGGTAAGACTCAACGCCTTCAGCTTTTTTGTACCAGTCCAGAATACGGCCGACAAAAGGCGAGATTAATGTTACTTTGGCATCAGCACAGGCATGGGCCTGATGTTGACCAAATAATAAAGTCAGATTGGTATGAATGCCTTGTTCTTCCAGTGCTTTTGCTGCCTGAATACCTTGCCAGGTAGAGGCAATCTTGATCAGGATGCGGTCTGAGTCAATTCCATATTGCGCATAAAGTGCCAGTAACTCTTTGGCTTTGGCAATGGTAGCTTCAGTATTAAAGGACAGCGAAGCATCGACTTCCGTTGAAACACGACCTTCAATCAGTTTTAAGATTTCTACACCAAATTTGACCGTTAAAATATCAATAGTCCGTTCAATCAGAGCGTCATCTGCATAGCCTTCTTGCTGGGCTTGCTGAAAAGCAGCTTCAATCAAGGCCTGATTTTCAGGTTGTTTTGCTGCTGCAGTAATCAGCGATGGATTGGTGGTTGCATCAAGCGGACGAAATTTTTCAATGGCACTCAAATCACTGCTGTCTGCCACAATGATCGTCAAGTTTTTTAATTGGTTTAATGCAGTTAATGTCATTACGATCTAGTTCTATGGTTATTGCTTATGCTTTCTTATATATCATAAATGGCCGGTTTACCAAGTAGACTGTCGTTGAATTTCTGTGATTAATGCCCGGTTTTACGTTGTTTGCGCAAGTGATTAATCAAAAAATGAGCAGCTGTGCCTAATCGGGTTTCTCTGCTCCAGACCAGATCAACAAAATATTCAAACTTTGGGGTGAAATCGAGCAGGTTGAGAACCTGTAACTGATCTTGCAAATGTGGCTGCTCATTCAGCATTTCGAGTGGCAGAACCCCCCAGCCCAGTCCTTGCTGAATCATGCTGCAAGCCGAGTGGTGGTTGTCGGTGCGCCAGTAATTTCGTGAAAAGAGTAGTTCCGGCTTGATGGTGCGATCCCGACTGGCCACCACAATCTGCCTATTTTGCAAAATCTGTTCATAACTGACTTGATCGAACTGACTTAGGGGATGCTGTTTGGCGACTACAGCCACCAGTACCTCACGTTTCAATTCCACAAACTGTTCCCGTGTTTCCAGTTGTTCGCGTTCAAACATCAAGGCTAGCTGCGCTGAACCTTCAAACAGCATACGATGTGCATCTTCCTGAGGTGCACTGAATACATTGACTTGCAGTGCAGGAAATTCCTGTTCTAGCAACACAATATAATCGGTCCAGCGCGTATGCAGCAATTCTGAAACTACCACAATATTCAATTCAGATTCCAAGCCTGAACTTAGGGCTTGAGCATGCTGTTTCCACTGGTTCATTTCTACCAGTAGCTGCTGGGTTTTTTCATACAATACCTGCGCTTGTGCAGTTGGTTTCGGTTCACGACCTATACGCTGAAACAGTTCCAGATTTAAATCAATTTCCAGATTGGCAATGGCCATGCTGACTGCGGAAGGTACTTTACCCAGTTGACGGGCAGCTGCAGAGAAAGAACCGGTTTCCATCACAGTTTTAAACATCAGCAGCTGTTCCTGATTAACATTCATAATTTTATCTTTCATTTTTATTGATAGATTCTAACTCGAATAGTCAGATTTAAAGAAATAAAATTCTTGCATCATGTAATGAATTGAGCTGATTTGATATGTTAATTTCTAAAAGAAGATTGATTCATGCTGCCTTATATGAAGGCATTCTGCTGGTCGTGATCGCTGTCCTGCTAAGTACATTGATGCACATGCCGCTTGGGGTCACTGGTGCACTTGGGATTGCTATGGCCGTGACTTCAGTACTCTGGAACATGCTGTTTAATCATTATTTTGAAAAGTTTGAAGCGAAACATTGCCTGAAAAGAACCATTAAAGTGCGGATTGCTCATGCAATTGGTTTTGAAGGTGGTTTGATGCTGGCGACTATTCCAATGGTGGCATATGCCTTACACATGAGTCTGGCTCAGGCCTTTCTGCTGGATTTGGCTTTAACCCTCTGTATTCTGGTGTATACCTTTATTTTTCAGTGGATTTATGATCATCTAGAAGCCAGACTGGGGCTACAGCCGGATTATCGGAAAATCTCATCATAAAATACGCCATAAAAAATACCACACAGTTCAGACTCCCTTTTCAGAATGCGAAAGGTGAAATATTCAGCGATGAGGACTTGATCAAGTCCTCATTTTTTATGCTCGAACCCAACTGAAAATTAAGCTATAAGACTTTGATTTTTTATTTTAATTTTTAAATTTATTGGGGAATTCAATGCTATTTAGACGAGCGATCTTGTCAGTGTCCATCGTGTTGCTGATGTGGGGTTGTGGGGGTGGAGGAGGTGAGAGCAGTACGCCACAGCAGACGCTGCCGGATCCAGTGACACCCCCCGGTTCGGGTGAGCAACTGAGCAAAATTGCGGAATTTAAGGTTCTGGATGTGGGTTCAGAATTAACAGCAGGGAATTTCGGTCTGGCCAGCTGGAATCCCACCGTCATGGTGGTAAATGGCGATGTCCTTTATATTGCCAATAGTCAGGCCGAATCGAATATTTTACGTTATGACTTAAAACAAAAACGTGCACTCAGTGCGATTGATCCTACGAAAATTTCGGGTCTGGCCAAAAAATGGGATAGCCTGAATGATCTGGAAATTCAAGCAGGGCGTTTGTATGTGGCCAATTATGGCTCGAACCGAATTGATGTTTTAGATATTAATAGCGAGCAACCGAACTTCATTATGGCACTCGGCACAGGTGTATGGTGGGGCGATGCGCTTAATTACGCGCTGGTACATAGCAATGCGGTGACTGCTGACGACCGTTATGTGTATGTGCCTGATATTGAAGGCCGCATTAATGTGTGGCGTCAAAGTGATGTAACGGCGCAAAACCATTTAAAAGCGCGGAAATTTGCACGGCTCAGCTTGCCGGGCTGTGCGCGCAACTGTAATGCACGCATGGAAGTCATAGGTGATTATCTGTATACCAGCCTGCCGGATGGTATGACCTATGTCCACGATATCAATCAGATTCAGGAAAATGAAAATAATATTGCGTCCATTTTAACAGAAACCAATTTGTCGGCAGTCATGCATCGCCATAATGATGGCTTGGTTTATGTGTCACGGAATGATGGCACTGTAGAAAGCTACCGGGAAAAATCTTTTAACTTGGAGTCTATCTTACCCAATAAAAGTGTGGATACCTTCCGAGATTATATTTTAAAAGGGCAAAACCAGAGCAGCCAACTGGCCAAGGCCAGTGATCTTTATATTTATGGTCAGAATCTGCTGCACATGGCCAATCAGAAAATTTATATTCTGCCAATGCTGACCCTGCAACAGAATAAATCCACCCAGCTAAACCAAGCTATGATTTTAACCGAATCTAAAGTACTCGAGAGAAGCCGTGTCTTGCAGGATGGTGAATCATGGGAAACCTTGACCAATAGCAGCCAGCGTCATGTCTATATGGACAAGATTTTATCGGCAACTCTAAATGGCAACCGCCTGCATTTGCAAAGCTACAGTGCTGTGCCTGTACGTGATTTGCAGATTCGTGCCAAGATTAAAAACTCAGAAGACTGGGTGATTCTGGCTAAGCTGGATCAGTTGACGCCATTTTCGAAGGCAAATTTTGGTCTCAAGTTAACCGATCAATCCCGTTTCCCGTTGCTTGATGGCACAGGCTCGATCCAGCTCGCAGGTCTGAGTCAGACCACGCAAAACCCAAGCAATGTTTTTGATCTGAAAATTAGCTCTGAGACCGATGAGCACGTCAAAAAGCTGAATCAGATTAAAGCCAAATGGAAAATTTATTTTGGTACCTATGATGAACCGAATAAATGGTGTCGTATTACGCCGGTCTATGCCCGGGAATGGGTCATGATGATGACCAATCTGGCCTATATGCTCAGTACTCCAGAATTTGAAACCTTATGGTTTAACCATAAAGCGGTCATGGGACACGATTTTTTTGGCAATGATGGTCAGGTAGAAGGGTCGAATGGTTTCTTTCAGCCAGAAGATTATGTCCGGATCTATCGGGAAATTCTTAATCGCAATGAAATTAATCTTGGCATTACCAATATGGGTGGTGGTTTAGGTGGTGGAGCAGTATTAGGAGTAGATACTTGGTTATTCTATGGCCATTACAGATTATCTGGTTATCGAATTATTGCACATGAATTTGGTCATCATTGGGGCGGGCATAATAGTGCCTGGGCCATGTCGAATTATGGCTTTGAAGCTATGGTCGATTGGTTAAACTTCTATTTCCAGCGCCGTCCAGGCTCAATTCCTTATATGGACCCAAATGTGAATGCTTTCCACCTAACACCCGACAGCGCGCTTTGTCAGGGTGTGAACCAGAATATGGTGAAAGGTGTGGCATCGACTGCACCGTGGAACAAAGTGGATGAATATTTTAAAAATAACCCGATGCCAAATCCCTAAAACATAAAAAAAGCCCCTCATTTGAGGGGCTTTTTAATTGGATCGGTCAACAGATTATTTTTCAATAATCGCCGTTACACCTTGACCACCGGCTGCACAGATCGATACCAGTACGCGACCTGAACCTTTCTGGTTAATCAGTTTTGCTGCTGTCGCAATGATACGACCGCCAGTTGCTGCAAACGGGTGACCGGCAGCAAGTGAAGAGCCTTTTACGTTCAATTTTGCACGGTCAATTGAACCTAATGGTGCATCCAGACCTAAACGCTCTTTACAGAATTTCGGATCTTCCCAAGCTTTCAGCGTAGACAATACTTGAGATGCAAAAGCTTCATGAATTTCATAATAGTCGAAGTCTTGCAGTTTCAGACCTGCACGTTCCAGCATACGCGGCACGGCATAAGCAGGCGCCATCAACAGGCCTTCTTTTTTCTCGACAAAATCAACTGCGGCAGTTTCCTGGAAAGTCAGGTAAGCCAATACTTCATGACCATTTGCCTTCGCCCATTCTTCAGAAGCCAAGAGCACGCAAGAAGCACCATCTGTTAGCGGCGTAGAGTTACCCGCAGTCATGGTACGGGCATCGCCCTTACCAAAGGCCGGCTTTAATTTCGCCAGTTTTTCAACACTTGAGTCCGCACGCAGGTTATTGTCACGTTGAAGACCCAAGAATGGTGTGATCAGGTCATCAAAGAAACCTTCTTCATACGCTGCAGCCATTTTCTGGTGTGAAGATGCAGCAAGTTCATCCTGTGCTTCACGGGAAATTCCCCATTCCAGTGTAGTAATCGCCTGATGATCACCCATAGACAGACCTGTACGCGGCTCACCATTTTTTGGTGCATCCATAAGGTCTTTCACATTGATTTTGGTCAGTGCTTTCAGACGGTCTTTTGCAGTTTTCGCAATGTTTAGCTCAAGTAATGCTTTACGTAAACCGTCACCAAAAGCAATCGGTGCATCAGAAGTCGTATCTACACCACCTGCAATGCCTACTTCGATTTG
Source organism: Acinetobacter lwoffii (assembly GCF_022967985.1). GTDB lineage: Bacteria > Pseudomonadota > Gammaproteobacteria > Pseudomonadales > Moraxellaceae > Acinetobacter. Next base: position 72,480 of record NZ_JALJVC010000008.1, on the reverse strand, counting down.
ACCTAAAGCAATCTTGTTGGCAACAAGAAATGCCGCTTGCAAACCAGTACCACATGCCTGCTGGATGTCATAAGCAGGCGTTTCAGGTGCAAGGGCAGTATTTAGTACACATTCACGGGTCATATTGAAGTCACGGCTGTGTTTCAGTACTGCACCCGCAACCACTTCACCTAAGCGTTGACCTTGCAGATTAAAGCGTTCAACTAGGCCGTTCAGGGTTGCTGTAAACATGTCAGTATTGGATGCCGTAAAGTAAGCACCATTAGAACGTGCAAATGGAATGCGGTTACCACCGATAATCGCAACGCGGCGAACTGTATTTTGGCTCATGTTTGGTTCCTGTAGAACAGAAGTCTGTGTTGTAGAGATTAAATCTTTTTCAGATGAAGTCGTATTTTTGGCACGGGCAGGTGTGCTCCGTGTACGCGAGGTTTTAGTCGGACTTTTTTCTGTCCCAGTGGCTGTGTCAGTATTTTTAGTGCTACGCTTGATGCGCGTTGATGGTTTTGACACAGTTTCTGTCGCAGAGTTCTCGACTGCTGGATTTTCTTGAGTTGTTTTGCTCATAAGGCTTTACCAGGCAAATAGATCGTCTTCTTGGCGCTTACATTAGCATAGAAGAGGATAGGCTGTATTGACTACAATGACATTACAGACTGCGCTCAGGTCAAGTCATCTGCCTATTATCTCAAGTATGATTGGGCGGAATCTGGCGGATCTATTGAAATATATGTGTCTGGCATCATATTGAAGTTTAAGGGTAACTTTAGATCAACCAAAAATTAATTTGTATGAGAGATAATAAACATGACTGATCAGTACCAAACTTTTGCAAAATCTCCTATTGGTAAATTTGTCATTAAAAATTTGGGTTTGCCATCCCCAACTTCTTTAGACCGTTTTGAGTCTGCTACGCCGGTGGTAAAAGGCGCAGTATTATTGGGCGCAGCACCAGCAAGTCCATTGACGGGTGCTATTGCTCAGGTTCTGGCAAATATTCATGCCAACAGCTATGCAGGTAATAATGCTGAGTTGCAACAGGCGGCTGCAGCATCTGGGCTGAATCTGGGTGCATTTAACCCGGGCGATAAAGAATCAAAATTCAAGGTCGTTATTTTTGATGCTTCAGGGATCGAAAATTCAGAACAGTTAAAATCACTTTATGATTTCTTTAACCCGATTGCACGTCAGATCCAGAGTTCGGGCCGTGTGGTGATTGTGGGGACTACACCTGAAACAGCAAAATCGGTGAGCCAGGCGATTGCTCAACGTGCACTGGAAGGTTTCGTGAAATCAGTGGCTAAAGAATTCAAAAAAGGTATCGCAGCAAACCTGATCTATGTCGATGCAGGTGCTGAAGCAAATCTTGAATCTGCATTACGTTTTACGATTTCGCCGCGTTCTGCCTATGTTTCTGGTCAGGTGATCCGTGTTTCACCAGCTGAAAAAGTAGACGTAGACTGGACCAAGCCATTAGCGGGTAAAACTGCGGTTGTGACAGGCGCAAGCCGTGGTATTGGTGAAGCGATTGCCCATGTATTGGCACGTGATGGCGCACATGTCATCTGTCTGGATGTTCCACAACAGCAGGCTGACCTTGATCGCGTAGCCGGTGAGATTGCCGGTTCTACCTTGGCTATTGATATTACAGCTGCAGATGCAGGTGAGAAGATTAAGGCAGCGGCAGCTGAGCATGGCGGCTTAGACATCATTGTGCACAATGCCGGAATTACCCGTGACAAGACCTTGGCCAATATGAAGCCTGAGCTATGGGGTCTGGTGATTAATATCAACCTATCTGCAATTGAACGTGTGAATGATTACTTGATCTCCAACGATGGTCTAAATGCCAATGGCCGTATTATCTGTGTATCCTCAATTTCAGGCATTGCTGGTAACCTGGGACAAACCAACTATGCAGCATCTAAAGCCGGGGTGATAGGTGTAGTAAAATTCACAGCACCGACATTAAAAAATGGTATAACCATTAATGCCGTTGCACCGGGCTTTATCGAGACTCAGATGACGGCTGCGATTCCATTTGCGATCCGTGAAGCGGGCCGCCGTATGAATTCGATGAGTCAGGGCGGTCTACCTGTCGATGTTGCAGAAACGATTGCAATGTTTGCTGCTACTGCATCAACAGGTTTAAATGGCAACGTGGTACGTGTATGTGGTCAAAGTCTGTTAGGGGCTTAAAGCATTCAAATTCTCTCTTGCGCTTTTATTGAAGCTCAGGGGGAGGATTTAGGAGAGGGAGATTAGGGGCCTTTTTTTAGCCCTCTCTCTAACTCTCTCCCAAAGGGAGAGAGAAATCCACTCATATATAAATGAAAAGAATATTTTAAAGGTTCAGTATGAATACGCGCCATTTTAGTCAACTTCCAAAACCTTATTTAGCCTATCCAAAAGTGATTCAGGGCTTGATTTTTAAAAAGCCGAAAGCTGAAAAAGTTCTACCGCAAGTTGAATATGTGGTGGATTCATTCAAGGTCGATCAGAAACATCTGAAAGCCTATAACGAAGTTTGTGGTTTTAAAAATAATGGTTATATTCCAGCAATCTATCTGACGGTACTTTCACAAAGTCTGCAAATGCACATGATGACTTCAGAAGCATTTCCATTTCCGATTTTGGGCTTGGTACATATCCGTAACCAAGTGAAGCAATACCGTAAAATCGGCGTCAATGAAACCTTGACCCTATCATGCAAATTTGGCGAATTGCAGCCGCACGATAAAGGCGTGCAGTTTGATTTCATTACTACAGTCAAAGTGGGAGGCGAGGTCGTAGTTGAAGCATTGACGACTTATCTGTCACGTCAAAAGACCAATGCTAAAGCTGCTGCCAAACCTGCAGAAAGCCAAGCGCCAGAATATATACTCAATAATGAATGGAACATCTCGGAGAATACTGGTCGCCGTTATGCCATGACCTCAGGTGATTTTAACCTGATCCATATTCATGCAGTCACAGCGAAAGCCTTTGGCTTTAAACAGGCAATCGCACATGGTATGTGGAGCAAAGCCAAAGCGTTGGCAAATCTGTCATTGCCAGATGCTTATGAAGCTGACGTTTGGTTCAAGTTGCCGATGTACTTGCCATCTAAAGTTGAATTTCTGACCGCACAGGCAGCGAATGATACAGATTTCCTGATTCGAAACAGTAAAAATCAAAAACCGCATGTGACCGGTCATATCAAAGCGATTTAAATCTGAATCAAAAGCCTAAATCTGATTTAGGCTTTTTCATTTTAAGGGATCAATATTCTATGGATAGAATGATGCAGCCAATTAAAGATTATCTGTTTGCTGATCAGCATAATTATCAGGGCAATGTCGATGAGCGTTTCAGTGATCTTGCCCGTCAGTTTAGCCGGTTGCAGGATGCGCGTACCGCACAGGGTGGTGCGGCACTGGTGGTATATTTTGAGGGACAGAAAGTCGTCGATATTTATACCGGTAAAAAGTCTCTAACTGAAAACTGGCAGCTTGATACCATGTCGCTGTGTTATTCCACCGGCAAAGGCGTGCTGGCGACTTTGGCGCACATTCTGGTCAGTCAAGGTTATCTGGATTATGACCGACCGGTTGCAGAATACTGGTCTGAATTTGCGCAAAATAGTAAAGAAAATATTACTCTGGCGCATATGCTCAGTCATCAAAGCGGACTGTTTGATATCCGTAATCTCATTGATGATGCCACTGAAATGGCCGACTGGTCACAGATGCTGGACCGGATTGCGGCAGCTGAACCACGATTTCAGGTTGCAACCGATGCTGCTTACCAACCGCTGACTTTTGGCTGGCAAGTAGGTGGTGTACTGGAAAAAGCGACTGGTAAAAAACTGGGTGAACTGATGCAGGAATATCTGGTACAGCCACTACAGTTAAATGGTGCTTATTTTAGCGTACCGACGCATGAGTTAGCTCGGGTGGCCTTACCTATTTTAAAGCCTAAAACAACTAAGTCTCAAACACAAACTGCGAAAAAAACTGTGTCAAGGCAACCCAGCCTGATGGAACGAGCATTGGTATGGAGTGGTCAGAGTCCACAGGATTTTCAGGATGCCATGATTCCTAAGGGCATGAAGAACTTTAGTTTCTTTAGTCATGAGGGTCTACAGGCCATTATTCCGTCTGCTAATGGAGTATTTACCGCAGAGAGTCTGGCAAAAATCTATGCCATGCTGGCCAGTCGTGGTGAATGGCAAGGACAGCAACTGATCTCGCAGGAGGTATTCCAGCGACTTAGTCAGGTGCAATACAAAACAAGAGATCGGGTCATGCCTTTACCGATGCACTGGCGCTTGGGTTACCACCGTGTTCTCACTTTAGGAAAAGCCTCTAAAGGTTTTGGTCATATGGGCTTTAATGGCTCTGGTGCCTGGTGTGACCCTGAACGGAATTTAAGTTTTGCCTATACGCATAATTTCCCGACAGGTTCATTAACCGGAGATTACCGTCTTTGGGGCCTGACGCAGGAAACCTTGCGCTGTGCGGATGCGGTACTGACCGGCCGCAAAGGCTGGCGCTAAATATCCCTGATTTGGGAGTTTAGCCCGTCAGACAAATATGCTATTTTGTCGCGCAGTCCATGGCTATGGTGTGAAGTAATGAAAAAAGTGCTGGTGATTCCTTTGGTCGCAAGCAGTGCGTTGTTCGGATGTCAGGATCCGAATCAGCCGGCTGCAAAAACGGTGATGGAAGCCAAAGCTCAGATTCCTGCCTGGGTCGGGAGTTATCAGGGCACGACGCCATGTATGGGATGTTTTTCAAGTTGTGAAGATTGTCCAGGCATGGCAGTGGCCTTGACCTTGAATGAAGATCAGACCTTTACTTTACAGCGTGAAAGTTTAAGTGGACATAATGAAATTGAAACGATGAGCGGGCAGATTCGGTTTCAGGATGAATCACAACAAAAGATTGAACTACTGAATGTCGATACCCGAAATCTGCTCTATGTCGATCTGAAAAAGCATGTTTTGGAAATTCGTGAAGATCAAACAGGCAAACGCTACCAAATGCAAAGTGACTTTATCCTGTTTGAATCGGTCTAATTTTAAAAAAGCATCTGTTTTATATCCCTTTTTCAATGATTTTGATCAAGGGATTTTTATTCTTTATAAACCGGCATTCATTTCACTATTTTATAAAAAAACAGTATGCTTAGACCTGTAAAAAGGAGCATACATGTATCAAGTACTTGCGCGAAAATACCGTCCTCGTAATTTTAATGAATTGGTGGGGCAAAACCATGTATCACGTGCTTTAACCAGCGCGCTCGAACGTGGCCGTTTGCATCATGCCTATTTGTTTACGGGAACGCGTGGTGTCGGAAAAACCACGATTGCACGTATTTTGGCGAAGTGCTTGAACTGCGAGACCGGTATTACCTCGACGCCTTGTGAGGTCTGTGCGACCTGTACCGCAGTCAATGAAGGTCGTTTTATTGATTTAATCGAAATCGATGCAGCATCACGCACCAAGGTCGAAGATACCCGCGAGCTGCTCGACAATGTTCCTTATGCACCGACTCAAGGCCGCTTTAAGGTCTACCTGATCGATGAAGTGCACATGCTGTCCACGCATTCTTTCAATGCGCTGTTAAAGACGCTGGAAGAACCGCCAGAACATGTCAAATTTCTGTTTGCAACCACTGATCCGCAAAAACTGCCAATTACCGTAATTTCTCGCTGTCTGCAATTTACTTTGCGTCCATTGGCAGTCGATGAAATTACCGAACATCTGGGCAATATTCTTAGCAAAGAAAGCATTCAGTCTGATCAGGATGCGATCTGGCAGATTGCTGAATCTGCGCAAGGTTCTCTGCGTGATGCCTTGTCTCTGACCGATCAGGCGATTGCCTATGGTCAGGGTGTGATTCAGCATCAGGATGTCAAAGACATGCTCGGTCTGATTGACCGCACCATTATTTATGACCTGATTCTGGCGATTCACCAGAACCAGAAAGCGCATGTCAGTCAGTTATTGCTACAGTTCCGTCAGCAAGCTCTGGATGTGTCACTAGTGCTCGATCAGTTGATTTCGACGTTGCATGAACTAGCCTTATTGCAGTACCTGCCAGATCTGAGTCTGAAATATAGTGCTGAGATCAATCAAAAAATTATGCAATTATCCGGTCTGATTTCTGCTCAGGATCTGCAACTTTATTATCAGATTGCCTATAAGGGTCGTGCCGATTTACAGCTTGCAGTTACGCAGGAACAAGGCTTTGAGATGACGGTGCTACGCTTACTGGCTTTCCGTCCATTACAACCAAGTGAAATTCCAGTAATGCAGGAGACTGCATCGCAACAGGCAACAACCCATACAACACGTCTACAGCCACCTGTTCAGACACAACTTCAATCTGAATCAATAGAAACACAATCATTGGAGGCAGAACCGGTATTTGATGATTTCTCTCTGGACGATGGGACAGATGAGGAGATTGATGTTGCATCAGCGTCTGTGCCTTCTTCGGATGATTTTCTCGATGAAGAAGAGCCAACCAGCATCACTGCACCTGAATCTGTCCAGCCCGTAGTAATTCAGACCACCATTGAAGAAGTGCAGTCTAGTGATCAAATTGTTTTTGATCCAAATGATGATAAAGGCCTATTTGGTTTTGATGAAATCGAGAGTACGCCAGAAGCACCGGCTACTAGCAACAGTTCGGATGATTTCCTGCTTGAAGAGTTTATTCCTGCAGATGCCGTCATTCCTGCTGAGCCAGTACAAGAGACCATGTCTGCTGATGAGGAATTTAGTCTTGCTGCACCGGAAATAGAGCTTTCACAGGAAACAACCGATCAGCCTGCTCTTGAAAATACAGCGTCGGTTCAGCCAGTTGCACAGACAGCTTTGCTGGAAGATATTTCTCAAGATATAAATACGCAGAATCTGATGCCACAGGATATTCTGAAAATACCCGAGCAAGTTTTAGAGGGTGAGTGGAGCGTAGAAAAATGGGAATACTGGTTCCGTAACAGCCAGCTTTCTCCGGCAGTACAGGAACTGGCGCAGTATGGCGTCATGACTGGCCAGATGAATGGCGAATCCGTTTTCCATATTCCTGAACAGTACCAGCAGTTGTTGACCCAGTTGCAACATCATCTGGAAGCTGCTTTGCAACAGCAATGGCCGCAAACCAATTTCCAGGTGAAATTTGAAAATGTGGATCAGTTAACGCCCTATACCATGCAGCATCAGCGTAAGGTACGTGCCTTTAAACGTGCCGAAGAACTGTTACATGCTGAACCGGCAGTACGCGATCTGTTACAGCAGTTTGATGGTGAACTGCAAAATATTCAGCTGAAATAGGCTGGATGTTAAGTCACAACAAATCGAGATAAAGCATCCCGCATTTCGACTGGAATCGGGGTGCTTTTTCGTGTTTCACGGTCAACAAATACATGGACAAAATTGCCTTGCGCAGCGGCTGTATCTGAGTTGCGTTTAAAAATAGCCAGATCATAGCTGAGCGATGAATTTCCCATGCTTTCAATGGCCACGCCCACTTCAATAATTTCTGGATAAGACAGTTCCTGATTGAACTGACAGTTGGAGCTGACCACCAGCCCAATCATCGGGGAATATTTAGGATCAAAATCAGCCTCCTGAATCAGCAGGGCATTGGCTGCGGTATCAAAATAACTGTAATAAGTCACATTGTTGACATGGCCGTACAGATCATTGTCTGCCCATCGGGTTTGAATGGGCAGGAAAAATGTATAGTGTTCGCGCTGTTTGATGGTGGCTTTTATCACTATTCAGTCCTCGGCTAGATAAGGCTTAGGTGGAAATTGATCTAGGCATAGATCGCCTGATAAATCTGATAAGCATCCTCCACCTTGAGTTCACGTGGATTATTCTGCAACAGCCGGCTTTGTTGCATCGCATCTTCTGCCATGACCTGCAGCATATCTTCCGGAATATTCAACTGATTCAGTTTTAGGGTCAAACCGCTTTGCATCAGATGATTATTAAAATGATCAATAAACAGATCAGTCAGGCCATCATGACAACCTTTACTGTAAGGATCCAGCCAGGTCATCAATTCCGCATAGAGCTGTTTGGCCGCTGGCGCATTAAACTTTAATACTTCAGTTAGAACCAGCGCATTGCTATGCCCATGCGATAGATGAAAATGTCCACCCAGTGGATAAGCCAGCGCATGTACGGCGGCGACTGGTGCATTGGCAAAGGCTTGTCCGGCCAGCATGGAACCGACCAGCATATTTTGACGCGCATCTAAATCATATCCGTCTTGCAGCACGCGCGGCAGATTGGCATTCAGTAATCTTAAAGCCTGTTTGGCCAGCATATCCGAATAAGGGTTTTTCTTGTGTTTTGAGGTATAGGCTTCAATGGCATGTACCATGGCATCAATGCCGGTGGCGGCAGTGATCTGTGCCGGAAGATTCTGGGTAAAGGTTGCATCCAGAATGGCAATATCAGCAAAAAGGATCGGTGCCACAATACCGGTTTTAGTGGTTTCACCTGTGGTGACAATCGAAATCGGCGTCACTTCTGAACCTGTTCCAGCCGTAGTTGGTACCAGAATTAAAGCTAAACGCGGTCCGGTGGCATTATCAATGCCATACAGATCAGACAATGTCTGATGCTGCTCGGGATGTGCCAGAATCGCGATCAGTTTGGCCACATCCATCGAGCTGCCACCACCAAAGCCCAGCACCACATCAATATTTTCCTGTTTTGCAAAAGCCGCCGCTTCAAGCACCACGGTATCGGGTGGATCGGCCTGAACATCCGAGTAAATCACGTACTCCAGCCCGGCAGATTCAATAATATCCAGAAGCGGCAGATGTAATTGCTGCTTCAGCATACCCGGATCAGTCACCAGCAGAAGACGTTGATAACGGCCATTTTTTAGAATTTTAAATAATTCCTGAATCGTGCCTAGTCCGGCAATGATATTGGGGACGGTTTGAAACTGAAAACGATTCATGGCGATATCCTTGATTTTTTTATTGCAAATACGAGATTATTCTATGGTTGTAAGATAGGAATCAGTATATAAATAACTTAACATAAGAATCCTTAAAATAAAGTAGCTCTGAGGTTGTTTATGTCATCCAGAACGCCATACAAGGTGTTATGTGTTTGTTTGGGAAATATTTGCCGCTCTCCCACGGCAGAAGTTGTACTCAGACATTATTGTGATGAACAGCAACTGAACATTGTGGTCGACTCTGCCGGAACCAGTAATTATCATCCGGGCAAGGCACCGGACTTGCGTAGCCAGAAGCATGCACTAAAACGTGGCTATGACCTTTCAGCACTTCGCGCACGTCAACTTATTCCGCATGATTTTATTGATTATGATCTGATTCTGGCGATGGATCTGGAGAATTTATCCAATATCCAGAACATACAGCGTCTGGCAGAAACTCAGTTTGGTCATGTACGTGCACGCGTGGCATTAATGAGTGAACATGATCAGACCTATCCAAAACAGGCTTTACCCGATCCCTATTATGGCGAAGCGGATGGCTTTGAACGGGTGCTTGATCAGTGTGAGTCCAGCAGCCAGGCTTGGATTGAGATTTTTAAACAGAATTTACACAAGGTTTAAGCGATGCAGATTCAAACCCAGGTTCAACTTAAACCTTTTAATACCTTAAATTTAGAAGCAGTTGCTTCATACTATGCCCAGATTCAATCAACTGCTGACCTGCTAACTGCACTGAATTTTTCGGAACAGCAGCAACTCAATGTACTGATTCTGTCAGGCGGCAGCAATATGTTGTTGCCGGAGCAGATTGATGCACTGGTTCTGCATATGGATATTCAAGGCATTGAAATACTGGATGCTGATGATCAGTCGCAACGTTTACGTGTAGGCGGCGGACAAGGCTGGCATGACTTCGTGCTCTGGACCACGGCACAAAGTTTATATGGCCTACAGAATCTAGCTTTAATTCCGGGTCGGGTCGGTGCATCGCCAGTACAGAATATTGGCGCTTATGGTGTCGAAGTCGGAGAATTCATCGATTCTGTTGAGGTCTATGACCGACAATTGAAACAGTTTGCTTCGATTCAGGCAGCAGATTGTCAGTTTGCCTACCGGCATAGTATTTTTAAAGATGATCCTAACCGTTATGTGATTACCCATGTGACTTTTAGATTACTTAAACAGCCAGATTTGAAACTGAATTATGGTGATCTGAAGACTGCGGTCGGTGATCAGCTCACAGCAGAAAACTTGCAGCAACAGGTCATCCAGATTCGCCAGAGTAAATTGCCTGATCCACAAGAATTTCCCAACGTGGGCAGCTTCTTTAAAAATCCGGTGGTTGATCAGGCGGTCTTTGACCAAATTGCTGTATCTTTCCCGAATTTACCCCATTACCAGCAAACGAATGCTCAAGTTAAACTGGCAGCAGGCTGGTTGATTGATCAGGCGGGCTGGAAGGGTAAACAGTTGGGGCCTGTCGGCATGTTTCATAAACAGGCGCTGGTGTTGGTGAATTATGGTCAGGCCTCTCTCACCGATGTCCGTAAAACGTATCGTGCAGTACAACAGTCAGTTTGGGAAAAATTTAGTCTAATGCTGGAGCCTGAACCTGTATTGTTCGATAAAAATGGCTTGATCCGTTCTCATCAGGAAGAGGAATAACATGAAAAACACCCATTGGATGGTACGTTTGCTACAAATTGTCACTGGACTGTTTGTGCTATGCGGCTGTCTACTGGTGTTGGTTTATACGCCTTTTTACTCAAAAATGATCGTCAAGGGCTTAAACCAGTTTGTCTCCTTAGAGCTAAATGAAGTCGCGGCTCAAAGCCAGAAAATGGCTGCACTCAGCGAACATGAAAATCTGGAACCTGGCTCTGATTTGTGGATTGCCCGTCAGGCGTATTTAAAGGTCATGGAACAGGATATCCAGCAAAATAACTCGGCCAACCTCATGTTGATTCAGGCACGTTATAAAGCACTGCAGCAGGTGATTGAAGAATATCAGCGCGAACAGCAAGATCAAAAAGCAGAGCAAAGTCCACCTGCTCAGGTGCCCTTATTGTCCTCACAGGAAGATGCAGAACCAGCCGATCCGACAGCCAATGTCCGGGAATTGCTGGAGTGGGACAGTAGTGAAAATAAGGAACGCATTGAGCAATATATGGAGTTTTTGACGACGCATCCACTTGAGCAGGGTGAAGCCAGTTCGGTACAGGAAACCGATGGAGAGGAAATCCAGCAGGACTTGGCTTTACTACAAGAGCAACAGCAGGCTAAACCGGCGAATAGCTCCCAACCTTATGCCATTGTGGTATTGGGTGGTGGCTTAACCCTAGATGACCAAGGCAAAGAGATCATCGTCAATAACTATACGCGACTACGTCTGGAAACTACGCTGGCAGTAGAGAAACATTATCAGTTGCCGATTGTTCTGAGTGGGGTCGAAGCGCCGTATATGCAGCGCTGGTTAAAAAATCATGGTGTCGATGCCAAATTACTGGAAGATCGCAGCATGAACACCTGTGAAAATACCCGTTTCAGTTCATTATTATTACAAAAGAAAGGTGGAGCGCCTACAGTGATTCTGATTACGGATCGTTATCATATGCCGCGTACCCGCCGTTTATTTGCGTTAAATGGCATACAAACCATTCCGGTAGAAGCGCCGATGCCAACGCCATTGACACGATGGCGTCCAAGTGCACAAAATTATGATCACAGTCGTCGTGCCAATTATGAAATGTTGGCGACCATGCGCGATATGTGGTTTGGATCCAGTGACTGTCGGGAGGTGCCATAATGTCTGATATCCCATTTTTAAATCCCACCATTCTGAAACAGCTGGATTTACCCATTCCGAGTCGGGATGTTACGCCTCAACTCTTGCCACCTTTAAACCTGAATCGTAGTGATGAACCGCCGATTGATCTGCAGTCCTATCGAAAGCTTTATGGTTTTGATTTACTGGACTGCAAACACTGGCAGGGCTATGTACAGATGCCATTATTCAAGTTGCATGTACAGGTGTTTGAACCGAATCTGGAAAATACCCGCTTTGACAAGATTCAGGGAACTGCTTTTCTGTTGCATGGTTATCTGGAACATAGCGGCATTTATCAGCCGATTGTCAAAGAGCTTTTAGAACAGGGTTTTAGTGTGTTGACCTATGATCTGCCTGGACATGGTCTGAGTGATGGTTCACCTGCCAGCATTCAGAATTTTGATCATTATCAGCAGGTTTTGCATGCCGTACATCGTTATGTGCAACATGCCTCACAATTACCGAAACCTTGGGTTGGCATCGGGCAGAGTACCGGCGGTGCGATCTGGACGCACCATTTACTGGAATTTGCAGAACGTCGTGAAAATCCTTTTGTTGAGCGGGTCTTGCTATTATCACCATTGATTCGTCCCGCCAAAACTGCCTGGTGGCATAATTCGGTCGGATTGGGCATTATTAGCCGAATCAAACGTGAAGTTCCCCGGCATTTCAGACGCAATAATCATAATCCGGAGTTTCTGCGTTTTATCCGGCTTAAAGATCCATTACAACCACGAATGATGGGCATGGACTGGATTTTAGCGATGTCACGCTGGATGCTGGAAATGGAAGCGCGTCCGGCTTGTCGTATTCCAGTCTGGCTAGCACAGGGTGCACAGGATCAGACTGTGGACTGGCGTTATAATATCGAATTTATCCGACGTAAATTCAGACTCCAGACTTTGCTTATGCTAGAAGAGGGTTCGCATCAGTTAATCAATGAGCGTGCTGATATTCGTGCTGCATTGACGGGTTTGATTCCTGCCTTTCTGCATGCACACGGCAGCAAAACTTATTATTAATAGATTGAAAATTTAATATTTAAAAAGGCGTTTATGAAAACGCCTTTTTTAGTTCTAATGCTATTGATTTAAAATTTTTCTAATTGGGCCAAATTCCACATCCGGAAGTAGAAGTTCTCCTCATCCTTATTTTCACAGGACAATAATTCACCTTCTTTGAGCCAAAAATGAATCTGCGCAAAGTTCTTTATTTCGTGATTATTCACGCGTTGTGCCAGATGATGCGCCTTAATAGCGGAAGGGTGTTTGAGACCTGCGGAAGCTATTAATTCAGACAGGGCATGTAAGGTGTTTTTATGAAAATGAAACACCCGTTCGGCCTTGGTCGGCACATGTAAGGCTTTCTGGCGATCTTTGTCTTGGGTGGTGACTCCGACAGGGCATTGATTGGTATGACAACTTTGTGCCTGAATACAGCCCACTGCAAACATAAAACCACGGGCAGAGTTCACCCAATCCGCACCAATGGCAAGCGTGCTGGCAATATCGAATGCACTAATTATTTTACCACTTGCACCAATTTTGATCTTATCTCTCAAACCTGCACCAACAAGGGTGTTGTGTACAAACAGTAAACCTTCTCTTAAAGGCGCACCGACATAGTCAATTAATTCAATGGGTGCAGCACCGGTTCCACCTTCAGAACCATCAACCACAATAAAATCCGGATAAATCTGGGTATATAACATGGCTTTGACCATGCTCATAAACTGCCACGGTTGACCCAAGCACAGCTTAAATCCGACCGGTTTTCCGCTGGAAAGTTCACGTAATTTTTGTATGAAATGCATCATTTCAATCGGTGTGTTAAATGCCGGATGACTTGAAGGAGACACACAATCATGATCACGGCTGATGCCTCGAATTTGGGCAATTTCTTCTGAAATTTTACTTTTAGGTAAAATACCGCCATGGCCAGGTTTTGCGCCTTGCGAAAGCTTGATTTCAATCATCTTTACTTGGGGTAGTTTGGCTTGTGCAGCAAAACGTTCCGGATCGAATTGTCCATCTAAAGTACGGCAGCCAAAATAACCACTGCCAATTTCCCAGACCAGATCGCCGCCATATTCCAGATGGTAGGGACTGATACTGCCTTCTCCAGTATCATGGAAAAAATCACCTTTTTGAGCGCCGAGATTAAGGGCTCGTATCGCATTAGCGCTCATACTCCCAAAGCTCATGGCTGAAATATTTAAAATAGAGGCTGAAAAGGGCTGGGTACATTGCTCATTTCCAATCAGGATACGAAAAGTCTGCGGATCGGCAACTTTACAAGGCGTGATGGAATGACTAACAAAGCGGTAATTATCTTCATAGACATTCAGGATCGAGCCGAAAGGTTTATCTGAATTTTCATTTTTCGCCCGCTGATACACCAGACTGCGTTGCATACGGGAAAAAGGCAGTGCATCCCGGTCGGCTTCAATAAAATACTGACGAATCTCGGGACGGAATTCCTCAAAAATAAAGCGGAAATGTCCCATGATGGGATAATTTTTCAGAATGGAATGCTTGTTTTGCAGTACATCATACAAACCCAGCAGACTCAGCAGAATGCTCAGGATCCACAGGGTATTCACCAACGTTTGCGGCATAAAATAATAGATATAACGCGGCGAATAACCGATATGAAATGTAGTAAAAATCACTGCAATCAGAATGCAGGCAAACCAGACCGAATGGCGGGAAAAGAAAGTATTAAGCAGCTTGTGACGTACTAATTGAGCAGGGTTAGCCATTGTAAAATTAAGTCCCTATTTCTACTTCTATAGGGCTTTATGATGTGCAGAGCGAGATATCTTATACAAGCAGAGAATTGTTATTCGATTTTATAAACTTGCCGAAAATAGTATTAAGCCAAGCAATGAATCAGCAGCGATTACAGATAAATTTTGCGGAAAAAGTACTATAGAAAAATTCTGCAAAAGACATGCATTCTATTTATTTCACAAGTAAGGCGGATGACTTTATAGTCGGTTTATTCACTATATAGGAGTCTTAAACCATGACCAAAAAATCCATTCGCTTTAATGATGCTGAGCTGGCTTGCTCATGTCTCAGTCATTTTTAAATATTGATGTTTCATTCAAGCTGCATTTCGGGGTGTCAAAGAAAAGCAGATTGGCACAGCGGCAGATCACCACAACAAGAACAAAAATATAAGCATAATTCTCCAGTCCCCAATTTGGGGATTTTTTTATTCTGGAATACCTAAAAGAATCTGGATGAAGCCTGTGTAGTTAAGGGTTTTCCTTATCCAGTTGAGCGACTGCATTGGCCACAATACTCGGTTCAATATGTTTAATCTTTTTACCAAAGCTACGCAGCCACCAGACCAGTTGAGAGGTAAATGGCACGGTAGCAGTGATCAGCGACATGCCATCTTCCATTTTTTCAATTTTCTGGTCTTTACTGAGCTGGCTTTCCTCAAAGTAATGGGCATCCGACTCTGACATGCTGAGTTTAAGCGTGACATTTTCGGTGGGATGGTTGAAGTCCACCCGGAAGCCCAGTGCACCAGAATCAATATAATCATCAATATCGAAATTGACTGGATGCAAGGCACGTGAATTCAGCACGACGGCCGATTTAAAGCGGTGCAGTGCAAAGGTCTGGATATCCGATTTGTCATGACGGGTACACACCAGATAAATGATTGACCCTTTTTGTACCAATGCCAGAGGATTGAGAATATAGGTTTTTTCTTCGCTATTATGACCACGGCCCTGATACACACATTCCAGTTGTTTGTCCTGTAACAGGCCTTCATACACCGCTTGCTGCGCGGCCTTATCTACCACAGGGGGAATCAGGGGTTGGGTGGCCGGAACAATGCGTACGCGGTTAATCCATTGCCGGACATTGTTCTGGGAAGAAAGACTGCGTCGTGCCAGATCAAACCACGGATTCATTTCCTCGATCAGGCTCGGTGGCAGCAGATGTTTTAAATGTTCTTCGACCATCATGAAAGTGACCGCTTGCGAGCTGGTCATATGCGGCAAACTTTGCAGCGGCGCATCTGAACGCCAACGCCAGCCTTGCGGCGTGGTTTTACTGCTTTCAATCGGAAAGCGTTGAGCAATCTGATTCAGGTCGCGCTGAATGGTGCGCAGACTGATATCGATGCCTTCACGATTGAGGATTTCCTGTAATTCACGTGTTCCCATCCATTTGCCGGTAGAAAGACGCGACAAAATTTGCCATTGGCGATATAGACTGTTTGAAGTTTCTTTTTCTTGTGCTGACATAATTTATTTTGCTGGCAATAAAGAAGAGGGAATTTAGGCTTAGCTTAACACAATAAAAAAACTCTCATTTTTTCGCAAGTCCCTCTGTGCAACATTTGTCCTACAATTCTAAAACAACTTGGTCGAAAATGGCATTGAGTTCATTGGGCATTTATTAGATTAATGGTAATTGAAATACAGATGTCATGGCATGGATATTGCTTTGATTTGATTATAATAGATGATAATACGAGGGTTTGTATGCTTAAAGGAAATCAGGATACAAATGTGATTGAAACAATTGATAAATTTACTTCCCAAAATATTGGAAAAAATTTTATAGACACTAAAACTACAGCGGTATCTACTACAACAAATCCACAACTTTTACTGCAGCAGTTATCTTCAAAGTTCTTTAATGAAATGCAGGATGAACATGTGTTGTCCAGTCAGGCTGGTCAAAGACTGGAAGAATGGTTATCACAACATACGCTGGATGAACTCAATGCACTGAATCAGGTAGCAAAAGAACATTTTTTACATCACGGTATTACCTTTACCGTTTATGGCGATGAAGAAGGCGTAGAACGCACCATTCCCTACGATATCATTCCGCGAGTCATAGACCGGAAGCAGTGGAATATGGTGGCTTTAGGCTCGGCACAACGGATACGGGCGCTAAATTTATTCTTACATGATATTTATCATCAACAGGACATTTTAAAAGCCAATATTATTCCTGAGTTGCAGATTTTAACTCATGAGGCCTATCAGCCGCATATGTATCAACATAGCTTGAAAGGTGGGATTTATAGCCAGATTAGTGGAATCGATGTGATCCGTGATTCCAAGGGCGAGTTTTATGTCTTAGAAGATAATCTCAGAACGCCATCTGGCGTGTCTTATATGCTGGAATGCCGCAAGATCAGTGAAAAACTCATGCCAAAAGTATTCGAGCAGTCCAAGATTGCCGGAATCGAGCAATATCCACAATTATTGAAAGAAATCCTGATCGAAAATGCCTACGTCGACAAGCCATTTGTGGTGGTGCTGACCCCAGGACGTTTTAATAGCGCTTACTATGAACATGCCTTCCTTGCAAGGGAGATGGATGTACCATTGGTAACATCACGTGACCTTTTTGTTGATGACTCGAAGGTTTATGTAAAAACCATACGTGGTCGCCAACGAGTCGATGTTATTTATAGACGGGTCGATGATGCGTTTCTTGATCCTTTATGCTTTAAACCGGATAGCACTTTGGGTGTCGCTGGCTTGATGTCAGCTTATTTGCAAAATAATGTTGTGATTGCCAATGCACCGGGAACCGGTGTGGCAGATGACAAATCGGTTTATCCATATGTCGACAAAATGATTCGTTTTTATTTGGGCGAGCAGTCAATTCTAAAAAATGTTCCGACTTATCAATGTCGTAATTCTGAAGAATTAGACTATGTCGTGGCTCATCTGGATCAGCTGGTGGTGAAAGAAGCGCAGGGTTCGGGCGGTTATGGCATGCTCATTGGACCACAAGCGTCTAAACAGCAAATTGAAACTTTCAGGGAGAAAATTTTAGCTGCGCCGCATTTATATATTGCGCAGCCCACTTTGGACTTATCGGTTAGTCCGACTTTGACCAATTTTGGTATTGCTGAACGTCATATCGACTTACGCCCGTTTGTATTGAGTTCGCCTTATCGTACTGAAATCGTACAGGGTGGCTTGACACGCGTGGCGATGCAGCCCGGTTCACTGGTGGTGAATTCATCACAAGGTGGCGGTATCAAAGATACCTGGGTAGTCGACAATTTACATTCATAAGATTCCAAAGAAGGAAAATGTCATGGTTTTGCTGAATAGCAATGCACAACATATTTTTTGGTTAGGGCGTTATTTATCTCGCACTCATTTTTTATGTGCGCGCTTTCCATTTTTAGAAGACGAAGCGGCAGTAGCGTATGCCCATGCTTTCTGTTTGCCTGCCTTTGATGCCAGTTCCCTAAATGAGCTGGTACTTGATCCTACGCAAGTGGCGTCTTTTAGCCAGCAGTTTAAAGTAGCTAAAGACAATATTCAGGAATTACGCGGGGTGCTGTCTGCTTCAGGCTATGCGGAACTGATGAAATTGATCAAAACCGCAGACAAAAATGCTGGTTATATCTGTGAAGTGGTGACGGAATGTGAAGATATTCTGGAAGCCGAATCTTTCGATATTTTTCTGTTTTTTAGTCTAGGGCAATGTGTCGAACAGCTCGATCATCAGTTACGTCTGGGTGAAGAAACCAGTACTACACTCTGCAAGATTGATTATGTGGTCAGAATTTTGGTAGAGATGGGCTGGAATGATCTGGAACAGTACTGGGAGCAGTTGCGTACAGAACCGAACCGGATTCAGTTTTACCAGTTTAGCGACCATATTCATCAACTGTTTGAGCCAGATGTATGAAATTGATGGTGAATCACCAAACGCATTATATGTACACGGCCGAGGTGAGGAACAGTATTCAGTACATTAAAATGATGCCTTCGAGCAATGCGCATCAGCGGGTGCATTCCTGGGATATTAGTGTGCCGGGTAATAAAGAAATCCGGAAAGATGCATTTCATAATCTGTGGATGACCTGTAGCCAGCGGGAGCCTTATTATTCCCTGACTATCATGGCGCAAGGGATTGTTGAACTGAATCCTGCGGATCAGAGTGGACTGAATGATTCAATCAATCCCAATCTTTTTCTACAGCCGACCGAATCGACACAATGTAATGCAGCAATGAAAGACTTTGCACAACGTCATGTTCCTGCATTAACCCGTCAGCATTTGATTGGACTGGCACAGGCCTTGCTGGAGCATGTGCCTTATATTTCCAACAGTACTTCAGTGCAAGGCTCTGCAATAGATGCCTTTGAGTCCAGACAGGGCGTCTGTCAGGACCATAGTCATATTTTTATTGCCATGTGCAAATATCTAGGTTTGCCTGCACGCTATGTTTCTGGTTATTTATATGCACAAAATGCTTCGCATCTGGCCAGTCACGCTTGGGCAGAGGTGTTTGTAGACCAGACATGGTATTGTTTTGATGTCAGTAATCTGGTGTTTACTCCAAGTTCGCATATTTATGTGGCGATTGGACGGGATTATTGGGATGTGGCACCGGTACGCGGTGTCAGAGAAAAAGGCGGTGTAGAATCCATGCATTCCATCGTTCAAGTGCTAGGATGTTAATAAGGACGAATAAATGACGTATTGTTGTGCACTACGTTTAGAGCAAGGTATGCTTTTTATCAGTGATACCCGGACCAATGCCGGAGTAGATCACATTTCTGTATTTCGAAAGTTGTATACCTTTGGTATTCCTGGGGAACGTATGATCGTCATACAGGCATCCGGAAATCTGGCAACAACACAAGCCGTAATTGGACATATTAAAAATCAGCTCGAACTGAAGCAGGAACCCAATATCTTGAGTCTGCACACCATGTTTGATGTCGCTGAGCTGGTTGGAAGTATGCTGAAAAAAGTGATTGCGAATGTTACGAGCGATATTTCGGAACAAAGCAATTACTATTGCAATCTGCTGGTCGGGGGGCAACTTAAAGATCAGGATATGCAGCTTTATCATGTCTATCCGCAAGGGAACTTTATCTGTGCCACACGCGATACGCCGTATTTCCAGATTGGCGAAAGTAAATATGGCAAGCCGATCCTGGATCGTGCGCTGACTTATGATATGCCGCTGGATGAAGCTTTGCGCTGTTCCCTGATTTCATTTGCATCGACCCTACGTTCCAATGTATCGGTTGGTATGCCCCTCGATGTGCTGGTCTATAAAAAAGACAGTCTGATCATGCCAAGAGGCAAGCGTATTGCCGAAGATGATGAGTATTTCACGTCAATCAGCCGGCAATGGTCAGAGACCTTAAAAAAAGGACTGGCAGAACTTCCTGTTCCCTCTAATGAGTATTTCTTATAAAAACCTATCGTGATTCAGGCTTTTCGCGTACAGTGTTAACTTCTATGCAGTCCAGCATAATAAAAATAGAGAAGTTAGCGCATGTACCAATTTTGTTACGCCAGTAAAAGTACTTCTCCCAAAACTGATTTGCTTGAAGATTTAGCGAATATTTTGAAAGAAGCCCGTGATTTTAATTACCAGCATCAAGTGACAGGTGTACTTTATTTCGCAGATGGTCATTTTTTTCAATGTCTGGAAGGTGAATGTCCCACTTTAAAAAGTCTGCTGGTGGAGCGACTGAATAAAGATCCTCGCCATCAGGACATTAAACTATTTGAAACCAAGGAAATTGAATATCCAAGTTTCCCGGACTGGTCCATGAAATATATTTCCAAACGTAGTCAGATCCAGCAATTCTGTCGGGAAATGGGATTTGATGACTTTAATCCTTTTGCCTTTCAGCAAACTCATGTCGATGCCTTATTAATGCAATTATGCATAGAGCAGGGCGAGGAACAAAAGTCAGCCTAAAGAAAAAGCCCAACATAGATTGGGCTTTTTTAACTCTTAAGATTAGATCAAACTACTTTGCGTAGTGGACGATTGCTCAGTCGGCATAATAGTTCATAACCAATCGTGCCATTGGCTGTCGCTACATCATCCACTAGACGGGTTTTACCCCAAAGTTCGACTTCTGTACCTAATTGCACATCTAGTCCTGTCACATCAATGGCAATCATATCCATGGCAACCCGGCCAATCACGCGAGTTTGCTGACCATTGATTGCGACATAGTTCTGTTTAGGGAAAGCGCGAGGATAACCGTCACCATAGCCAATTGAAACAATGGCCAAAGTCATGTTTTGGTCTACGGTGAACGTCGAACCATAACCGACATGCTCACCCGCTTGAATATCATTCAAGGCAATAATTTCAGCTGTAAACGTCATGACCGGTTTTAAATCTAGGTCATGTACATCACGGTCTGCAAAAGGCGTCGCGCCATAGAGCATGATTCCGGGACGGACATAGTCAAAATGCAATTCTGAATATTTATAGATTGCAGCCGAGTTACAGCAAGAAGCTAAAATTGGCGCGCAGTCATTTTTAATTTCCAAGAATTGACGGATTTGTTCATCATTCAGTGGATGCTCAGCATCGGCATTGGCAAAATGCATGGCAAGCACGCAAGTAAAGCCTGCGGCTTTTAGCGTATAAATTACGTCTTTGATCGCTTCAATCTTAAAGCCCAGGCGGTTCATGCCGCTGTTCAGTTTGACCCAGACTTTAAGTTCTTTGGCGATATAGGCATCTTTATGTGCAATTAACCAGTCGACTTGTGCCTGTTGATGCACAATGACTTCAATACTTTGTTCAATTACGATTGGCATCTCATCTGGTGAAAAAACACCTTCGATAAGCGTGATCGGCTGTAAATAACCTAATTCACGAATTTCCAGGGCTTCTTGCAGACAGGCAACACCAAAGGCATCGGTTTCGCTTAAGGCTGCTAAGCAGTCTTTAACTCCGTGTCCATAAGCATTGGCTTTCACCATGCTGACGATTTTCGCGGTTGGGGCAAGTTGTTTGACACGGTTTAAATTATATTGCAGCGCAGCGCTGTCAATATAAACTGTAGCTTGACGCACCCTAAATTACTCCTAGAGGGACGATGGAAATGTGATGACGAGAGCCTGATTACTCTTCGTCATCATACTGAGCATAGAACTCAGGTGAGAGATTACTAAAGCGGGTATATTGACCTTCGAATGCCAGACGCACGGTACCAATCGGGCCATTACGTTGTTTACCGATAATAATTTCGGCGGTGCCAGCTTCCTTGGATTCCTTGTTATAAACCTCATCCCGGTAAATAAACATGATCAAGTCGGCATCCTGCTCAATCGCACCGGATTCACGCAAGTCGGACATCACCGGACGTTTGTTTGGACGGTTTTCCAGCGATCGGTTGAGCTGTGACAGGGCAATTACTGGACATTGCATTTCCTTCGCTAAAGCTTTTAAGCTTCGGGAGATTTCCGAGATCTCGCCGACACGGTTATCGCCCATACCGGGTACTTTCATCAGCTGCAAGTAATCGACCATGATACAGCCCAGCTTTCCGCCATGCATTTTGGCAATACGACGCGCACGGGCACGTAATTCTGTTGGTGGTAGCGCAGAAGAATCATCGATATACAGATTTTTTTCTTGTAAATGCACAATGGTACTGGTGACTTTTGACCATTCATCACTGTCCATTTTACCAGAACGTAAATGTCCCTGATGCACGCGACCAAATGATGAAATCAAACGCATGGCGATGGAGTCGGCTGGCATCTCCATCGAATAGACCAGAGCAGGCAGATTGTTATTGAATAAGACACTTTCGACCAGATTCATGGCAAAGGTGGTTTTACCCATGGATGGACGCGCCGCAACAATAATCAGGTCGCCGGATTGCATGCCGGAAGTTTTGTTATCCAGTTCCACAAAACCAGTGGTTAAACCGGTAATGCTGCCTTCCATTTGCGACAGTTCATTTAATTTGTCGAATACGTCCGCGACCACCGAGTTGATCGGCTTAGGCCCTTGCGCTTTGGCATTGTTATTATGCTGTTCGGCAATCGAGAAAATATTGGTCTCAGCCAGATCCAGAATTTCACTGACAGTACGGCCTTTGGTGTCATAGGCATTTTGTAAAATTTCAGAGCTGACTTTAATCATACTACGCAGGGTAGAGAATTCTTTAATTTTGCCTGCATAAGTTTCCAGGTTATAGAAACTCGATGGCGAATCTGCCATTAATTGCATCAGATATTCTTCGCCACCAATTGCATCGAGCAAGTTTTGTTTGATGAGCCAGTCATGCACCAGAACCGCATCATAAGGCGAGTTTTCTTTAGAGAGTTGCTCAATGGCACGGAAGATATATTTATGTCGGGTGGCATAGAAATCATTTTCGGTCAGTACATCACCGACCTGCTCAAAAGATTCAGCCACAGTCATAAGGGCAGCAAGTACAGCCTGTTCAATTGCTAAATTGTGTGGCGGAGTACGGAACTCCTTGAGATTGCTATTTTCAGTAACAATTTCTGGTTTAGCAGGAGCTACCTTTTTGCTGGCATTCGCCTGTGACATATAAATCCCTGATTTTAAATACAATGGTTAAATATCGTCGGAGATGAATAGCGTTTATTCACGACGAAATGAAATGATACGCGCTCTGATCAAAAATGCGAAGTGCAATTTTTTGTAAACACGAATAATAAAATGAATTTGACAGTGTTGGCTAGATTATATTTTTTAGAGATAAAAAAAGAGCATGCTTTCGCATGCTCTTTTTGAGGCGAGAAATTACTCAGCTACGATAGTAACTAGAACTTCTGCAGTAACATCATGGTGCAATTGGATTGCGATGTTAAATTCGCCAGTGTGACGAAGCGCGCCATTTGGAAGACGTACTTCAGCACGGTCTACTTCTAGACCAGCATTTGTCAACGCGTCAGCGATGTCACGAGTACCGATAGAACCGAATAGTTTACCTTCATCACCAGCTTTTGCAGTGATAACGATGTTCACTTCGTTCAATTGGTCAGCACGTGCTTGAGCAGCAGCCAAGATAGCAGCTTCTTCTTTCTCAAGTTCAGCACGACGAGCTTCAAAAGCAGCAGTGTTTGCTTCAGTTGCAGCAACAGCCTTACCTTGAGGGATAAGGAAGTTACGGCCGTAACCAGCTTTAACTGAAACTTTATCGCCTAGTTTACCTAGGTTTTTAATGCGTTGTAATAAGATAATATCCACAGCTCAACCTCACTTATGATTGTCAGTGTAAGGGATCAAAGACAAGTAGCGAGCTTGTTTGATAGCTAACGCTAATTGACGTTGGTAACGAGCTTTAGTACCTGTAATACGGCTAGGAACAATCTTGCCGTTTTCAGTGATGTACTGTTTTAAAGTGTCGATATCTTTGTAGTCGATGTACGTAACGTTCTCAGCTGTAAAGCGGCAGAACTTGCGACGACGGTAAAAACGTGCCATGTTATGTTCTCCTTAAGCTTCAGCAGAGTCTTGAGCGTGTTGTGCTTCTTCACGTTGAGCTTTACGCGCACGTTTTTCTTCAGCACTCTTCGCCAATAGTGACTCTTCAGTGATAGCGTTTTCACGACGGATGATAAGGCTACGAATGATTGCGTCGTTATAACGGAACAATTCTTCAAGCTCATCAAGAGTAGTTTGACCACACTCAACATTCATAAGAATGTAGTGAGCTTTGTGGATCTTGTTGATTGGGTAAGCCAATTGACGACGGCCCCAGTCTTCAAGACGGTGGATTTGACCTTCAGCTTCTTTGATGTGAGTTAGGTAGCGTTCTACCATACCAACTACTTGATCGCTTTGATCAGGGTGTACTAAAAGTACGATTTCGTAATGACGCATTGTCAGCTCCTTACGGTTTGGACAGCCCCAATTTAAGTAAATTGAAGCAAGGAGTCACAACCAAAGTTGTGTCGCAGTGTTTGCGAAGGGGGAATTGTAGTGATCTTTAGGGATAATTTCAACCAAATAAGACATTTTTGCGAAATTATATCTATAGTCAGATCTTTTAATAGAAAACCACATTAACTTTAAAACAGCAGGGTTCGACTGCTTAAATTCAGCAAATGTGCTATTGAGAATATCAAGTGGCTTTCTCTAACTTAAAATCTGCATACACATTATCAATGTCAGGCTAAAACCAAAAAACGGTAAATTTATCAGAGATAAGAAAAGAGAGGGAGGTTCTAAAGCAGAGATTTTGATTCTGCTCTACAGATACTTGGAATGGGGGATAGGAAAATCAAAATAAAAAAAGATAGAGACTAACTCTATCTTTTTAAAAAAACACAATCTGTGTAGATGGCGCAGTTGAGGTAAAGCTAAAGATAATACTGATGACAGTAATCAGGATCACCGAGAACAAGAAATATTTCTTTGCCCAAAGTTGATCATTTTCAGCTTTAAATCCAATGACACCGATATATAACCAGTAAATGCACAGTAAGTTTAAAATCACTGCATAGAACCAGTTGGCATAACCAAAGACAAATAACGCATTCATGGTCAGGGTGAATAACACCACATAAACCAGTGATTCAATCTTGGTACGATGAATCGAACGCGCCACAGGCAAGATCGGAATGCCTGCATTTTTGTAATCATCAAAGCGGTAAATCGCAATCGCCCATGAGTGAGGCATTTGCCATAGCGCATAACCTAAAAAGATCAATAACGCACCGAGGTCAAATTGATTGGCCACTGCGGTATAACCAATGACAGGCGGAGCTGCACCAGAAATACTGCCTACAACAGTTTGATGAATTGTGGTTCGTTTTGTCCATAGGCTGTAGAAACCAACATATACGACAAAACCAATCACCGCGAATAAGAAAGCGTACGCATTTACCCAGAACCATAAAAGACTAAAACCAACGATGCCTAATACCAGGGCAAAGGCCAGGGCAACAGGTTCAGAAATGGTTTTGGTGACCAGAGCACGGTTTTGTGTGCGCTGCATTTTTTGGTCGATGTCTTGGTCAATCACGTTGTTGACCACACATCCTGATGCTACGACAAGCGTAGTACCGAGAAGGGTAATAAGCAGGAGAAGGAAATCTACAGAACCTTGAGTGGCTACGAAGTAGCCACCCAAAGTGGTAACAAAGTTACCGAAGAGAATTCCTGGCTTAGTCAGGAATAAATACTTTTTCAGCATGACGACCAGTTTAGATCATCATGTTGTAGTGTAGGTAATTCATGATCCATACAGAACCCACTAAAAGAATAGCGATAGTTAAGATGGTATACACGAATGCAATCACGTTCCAGCGTTGCTCTGAAGAAGAGTTCATATGCAGGAAGTAAATTAACTGCACAAGAATCTGAGCAACCGCAGTAATCGCGATGACAGTAATCAAAATACCACGGCCAAAACCGCCTGCCATCACCATACCGAATGGAATTACGGTAAGGATGACAGAAAGGATGAAGCCGACGGTATATTGCTTAACGTTACCGTGTGATTCGCCAGCAGCGTTATGATCGTGACTCATTACAGAACTCCCATCAAGTAAACTACGCTGAATACACAGATCCAAACGATGTCAAGGAAGTGCCAGAACAAGCTTAGGCAAGCTAGACGACGCGTGTTTGCAAGAGTCAAACCATATTTCTTGATTTGAACCATAAGCACGATCATCCAGACCAGACCAGAAGTTACGTGAATACCGTGCGTACCTACCAAAGTAAAGAACGCAGATAAGAACGCACTTGTGCTTGGACCGTGACCCGCATGAACTAGATGATTGAATTCATATAGTTCCATGCCGATGAAGATAGCACCGAATACCCAAGTAATCGCTAACCAAGTCAGTACTTTTGCAACGTCTTTTTTGTATGCAGCAAGAACTGCAAAACCAAAGGTTACAGAAGAGATCAAGAGGGCGAAGGTTTCAGTAAGAACGAAACCTAAAGAGTCGCCAAACAGGTCTCTCGCACTTGGAGTACCCACAGGAATGTGGCTACTCAAAACAGCGAACGCAATGAAGAGTGTACCGAACAGGACAAGGTCACTCATCAAGTAAGTCCAGAAACCAAAGACGGTGATGTCAGTATCATCGTGATGATGATGCTCATCGTGTCCGTGGTTATCGTGATGAAGTACTTCAGCCATTGTCTTAGTCCTTCTTCAAGTGTTTTTCAAGAATCGCATAGCGTTCGTTTTCAATACGTTCAACTTCAGCAGCTGGAACATAGTAATCCACTTTCTTGGTGAAAGAAGACACGATGAAGCTAATGATAGAAGCAATGAACGTAACAACTACTAACCACCAGATGTGCCAGATTAAACCGAAGCCCATAACAGTGATGAACATCGCGATAACGAAACCGGCAGCACGGTTAGTCGGCATGTGGATATCTTCGTACTTCGTTGGTTTTGCATACGCAACACCATTTTCTTTCTCGATCCAGAAAGTATCAATACCATTGATCTTTGGAAGATGAGCAAAGTTATAGAACGGAGCAGGAGAAGATGTCGCCCATTCAAGGGTACGACCATCCCATGGATCGCCAGTCAAATCTAGACGTTGGTCACGTTGTAGGAAACCAACCACGATTTGCATGATGAAACATAGAATACCCAGTGCAACCAGAACCGCACCAAACATCGCGATATCTACATACGGGTCCCATTCTGGGTTGTCAAATGTATTCAAACGACGTGTCATACCCATGAAACCAAGGATATAAAGTGGCATGAATGCAAAATAGAAACCGAAGAACCAGAACCAGAACGCTGCTTTACCCCAAGTCTCATTCAGTCTCCAACCGAACATTTTCGGCCAGTAGAAGATGATACCTGCGAACATACCGAATACCACACCACCAATAATTACGTTATGGAAGTGAGCAATCAGGAATAAAGAGTTGTGTACCAGGAAGTCCGCTGGTGGAACTGCCATCAATACACCTGTTAAACCACCGATACCGAAAGTTACCAGGAAGCCTAGTGTCCATAGCATTGGAGTGGTGAAAACAATACGACCCTTGTACATGGTGAACAACCAAGAGAAGATCTTCACACCTGTAGGAATCGCAATAATCATGGTCATGATACCGAAGAACGCGTTAACGTTGGCACCTGCACCCATGGTAAAGAAGTGGTGAACCCATACAACGAATGACAATACTGTGATTGCTACTGTTGCATACACCATTGATTTGTAACCGAACAATGCTTTGCGCGAGAAAGTCGCAACAACTTCTGAGTAAATACCAAATGCTGGTAAAATCAGAATGTATACTTCTGGGTGACCCCAAGTCCAAATCAAGTTCACGTACAACATTGGACTACCGCCCAAGTCATTGGTGAAGAAGTGGAAACCAAAGTAACGGTCAAGCGTTAACATTGCAATTGTTGCAGTCAACACCGGGAAAGCCGCAATAATCAATACTGCTGTACATAAAGATGTCCAGGTAAAGATTGGCATTTCCATAAGTTTCATGCCAGGCGCACGCATTTTGATGATGGTAACGAAGAAGTTAACACCCGTTAATAGCGTACCTAGACCTGAAATTTGCAGTGCCCAGATATAGTAGTCCATACCTACGCCTGGAGAGTATTCGATACCAGACAGTGGAGGGTATGCCATCCAACCTGTTGCAGCGAATTCACCTAACGCAAGTGAAACCATCATCAGACCCGCAGCGCCGGCGAATAACCAGAAGCTTAAAGAGTTCAACAATGGGAATGCAACGTCACGTGCACCGATTTGAAGCGGTACAGAGATGTTCATTAAACCAACTACAAGACCCATTGCCACGAAGAAGATCATGATCACGCCATGCGCGGTAAAGATCTGGTCGTAATGCTCAGGGTGTAAATAACCTTCGCCGCCACCTTTTGCAAGGAACTGCTGAAGACGCATCATGATCGCATCGGCGAAACCACGCAAAAGCATGATCACGGATACGAAGATATACATGATACCAATTTTTTTATGGTCTACAGATGTGAACCATTCGTTCCACAGGTAGCCCCATTTTTTGAAGTAGGTAATACCAGCAAAAACTGCGATACCACCCAGGATCATCATTGCAACAGTTGCCAATACGATTGGATCGTAAGGAATTGCATCTGGACCTAACTTACCTAAGAAGCTCATGTCTTATTCTCCTTGAGAAGCAGTCGCATGTTCACCAGCTACATGAGCTTCAGAAGCAGCCGCTTCGTGAGCAACAGCATCAGTCGCTGCAGCTTCTACAGGAGCTGAATGATCAGCACCGTGATAGTTACTCATATACTTGTGAATCACAGATTCAAACAAACCTTGCTCTACAGAAGAGTAGTAAGTCACAGGATGTGGCTTAGTAGGGTAAGGCTTCATTGCTTCAGCAGCAGCCTTCTCTTCAGGAGTTTCAGCTTTTGCAATAATCGCTTCGATCTGGTGTTTACCACGGTTGCCGTCACGTAAAGTTGCAAATTCAGCTTGGTCTAGAACAGTTTTTTGTACTGCATTAGGGTTAACTGAAGTACCGTTTCCTGCCTGAACAGCAGAAATCCATTCAGCGAATTGAGCATCAGTCACAGAATGTGCACGGAAGCGCATTTGTGAGAAGCCATAGCCTGAATAGTTTGAAGAGAAACCACGATAACCTTCAGCTGGACTAGTTTCATCTGCTAAGAAGTTAAGGTGAGTTTGCATACCTGCCATTGCATAAATCTGACCACTTAACGCCGGGATGAAGAACGAGTTCATCGTGAAGTTAGAGGTTAAACGAAGGCTTACCGGAGTTTGCTCTGGGAAACGCAATTCGTTAACAGTTGCAATGCCTTGCTCAGGATAGATGAAGATCCATTTAAATTGCTCAGCAATAACCTGAACAGTTAATGGTGCTTTATCTGCTTCAATTGGACGGTATGGGTCATACTTGTGAGAACCCCACCAAGTTAACCAAGCTAAAATACCAATAATAATGACAGGGATACCCCATACTACAATTTCAATCGCAGTAGAGTGTGCCCATGTAGGTTTATAGTCTGCGTCTTTATTCGATGCACGATATTTCCAACCGAACCATAATGCCATGATGATTGATGGAATAACCACCAAAAGCATTAAGTAAATCGCAGTCATCATCAGGTTACTTTGACCTGCTGCAACTGGACCTTTAGAGTTCAGAAGTACCATATCACCACCACACCCGGTCAAGAGTGCAGTCATCGCAGATAAAGACAATACAGCTAAAATCGTTTGTCTCATTTTACAACCTCGGTGAAGAGTCCCATTCCCTAATTTAATATGGGATAGCGATTAAAGTGCACATGACAAAAGAGGCTGAATTTTACAAAACATCCTATTAATCACAATACACCGCTACGTTGTAGGGCATTATGCCTGAGATTCACGAACTAAGCTATATCTAGGGCGCTTTAAATGCCTGTAATAAAAACCGATTTTGCTGGTCTGGATTGGGGGGTTATGGGAATTTTATTTCAATTTCAAAGTTCTGTAATCAAAATGGGATGATATTCATCCCATTTTGTGTATTCCTGCGCTATTGTTTCACAACTTTCGTTCTTGCGAGTTTATCGTGCAAGGTTTGACGTTTTTTGCCCAATCCGAAGGCCCAGTCAATAATTAAACTCAGTGGCATAAATACAATATTTAAAAATATGAAAAATACACTACGAATAGTGAAGGCGCGTAACAGGCTGGTCTTTTCACCTGATTCGGCATCTACAATTTTGATTTTCGTCAGCTTTTTACCAATACTTTGGCCTGATTTGGCAATCAGAAAGGCTTGAATGGCCAGCATGATAATCAAATAGACCGCTGTGGCAAGCCACGCCTGCTGAGAAAACATCTCAAACATTTGAGTCTGTAATTGTTGGGCCAGAGCAGGATCTGCATTGCTACTCAGCACGACATTCATGAATTCTTCATTCAGTTGTGCAAATCGGGTTTCCTGTTCAGGTGTAAAAAATGCAGTCAAAATGAAGGTTGCTGGTAACCACAGTAACACATCTACAATTTTGGCCAGTATACGGCTTGGAATACTGGCGAGTTCATTCTTTTGAGTCGCTGTTTGAGTATGAGGCTGTGAATAGGCCGAAGTCGTTGACTGATTGTTCTGGAATACTGGCGTTTCAGGTGTGACTGCCGGAGCGACATACCCTGCAGGTTGATATACCGATTTCCCTTGGGTAAGTTCACCTAAGGCTTTCCACTCTGTCATGCCTTGATGCCATGCCAGGTCAGTCAGCATGACTTGTTGATTCGCCAGCATCTGATTCAATTGCTCGAGCGTATATGGACCAGCTTGTTGATTGTTTCGTGCCAAGTAAATCTGCATATAGACTGAATCTCAATATATAAATGTGAACTGATAATAGCTTTGATCAAGATTGTATTGAATTCTGTTTTGAAAACAAACATCCTCTCATCGTAAGATATAGATTAATTGAGGATTTTCAATCATATTTCTCATTAAAAATGCGCCCATACAAAATTGCAAGAATCTCCACTCTTAAAAATATCTTCCCCAACACCCGATGGTTATTCTTTATTATTGCCATTTTGATATAACTTTACTGTTGGTATTTGTTTGTCATTGCAGTTTTCATGTGTTGATAAGCTTTGATTTAATTATATTTATAAATTCAATTGGTTAAGTTTTGATAGGGTCTTTTTATCAATTATTCAAACAATAAATCATAATATCTATCTCATAAAAAAGACCCTATCAAAGGGTCTTTTTTATTCACAATTGCTTATGCTTTTTGCACTTTTTCTTCAGCCAGGAAGAACCAAGTTTCAAGTACCGAGTCTGGGTTTAAAGACACAGAGTCGATACCTTGTTCCATTAACCATTGTGCAAGATCTGGGTGATCAGAAGGACCTTGACCACAAATACCGACATATTTGCCAGCTTTACGGCATGCTTGAATTGCAAGAGAAAGCAACGCTTTAACCGCAGGATCGCGCTCATCAAATAGGTGAGAGACAATACCAGAGTCACGGTCAAGACCAAGCGTTAATTGTGTCAAGTCGTTTGAACCAATAGAGAAACCATCGAAATGTTCAAGGAACTGATCTGCCAATAAAGCATTGGTTGGAAGTTCACACATCATGATCACTTTAAGGCCGTTTTCACCGCGCTTAAGACCATTTAATGCAAGAAGTTCAATTACACGTTTCGCTTCAGCAACAGTACGAACAAATGGAATCATGATCTGGATATTGGTTAAACCCATTTCATCACGTGCCTTTTTCAATGCACGACATTCAAGTTCGAAGCAATCACGGAAGTTATCAGAAACGTAGCGACTTGCACCACGGAAACCTAGCATCGGGTTTTCTTCTTCTGGCTCGTATAACTTACCACCGATCAAGTTTGCATATTCGTTAGACTTAAAGTCTGACATACGAACAATGACTGGCTTGTCTGCAAATGCAGCAGCAAGTGTCGAGATACCTTCGACCAGTTTCTCTACATAGAATTCGATTGGAGATGCATAACCTGCAGTACGCGCCATGACTGCTGCACGTGTTTCACGTGGAAGGCTGTCAATATTGATCAATGCTTTCGGGTGAACACCAATCATACGGTTAATAATGAATTCAAGACGCGCCAGACCAATACCTGCGTTTGGAATTTGAGCAAAGTCAAATGCACGGTCCGGGTTACCCACGTTCATCATGACTTTAAATGGAAGAGCAGGCATAGACTCAATTGAATTCTTTTGAATTTCAAAATCTAGTGCGCCTTCATAGATAAAGCCAGTATCACCTTCGGCACAAGACACAGTCACTTCCTGACCGTCTACAAGAACTTCAGTTGCATTACCACAACCAACGATTGCAGGAACACCAAGCTCACGTGCAATGATTGCAGCGTGACAAGTACGACCACCACGGTTTGTTACAATCGCAGCTGCACGTTTCATGACTGGTTCCCAATCCGGGTCAGTCATATCAGATACAAGAACATCACCATCTTGTACTTTGTCCATTTCTTTAATAGACGTCACAATCCGGACTTTACCAGAACCAATGCGTTGACCGATTGAACGACCTTCACAAATTACAGTGCCACGTTGTTTCAACAGGTAGCGTTCCATGGTGCCGACATTTTCACGGCTTTTTACAGTTTCAGGACGCGCCTGAACGATATAAATCTTGCCATCATCGCCATCTTTTGCCCACTCGATGTCCATTGGTGCACCGTAGTGGTTTTCAATGATCAGCGCTTGTTTAGCAAGTTCTTGTAATTCCTGGTCGTTTAAAGCGAACTGTTGGCGTTCAGCTTTTTCAACATCCACGACAACAACAGATTTACCTGCAGATGCTTCTTCACCATAAATCATTTTTTGGTGCTTAGAACCCAGGTTGCGACGAAGGATCGCGTGTCGGCCTGCATTTAAAAGCGGTTTAGAAATATAGAATTCGTCCGGGTTAACTGCACCTTGAACGACCATTTCACCCAAACCATAAGATGCGGTAATGAATACTGCATCACGGAAGCCTGATTCAGTATCTAGCGTAAACATTACACCTGCAGCGCCAGTTTCTGAACGAACCATGCGTTGTACACCAGCAGACAGCGCAACTACATCATGGGCAAAGTTTTGGTGTACACGGTAAGAGATTGCGCGGTCGTTGTACAAAGATGCAAACACTTCTTTGATTGCGATCAGAACGTTATCAATACCACGAATGTTCAGGAAAGTTTCTTGTTGGCCGGCAAAAGAAGCATCCGGCAAATCTTCTGCAGTTGCAGAAGAACGAACGGCAACCGCGATGTCAGGGTTGCCGTTAGAAAGTTCTGCAAATGCTGTACGAACTTCTTGTTCTAATGCAGGCGTAAGTGGAGTATCCACAATCCATTGACGAATTTTTGCGCCAGTTTCGGCGAGTGCATTCACATCATCAACATTGAGTGCAGCAAGCTCTGCATTGATTTTAGCGTTTAGGCCACTTTGCTCGAGAAATTCACGGTAGGCATCGGCAGTCGTTGCGAAACCACCTGGCACAGATACACCAGCATTTGATAAGTGGCTGATCATTTCGCCTAGTGATGAGTTTTTCCCACCGACCAGCTCAACGTCGTGCTTCCCTAATTTTTCCAGACCAATTACGCGCGCTTCCAAAGTTGTTACTCCACTTTTGCAGTATTAATCACTATCTCGGCATGAGAGTATAGCAAATCATCTAGGTTTTTGATTTTACTAAGCGACAGTCATGTAAGATCGGTTTACTATAAAGATTATATAGCACTAAGACAAATGTTGGAGGAGAATTTTAATGTCGGAAGGTAAACAAATTCAGCGTAGTGTTTTCTTTATTTCAGATGGTACCGCCATCACCGCTGAAACCCTTGGACACTCGCTGTTAGCGCAGTTTCCGCATGTGAAATTTGACATTCATATTATCCCTTACATTAGTTCCGAAGAAGCGGCTACAAACGTGGTGGCAGAGATCAATGCAAGAGCTCAAATCGACGGTGAAAAACCGCTGGTATTTGATACCCTGGTTGATCCCTATGTTCGTGATATTATTAATACCGCAAATGCAGTAAATCTTGATGTATTTGAAGGGCTTATTAGCAAATTGGCTGATGAGTTAGGTACGATTCCTACAACTTTAGTCGGGCAGACCCATGCAGTGACGGATTCTGAGTCCTATAAAGCTCGTATTGATGCAGTGCATTTTGCTTTAGACAATGACGACGGCGCACGTACCCGTCATTATGATAAAGCTGACCTGATCCTGATTGGTGTATCGCGTTCAGGTAAAACCCCGACCTCTATTTATCTGTCTTTGCAGTTCGGTATTCGTGTAGCAAACTATCCGCTAACTGAAGAAGATTTGGACGATAACCGCCTGCCAGCCGTGCTGCGACCGCATAAAAACAAGCTGTTTGGCCTGATGATTGATGCGGAACGCCTGGTGGCCATTCGTTCTGAGCGTAAGGCGAATAGCCGTTATGCCAGCTTTAGTCAGTGTCAGATGGAGTTACGTGCGATTGAAGGGATTTATATTTCGGAAGGCATCAAGTACCTGAATGTCTCTGAAATGTCGATTGAGGAAATCTCAACACGTGTGTTGCAGATGACCGGTTTAAAACGTCGAATCGGTTAAGAAACCAACCAGAGCCAAACTTCGGTTTGGCTTTGATTTATAGTTGAAAATTACTAGTAAGCATTAATTAATCGAAATAATGTATGAGTTTTATAATTTAAATAAAATATCAGGTATCATTTTTAAAAATACCTGAGAGTGTTCTTTGATCAATCCGTTGAAAAAATCATCAATTGGTTCGTGGCATATAATTTAAAATCTCATTACTAGCTTACCAATTTTTCATTTTTACTCGCCAGTGTGAGTTATTTTTCTGCTGAATAAGTATGAACAATGATATCCACCGGATGCTGCTCACCATTAATACAATGAATCGTATTTTCCGAAATTTTCAGAATCGGCCAGGTAATCAGCTGGCAATTTTCACGCTGTAGCGCGGCATAGTAATGATCTGATTTCAGATAAATTTTACGGGAAGATGCCAGATTTGGCATTAACTGGCGTCTTAGCCATAAATTCTGCACCTGATTTTCTAAAAAACGCAGAGAGAGTAGACTTTTAATCCGGTTGTTAAATAAGCGACGATTTTTACCAATCAGTGGATGATTAATAAGTCGTTGCAGAATTCGGTCGGAACCGGGCAGTACAAAAGCAGGATTAATCTGGAAAACTTTTACCGAACGGGCATGTTGACTGATTTTATCCAGCTGGCTCACGGTAAACTGATCCGTGCCAATAATCGCAATATCTTTATCTGCATAATCCAATTCTAGCAGTTCGGAAGAGGGTACTTTAATTCCAGTAAACTGCTGAAAATGTTCGGGGCGATTTTCAAAAATACCAGCGTGTGGATCCTGCTTGGTAGACATTAGAATTCCTTGAATTTATTTAATAATTAATTTTCTTTGTATGAGATATAAACAAAAACTCAAGCTAGGGTAAAGTGAAAAATTTAACTTAGACAGTCATCTATTTGAGCAAAATATAAAATCTGATTTTATTGAAGACTGAATAGATTTACATGCGATCCAAAAGGAATGACTTTTAACTTGCTGAGATGGATGAAGGAAAAGAAGTGAAGTGTTCGTTTAGGGAAGAAGTTTTTTAATGGAGGAGGTCGATAGAAATGCTTTTACTGATATATTTCTTTTGGTCATTTATCTTTAAAGATGAAAAACATCTACCCATTGCTGAGAATAGGTAGATGCAACTCTCATTTACTGACCATTTTTAATTTGCATTAATAGCTCAAAGTTGTGCAGGCGCTTGTCAGTGTCATAGATGTCACAAGTAAAGATAAACTCATCCACATCATATTTAGCCAAAAGCGATTCTAGCCCAGCTTTAACGGTTTCTTTGGAGCCGACCTGAGCCATGGCAAAGAAATTATCGACTGACATTTTTTCCGGCGGCGACCACAGACCTTTCATGGAGTCAATTGGTGCTTTAAGTTTCAGGCTTTGTCCACGAATCAGTGATAAAACCCGCTGATAGGCACTAGTCGCTAGATATTCTGCTTCTTCATCAGTATCTGCGACACAGGTCGGTACACCCATCGACACATAAGGACGATCCAGGTATTCAGACGGTTCGAAATTGTCACGATATAATTGAATCGCCTGTCCCAGCATACGCGGGGCAAAATGCGAAGCGAAGGAATAAGGTAGACCAAGTTTCGCCGCTAATTGTGCACTAAACAGGCTGGAACCTAAAAGCCATACGGGTACGTGCGTACTTTGACCTGGCGTCGCTACGATACGCTGATGTGGTTCTGGATCTTTAAAATATTGCAGAATTTCCAGAACATCTTGTGGAAACTGATCTTCGGTTTCCTGACGGCCACGACGCAGGGCACGCATGGTCATTTGATCGGTACCTGGAGCACGGCCCAGACCCAGTTCAATCCGGTCCGGATAAAGTGTTGCCAAGGTGCCGAACTGTTCAGCCACGACCAGCGGTGCATGGTTGGGCAACATAATTCCGCCAGAGCCTAAAGTTAGGGTTTTGGTATTCGCCAGTAAATAGCCTAAGAGAACTGCAGTTGCTGAACTGGCAATACCATCCATATTATGATGTTCTGCCAGCCACATCCGGCGATAACCCAATTTTTCTGCTGTTTGGGCAAGTTCCAGCGCATGGTTCAGCGCGAATTGAATGCTCTTGTCGTCACGAACAGGAACCAGTTCGAGTATAGAGAACTGGGTATCGTTAAGCGTACGCATAGTATTACTCTTAAATAAACATCTCTAAAAGCATACGACTTTAGAATGTATTTGTATATCGAAAAAAATCGATATAAGTGTAAACCAAAAGATAAAGATAAAAAATAAAGGCAAAAAAATAAGCATCCGAAGATGCTTATAAAGGAGGAAAGAATAAGGGGAGAGAATCTTAACGACGACGGTTGTTATAGCGATAATCGTTATAACGGTAGTTACGAGAAGAGTTATAGCGACGTTCGCTGCGGTCATCATAACGACGGTCTTCGCTAACTTTTTTACCTAAAGCTGAACCACCTGCTGAACCCAGTGCCGCACCGATATAACCACCGTTAGTGCCTGCCATGTTTCGGCCAACTGCATAACCTGCACCGCCACCTAAAGCACCACCGATAATCGCACCATTACGGTCACGTTTATTTGCCGCTACTGCGGCACCCGCACCGCCACCAATCGCTGAACCGATTGTTGCACCAGTGGTACCGCCCATTTTATTACCTACTGCAGCACCAACAACACCACCTAGTGCAGAAGCTAAAGCTGTATTGGTTGTATTGCCTGCATTGGCAGCTGTCATACCCATGGCTGAGGTTGCTACGACAGCGATCATTAGAGATTTATAGTTCATGAGGACACCTTTTATATATCTAGCTATATTTTGTTGATGAGATAAATTTAATCTAGCAAGCGCCAAACAGCATGGAGGCAATGTTGGCGAATTGTGATTTTTATCTCCTTAATTTATTCATGATGTAGACAGGATAATTCCATGTATTACTTGAAAATTCACGTAGTAAAGCCACAATAAAAAAAGCACCAAAAGGTGCTTTTCATGTTAAATGTAGCGTCTGGTCTAAATTGCCTGAGCGCAAATTAACGGTAACGTTTTTTCCAGTGTTTAGAGCGTTTTTCAGCTGCTTTATCTTTGGCAATCTTGTTACCCAATGCAGCACCACCGGCAGCACCCAAAGCTGAACCGATATAACCGCCATTAGTACCGCCCATATTTTTACCTACGGTATAACCTGCACCGCCGCCTAGAGCACCACCAATGGCAGATTCAGTACGGTTTTTCTTGCTGCTTGCAACTGCTGCACCGCCAGCACCACCTAAAGCAGCACCAATGGTTGCGCCGGTATTACCGCCCATGTTTTTACCTAATGCTGTACCTGCAACACTACCTAAAGCACTTGCTGCTGCAACACGCGCTGTACTGTCGGCATGTGCGTTTACGGTCATCATTGAACCAGCAGCTAAAACTGTACTCATTAAAAGTGCGTTGAGTTTCATGTCATCACTCCGTGTCCATCTACAGGACTGTAGTTATTTCGATGCGGAAAATGTAACAAATCATGCCCAAAACAATATGAAGATGTTTCTTCATAATTCCCTGCTTTATTTGGCGAATTGTAAAATCAGCAAGAAATAAGAATAAGATCGACTATAAAAAAAGCAATTCCACTGTTTTTAATCATATTTGTTAACAAATGCTGTAGAGCACGAATGATAGCAACGCGGACTTACTCAATAATGATGTTCATTAGAAGCCAGAGTCGTTAAACTAGGCGCAATTTTTTGATTTCGCTGTGCTAAATCGGTTTTTAGTCGCAGCCTATGTTTGAGATTTTTTAGAAAATGAAAGAATCGTTACGTTTACGATTAGACCAACTCTCTGACCGCCATGAAGAATTGACCGCATTACTGGCTGATGTAGAAGTCATTTCTGATAATAAGCGCTTCCGTCAATTGTCACGTGAGCATAATGACTTAACAGAAATCACCAATGTCTGGACCAAGTACAGACAGGCTGAAGAAGACATTGAAACAGCTCAGGCCATGCTGTCAGATCCGGACTTTAAGGAAATGGCGCAGGAAGAAATTAAAGAGAATAAAGCTTTAATTGAATCGCTTGAAGCAGACCTGAACATCTTGATGATTCCGAAAGATCCGAATGATGCCAACTCGGCTTATCTTGAGATTCGTGCCGGAACCGGCGGCGATGAAGCTGCGATTTTCTCAGGCGATTTATTTCGTATGTATAGTAAATATGCGGAAAACCAAGGCTGGCGTATTGAAATCCTCTCTGAAAATGAAGGCGAACATGGTGGCTATAAAGAAGTCATCTGCCTGATTAATGGTGACGGGGTTTACGGTCGTCTAAAATTTGAAAGTGGTGCACATCGTGTACAGCGTGTACCAGCGACCGAATCACAAGGCCGTGTGCATACCTCAGCATGTACCGTTGCGATTCTTCCTGAAATTGATGTTGATACCTCGGTCGAAATCAACTCATCTGATTTGCGGATTGATACGTATCGTGCTTCAGGTGCAGGTGGTCAGCACGTTAACAAAACCGATTCTGCAGTACGTATTACCCATATTCCAACCGGCACCGTAGTGGAATGTCAGGAAGAGCGTTCACAGCATAAGAACAAGGCCAAAGCGATGGCACTGCTGGTATCACGTTTAGAAAATGCCAAACGTGCAGCAGCAGATGCAGCAACCTCGGAAATGCGTCGTGATCTGGTGGGTTCAGGAGATCGTTCAGAACGTATCCGTACCTATAACTATCCGCAAGGTCGTATGACCGATCATCGCATTAACCTGACTTTGTACAAGCTGGATGCCGTGATGGAAGGTGATTTGACTGAATTGCTAGACAGCCTGCATCGCGAATATCAGGCGGATCAGTTGGCCATGCTTGCACAGCAGAATGGTGGATAATGAATATTTTACAAGCCTTGGCTTTACGCGGCGAAGCTGAAAGTTATGAACGTCAGGAAAATGCCTGGTTACTGGAACACATCACCAAGATTGATTCATTTGATCTGCTGATGAAAAAAGATCAGGAATTAACGCCGGAACAGGAACAAGCGTATAAAGATGGGTTGGCGCGTATTGCTGCTGGCGAACCTTTGGCTTATGTTACTGGTTCACAGCCATTCTGGACTTTAGACCTCAAAGTGACCAAAGATACCTTGGTGCCACGTCCGGATACTGAAGTGCTGGTTGAGACGGTATTGAAGTTAGATCTGCCTGAAGATGCCCGTGTGGTGGATTTGGGTACAGGTACTGGTGCAATTGCCTTATCACTGGCATCTGAACGTTCTAACTGGACACTAACCGCTTCCGATATCTACGAGCCTACGCTTGAGGTGGCGAAATATAATGCGGAACAACATGATATTGAGAATGTAGAATTTGTTCTGGGTTCATGGCTGAAGCCATTTGGCCGTCAATTCTTTGACGCCATTGTATCGAATCCACCTTATATCGACGCTGATGATGTGCATATGCAGAATCTGGCGACTGAACCGGAACGTGCGCTGGTGGCAGATAAAAAAGGTCTGGCCGATATTGAAATGATTATTCTGCAAGCCAAGAAGCATTTGACTGTGAATGGTTGGGTGGTGCTTGAACATGGTTATGATCAGGCAGATGCCGTACAACATCTATTTAAACAGGCGGGTTATAAGCAAGTCCGCACGGTTAAAGATTATGGCGGGAATGATCGTGTGACTTTGGCGCAATGGCCGCATTAATCTGTAATTCTTTTTCTATAAAAAAGCGACTACATTGGTCGCTTTTTTATTGGATTTTTTCTTTATAAATTCCTGACTGCATTTGAAACCTTAAGTATTTTGAATGACATCAAGCCAACGCAGTATAACTAAAAACAAAAAAGCGATGCCAGAGCATCGCTTTCGAGGAATTCTTAAAAAGAATTACATCGGATAATCCTGTAGACAGTCATAGACTTCTACCTGATCTAGGCTACCGGTTTCCATTGCCAGACAAAGTGCCACAACTTTCAAAGTATCTGCCAGATATTTTTCATCTTTCAAGGCGATACCTTCCTGTAATCCACTTATACGTTCTGCTGGAATTTCAAGGGCCTGAGCCGCTTCCACAGCATCTACCTGGTTAAAGAAGTGCAAAATTGCATCTTTCAGTTCTGCATCCGATGCATTTAAAATCCCTTGATTCAACTGTTCTGTGATGAGATCAGTCGAAGAAAATAAAGCTTTAGAGAAGTTTTGAACAAGATTTTGCCCAAGCACATCAGTCATCTTTAACATGGAGATACCTTCAACTAGAAAGGAAAATGGAGAGTACAGCCAATAGCAAAAGTGCTATAAATTGAATGAAAAATAATCTATTCTCGGATAAATTGCAAAGCTTTCCGGGTGACTGTGTAGTCCTGCTAATATATGTTTTAGGGCTTGAAATATATAATCATAATAAAAATAAATGCTTAGAATCTAATTATTTTTCGGTAATATTTTTGAAGTCTAAGTTTATATAAATTATCTAATATTATTTTGTCGATACGCGCCTGGACTGACGCCAGTCCACTTTTTGAATGCACGATGAAATGCACTGGATTCCTGAAAATTAAGCTGATCGCTAATCTCTTGTAAACTTTGTTCAGTACGGGTCAGCAATTCAATGGCGGTATCCCGGCGTATCTCATTTTTTAACTGTTGATAGCTGACACCTTCACTTTTTAAACGCCGTTGCATGGTCGCTTCAGACATATTCATTTTTAAGGCCAGTTCATTCAGTTCCAGCCATTCTGCCGGTGAAACTTGCAGTAATTGACGGCGAATCTGGGTGCTCAAGGCATAGGGGTTTTTAAAACGCACCAATAAATTTTGTGGGGTTTGCTGAATAAACTGATACCAGGACTGAGCATCCTGTTTAATCGGCAATTGCAGATAGCTTGCATCAAATTGCACGTAATTTTCGCTGGCCTGATATTCAATCTGTTCACAGAACCGAACTTTATAGTCGAAATCATCCAGGGGAGCTGCACATTTGAGTTGAATCTGATTAAGTAAAATCCGTTGTCCACTTAACCAGCAGATCAGGGTATGAATCAGCATCAGATAAGTCGCATAACTAAACATGCGTTTGGTTGCTTTTAAATCATAAATCACGATATAGGCATAGTGTTCCTCAACCATGAGCGTACTTTGCAGATCGTCCAAAACCAGGTTGAGAAATTGCAGAATGTGTTGCAGCGCTTTTTCCAGTGTATCTGCCTGCATAACCATTTTCGAAAGCAATTTAAAACTGCCACGACGCATGGCATGGCTGTCCATGCCAAAAAATTCGTCATTCATGCTGTCTGCAAGCACAGTCCATAATTGGGCAAATTGGCTGACCGACACGCGTGCCTTGGGAGCATTTAATACTTCTGCTGGGATATTGGCTTTTTTCAAAATGGCAGGGATATCAAATTGCAGCCGTTTGGCATCCAGCAATGCTTCGTTCACCAGGTCAATCGAGATGGTGCCTTTGCTATATTCCAGTGCAGGCTTATGCATATTCAGTCTGACATCCTTGTTTTCATTGTCCAAATACATCATGCAAGATGCAATATTTGGAAATTGTACAGAATAAAAACTCTGTTTACTCTGCATATTAAGTCGTATCTGAAATAGAAAAATCGCTAGGAAATAAACATGAACATTCAGGGAAAAGTTATTGTGATCACTGGTGGTGCCTCAGGTTTGGGTGCAGCTACAGCGACTCATTTGGTTGAACACGGTGCTAAAGTGATTCTGGTCGATATGAATCAGGAGCAGGGTCAGGCATTACAGCAGCAACTGGGCTCACAGTCTGAATTTGTACAGCTCGATGTGACCGATGAACAGACAGTTGAAGCTTTCTTCGCTCATGTTGAAAGCACATATGGCCAACTGAATGGTTTGATCAACTGTGCCGGGATTGCGCCATCCGCCAAAGTATTGGGTCGTAACGGCATCCATGAATTGGCAATGTTCCAAAAAGTGCTGAATATTAATGTAAACGGTACTTTTAATATGTTGCGTCATGCGGCGGCTTTAATTGCAAAATATGAGCTGCAAGCTGGTGAAGAAGAACGTGGCGTGATTGTGAACACCGCTTCGGTTGCCGCTTATGACGGCCAAATTGGTCAGACTGCCTATGCGGCTTCTAAAGGTGCAGTAGTCGCAATGACTTTACCTCTGGCACGTGAACTGGCCCGTGAAGCGATCCGTGTCATGACCATCGCGCCGGGCATTATGGAAACTCCGATGCTGAAAGGCATGCCGCAAAATGTCCAGGATGCTTTGGGGCAAATGGTGCCGTTTCCACCACGTCTGGCAAAACCACAGGAATTCGCCCAATTGGTGGGGCATATCTTTGAAAATAGCTATTTAAATGGTGAAGTCATTCGTCTGGATGGCGCAATCCGTATGGCACCAAAATAATTCATTAAATAAACACACTTTCTTTGACTCATCAAAATGGCAATGACGTGTCAGGGAAAGTTGCATGCTGAATTTGCCGAATACATCCAAAAAAACATCAGATTTTGAAAATTAAAAATTCTTTGCTGATGCTGGATATAAAAAATAAAGAAGGGAAATACCCGTGATTTTAAATGATGAACAAAAAATGATTCAGGACATGATGCGCAATTATTCGCAGCAGAAGCTGAAACCGACGGCGGCCTTACGCGACAAAACGGCACAATTTCCAGCACAAGAACTTAAAGAGCTTGGTGAGCTTGGTGCATTGGGTATGACAGTGGCTGAAGAATGGGGTGGTGCAGGTCTGGATTATGTATCATTGGTTTTGGCGCTAGAAGAAATTGCCGCAGGAGATGGTGCAATCTCGACGATTATCAGTGTGCAGAATTCTTTGCCTTGCGGCATTACCCAGCGTTATGGCACTGAAGCACAAAAACAGCAGTATTTAACTAAGCTGGCGACAGGTGAATGGCTTGGCTGTTTCTGTTTGACAGAACCTCAGGCCGGTTCGGATGCCAGTTCGCTGGAGTGTAAAGCCGAACGTGATGGTGATGAATGGGTGCTAAATGGCACCAAGCAGTTTATCACGACAGGTAAACACGCACAGATTGCACTAGTCTTTGCTGTGACTGATAAATCTGCAGGGAAAAAGGGTATTTCATGCTTTCTGGTGCCGACCGATGCACCGGGTTATATCGTGTCACGCCTAGAAGAGAAAATGGGTCAGCATTGTTCGGATACCGCGACCATCGTTCTGGATAACTGCCGGATTCCTGCTGCCAACTTGCTAGGTCAGGAGGGTGAAGGTTATAAAATTGCCTTGTCGAACCTTGAATCGGGTCGGATCGGCATTGCGGCACAATCTGTCGGTATGGCTCGGGCTGCACTGGATGCTGCAGTGGAATATGCCAATGACCGTAAAGCCTTTGGTGTAGAAATTGTGCAACATCAGGCTGTGGCGTTCAGGCTTGCAGATATGGCGACACAAATTGAAGCCGCACGTCAGCTCGTTTTGCATGCTGCAACATTAAAAGATGCAGGCTTGGCGTGTTTAAAAGAAGCATCGATGGCAAAACTGTTTGCATCGACTATTGCAGAAAGAGTCTGCTCGGATGCGATCCAGATTCATGGTGGCTACGGTTATGTCTCTGATTTTCCGG
This sequence comes from Acinetobacter lwoffii, assembly GCF_022967985.1. Classification (GTDB taxonomy): domain Bacteria; phylum Pseudomonadota; class Gammaproteobacteria; order Pseudomonadales; family Moraxellaceae; genus Acinetobacter. The sequence goes on along the minus strand of NZ_JALJVC010000008.1, from coordinate 28,189 downwards.
TCGAGCGAATTTATCGTGATGTGCGAGTGAGCCAGATTTATGAAGGTGCATCAGATATTCAACGACTGGTGATTGCACGTGAAGTGTGTCAACGCTGATTGTTAAATTAAAAAAACAGACTTTGATTGATGTTCAAATCCTGCACTTACGTTGATGGATATGGAAATTGCAGGATTCAACTGAACATGATGATCTAAAGACATACAGTACAAATAATCGAAAAATAAGCCTTATTCATGTTCTAGCCCTAGGGCATGAATGCAGATTTGAGAAAGTATGCTGAGGGAATCAGCAGGAACAACAAATACAAATGGATAAACTCAGGCAAGGTCGCCTGAAAACTACAATAGGAAAGAGGTTGTCGTCATGAAGACACTAGAGCAGGCATATGCTGATTTTAATTTTGAAAATATGGTTCAGGAACATCTGGTTGGAAGCGCAGAGAACATCAATGCGTATACCGAATGCTGTGGTCGATACCTGGGTCAAAACCGAACTGCACTGATATGGGAAGGTAAAAATGGAGATGCAGAGCAGTGGACCTTTGAACAGCTGGCAACAGCTTCAGGACAGCTGGCCAATTATATGCATTCTCTGGGTTTAAAGGCCGGTGACTGTATTGCAGGATTGCTGCCAAGAACGCCAGCACTCTTAATTACCATATTGGCCACCTGGCGGATCGGTGCCATATACCAACCTTTATTTACTGCCTTTGAAAGCAAAGCCATTGAACATCGCATCAGTACCGCTGGCACCCAGTTGATTGTTACTGATGAAGAGCAGCGACTGAAACTTCATGATCTCAATGTCCCTAATATTCTGACTGTGCATCAAACAGCGGCAGATGATTATCAAGATGCTGATTTCTGGACAGCCTTACAGCAGCAACCGGAAGAGTTTGAACCGGTAAATTGCCAGTTTAATGATATTTTCCTGATGATGTTTACTTCAGGTACGACAGGCTTGGCAAAATCGGTTCCTGTGCCTTTAAAAGCCTTGTTGGCCTTTAAAGGCTATATGCTGCACGCGGTAGATCTGCGAGATGAAGATTCCTTCTGGAATCTGGCAGACCCGGGCTGGGCGTATGGACTGTATTATGGCATTGCAGGGCCGCTCAGTTTAGGGCACAGCATCATCATGGATGAACGTGGCTTTAGTGTCGATAATGCCGTACAAATCATTCAAAAATATCAGGTTAGTAACCTGACCGGTTCGCCAACCGCATTTCGCATGTTCTTTGGTTTTAAAGAAAAATTTGATGCAGGCATCAGTTCGCATTTACGCGTGGTAAGCAGTGCAGGTGAGCCGCTCACGCCTGAAGTGATTCAGTGGTTCAATCATGATTTAAGTGTGAATATTTACGATCAATATGGACAGACTGAACTGGGTATGGTGATCGCCAATCATCATGGCTTGGAGCATTATAAAAAAGTTGGTTCAGCCGGTTTTGCTATTCCTGGGCATCGTTTTGCTGTATTGGACAAAGAACATCAGGAAGTAGAAAAAGGCGGGATTGGAACCTTGGCAATTGACTGTGCAGCTTCACCGTTGATGTGGTTTGAAGGCTATGCAGGCCACAACCGCAAGTCATTTGTCGGGCAGTATTATCTCACTGGTGATACCGTGAAGCTGAATGAATATGGCGGTATTGATTTTATTGGGCGTGCAGACGATGTCATTACAACTTCGGGCTATCGGGTTGGGCCTTTTGATGTAGAAAGTACTTTGCTTGAATGTGAAGAAGTGCTTGAATCTGCAGTCGTCGGCAAGCCAGATCCAGAACGTACTGAAATTGTGAAAGCCTTTGTAGTACTTAAATCAGCATATCCAGCTACTGAAGATTTGATGTTGAAACTGCAAAGTTATGTACGTTCACGCTTATCCAAACATGCCTATCCGAAAGAGATTGAGTTTGTGGCATCTTTGCCTAAAACATCGAGTGGCAAGATTCAGCGAAATTTACTCAAACAGCAGGAAGTTGCCAAACTTCAAGAGATGAAGCGAGTCAGCTAATTTTTCAAATTAATTGTTTGATTGAATGCTAAAAGGCTGCCATAGCAGCCTTTTGGTTTTTTAAGAAATAAATCTGCTACTTAAATTTTAATCAGATATTGAGCTGATTTTCCCGAACTTATATTTTTAAGAGAGCAGATTAAGGCAAGCAAAAATTATAATTTTTTATGTCATTACAGTAAAATTACATTAATATTTAAAATTAAATATATCAAAAATTTAGCCTCTTAAGATAAAGAGGCTAAATCCTCATTCATTACCAGATATTACTTTGTAGATTCACTTTTTGATGTTCTGCATGCGGTTCGCCCGCTTCGCCGGTAACACCGCCTTTTAAGGCTTTAAAAAGCTGGGTAACTTTGTTATCTGTGACATTCCAATATTCTGCGCTGATTGCTTCAGCAATCAATACCCGTACGGTAGGATCATCTTTGCCTTCAAACCAGTTTTCAGCCCACGGATTCCACAACTGTTCAATCAGAATGCGGTCAGTACTGATCTGGGCATGTGCACTAATCGACACGTAAATACCATCTGATGGTTTTGCAAAAGACAGACCAATCTGACCACGGCCTGTTTCTGCTGCTTTGACCAGATCATTGGTGTTACGCAGGATGAAATATAAGTTTTGACGTTCATTCATCTGCTCGGAGTTGAGCATGGTCATCGGCTGGGAGTGTATTTCATGTGTGTCGGTTAAATGGCTGATCATGGTGTAACGAACATCCTTGATCAATTCCCATAATTTTTCACGATTATCATGTTGAGTATTGTTATGCTCGGTCATGTATGTTCTCCATACGATTTTATGAAAGCTGAAAAGATTGCTTGGTATTTTCAGATTAATCATATTTAGAGACAGATGCCTTAGGTCTCACTGAACTCATACATTTTCATACTCAAATATAGGCAGAGACTACAGAATTGCTAAACAAGACAGCTCGATTTACAGGGAAATTTAATAACAAAGATTTTAAAAACTTCAGGTCTGACACCTTTTATAAGTTAGAAAAAGCTGTTTGCCGGAACCATTGAATTGAGGTGATTCAAAAAATCTTGCCAAGCCATAGCCGCTGCATCTTGATACCGAGCGTTTAGCTGATATGCTAGTTGCCATCAACGATGGCCGAACCATTTATTGATGTGCTGTGAATTGAATGTGAGATTGATATTCCAGAGATTTATCAGTCCTTAAAAAATTCAGTAAAGCTAATTTTTGCGATCATTGTTAAAAATTTTCGAAACAAGGAAAGACGTTGTCTACATTTAACATGGATGCCATATCCCCAGAATTCGAACTCACCGATGCTGAACTGCATCTGTATAGCCGTCAGATTCTTCTGGATGGCTGGGATATTGATGCGCAGGAGCGACTGAAATTTTCTAATGTCTGTATTATTGGTTGTGGCGGAATTGGCTGTGCACTGGCAGAACTTCTGGCGCGCGCAGGTGTAGGGAAAATCACCCTGATCGATCCAGATACTATCGAGATGAGTAATTTACAGCGACAACTGGCATTTATGCCGCAGGATATTGGATTTTATAAGGCAGAAACTCTGGCCAAAAGACTGGGCCAGATTAATCCGAATGTACAAGTTGAATATATCAATCAGGCTTTAACGGCTGAGAATGCAGTAAGTGTGATCGAGCATCAGGATCTGGTATTGGATGGCTGTGATCAGTTTGCCACACGCTATCTGGTCAATCACATTTGCGTGGAGCTGAATGTGCCCTTATTGAGTGCCTCTGCGATTGGCTTGCAAGGCCAGCTGTTTATGGTCGAAGGGGATTCTGCCTGTTATGCCTGCCTGTTCCCGCCAGAAAATCAGGCCGATGAAAGTTTGCGCTGTGCAGACTCCGGTGTACTGGCGACTACCCCGAATGTGATGGCCAGTTTGCAGGCACATCATGCCTTGTTATATCTGGGATTGAGCCAGATGCCACTTCGACAAAAGCTGTTGTTGTGGGATGGGCTGAGCTTTAAACAGCGGATTCTCGCTTTCGAAAAAGATACAGATTGCCTGATCTGTCAGGCAAGATAAGCCTGCAAAGTGAATTTTTTTTGCTACACTGCGTGTAATTAATTTTTCCTAAGACATTATGAAAAACAATATCTGGTTAGATGGAATACGTTCAGTTGCCCGTATGGGAGAAACAGCGGTCGTTGCGGCCAAGGCGGGCATTAAATATGCCACTGAAAAGCCAAGCAATGCCAAGCTCATGCGTGAAACTTTCGAATCTTTGGGTTCGACCTATATCAAGCTGGGGCAGTTTATTGCCAGTACGCCGTCGCTATTTCCACGTGAATATGTAGAAGAATTTCAGGGTTGTCTGGATCAGACTCCACGCTTGCCGTTTAGCTATATCCAGCAAGTGTTGGCTTCTGAATTTGCAGGGCGCAATCTGGATGAAATCTTTGCATCGATTGATGAAACACCGTTAGCCTCTGCATCTATTGCACAGGTGCATGCGGCCAAACTGGTGTCTGGCGAAGATGTCGTGATTAAGGTACAAAAACCCGGTGTGGAGACCATTTTGTACACTGACCTGAATGTACTGCATTGGGCAACCAAGTTGCTGGAAAAAGCAGTCCCGAAAGTCAAGTTTGCTTCACTGGCTGATATTGTCGAAGAAATCAAAACCCGTATGGTGCGCGAAGTCGATTTTATCGAAGAAGCCCAGAATCTGGATGATTTCGTTAATTACCTGAATATCACCAACAATCAGGCAGCCACTGCGCCGAAGGTTTATCATCAATATTCGACCCGTCGTGTGCTCACCATGCAGCGTTTATACGGTGTGCCTTTGACAGATTTTGAAGTGGTCAAAAAAGTATCCAAAGATCCATCTCAAGTACTCATCACTGCGATGAATACCTGGTTCGGAAGCTTGATGATGTGTAACAGTTTCCATGCCGATCTGCATGCAGGCAACCTGATGCTGCTCGAAGATGGCCGTGTCGGTTTTATTGATTTCGGTATCGTTGGTCAGCTCAAGCCTGAAGTATGGACGGCATGTATGGCATTCATGGATTCATTGCAACATACCAATTATGAGCTGATGGCGCAAAACATGCTGAAAATGGGTATGACCGCTGTGCAGATAGACACCAAAATCTTGGCTGCTGATCTGGAACGTTTATTTAGTGGTGTGTTGATGGCGGATCCGCAGGAATTATTAACGTCAAACCCTGCTGACCTGAACGATATCATGATGGATATGGTGGCTGTGGGTGAACGTCACGGGATCCGGTTCCCGCGTGACTTTGCCTTGCTGTTCAAGCAAATGCTGTATTTCGACCGTTTCATGCGAATTCTTGCGCCGTATACCGATATCTATGCCGATCAGCGTTTGCAGATGGTACAGAGCATGGATCCGAATCTGCTGTTAAAGCATTAATTTAATCCCTCCCAACCTCCCTTTCTAAAGGGAGGAGTGTCTCATTGCTTGATAAAGTATAAGCGATAAAAATCCCTCTTTATAAAAGAGGGATTTAGGGAGATTAGTTGTAAATATCATATTCTCGAGCAATCCAATGGACGCCATTATTATTGAAGGTTTAAAGGTTGAGACAGTCGTGGGCTGCTTTAACTGGGAGCGTCAAATTATTCAGCCTCTAATGCTGGATTTGACCATTCAAACCGATTTAGAACAGGCATCAAACTCAGATGCACTTGCAGATACGCTGAATTATGCAGAAATTTGTGAGATTTCCAGCAAAGTCATTCAAGACGCCAAGCCTGAATTGATTGAACATGCAGCAAAGTTAGTGCTGAATGCACTTTTTACTACCTTTACAGCAATTGAATCGATTAATATTACGATCCGTAAGCCTGCCATTATCGCGCAAGCCAATTCTGTAGGGATACGTCTTGAACGCCACCGAAACGATTTTCGCCCTAGCATTAGCGAGTAATTGTCATCCTCAGCAACATTTTCAAGCTGCACAGCAACGTATTTCCGAATGGGGAGAAGTCCAGTTTTCTCCCATTTATATGATTCCTTGCCGTGATGGCATCGGCGCAGATTACTGGAATGCAGCGTGTTTATTGCGAAGTTCGGTGTCTAGTGAAGACCTGATTGAGCTGCTCAAACAGCTGGAACAGGCATTAGGGCGAGTACGTCCATCCCATCAGATTACTTTGGATGTTGATTTGATTGCCTGGGGATCCGATCTTCAACATATGCAGTTTAATGAAAAAAAATTGCCTTTGGCTTTGGATGTGAAAGTGCCCATGTTTGATATCTGGCATGATGCCATGTTCGAACATGGATCACATAGCTTCCCAACAGTTGAACAGCTGATTTAAATCAAATCACCTAATTTTTTGCTCATAAATTTTATCCAGTAAGAATGATTAACCAACCTGATCAAACAAGATCAGGCTTTTTTTATGATTCAATTTTTTGTTTTAGATGAAAAGAAAAATTCAGATAAGATGAGGTGCTTAAGTATAGAGCTCATTTAAAAATGAAAATATTAGAAATCTTGGTTTCGGTGATTTTAATCCTTGGGATTCTTTATGTGATCCAATGGGGATTTCATGGTTTTCCGACGGGAAATTAATATTTGATTGATTTAAAGCTCTGGAATTTATTTTAAGATCAGTAAAAACCCTCAAAGCAGTAAAAATGCCTCATCGCTCTTTCACTTTTTCTTGTTATAAAAAATGATCAGCAATATGATAATGATCGCCAAGATGGCAAGAATGATCGTAGTTTCCATAACAATACCTCTCATGCATAGATCTTAGGTTTTAAATATCTAAATTAAAACCGAACATATATTAATTAAACTCAAGTTTTGTTAGAGCGGCTAGTTTTTGAAAAAACATTTTTCAGTGATGTTAATACAAGAGCCGCTCAATCCTATTCTTTGTCTAGCTAAAAAATAAACACATATTTAGGCAACAGACACATTAAATAATGATCCGATCCATGCACTGAATAACATGGCGATAATTCCCCAGAGCATCACCCGAACAGCACCTCTCCAGACACTTACTCCACCGGCATAGCTTGCCAGTGCACCCATCATCCCCAAACTTAAAACGCCAATCAGCATGACGCCTTTATCCAGATAGTGTTCCGGTAAAATCATGATTGAAATTAAAGGGAATAATGAACCTACCGTAAAGGCCATGGCGGAAGAAAATGCAGCGAGAAAAGGTTGGGCAGAGGTATGTGCTGAAATACCAATTTCGTCTCGAGCATGGGCATCCAAGGCATTATGGTTGGTCAGCTGTTCAGCGACCTGTTGTGCCAAAGCAGGTTCCAACCCACGCTGTATATAAATCGTTTTGAGCTCATTTAACTCATGGGTGGGATGGCGCTGGAGTTCGCGCTCTTCCATGAGTAGATCATTGGTTTCAATATCTTGCTGGGATTTAACCGAAATATATTCACCGGCCGCCATTGATGCGGCTCCAGAAATCAATCCGGCAACACAGGTCACCAATAAAATTTCTGTGGATGCTCCACTGGCTGCAATACCCACCACCAGACTGGTGACCGAAATAATCCCGTCATTTGCCCCCAGTACAGCTGCACGAAGCCAGCCCGCGCGTTCGATATAATGTTTTTCAAGATGGTATGAATGGCGCACAATGAAGCCCCTTTTTTATTATCATCATGATTATATTAAATTTAAGTCATGTATAGATAGTAGGATTGAATCGATCTGAAAATTATCTTGAATGATCAGCTCATCGTGCGCTTGGCTGAGCATTTTATCAATCCAAGATAAAATCGAAGTGAGATTCATAAGTTCAAGAAATCAGACGCACTTGATACATAATTGATTTACGAATGGTAAAAATGACTAAAGCAAATCAAACATATCGAACAAAATAATAGCTGAGTGAGTTGGTTTAAAAAGAGAATTATCATGAAAGAAAAACATGAAAGCCATAAATGCTTGGTATGCGGCAAGCACTTTCTTCTGAAAAATCTCACCCCGATGGGAACAGTCAGACAAGTCATTACCGAAGAGATTGCCAAAGATATTCCAGGCTGGACACCGCAAGATTATATTTGCCAGGCAGATTTAACCCAGTACCGTATACAGTATGTACATTCATTATTAAGTTCGGAAAAGGGTGAAGTGACTGATCTTGAGTTTGAAGTGATTGATAGCATGCATCAGCATGAACTGATTACCAAAAATGTGGAAACGACCTTAGAGCAAAAGTGGACCTTGGGAGAAAGGCTCGCCGATAAAATTGCAACTTTTGGTGGAAGCTGGACCTTTTTGATTTGTTTTGCAATCTTCTTGGGCCTGTGGATTACGATAAATACTGTGGTGATGGTGACACGACCTGCTGATCCTTATCCTTTTATTCTGTTGAATTTAATCCTATCCTGTCTTGCGGCGATTCAGGCACCTATTATTATGATGAGCCAGAACAGACAGGAAGCAAAAGACCGCTTACGTTCGCAAAATGATTATCAGATCAATTTAAAAGCCGAGCTGGAAATCCAATACTTGCATGAAAAATTAGATCATCTGCTGCTACATCAATGGGAACGGCTGGCGCAAATTCAGGAAATCCAGCTGGACCTGCTTTCTGAAATGAGCAAAAAAGATTAAAGGATGCTGTGGGGGAATCTCTATTATTTTATAGAGCTTATAAGTAATAAGATCGCCATATGCCTTGAGTTGTTATTATCTCGCTCAAGATTTGACCCATATTAAAAAGCCCACAAATGAGTGGGCTCAAACTAAAACCGTCTTATTTAAATAAAATAACTGGTTTTGGTCATCAACTTGGAAATGCCTGTCATGGCGATCTTAACTGGAACGGGTAGATCTACACCGCCAGCATTTAACGCTGTATCCCGATGATGCAGTTCATCTTCATTCATCTGTTCTAGAATACGACGAGAACGTTCATCCTGCGGTGGCAACTGGCTAATATGATGCTGTAAATGCATGCTGACCTGACGTTCTGTTTCAGCCACAAAACCCAAGCTGTATTTGTCACCTGCGATTCCGGCAATCGCGCCCATACCAAAGGAAAGACCGTACCAGACCGGATTGAGTAGGCTGGTATGGCTATCCAGTTCTTTTAAGCGGTCTTCACACCAGGCCAGATGATCCTGTTCTTCAATCGCTGCCTGTTCCATTTCACGACGTACATTCGGGAGTTTAGCCGTCATCGCCTGACCATGGTACAGTGCCTGTGCGCAAACCTCACCACTATGATTGACCCGCATTAAACCTGCTACATGACGTGCATCACTGACCGTTAATTGTGTTTCTACCGGTTGGGCCGGATTTTCACGTCGTGCCGATGTCGTGCCCGGGACGAGACTGCGTAATGCCTGATCAAAAGAATGAATCAGCTTATCGACACCTGTATATTGACGCATGAATTAATCCTCCAAGGGTGCTTTCGCAGTTTTGATCATAGGTTTGAGTCGGAAAAGCAGCCATAAGGTAAACAGGCCACTCAATACTGCGGTAATACAAAAAAGTATTTTAAGATCAAGCTCTAAAACACTTAAAATAATAATCGAGAATATAGCAGAAGATACCATGAAAACGGCATTCAAAATGTTATTTGCTGCAACCACCCGCGCACGATGTGAGCGAGGCGAATGCGCCTGCATCATGGCATAGAGCGGAACAATATAAAAACCACCACTTATTCCGAGCAAGGTGACGGCCAGCATCACATGATAATAGCTCCAGCCTTGCTGAAAGACATCTGCCAAGCCGATTAATGCACCTGTACGCTCCGGAACAAAGGCCAGACTCGCGGCCAGATACAGGGCAAAGATCACCAGACCGATCGCGCCAAAAGGCACCATCTTGATATTGACCTGGCTGCCACCAATTTTACGGCATAAGTATGAACCCAGACCAATTCCGACAGAAAAAAAGGTTAAGAGCAGACTGGCGACATTTTCAGATGCATGCAGATTTTGTAATGTCAGCTGAGGAATCTGGGTCAGATAGGTTGCACCATAAAACCAGTACCATGAGTTGCCCAGTAAAATGGTAAAAATCAGAGGTAAGCTTTTGGCATATTTCAAGGTCTGCAAGCTGGTGCGGAAGAAATTCCAGTCAACTTGCAGCTCAGGCGCGGGAATACTTTGTTTCAGGATATAGCGACTGGATATATAACCAATCAAGGCGATGCTGATGACGGTTAAACTGATCCAGATCAGGTTGCCGGCGGAAGCTGCAATGACTGCACCGCCCAGAATCATACCGAATAGGATTGCCAGAGAAGTTCCGGACTGAAACAGGGCATTGCCGGACATCAGTTCATTCGGTTTCAGGACTTCAGGTAAAATCGCATATTTGATCGGGCCAAAGAAAGTGGAATGGGTGCCCATCAGGAACAGGGCAAATAACAGAATCCATAAATTGCCCATGAGGAAACCGACAGTTCCCAGCAACATAATGGCAATTTCCAGAAGCTTGAGATAGCGAATCAGCTGTGAACGTTCGTATTTGTCGGCAATCTGACCGGCCGTGGCTGAAAAAATAAAATAGGGCAAGATAAACAGTAAAGCCGCCAGATTATTTAAAGTGCTGATGCTGGCCGATTGCTGTTGAATCCAGCCATAAGTAATGACCAGCAGTAACGCCTGTTTAAATACATTATCGTTTAATGCACCAAAAAACTGCGTCAGAAACATCGGTAAAAAGCGCCGAGAAGCTAACAAATGTTCATTTTTGTTCATATAGGCCGTGCTACATTAAGTTTTATTAAGAAATGTCAGTTATGCGTAAACATTGAGAAAAATCATGTAAGATACTTTCAGCCATGTAAAGGTAAAAACCAATTAATTAAGCTCCTTAGCTTATATTTTTCGGTCAAATAATCAATTAAAGAATGTATTCGTTTAGAGTTTGCTATGCCTGCAAAGAAAAATTTTAAAAAAACGATGCTAAATCGCAGTATGGGGCCTCTCATACCACAGCATAGTGGTATGCAGCTGTGTATGAGCATCTTTTTTATGATGTTATCCCATCAGAGCATGGCACAAACCCAACAGCCAGAAACACCTGTGGCCATTTCTCAGGCAGAAATGGTGGACGAGCTATCCAAAGAAGCGATTCGTCAGGGAGTGGCCACGTCCGAAACGGAAGCGGAAGAAAAAATCGAAGAAGCCTTGGAGCCTGAAGTTCCAGTGGACAGCATGTTGATGCTGGAACAACAGCAAAATGCAGGATCTGGTCTGGGTGAATTTACGCCGATCGAGTTTGATGATCTGGAAGATCTGCCAGTACAGACTATTGATCAGAACATGGCGAATGAAATTTACCAGGTAGCCGAGCAAGCCAAACAGGAAGCACAAAACTATCGCAATACTCAGACCAGCGAAACGGTGGTGGCCGATATCAGCCAGCAAGAACTGCTGGAAATCAATCAGGCGCCGGTGAATGTCGATCAGTTGATGCAATCGATTCAGGCTGACAGCCAGATTATTGTACAAAATAATGAAGCCGGATTGACCTTGCCAGAAGTGCCAGGTCAGCTTGTCGCTGAGGATGATAAACGTCCGAATCTGTTCAAACGGCTATTTTATAAAATCCGTCCTCCACGTCAGATCATGACCGCAAGAGTTCCCCGCATTAGTGCAGATGTGGTGATCATAAATGGGCAAGGTGTGGCGCAAAGTAACGGTATGCTGAATCGTAAAGATGTGCCTGAAGGCCATCTGAATTTAAGAAATAATGTCAAAGCCAAATTATCCAGTTTTACCCAAGAGTCTTTTGGCGACTTTAATTCGGCTTTGCCGCAATTACGCACCTTGTCCAGACAGGCAGCGCAAGCAGTGGGCTATTATAATGCTCAGTTCAGATTTGAAAAACTCTCTGACAGTCGGGTTCGGGTTTTTGTGACCCCGAATGAACCTGTCCTGATTAGCAGTCAAAATATTGAATTTACTGGAGAGGGCGCCGAACAGCCACAATTCCAGGTCATCAGTCTTTTGCCTGAACAGGAAGAAGGCGATATTTTCAATCATGGCAATTATGAAAAAACCAAAACACGGATTACTACTGCAGCCAATAACAATGGTTATTTTGATTCATTCTGGCGTCTGCATGATGTAAAGATTGCCCAGCCACAAAATACCGCCGATGTGAACCTGCGTTTTGAAACCGGCGAACGTTACAAGCTGGGCAATGTCGAGTTCAGAATGAGCGATCCTGAAAAGGAATTTCCGCTGGATCGAGACGTACTGGAAAGTCTGGTCACCTGGACAGATGGTGCAGATTATACCTTCTGGCGGGTGAATGGCTTGGCCAATAACCTGACCAACTCACGTTATTTTAACTATACTCTGGTGGATGCGATTCGCCCTGATCCGCTTGATAAAGAGCTGGAACTGGCACCCGATATTCAAAGCCTGATTGAAGAACAGAAACGGACTGAAGATCAGGCTGCTACTATGCAACCAGCTCGCTCGGTATCCTCTTCTCAGGAAGTGACCCAGAATGTCGTAGATGAAGACCAGTTTGCCGGTAGCCGCGATCAGGAAAGCGCAAATTTAAGAACTTTACGGGTTGAGCAGCAAACCAAAGAGAATGAACAGGACCGTTTAAAAGTACAGGCACGGGAAGAGAAAAAGATTCCAGTGATTGTGACTTTAAATGCAGACCGTTTAAATAGTGCTGAAGTGGGTTTGGGTTATGGCACAGATACCGATATCCGCTTACGTGGTCAATATCGTCGTGCCATTGTGAACAAGCGCGGACATTCGTTTGATGCCAACATGGAGTTATCTGGCATCCGTCAGTCGATTGATGGACGTTATAATATTCCCTATCACCATCCGCTGAATGACTATGTCAGTATTGTGGGTGGTTATGAGCGTGAAGAACGTGAAGGTGTCGCACAGGGCGAAGGTCTGTTAATTGAATCGGCAGTCTTAGGGGCAGACCGGATTATTAAAAACCCGCTGGGTAACTGGCAGCGTACTTTTGGAGCGCGTTACCGTCTGGATCGCTTGAAGCAGAATGGTTCTGTTGATTTTAACCAGATTCCGGAAGCGTTTCGCTTTAATACCGAAGATGAACAGCAGTCGTTACTGGTCGGTTATGAAGTTTCACGTACCGATACCGATCGTCGGGTCAATCCGACCAAGGGTTTCAAGCAGACCTACAAAGTCGAGCTGGGTAGTGAGGCGTTATTGTCTGATGCAGATATGGCCATTGTAAATGCAGGCTGGCGTTTTATCTATTCATTGGGTGAAAATGCAGACCATCAGTTTGTTGGACGTGCTGATGCCGGTTATATCTTCACTGAGGATTTTGCCAAAGTGCCGTATAACCTGAGATATTTCACCGGTGGTGACCAAAGCATTCGTGGTTTTGATTACAAGAGTCTTTCTCCGGAAATTGAAGGCTTTAAAGTCGGGGGTCAGGCCTTAGGGGTTGCTTCCTTAGAGTATAACTATCAGTTTAGGGAAGGCTGGCGTGCTGCGGTTTTTGCAGATGCCGGAAATGCTTATAATAAAGAGTTCAGTAATCCGACCGAATATGGTGCGGGTGTGGGTGTACGTTGGGCCTCACCGATTGGACCGATTCGTATCGATGTGGCGACTGGATTGTCTGATGACAATCACCCAATTCGTCTGCATTTCTTTATTGGTTCGCAGTTATAAAACATCATTTTTTAAAAATAGTTATTTGGGTACATCATGGTCGAGAACCAACCACAGCCAGAACAACAACCACAAGATAGCGTTGTGCCGAAAAAGCGCCGTATATTGAGAAGTATCCTGTTGTCGGTACTTTTCTCACTCATTTTCCTGCTCTCTGTGCTGGCGCTGCTGTTTTCGACCAATCAGGGCAGTAAGTTCCTGCTGGATCAGGTATTACAACGCCAGCAAATTATTCATTATGAATATGAAGGCGGAAATTTATGGCGTGGAATTATTCTTAAAAATGTGCTGGTCAGCCTGAAACCGGTCGATGTCAAAATTGATCGTGCTGATGTAAAACTGGGTTGGCGCGCGATTGTCAAAAAAGAAATTCATCTGACTGAAGCCGATGTCCTCAATCTGCAAATTATTAACAAGCGACCTTCAACGGGCGAACCATTCAAGTTTAATGCCATCCGTTTGCCTTTTATTTTGCGCGTTGATCATTTACTGCTGGATCATCTGGTGATTAAAACCCAGACCAATGCAGTCGATTTCTATAATATTGAATTAAATGAGGCACTCTGGTCCGGCACCGAATTAAATTTTGAAGATTCCCGTATGGATATGGGCTATCTGTCGGTACGTGAAGCCACGGGTAAAATGCAGTTTGAAGGCAAATATCCTCTAGATGCCACGGGCATCGTTAATCTGCCTTCCTTAAGAGACAGCCTGAATATTCATGATATTCAGGTGCGGGCACGCGGAACACTGGACACGATTCAGGCTGGCGTAGCGACCAATACACCTGATTTATTAACGGGTTGGGTTATCGTGCATCCGATGCGTCCTCAGGTACCGATGCGCGGCGAGTTGAAGTTCAAGGATTATCACTGGCCTATTCTGGCCGAACAGAAACTGTTTACCAAAGACGGTATTGCCGAGTTTAATGGCGATATCAAGCGTCTGAACCTGAACGTCCAGACTGACCTGATTGGGGAAAATATTCCGCAAGGTCAGTATAGTGCGGTGATGTATACCGATCTGGTCAATCAGCTGAATATTACCGATCTGAATGGTCAGTTGATGAAAGGTGCAGTTAGCCTTGCTGGGACAGTGGGCTGGAAAGACCGGGTCAGCTGGGATCTGGCTGGACGCTTAAATGGGATTGATCCTAAACATGAGCGTATTCCGCAAGTCGTACAAGATTTCTTGCCGCCAAGTCTGGATGCGAATATTGCTTCTGCGGGTAACCTGGAAAATGGCCTGCACCTTACCGGATTAGTTGATTTCGACCGTTATGAAAGCTGGAATCTGAAGCTGGATCAAAATCCGGTCAAAGGCAATAAAGTACAACCGATGCTGCTGGATGTTGCCTGGAAAAATATTGATCGCGCCGTACCTTATGTGGGCTGGCTCAGCAGTCAGTCTGGCGATGTCAAATTGGCATTGGTCGAAGGGCAGCAGAATATTAATGTGGCCACTAAAGTCGAGCAGCATGAAGAAGGACTTCTACCTGCAGGCATGTACCAAGCCAAGCTCAATCTGAACAAGAATATCCTGAATGTCCCAAGCTTTAATTACAGCGCCAATGCAGCAGGCAGCTTAAGCGGCAATGCACGGATTGAACTGCCACAGGAAAAACGTCAGTTAAAATGGACCGCGGTATTAAATGCCAAAAATTTGAATACTCAAAGTATTGCCGCAGCTTCACCGGTAGATCGTTTGAATGGCCAGGTTAAAGCCAATGGTTATGCGCAACCGAATCAGCAGATTATTAAACTGAATAGTGTCGACCTGACCGGACGACTAGCGGAGCAAAATGAAACCGTACGTTTGACCGGAAACAGCACCATTGCCTTGTTATTCCATAATGAAAAAGCGGGTGGTGGTTTTAAAGGTTATGCGGTCAATTATGATGGTGCTTTAAATGCCAGCCAGCTTAAAGCCAGTCAGGGTATGCTGAAACTGCGCGTTTCAGGCACACCAGAAATGTTGAAGATAAATGAATTTCGTCATGATGGTGTGGCTGGCAAGATTAATGCCAACGGTCTGGTCAATCTGGCGAATGGCATTGGCTGGGATATCAACGCATCCTTAATCCGCTTTAAGCCGCAATATTTTAATGCCAAACTGAAAGGTGAATTGTCAGGCAATGTGCAAACTCAAGGGGTGTGGTCAGATGCCTTAAAACGCATTCAGATTCAACGCTTGAATCTGGCCGGTATGCTGAATAACAAACCGGTACGTGGCAAGGGTAATTTATCGGTCATCATTAATTCAAACCAGCGTGGTTTTGTACCACAGCAGTTTGAAGCCAATAACTTGTTCCTGTCTTATGCCAGCAACCAGATTCAGGCGACCGGTAATGCACAAAACCTCCAACTAAAAGTGAATGCGCCGGCCCTGTTTGAATTGTATCCGGGCTTAAGAGGTCGTGCGCAGGGCTATATCAATATGCAGGCGCAGCCACGATTGCAGGCTTCAGCTAATCTATCTATCGATAATTTTGCTTTTAAAAACCTGTTTAGCGTGCAGAAAGTTCGTGTTCGCGGACAGTTGCCAACATCGCAAAGCACACCAACCTTATTGACCGCGACAATGGATCGCCTGCGTAGCGGTTCACGCGAGATTGTACGCGGTGAGATATCACTGGCCGGTACCCGTGCTGCGCACATTCTCAAAGTGCAGGCAGAAAACCGCCTGTCAAAATTCTTTGTGCAGCTCGCCGGTGGCTTTAATGCCCAAAATAACTGGCTGGGTCAGATTCAAAAAGGTGATTTCGACTCTTTACGTGCTCGTCTGGTGCAGCGTCAAAATGCAGCAGTGATTTATAACAGTGCTCAATCGGATCTGTTTGTTGGTGCTCATTGCTGGATGAGTCAGCAAAGCCAGTTGTGTTTTGATCAGCCGATTCGGGTTAATAAAACCCGTGGCAGTGCCTCTTTTGTTACCCAAAACCTTGATCTGGAAGACTTCAGTGCATTCCTGCCTGATGGATTGGCGTTAACAGGGAAAGTCAATGGTTATGCCAAGGCTGCCTGGGCGCAAGGCGCTAAACCTAAAATCGATGCACGTCTGGTGACGCGTACTGGTGTGGTGGGCTTATCTTCCGAAGATCCAGATTATTTGGGCTCTACACTCAAATATGATGAAGTCGGGTTGGTCGCAAAAAGTGTGGCAGATGGCTTGCAGCTTCGTCTGGATGTCAAAACACCAGATATCGGAACCGGCTATGCCAATGTCATCATTGATCCATATCGTGACAGTAAACCGATGCGTGGTGAAATAGCCTTTAACCAGGTACAGCTCAAGGTCTTTAAGCCATTTATTCAGGACATCCGTAATCTGGACGGGATTTTATCTTATGCCGGAAAAATTAGTGGAACTTTAACGGATCCTTTGCTTGAAGGTGAGGTTCGGGTCAAAGATGCTTCGATTAGCATGATCTCCTTGCCGGTGAATCTGACCAATGTACAACTGTATTCATCCATACGTCAGAATTCTGCCAGCATTAATGGCGCATTTAACAGTGGTCGTGGTGTGGGTAAATTAACCGGATCGGTCGACTGGAAAGGTGATCCGCGAGTGCAGTTAAAACTGCAAGGTGATAATTTGTTGATTCGTCGGGCCCCATTAATTACCGCTGTGGTGACACCTGATTTGACCCTGGACATGTATCCATTTAATAAAAAACTGAGTCTGAGTGGTACAGTCGATGTACCGCGGGCATTGATTTCAATGCCTGAAGCCTCAGAACCTGTAGTCGGTTTATCTTCAGATGTACGGGTCGTGCGTGAAGGTGATGATCAACTAGCGATCCTGAAGTCTGCACGTCCTTGGGATATCCGGGCAGATGTCGCTGTTTCTTTAGGGAATCAGGTGATCTTCCAGGGCTTTGACAGTCGTATTCCGCTCTTGGGTCGGGTGAATTTATCACAGCGTGGTCTGGAAACCGCAATGCGTGCCAATGGTGCAATCGGGGTATCACAGCGCGTGAAAATCGAAGCCTATGGCCAAAGTCTGGACCTGAATCGTGCTATCGCGCGTTTTAATGGTGAACTTACCAATCCGACACTGGACATTGATGCCAATAAATCGGTTCAGGGTAGTACAGTTGGAGTGCGCGTAACAGGGACTGCATCGAGTCCAAGTATTCAGATTTATAATGATGCGGGCTTGTCAGAACAGGAAGCCTTGAATGCCTTGATTACCGGTCGTGTCAATGAAGGTGTGTCTGGTTTAAGCCAGGCTGAAGGATTTAGATCTGATGTAAATAATACGATCGCTGCTGCGGGGATCAGTCTGGGCTTGGGTGGCACCCGCGCACTGACCAACCAGATCGGGCGCAGTTTTGGCTTAACTGGTCTAGCTCTGGATGCCCAAGGCACAGGAGATGATACCCAGGTTTCTGTGACTGGTTATATTACGCCTGATTTATATCTCCGTTATGGAGTCGGGGTATTTACACCGGTGAATAAGCTCACTTTACGCTATCAGGTAAATCAGCGCTTGTATCTGGAAGCGAGTCAGTCTTTAGAGCGTGCGATTGACTTGTTCTATAACTGGCGATTCTGATCCCATTAAAAAAGCCCTAATTTTAGGGCTTTTTTAATATGAGACAGGACAAAGATTTTATTAGCTATAAAATAGATTGATATATTAGTCAGCAGAAGCGTTGATGTCTGAATCCAATCTCTATACATATACGACAATAAATCGCGAGTAGAGAAAGAATTTAGGGTTAGCTTTTATGCTGAAGAAAGCTGCTCGTCGCATAAGTCAGCTATCACATATAGAAAATCAATTAAAACATGCAATAACAGACTGAAAATCAATAAACCCATAATAAAAATAGGTGTATATTGAAAATACGATTTCACGCATAAGAGCATCTTCGCATGTCAACTAAATTTATCATCCGTTTTGCTGCGATTTTATTTTCTGTACTCATTTTGACTGCATTAGCCATTCAATTTTTCTTTAAATCGGATGTAACCGTAGTTCTATGGATTTTCGCTGTACCTTTCATTTTGGGCATTCCAATTTTGGCTTCTGTTGTATTGACCACCAATGATGAAATTGATATTCATAGCGTTAATTAGGCTTGAACCTTAAACTGGCGCATTTAAAGCGCATCTAATCTTTGCTGATAGAGCAGCCGATATTTGCACTTTGTTCAATTAAACAGACTTTATTTTAGAACAATGCCAGCCAGTTAAGCATGCATTAGAAAATGTAGTAAAAATGAGTGTATGTTTACGCTCATTTTTTATCAGGTTACTTCAGAATTTGGATTTAACTCTCAAATCATCATGATTTACATAAACTCTAAGAAATAAGGGAATATTCTTATCATTATTCATTCAAAATAGGTCTTCATCATAAAACTCATCATTTTAGAGAAAACAGAATGCCTAAAAATAATTATCTACCAGCTCTAGAACAAGTTTATGACTTTTTAAAGGAACGACCAGGTTTTAAGGATAAAAGTGAATTTGATAAAGCGGTAGAATATTTTCGAACTCTACATGAAAGTGATCCTCTGGATTTTAGAGTTCAAGCACCGAATAATGTCGCTGGAAAATTTGGTGCTAAAGAGTCTATAAATTTAGGGTCTATGCCAGAATTCAGTAATAAGGAAAATTTCCTTAACTGGATAGATACGCAAATTAACCACTAGTTGAAAGACTTTAAGCAAACACATCATCCGGCAGGTTTTCATTTATTATTCATACATTCATTAACATGTAGTACAGAAAACAATCGAAACTGAGTTGGAAAACTACAAATTTGAATGATAACTTTGTATTCAAATCTTCCCAGTAAAGAGGTGAGCAATGAAGTTGTTGACTTTGGTTGGTATGGGAGTAGCAGCGAGTTATTGTTATAAAACTATGAAAAATGGCAAGCTTGCTCTTTCAAAACCTGACTTTGATGAAAGTGTAAAACGATTTGTACTGCAAGAATTTGCAGCTTAGTCTTCACGATATATTTCCCAAAAAGGCTCATCGGATGATGGGCTTTTTTATTTTCTAAAAATTTATAATTTTAATATTTAGATTAAAAGCAGTTTAATTATAGCCACCATGTTATAAACCTACTTCGTGATCTATTTTAAATAATTAAATGAGAGCTAATGGGTGATGAAGATGGAAATGAATGGTGCGAGCTTATATATTCTGAAGCCTTGAGAATATATAAACCAACAAAATACAACACAGTCAACAAACTGAGATTCTTTGCGCTGATTTTAGAATTATTCGCAGAAATGCAGCATGAGGATGTAATAATTCAAGTAAAGGCCGTGAATGTAAAACTTAAATTGAGATCTAAAAATTACATTTTTTGGGTGTTTGAAATGCCTGATTTTCAGGATAAGACGTTATTTTTAACTTATATGTCTAGCAAATTAAGTCAGCTATAAGGTGTCGTTGAAGGTTAAAATCGTCAATCAATTTAACAAGCATAGTTTTTTTTATACTAATGGTCTATTTATATATTTTTATCAATAGCTTGCTTATTCTCTAGTCGTTACTCACTTTGACAACATACCTGAATCAGCGCAAAAGTGAAAAGGGGAAGACCTATCGAAAGATGGGCTTTTTTAATATGTATAGCTTATTGAACGAAAAGTAACTTAAAGCAAATGTAAGAAAACAGTTTATTAATACTCCCTATACTTTATTGATAAATTCACAGTGCTATAGTCATTTTGCGAAAACAAGAAGACGCAAATAATACGAAGAAAATGACTACAGCACTAGCCCGCTTATTTGAAAGAGTAAGCGGGCTTTTTAATTGAAAAATTAATGTAATATTATGCTAATGTATAAATTATAAGTTTATATATAATGCATGAATAGATTCTATCGCTGTAGTTTCTTTCCAATTTCAGCCTCCTTCCCTAAGGAGGCATTTTTTTGTCGATAGAAAAGTAATGTTCCAATGACTATTGTGTTTATTCAGTTACACAAATGATCATCGTTGACTCTTGAATGAATCTTTCAAATATTTGAGCATGATATTTTATTGGTTAAATAAGTGATGGATCGCCATGATAAATGAAGAAAAGCCTTTGAACTTTGACGACGATAGTGAGCCTCAAGATTTCGAAGATGAAGAATTTATCGATGATAAGAAAGAGGATGAAATGTACAATGCTATTACCAAAGATGGTTCTAGTGTTGATCCTGCGGATGATGGGACGCGTCATATTCGCCCTGAAGACGGTGATCCGATAGAAATTGAAGAGTAATAAAAAGCCCAATTTAATATTGGGCTTTTTTATCGTCTGGGGGATGAGAATGAAAATACAATATTTCCCATTTAGAATTGAGCGGATTGATCAAAATCCCCATCTAGAAAATTTAAATAGTCATTGAAATGATTTTTTTCACTTAATAAAAAAGCCCTCATTCATGAGAGCTTTTATGTCAATTCAATCTAGCAGAATAGCCTAAGAAAATATTTAAAATGGGGTGCAATTAATCTTTAAACGTCTCATTTAACGCAGTTTGAACCGCCTCAACCCGTGCCTTGCAAGCTTTATAAGCAGTCATGGATTCTTCCACGATTTTCATCAAGTTATCAATATCCGGTTCTTGCTGAGATTCGAGCAGTTCCGCATTCTTTTTCAAGATGTCATAGCCTTGTTGGAAGCTCAAAGTATCATGATTCATGAGGAAATACCTGTATAAGTTGTGCTGAAAAAATGCCGTCATGCAATTCGACTTCAACCAGATCATTGGGCTGAATCTGTTGAATAGATGCAACCACATGTTCTTGCTGGCGCACGATGGCATAACCCTTGGATAAAACATGTTTAGGATTTTGTAGTAGCGTTTCCCGCATCAGGGCATCGAGCTGTTGATTGATGAGCAGGGTATGCTGTTGGGCCAGACTGGCAGTATTGGCCTTGATCTGTTGCAGACGTTGCAGCGCATCCATAATCTGGTTATTGGCCAGACTTTGAATCAGTTTCAAAAATTGATCATTCTGATTTTGATAAGCCTGAATCTGTTGCTGAGATAAACGCTGAATCCGCTGTAGATAATTCAGGACATCCTGGGTTAGTTCAAAGATATGATTGCGGATTCCAGCAATGACTTTACTCGGGGTATCAAAGGAGTGATGCGCAATCTCATCCAGAATGGTACGGTCTTTTTCATGCCCGATGCCGACCCAGACCGGCACCGAACGTTTACAAAGCAGGGCAGCCAGATCATAGTCATTCAAATAAGCCAGATCATTGACTGCGCCACCACCTCGTATAATCACAATCAGATCCGGTGCGGTATTATAAGTCTGTGCCCATTGTTTGAGCGCTTGTGCCAGACTGTACATAATACTTTGCGGGGCGGTATTTCCCTGAAAAGTCGCACTGTGATAGATAAACTCACACACCTGCGCACGCTGCAGTGCATCGGCATCTTTTTTAAAATCTCCCAGGCCTGCTGCATTTTCGGGAGCAATCACCAGAATCCGGTTCAGGTCAAAAGGGCTGGGCAAGTTTCTATTGCGCTGAATCAGTCCTTCAGTCGTCAACCGCTCAACAATCTGCTGATAACGCCGGGCAATATCTCCCAGAGTATAGCCTGAGTCAATTTCAACGATATTTAAAGAAAAACCATACTGCGGATCGAAATTAGCTTTGACTTTAATCAGCACTTTCAAATCACGACTCAGTTCAATTCCGCTTTCACGTTCAAACTGCGTGACAATTTTCTGGGCACTGAATTTCCAGATAGTCGCTCGGCAACTGGCGATGACCTGATCACTGTCGGCTTCTTTTTCTGCCAGCTCCAGATAATAATGGCCGGCTTTAATACTTAGATTACGAATCTCGGCTTTAACCCATACCGGTGTATCGAAAGTGAGTTTGACCACTTCCTGAACTGTAGCAAGATATTCCTTGAGGGAGAGTTGAGGATCGTCTGTCATGCCAATAGAAAGTTTAAAATTCAATCAAATATTAAATCAATCCGGCACAGATCACAAATCTAAAAGCGAAGTCATATTTGAATTATGTAATGACAATGCAATTCTATTGAAATGCATAATCACTTGGTTTAGGCGGTTCATCTGGAATTTTCGTATTTTGTAGAGGTTCTTCTCTTCTGTTTTTCTTGTTCATTGAAAGAAGTTATAGCGTTGAAGTCCTTAATTTCCAAAGGTCTTATTTCCATTTTTTAATGAAAAAGTACAATTAAAAATGTACACAGACTTGTGTCTGGCGAGGACAAGGAAATATGCTAAATTGGTGAAGAATTATTAAAGAAGAATAGGCTCTCATGAAAAAAACAATGCTGTTCGGTTTGCTGGCTGTCGCTTTAAGCGCATGTACTACCACGCCGCAATCTAAGACGGAAGCTCCTAAAATAGGTTCAGCGAATCCTGCAAGCGCTTATTGTGTCAATCAGGGTGGCAAGCTTGAAATTCGTACTGAAAGCAATGGTCAGGTCGGATATTGCCATTTAAAGAATGGTCAGGTGGTCGAGGAGTGGGAATTACTGCACATGAATCAACCTAAATGTATTGCTGATCAGGCAGCGGAATTGGTCGGTCAGTCCAATTTGACTGAAGCGCAAATCAAGCAGAAAACCAAGGCACAAATTGTACGTATGGTCGAACCGGGTCAAGCGGTGACTATGGATTATCGTGAAGAACGAGTGACTGTCACCGTAGATCCTGTAAGCAAAAAGATTATTCAAGCTTCATGCGGTTAATCACATAAAATAAAAAAGCCCATGAGTGGGCTTTTTTTAATTCCATACAACTGGCATTTTGAAATGACAAATCTTCCCCGATCTTTTATATTGCCCCTCGGAAGGAGAAATTCATGAAAAAGTTATTGGCTTTATCGTTTATGCTGGCGCTGGCCGGTTGTGCCGAGAAGAAACCGTTAACCTCTGAAGAGCAGTGGCAAGGTTATTGTCGAAGTGTCGGAAATGCGGCGCGTACCATTATGCTGGATCGTCAGAATGCGATTGAGAAAGAAAAAGCAATCGAGCATGCTAACAAGATCGACGACGAAACCACTAAAGGTTTTATCCGGAATATTATTGATGAAGTTTATGCAATTCCAGCCGAAGAGATTAAGGCTGATGTAAAAGCAGCCCGTGAAAAAGTCCGCGCTGAATTTACTGCAAAGTGTATTGCGACACCGCATGATGAGTTACCAGATTACAAACCGTTCTAAGGAACGGTTTTTAAAATCTGCATAAAATCATTCAACTCATATTTCCCATTAAACGTATTTAAATATACACATCTTCAAAAGACTGAAAAACAGAAATAGCCTAAGCAAAAAATGTACACTTTGTGACAATTTTTAAATCTAAAATATAGAAATACTTATCTTTATATTGAATAATGAATTTAACTCCAATTAACCAAGGAGTAGCACAATATGGAAGTCGTAAGATATTTGCATCATTCTGATCTACTGCTGGAAGATGAAGAAGGTGTGGTCATTATTGGCGGCAGTCGCTATGTACTCAGCGTTGGTGACAAAGTCGTTTTAAAGAAGATGCTAGAACAAGATAAAAAGCTTTATCAGATTGATATTTCCTTTGCCAGCAATAATCACAGTACCACCTATGAAGATGAATGCGTGGTGAAATTCCAAGGCTGCCGAGACTCATATCAGCAGTATTTAAACTCGACCACTGTACACTAAGGTGGAGTATCTTTTTAACGTCAAATCAGGCAACATCAGGGTTGCCTTTTTTATGCATTAAATTCAGTTAAAAGAGCCTATTCATGGGCTTGTTTCGTGTGGTGTAAGCTAGAACTGATTATGGAATAATCATTAAGAGCATCATTTAGTTATAAAATAACGAGCATCACGAAGAAACACTTGAGTTGCATTAACTTTTAACTGGAAATTTAGTAAAATTTCGGAGTCCATATTATTTATGAAGCTTGGAATAAGCAGGAATTCATAAGTAATTTTTTAAAAAAGAGGAATAACACCGTGCTAGAAGCTTACCGCCAACACGTTGAAGAACGTGCCGCACTCGGAGTCCCACCGAAGCCACTTGACGATGCCCAAACAGCTGCATTAGTTGAACTACTAAAAAACCCGCCAGCTGGTGAAGAAGCATACTTGGTAGATTTGCTTGAAAACCGTGTACCAGCAGGTGTTGACCAAGCTGCATATGTAAAAGCTGCGTTCTTAGCTGCATTGGCAAAAGGCGAAGCAACCTCTCCACTCGTTTCTAAAGAACGTGCTGTTTACTTACTAGGTACTATGCTTGGTGGTTATAACGTAGCACCTTTAGTTGAACTTTTAGACAATGCTGAGCTTGCTGAACTTGCAGCTGAAGCATTGAAAAAAACGCTTCTTGTATTTGATGCATTCCATGACGTTGCTGATAAAGCAAAAGCTGGTAACGCAAATGCTCAAGCAGTTATGCAGTCTTGGGCTGACGCTGAATGGTTCACTAGCCGTAAAGACGTTCCTGAAGAAATCAAACTGACTGTTTTCAAAGTAACTGGCGAAACCAACACTGACGACTTGTCACCTGCACAAGACGCTTGGAGCCGTCCAGACATTCCATTGCACGCAAATGCAATGTTGAAAAACGTACGTGACGGAATCAATCCAGAAGTTCCTGGTGAAGTGGGTCCACTTAACCAGATTAAAGAACTGATCGCGAAAGGCAACCAGGTTGCTTACGTGGGTGACGTTGTTGGTACAGGTTCATCTCGTAAATCTGCAACTAACTCTGTACTTTGGTTCTTCGGTGACGACATCCCGCACATCCCGAACAAAAAAGACGGTGGTTACTGCCTAGGTTCTAAAATCGCTCCGATTTTCTTCAACACCATGGAAGATGCGGGTGCATTACCGATCGAGATCGATGTTGCCAACATGAACATGGGCGACGAAATCGTTCTTAAGATCGATCACGCTGCTGCTAAAGTAACTGCGTTCAAAGACGGCGCACAAATCGCTGAAGCTGAACTTAAAACTCCAGTACTTCTTGACGAAGTTCGTGCTGGTGGTCGTATTAACCTGATCGTAGGTCGTGGTTTGACGACTAAGGCTCGTGAAGCTTTAGGTCTTCCAGTATCTACAATGTTCCGTACTCCGGTTCAGCCTGCTGCAACTGGTAAAGGTTTCACTCAAGCTCAGAAGATGGTTGGTCGCGCTTGTGGTCTTCCTGAAGGTCAAGGTGTACTTCCAGGTACTTACTGTGAACCTAAGATGACTACTGTTGGTTCGCAAGATACAACAGGTCCAATGACTCGTGACGAATTGAAAGACTTGGCTTGCCTAGGTTTCTCTGCTGACCTTGTTATGCAATCTTTCTGTCATACAGCTGCTTATCCAAAACCAGTTGACGTTCAAATGCAACACTCGCTTCCTGATTTCATCATGAACCGTGGTGGTGTGTCTTTACGCCCAGGTGACGGTATTATTCACTCTTGGTTAAACCGTATGCTTCTTCCGGATACTGTTGGTACTGGTGGTGACTCGCATACTCGTTTCCCAATCGGTATTTCATTCCCGGCGGGTTCTGGTCTTGTAGCGTTCGCTGCAGCAACTGGTGTTATGCCACTTGACATGCCTGAATCTGTACTTGTGAAGTTCAAGGGTAAAATGCAGCCTGGTATCACGCTACGTGACCTTGTACATGCAATTCCTTACTACGCAATTAAGGAAGGTGACTTAACTGTAGAGAAGAAAGGTAAGAAAAACATCTTCTCTGGTCGTATCCTTGAGATCGACTTAACAGAAATGGAAACTGACCTGACTGTTGAGCAAGCATTCGAACTTTCTGATGCTTCTGCTGAACGTTCAGCTGCTGGTTGTTCTATCACGCTTTCTGAAGAGAAAGTTGCTGAATACCTTCGTTCAAACATCACTATGTTGAAGTGGATGATTTCTGAAGGTTATGGCGATGCGCGTACTATGGCTCGTCGTGTTGAGAACATGGAAAAATGGTTGGCTAACCCAAGCCTGATCAAAGCAGATGCTGATGCTGAATACACCAAAGTGTATGAAATCGATCTTGCAGATATCAAAGAACCTATTCTTTGCTGCCCGAACGATCCAGATGATGCAAAACTTCTTTCTGATGTTCAAGGCGCGAAAATTGACGAAGTATTCGTTGGTTCTTGTATGACTAACATCGGTCACTTCCGTGCGACTGGTAAATTGTTAGAGAAAGTTCCAGGTGGTGCATTGTCAACTCGTTTGTGGATTGCTCCACCTACGCGTATGGACGAACATCAGTTGATGGAAGAAGGTTTCTATAACATTTATGGTAAAGCTGGCGCGCGTACTGAAATGCCAGGTTGTTCATTGTGTATGGGTAACCAGGCACGTGTAGCTCCGAACACGACTTGTGTATCGACTTCTACGCGTAACTTCCCGAACCGTTTAGGTCAAGGTGCTAACGTTTACCTGGCTTCTGCTGAACTTGCTTCTGTTGCTGCTGTATTGGGTAAATTACCTTCTCCAGAAGAATACCAACAGTATGCAGCTCAAATTGACAGCATGTCAGCTGACATCTATCAATACTTAAGCTTCGACAAGATGAGCGAATATACTAACGCTGCTAAAGACGTTGATACTAAGAAAATTGCTGCTGCTCAGTTAACTTAATGAGCTAGGACTAAGAAAAGCCGAAAGGCTTTTCCCTAGCGCAAGAGCAAATCTATGATTTGCTTTGTTAATTAAGCAATAAGCGGTATAAGATAAGGGCTGAGTAATCAGCCCTTATTTTTTTATATGAATAATCAGACTTGCTATATGTGTGATAATTTGGCGACAACAAAAGAACACGTGCCACCAAAATGCTTATTTCCAGAAAAGAAGGACTTAAAAGATATTAGCCTAGATTTAAGGAAAGCCCTAATCAAGGTACCTTCATGCGTGGATCATAATTGTAAGAAGTCAGGTGATGATGAATATCTGTTTAATGTTTTGTCAATGACGATTCAAACGGGTAAATATGGACTTTTAAATTTTGAAAGTAAGGTAATGCGTTCTTGGACCAGAAAGGATCGAATTTCTAAACTAAAAGAAAAATTACTATCGACAGCTAGAACAGTAAAAATAAAAGATCCAGAGTCAGAAGATATTTTTGAGGCTTTAGAGTTAACAATAGATAGAGATAGATTAAAAGAAGTTTTAAAATGTTGTGCTCTAGGACTTTATTATTATGAATTTGGAAAGAAATATAAGGGGTCAATACACTCAACTCCTCTATTCTCACCAATCCTTGATAAAAATTGGATAGAACAACAAAGTCAAATGGAGGATTATTATTCTAATAAATTTAAGAATATTAAAAGAAAGGGCGATAATCCTGAGATTTTCCAATATGCATTTTATCAAGACACTTTTAATAATATGCTGGTAGTACAAATGTGGTTTTATGAAGAATGTAAAGTAATATCATTTTTCAGATAGTCATATATTAAAAAACTTCTGTAAATTACACATTTATTAAATATATTATTTAATTCAAACATTAAAAATTATTGAAAGTTGACGTAAAATGCCCAAACAATCCCGATTCCTCTGTATTGGTGGTTTCCTCAACGGAACGCAGGT